>DJFX01000043.1:230748-231244 GCA_002432635.1 Halothiobacillaceae bacterium UBA5861 | reverse complement strand
ATCAACAGTTTTTTAAAGTTATTTTATTTCTTCCGGTTAACAAACTGTTGCAGCGCTTCTTTGTGTTCGGGCAGATCCTCAAGGACCGCCATATTGGAGGAGGCTAAGTCCAGCGCGGTATGTAGGTCCTGCCCCATCCCCCGATAAGCTGCACGCTTGGTGAACCGGATTGGCGCCGACGGCTTCGAAGCAATGGCATGGGCTAACTTATACACTTCTGCCATAAGTTGATCATCAGGCACGACCTTACTGACAAGCCCCATGGCCAGCGCTTCGGCCGAGCTAACAACACGTCCCGTCCAGAAAAGCTCTAGAGCTTTTGCCATGCCTACGATTCTCGGAAGGTAGTAGGCGCCACCATCGCCGGGCATGAGCGCAACGTTGATATAGGACTCAGCCATGGTTGCCGACTCAGCCATAATTCGGATATCAGACATTAACGTCATATCCATTCCCGCTCCACGCGCAGTACCATTAATCGCGCAAAGATAGGGTT
>DJFX01000043.1:229182-230562 GCA_002432635.1 Halothiobacillaceae bacterium UBA5861 | reverse complement strand
GCGGTACCATTAATCGCGCAAAGGTAGGGTTTATCCAGCATTTCGACAGTCTTTGCAACCTGATGAACACCTCGCCACAGGAAATTTTTCCGCTCTAAGGCATTTTCGTGCTCCGCAGAGTGCAGCATATGGTCAATATCGCCACCCGCGCAGAAGGCTTTTCCCGCACCGGTCAATACAACAACTTTGATGTCACTGTTGTGATAACAGTGCATTAAGCACTCGTACCACTCGGAAACTGTTTGCTCATTAAAGGCGTTAAATTTTTCCGGACGGTTTAACGTAATCGTTGCGACACCTAAGTCATCCACTTCAAATTGAATATGTTCATGATTTTTCATTAGTCTCATCTCTATCATTCATATTGTTGATTTTATGGCTGGATCAGAACGCCCTTTTGTATAAGGGCTTGAATCTGTTCTTCTGTCACACCTACCTCTTTCATAACCTCGATACTGTTCTGCCCTAAACATGGCGCATGCTTTGTGATCGCCGGTGGCGTTGCAGACATTTGTACAGGCTGATTAGTGTATCTCACCATTCCTTCCGTTGGGTGATCCATCACTGCGAAGAAACCTACTTTTTCGAGATGCGGGTCGTGCATTAAATCATCAATGCTATTGATTTCTGTGCAAGGAATCTCTGCCTTTCTGAGCAAGGCCAACCATTCATCAGTAGTCTTAGTGACAGCGACTTCAGCCAGCTTTTGATAGAGCTCATCAATATGTTCCGTGCGTGCTGCAAGATCACAAAAGCGCGGATCTTCTTTCAGCTCAGCAATACCCGCCACGTCAAAAAACTTAAGCCAGTGGCGGTCTGTGTAAGGCAAGATACCAATAAAACCATCTTGCGTTTTATACGGCTTTCGGCTCGAGCTTAATAAACGAGGATAACCTGTTCCCCCCATCGGTGGTTCAAAAGCATGACCGTAAAGGTGCTCGACCATGGCGTACGCCGCCATTGTCTCAAACATAGGGACATCCACTTCTTGCCCCTTGCCTGTACGAAGTTTATGAATCAAGCCAAGCAAAATGGCATACAGGAACGTTAACCCGGCCGTCTTGTCTGCAATCACTGTTGGGAAGTAACTGGGGTCTCCTTTGGAAAACTGCCCTTGCAGTGCTGCCAGACCTGAGGCACCTTGGATCATATCGTCATAGGCTGGACGACTGGCATAAGGCCCATCCTTGCCATAACCATAAGCTGAGCAGTACACAATTTCGGGGTTAACCGCTTTCACGTCTTCATAGGTCAAACGTAATTTTTTGAGTGCTTGCGGGCGCATATTGTTGACCATCAAATCCGCTGTTTTTGCAAGCTCCAGAAAGGCTTCACGACCTTCTTCCTGTTGCAGATCCAAGGCAACACTGCGCTTGTTCT
>DJFX01000043.1:228666-228889 GCA_002432635.1 Halothiobacillaceae bacterium UBA5861 | reverse complement strand
CGTGTCGTATCACCCGAGGGGGGTTCAATTTTTATGACATCCGCCCCCATATCACCCAAAACCTGGGTGGTATAAGGCCCCAAGTAAACAGCCGTAAGGTCAAGTACACGGATCCCTGAAAGCGGTCCCGACATGGCAATCCTCCAAACAGTTTTCATTGATTTTTAATAAATACAACTTCTTTCGGCCACTCCCTCTGATCTTAAGCAGCATGACCGGTCAT
>DJFX01000043.1:228138-228463 GCA_002432635.1 Halothiobacillaceae bacterium UBA5861 | reverse complement strand
TCTTAAGCAGCATGACCGGTCATAAATGGTCTGACATATTAACCATTAAACAGGCAAAGACTAACACAGCTTGCCAGCGCGACAAAAACCATAAAACGGACGCCTTGACAAAGAAATCAAAAATAGTTCAAAGTCTCTGCAAAAAAGATACTTATAACAATAATTTGTCCGGGGAAGTGGGGATGCTGGAAAATCAGCCTGTTGTACTGGAGACACGTGACCTGAGTAAATCATTTAAAGGATTCACTGCTGTTCATAATGTCAACCTGCAGGTCAGGCGCAACACCATACACGCCTTGATTGGTCCCAACGGCGCGGGCAAGAC
>DJFX01000043.1:200118-227952 GCA_002432635.1 Halothiobacillaceae bacterium UBA5861 | reverse complement strand
CGGCGCGGGCAAGACGACGCTCTTCAACCTCCTCACCAAATTTTTAATCCCGTCCAGCGGGTCCACTTTCTTTAAGGGCGAAAATATTACCCCATGCAAACCGCCGGATATCGCCCGAAAGGGCTTGGTGCGTTCCTTTCAAATCTCAGCTGTTTTCTCTGGCCTGACGGTTTTGGAAAATGTCCGAATTGCACTCCAGCGCAAACACAAAATGGACTATCAATTCTGGCATTCAGAAAAAATCTTGCACACTTTAAACAAAGAGGCGTACGAGCTACTGGAACACGTTGACCTAGAAAGGTACGCAGAAAACAAAGCCTCAGAGCTGCCCTACGGTCGCAAACGTGCGCTGGAAATTGCCACCACATTAGCGCTGGATCCGGAAGTTTTGTTGCTCGACGAACCGATGGCAGGTATGGCCCAAAGCGATATTAGCCGTACAGCTGAGTTGATACAGAAAGCGGCCAAAAACCGGACGGTGTTGATGGTGGAGCATAACCTCAGTGTCGTAGCCAAAATCTCTGACGTTATCACTGTGCTCAGAGCTGGCCAGGTTTTGGACGAAGGTTCCTACGAGCATGTCTCCTCTAATCCTCTTGTACTTGAAGCTTACATGGGGAAAAAACATGCCTGATACTTTATTAAAAGTACGCAACTTGAATGCCTGGTATGGCGAATCTTACATACTTCACGACTTGAATTTTGACGTCCACCGGGGTGAAGTTGTCACACTACTTGGTCGCAATGGAGCAGGCAAAACAACCACATTAAAAACGATCATGGGCATGCTTAAACAGCACACGGGCTCGGTAACGTTTGCGGAAAAAGAAATGCTCAATTTGACCTCTGATGAGGTTGCACGCTCCGGCATTGTCCTGTGCCCGGAAGAGCGCGGCATCTTTTCTTCGCTCAGCGTCGAAGAAAACCTGTTACTCCCACCCGTACTGCAAGCAGGTGGTATGACTATTCATGAGATCTATGAGCTTTTCCCCATCCTAAAAGAACGCGCTGCCAGCCGAGGCACACATCTCTCGGGTGGGGAACAACAAATGCTGGCAATTGCCCGTATTTTGCGCACGGGCGCAACTCTGCTTTTGCTGGACGAACCCACAGAAGGCCTCGCACCTGTCATTATTGAGCAGATCGGAAGCATCTTATCGGAAATCAAAAAACGCGGATTCACCATACTATTAGTCGAGCAAAACTTCTACTTCGCCTCCTCTATTGCAGACCGTCACTATGTCATAGAGGAAGGCCATGTCATCGATGAAATAAAAAATACTGAGCTCGAACAAAACACAGAAAAACTCAAAAACTATCTGGGCATATAACGCAACAAAACCATAAATAACGACCCAAACCTGGAGGAAGAAAAAAAGATGCATATCAAATCTCTCGCAGGGGTGACACTCGCCTCTTTATTGACCTGCACCACCGCGCTGGCGGCCGGTATCTCTGATGACAAAGTCGTGATCGGGATGCCATCTGACTTTTCTGGCATCTACGCCGACCTGACAGGAAAAGGCTCTGCCATCGCAGCACAAATGGCGATTGATGAGTTTGGCGGCAAAGTCCTGGGCAAACCCATCGAACTTTTAACTGGTGATCATCACCTGAAAGCGGATGTGGCTGTCGGAATTACCCGTGAATGGTTAGATCGGAAAGGGCTGGATGCCGTTGTCGATATTGCCGCCTCATCTGCAGCGCTCGCTGTCACCAAGCTCATGACTGAGCGCGGTAAAATCACCATCAACAATGCTGCCGGCACCACCCGCCTGACAGGCAAAGACTGTAGCGCCTTAAGCTTCCATTGGGCCTATGACACCTTCGCGCTGGCCAATGGTGTCGCCAAAGCGATGACACTGGAAGGCAATGACACCTGGTTTTTCATCACGGCTGACTATGCCTTTGGCTACTCAATGGAAGCGGACGCCAAACAAGTGATTGAAGCCAACGGTGGCAAAGTGATTGGTAGCGTCCGCCACCCCCTGAGCGGATCGGACTTTTCCTCCTATTTATTACAGGCCCAAGCCTCTGGCGCCAAAGTAATCGGGGCCGCCAACGCAGGTTCTGACCTCAGAAACACCATCAAACAAGCCAAAGAGTTTGGCATTACCAGCAGCGGCCAAAAGCTTACGGGCATGATCTTCTTCATCGACGATGCAAGAGCCATCGGCGTAAAAGAAGCCGCCGGGCTCAGTGTGCTGGTTGGCTACTACTGGAACCGGAACGATGAATCACGCGCATTCGCCAAACGTTTTGAAGAAAAGGCCAACAAAAAACCCAATACCATTCATGCCGGCGTCTACTCTGCCACCCTCCATTATCTGCGCGCCATTGAATCCGCAGGAACTGACGATGGACAAGCCGTTGCCGAGCACATGCGCAAACTGAAGATCGACGACTTCTTCGCGATCAATGGTTTTATCCGCGAAGACGGCCGCATGGTTCACGACATGTTTCTTGTCAAAATCAAGCCCGCCAATGAAGCCGAAAGCGACTGGGATGTCTTCGAAGTAGTTCGAACACTACCTGGTAACGAAGCCTACCGGCCTCTCTCTGAAAGTGAATGCGCACTTGTTAAAAATTAAATAATCCACACCGCCCCGGCAGCCGCGTGACTCCCTTAGCTCACTGCTGCTGGGACGCACGATAACGCCGGATTTTAGGGGTAAACTTGTGGCTGAATTATTAGGAATGCCGCCTCAGCTTTTTTTTGGACAACTGCTGCTTGGGCTCATCAATGGCGCCTTCTACGCTATGCTGAGTCTGGGACTTGCGATTATTTTCGGCATGCTGCAAATCGTCAATTTCGCACATGGCGCCACCTACATGGTCGGTGCATTTGGGGCCTGGATGCTGATGAATTATCTCGGGATAGGGTTCTGGCCCGCCCTGATATTAACGCCCCTGATTGTTGCACTGTTGGGTGTGATACTTGAACGCCTGGTGCTCAAACACCTGTACGACTTAGACCACCTCTACGGCATGCTGGCCACTTTTGGCCTCGCACTGATTATCGAAGGTCTTTTCCGGCAGGCTTACGGCATATCGGGCCTGCCTTATGAAATCCCAACGCAATTACAGGGTGGGACCAATCTCGGATTTATGTTTCTACCCAACTACCGCGCCTTCGTCGTACTCATGTCGATCATCTTGTGCTTTGGCACCTGGTACTTGATTGAACGCACAAAGATGGGCATGTACTTGCGTGCGACCACAGAGAATAGAGAGCTTGTGCGCGCCTTTGGTATCAAAGTCCCACGGTTAATTACCGCAACCTTTGCCCTGGGTGTCGGGCTTGCCGCTTTTGCCGGCGTCATGGCTGCGCCGATTTACCAGGTTAACCCACTGATGGGCAACAACTTAATCATTGTGATTTTTGCTGTAGTGGTCATCGGTGGAATGGGCTCAATTTTAGGCGCAACACTCGCCGGTTACCTGGTCGGGCTCGTGGAAGGCCTCACGAAAGCCTACTACCCTGAAGCCTCAAGCACGGTCGTGTTTATCCTCATGATCATCGTACTGATCGTTCGCCCTTCAGGTCTTTTCGGTAAGGAGCAATAAATGTTACCGCGCACGTATTTTCTGGCATTTCTGGTGTTACTGGCTCTGCTTCCTCATGTCTTGTACCCGGTATTTCTCATGCAGCTTTTGTGTATGGCCTTATTTGCCTGCGCCTTTAACCTGCTGCTTGGTTACACAGGCCTCCTTTCCTTTGGTCACGCGGCATTCCTGGGTGGCAGCGCCTTTATCGCAGGGCAAGCCGCAAAAGTCTGGGAGCTTCCGATCGAACTCAGCATCCTCGCCGGAACCCTGACCGGCACACTGCTCGGCGTAGGGTTTGGCCTGATTGCCATTCGCAAACAGGGTATCTACTTTGCAATGATCACCTTGGCGCTTGCGCAAATGGTTTTTTTCTACGCGTTAAAAGCGCCGTTTACCGGTGGCGAAGATGGCTTGCAATCGATCCCCCGCAGCAATCTTTTTGGCATCATTGACCTCACCCATGAAGTCACTATGTACTACTTTATTCTGGCGCTGTTTCTGGCGGGGTTTCTGATTATTTTTCGTATTATCCATTCACCTTTTGGACAAATACTCAAGAGCATTCGAGAAAATGAAGACCGGGCCATTTCATTAGGTTACCGGGTCGATCGCTACAAACTCGCTGCGTTTATTATCTCTGCCGCACTGTCCGGGCTCGCCGGAAGCATGAAGGCCATGGTGTCACAAGTGGTTTCACTGAGCGATGTGCACTGGAGCATGTCAGGCACAGTGGTACTGATGACGCTAATTGGCGGCACAGGCACGCTTTTCGGCCCAATTGTCGGAGCCGCCATCATTGTCAGCATGGAACACTATCTTGGGGAATACCTGGGCTCATGGGTGACGATTATCATGGGCGTAATTTTTGTCATTTGTGTGCTGACATTCCGGCAAGGCGTTGTGGGCGAATTAGAGCAACGCCTCATCAAACGCAAGCTCCCGTTTCAAAGCCAGGATTCCACTTCATGACGTTGTATTTTCCCCGTAGTGCTGCGGGGGAAACGGTCAAATGCCACAAAATGAATCGCCTTTGGCTGCTTATAACCCGCTAACTGCTCACGGCACCGGGCAAAAATTTCAGCCTCACTGAGGGTATCCTCATGACGAGAGACAAAAGCGACCGGCACTTCGCCCCACTGCTGATCGTCCTGGCGAACTACGACGGCGTCTGAGACCCGGGGATCCGCCATGATGACGCGTTCAATTTCCGCCGGATAGATATTCTCTCCACCCGATTTAATCAAATATTTGACCCGATCAACAAAGCTCAAGGTACCATCAGGGTTGCGGACAAACACATCCCCCATATGAAACCAGCCGCCGCGGAAGTCCTGCGCGTTGACCTCATCGGCATTCCAGTAGCCACTGAACATCGTAGCCGAGCGGATAGCCAACTCACCGGGCTGGCCATCCGGCACCTCCTTGTCATGCTCATCAACCAGTTTAATGGCACAAAATGAGGTTTGTGTTTTCGCCAGATTTTGCGGTGACACACCGATCTCAAGCAAACCAGCACTGGCTGGAGCCAGCCCTGTTTCTGTCGCACCGAAGGTATTGGTATAAGGCGCATTCAATATTTGCGTAATTTCTGCAATCTCACGCGGCGGCACCAGATCGGCCATTGCACCGATTTGTTTGATGCCTTTAGGCCTGACATCCCGCTCACGCAGTTTTTTGATCAATGGCTGAATCATACCGGGCATGATGGACAGCCGCCCTAAACGCTCATGGTTAATCGCATCAACCATTCGATCCACATCGGGCCCATCCGAAATGATCAATTTACTCCCGCTGATCAACGCGCCAATCGAGGCATCGGTTCCAGACATGTGAAACATGGGCGGCCACACAAAGGTGGTGTCTCCCTTGGACAAACCACAATCAAAGGCCATGACTTCAAAACGAGCGATCATTGCACGATGACTGATCAACGCCCCCTTTGGGCGTCCGGTCGTACCGCTGGTGTACAAGATAATCAAGCCATCTTCCAACTCGACATAACCATCAGGCTCTGCAGAACTTGAGGCAGCCAACCGAGCCTCATAGCACTCACCCATCCGCAGCGCAGTCTCCGCGATCGCCGGGCTAGCGGTGTTCAGTAGACCTTGATGTTTTTCTGAGACCAGTGTGGCCTTGGGCGCCACCAGGTCGAGACAGTAACTCAATTCATCGGCCGCCAACCGCCAGTTTTGTGCCGCCACAATCGCCCCAATTTTGGCGGCAGCAAAGATTAACTCCAGGAACTCCATCCGGTTTTCAGACAGGATCGCCACGCGATCACCGCGCAGAACGCCCTGATCGATCAAGTGATTGGCCAGCTGATTAACACGCTGATTAAACGCCGCGTAGGTCTGCTGTACCTCACCATCAATTACGGCCGGCTGATCTCCGTGCAACTGCGCTTGAACCCGCAGTAAATCCCCGACCGTGACGTTTGCTGCACGCTGAATATTATTCATCTTTCTCCCCACGCTTTGTGATTATTATATTTGGTCACCACTCTGTGATCAGGCAGGTGACAGCATATGTTCCAGCTCAGTGACTGCTTCAGGGTTCACGAGCGCAGCCGTGTCTCCCCGGGGTTCATCCAGGTAAACCGACCGTATCAACCGCCGCATGATTTTTAGACTGCGGGTTTTGGGCAAATCGCGAACAAAGAGGATGTCTTTGGGCCGATAAGACGCTCCGTAACCCTCCACAATAGCTTGTGAAAGTTCATGGCGCAGAGCATCACCTGTCTCAACGCCCGGGTTAGCCACGCAAACACACACCAGTGCCGTTCCTTTCAGTGCATCGGGCACGCCAATCATGGCGGCTTCCAAAATTTTGCCGGTGGACATGAGTACACCTTCAATTTCTGAAGGACCAATGCGCTTTCCAGAAACATTAATCGTGTCATCCGAGCGCCCCAGCACATACCACATACCATCATGGTCGCGCATAGCCCAGTCCCCGTGTACCCAAACATCGGGAAATACGTCCCAATAGCTTTTTATATAACGTGCATCATCCTGGTAGAGGCTACGCGTCAAACCGATAGAGGGCTGGGTCATGACCAGTTCACCCACTTCCCCAGGGTCAACCGCTTCGCCTTTTTCATTAAAAACAGCAGAGCCTCGACCGGGCAGTGGCCCCGCAAATGAGGACGGTTTGAGTGGATGTAATACTGTGCCGCCCAGGATGCCACCCCCAACTTCGGTACCCCCGGAATAGTTCAGAATCGGCACTTTGCGCTGGCAAACGTGTTCAAAAAACCACAACCAGGCGTCGTCTGTCCACGGCTCACCCGAAGAGGCTGTAATCCGCAGGTGAGAGAAGTCGTATTTGCTGACTTCCTCAACACCATAGCGCATAGCCCCTCGAACAGCTGTCGGCGCAATCCCGAAGTAACTGACCTGGTAGTCTTGTACCAGCCGCCATAAGCGCCCCTCATCGGGGTAATCTGGCGCACCTTCCGCCAGTAACAATGAACCACCATGAAAAGCCGCTGTCACCGATGCCAAAGCACCAATGAGCCAACCGAAGTCACTCATCCAAAAGAACGTATCGCTCGGTTTAAAGTCCATGCAGATGCCCATATCCAGAGCCACGCTGCTGACAAATCCACAGTGGGTATGCACAGTACCTTTGGCCTTACCGCTCGTTCCAGAGGTAAACGCCAGCATACAAATACTTTCCGCATCCATTTCTTCTGTTTGTGCGGTGTCCGGCTGACGTGCTCTCAGCGGCTCCCATGCGTAATCCCGACCCGGCTGCATAGGCGTTGACAGCACTTGACCGACGCGAGACACCACAATCACACGCTCAATCTGCGTGTAGATTTCAAGGGCTTCGTCCAGCAGCGTTTTCATGGCTACAACCTGACCACGCCGATAAGTACCATCAGCCGTTATGACGGCTTTTGCACCGGCATCTTCAAGGCGCGAGGCAATGGCTTGTGGACCAAAGCCTGAAAACAGGGGCAATACAATTGCCCCAACCTTCGCTATCGCAAAAAATGCCGCACAGACTTCGGGGATCATCGGCATATACAAGCCAACCACATCTCCCTTGTGGATACCCAGTTCACGCAAAGCGTTAGCAAAGCGACATACTTCGGCATCGTACTGCGCATACGTTAAAGTGCGCTTTTCACCGTTCTCCCCATCCCAAAGCAAAGCCGTCTTTTGGTAAGCGGCCGTATCCCTATGTTTATCGATACAGTTCAATGCCAGGTTCGTTGTCCCATCCACACACCAGCGCGTGTAGGGTATCCCCTGGGATGGGTCCATAATTTTTGTATAAGGTTTGTAGAATTGTAAATCGATATGCCGCAGCAAGGTGTCCCAAAAACGTTCTTGCTCGGTTGAGGATACGTTCAGTAATGCTTCATAGGTATCCACACCCATTGAGCGCATAAATGCCTTTAGATTACTGGACGCAATGATTTCCGAATCCGGTTGCCAGGCATAATCCTGGCTACAGGTTTGTGTTGACATACTCTCCTCCCCGCTAGGCTGTGCCTTAAGAATCGTTATTGTTATCAGTGTGAGGTAGGTTTTGTAGTGTAAAGAGTTTCAGCCTTTTGGCCAACTTTGACTTAATGGATAGCAGTACATACCGAAAAGGCTCTCTGAAGAGCCCTCCCTAAAAACCGGTTACTCAGCTTTAGGCCTGGCCTTAAATGGTAAGACAACCGCGGGCTCTTCTTCGGTCGACCGGTGCAATTGAATTTTCTCTGACTCAGAGAGCTTCTCCGGGTGTGTCAGAATATTCATGTGTAGACGAAGCGCATCAAAACGCTCCCACATCAGAGATGAAATATTCATACACGCTTGCAAGGGTGTTTTAGCCTTCGCCCGTTCTGCATCGATCTCGAACATAAGCCCACGTAATCGACGTTGCATCGTTTGCGGGGCCGTTTCGATCACTTGTTCAACCAGCGCTTGCCGTCGGGCTTCAAACGCCTCAGGGTCTCGCCGATTAAGTGCCATCCATTCGTCGAAGTCAAACTCTATGCACTCGTTTTTGGTGAAGGAGTCATCGTAGTTTATGCTCATGTTCATCTCCTATTTTCAGGATCCGTGCAGTCGAACCAATGTCTATGTCAATTTCTTGACCATGCTACTTGCTTGGAGAAAAAATACAATAATAGTTTTTGGCTATTATCGTGAATTGAGCGCTGGTTCAATTTGTCTCACAAACTTTAAACAGAGCACCACCTCACAAAGGCTTTGCCAAGGCACACGGACACAACACATTTACGTAGTAATAAGAGATTGGCAGCTCAGAGCGTCAATTAGATGACGCCGGCTGCCAGAAAAGAAATTTAGATTCAAGAAACGTTTTTATAACGCCGCAGTGTTTGCCATTCCATCAGATTTCGACTCCAAGTGAGCGGAACACCACGACGAATATAATTCCGCTGTTTACCCCGGCAAATCAAGCTATTGTTGTCAACAGACTCGGTAATGCCATGTTCATCTGAGGAAAGCACCGCAATCGGCGTTTTACCTCGAGCCAGTGCCGCAATATTGTGAGCAGCAATCTCGCCCGTTAAGTCTGCCAAATAATACTGCGTCAACTTCATCGGGCGATCGGAGAAACGGCCCGCATCTCCGGCTACATAGATATTTTCATGCCCAACCGCCTGGCAAGCTGCATTTGTTTCAAACAGACCGGACCCGGTGACTTTAAGTCCACTGCTTGCAGACCATTCAGGCCCCGCCAAACCCGGTACAAAGGCCGTCAAGTTACTGGGAACCCGGGTATTCAGCGTATCAAGACCATCTCGATCAAAGGAAACAATATCTTCTCCAAGAAAGTGAATATGATTCCGTTTGAATTGCGATAGGAGATTATCAAACGGTTCATCGACAAAACGTAACTCGTGTTTCAAACTGGGGCTTGCAAAGGTTATGTCGTAAGACCGTCGCTGTCGCTGGTTGCGTAACCGGCTGTCAATGGCAAATAACAGATCAAAAACCGGGCCACCCTGAAAAGCCAGTGGGTCCTCTTGGTGAGCACCAAAACCAATCACCAGCGAACCGCCTTCCAGCTCATTCAATGCCCGCTGATAGCGCATCATTTCTGACCAGCTCTTAAGCGGATTGATCACATGCTCACTACCCGCAATACTTGGAGAGTATCGGCTTCCACTGGCAATCACCAGATAGTCATAACCCACATCCGTCACATCGGTTTTAACAACAGCGGCTTCTGGACTAAGCCCAGTAACGTTCGCTGCGAAGTGATCGACGTCCTGATCTTCAAAAAAACGCTTTAAATTAATTAATACACTGTCTTCAACGCGCATTTCAGCCAAACTGCGCAGCAACCCAGGGTAATAAAATAAACTCGGTTCGGGAGAAATCACTGTGATCGATGCGTCACAACCTTGCTGCCGCAAGGTGCGTACTGTGGCGCATCCAGCCAGTCCGGAACCAATAATCACAACATGAGACATACTTTCACCTGCCTATAACTGTTCCAAAACGGCCTTTTCCAACTGGGTTAAGATTAAGCATCCCTTCAGCTCAGCGAAAAAATCACTTCAGCTCTTAAATTAAAGGCAATAACAACGAAGGTGATGATACTCACACAAGGCCAGTTGAAATTTTGAACAGTTCACATGCAAGTGCAGTAATGCGTGCAGTTATCACAGAGTGGTAATTTTGTCTTCTGAAAGTAATAACTGCGTCATATTTTTTCAGTAGAGCAAGTAGGTGAGTTGGTAGTCCTTATCACCCCGCCTCACCGATAGCGTGAAATAGTGATTGTTATCCTGCATAGCCTTGACAGCCGCCAGCACCGTCTCAAGCTCTGAAACCGGAATATGATTGAAGGCATTAATCCGGTCTCCCTTTCTCAGTCCGTAGCGCTCCGCGACACTACCCCGTCTCACGCGTTGAATCTCATACGCAGTCAGTGTGCCGCTATCTACATGGGGAAATAAGTCAATATCATTCACAATCTGCTGGCCATTTTTTATCCAGCCCTTTAGCTCTTCCGCCTCCAGTAAGATTGTCTTCCACTGTGATATAGAGGCCCCGGACTCTTTTTCACCGGAAGATAGAAGCTCTTTGGTTTTCTGACCATTACACGTCAATGCCGCTTCTTCAGGAAGTATGGCGTTCACCACGCAGCGGCCTAACGTATCCCCCGCCTGCAAGATCACCTCGCGCGTACCGCCTTGTTCCGTCGCTATAGAAAAAATCGCCACAGGGTGCTGACCCGACAGTGTACCTATGAGTTTGGGCGACATCTCATCCGCAGAAATCAGGCCACTGATGAGCAGCAACAGCATCATGAAGGTTCCACGCCGAGCATATTGGCTGATCATGCTGGGAAAAACTCAAAAGGAAGCCGTGTGACAAACACCTCGACATCCTTGGCGCCAAAATTAATCAGCTTGAGACGCGCAAGTAACTTACGCTCCAGGTCCGGCGATTGCAGTTCACTGGATACCAGCTTCAGGCCTGTAATCTCGCCAGAAGGCGCAATAGTCAACTCGACCAAAATAACACCTTCCAATAAAGGATTTTTACGCAACTCTCGATTGTAAATATTGTAGATTGCCCCCTTACTCTGATTAATCGTTCGCTTCACGCTTTCAAAGCTTCGCTTACCTTTGCCTGAGCTGCCACTCCCTCCCTGTGAGCTTCCGGCACTGACTGCATTTGCACTTGAACTGCTGACATTGCTGGTGCCCCGTCCAGAAAACGCTGTGCCTCCCGTCGTCCGAGCAAGTCCGTTTGAATTGACACCACCACTGCCTGCCCCCACCCCAGCCACAATGCGTGACGGAACCCCACCACTCGTTGAGCCACCAGTAGCGCTCTGGCTGCCTGACCCGCTTCGTACCGTCGGCGTTTTACCCAATTGAGCCACAAGTTGACTGTCCCTCAAATCTGATAAGGAATCACTCACAGCCAGCAAACCCACACTCGCGGCTTTTTTTCTCGCAGCCGCTAACTCAACGGCTTGACTAGGCTTAGGTGACTGCTTCGGTTTGGGCGCAACTTTTTGGGTATTTTCCACAGTCTTTTGGGACTGGGGCTTGGGCTTCGGTTTAGGTTTTGGCTTGGGTGTTTCTTCTTTCTGTACCACTTTTTCTCCATCACGCTTTCGGGGACTTTTGGGTGCTGGAGGAGGGGGCTTCTTTTGCTCGGTGATGAGCTGAACAAGGCGCGGAGGAATCTCAATGACTTTGTCTTCTTCCGGCTCAGGTAACGTAATAAACGGAATGACGACGCTGAAAAAAAAGAAAAGCGTGACACTGGCTAACAGAATATTCCGAAAACGCTTTTTATCCCGCGGAGAAACGTACCACGGCAAATGAGGTGAATAAAAAGCCACACTCATCCAGACGCTCCAACCGCAGATTTTTGCATCACCGATAACGAAATCCGGCTGTAACCTGCATGAGTGCATGTCGACATGATCTTTTTCAGCACACTGAAAGGAATTTCCTTATCGCCCATGATGGTGACCTCACGGCCAGCTTCAACCTCTTCTTTCCGTATCAGCGGCTGCCTTGCCGCGAGCCTTTTCAAGGCTTGGTGCAAGCTTGGAATAATGTCTTCTTTGCTTCCGGCAACCTGCTCAAATGACGCCACGCGATTACCTTCAATGGCGACGGCTTTTTGAGATACCGTGATTTGGACCGTCTCTCTGGGCTTCTGTTCAGCCACTGACTCCGGCAAACTGATATCTTTTGAGCTTTTGAGCACTTCTACATCGGACGAGTTCACTAACAGAAAAAAGACCAAAATCGTGAAAATATCCATCAGAGAAATCATATTAAACGCTGGAAAATTTTTCCCTCGCTTGTGATGCTTATCCATCCGCTTGGCTCTGCGTGACATTTTCATCAGCTGATTACCCTCACTAACCCGCTTCACCCAACGAAATGGATGGAAACAGATCAATGCGCTGCGACTTGCCATCTATCGTGACGACCGCTGTTCTGGCCGCATCCATCACTTGCACCAAAGTGTCATAGCTGACGTCTTTTTCAAGCAGAATACGAACATCCTTGGTATTGCCGGAGCGGCTTTTTATCTTCACCAACAAATCGGATAAGGAAGCCATATCAAAAGTCCCATCTTTCCGTCTTTTATAAGTACGAATCAGCCCGTTGCGGTCAACCACGCTAATATCACTCTGCGTTACAGACAACTCTAAGTTAAGCCCCTTGGAAGGCGGAGAGGTTTGAGCGTTATCCGAAGGCAGGTTTAACTCGAGAATGGTTAACCGAGAAAAAACAGCGGTTATCAATAAAAAAGGAACCAGAACAACCATCAAATTCATAAAGGCTGTGACATTGAGCTCAGCGACTTCATGCCGCTTTGACGCACGCCGCCGTCTCATTACGCGGCAGCCTTCGGTTTAGATCGCCGCCGGCGCATGAGCTGGTTGACAAACTTCACTGAAACCATTTCCAGGCTATCAATAATTTCCGTGGTTTTGGAAACCAAAAAGGCGTGCAGCAGTAAAAGAGGAATCCCTACCATCAGCCCAAAAGCCGTGGTATTCATAGCAACCGAAATACTGGCAGACAGCAAATCAGCTTTGTCAGCTGCGCTTGCTGAAGCGACTGCAGTAAATGCCTGAATAAGACCAATAATCGTACCTAACAACCCAAGCAGCGTCGCAATATTCGCAAACGTGGCAAGATATGGTGTTCTTTTTTCCAGCTTTGGAATCACCTCCATCAGCCCTTCTTCCATCGCCATTTCAATTTCAACCTGGGAGCCACCGGCCCGGCTGAGACCATAGCCAATGACGCGGTCCATCGCGGTGTTGTGGTCTTTAGTCATCATCAATACCGCCTGGAACTTACCTTCATTGAGCAATGGCTCAATTTCGTACCAGGCTTGCCGATTCTCGCGCTTTGTGCGATTCAAAAAAACCAAGCGCTCAACGGCAATGGCCAACCCAATCGCCAAAACAATAACAATGGGGTACATAAAAACCCCACCGGTTTGAAAAAAACGAATAACTGCTTCAAATGCTTCCATAAAATTATCTTACCCCCGTGACTGGGTCATCAGTCCGACACACTTAATTGGTAATAGTAGGTTTCACGCTGGAATTCATCTCGGTCAACCGGCTTGATTTCATCATTCAACACACTGCTGACAGGGCGATTCGGCAAAGCACCCGACTGTGTATTTTTCCAAGGCACAATAGTGACCGCCTTAGGCAGCTCCCGGTTACCGATAATAGAGATCCCTGCGCGATTGGTTTCATCATCAGCGGCCAGTGCTAATACTGACGTACTGAGGCAGATTAAAGCGACGCCGCGCCATAACCATTTATAGACGTTTTTTTTCACCCATGAATGCTTCATCATTCCTGCCCTATACGCCGCTGCAAATCCTTGATCCATAGACTGACTTGCTTATCCTTACCCTGAGTGAGCGTTTGATACTGCGTGTAATTATCGATAGCACAGGAAAAATCACGCAGGTACAGATCACACAAAATGCCTAAATTGCGATAAGCGGGAGAATAGCTTTTATCAACGGTAATGGCTTTCAGGTAAGCGCTTTTGGCCTCATCAAAGCGGCCCTCATTACGATGTAAAACACCCAACTGGTTGTAGACGACCACGGACTCCGGCTTAATTTTCTGGGCTTGGGTGAACGCCTCCAGAGACGCTTCCGGCTGACCCAGTTTTCGATAAGCAATGCCCATATTCAAATAAGGCCCCACCAGATCAGAACGCTTTTGCGTGATGGCCTGAAAGACCTCAACGGCGGACTGATATTCTTTTTCTTTCATCAAACGTAAACCCTGCTGATATTGCTCGGTCACCGCGGTATCAACAGGCTTAGTGCCCACCCCACTGCATGCCGCCAGCCCAAAGACAAGTAGCAGACCGATATATTTCTTCAGCTGATCAGTGAATGGTCGCGACATAATCTTCCGTTTGCTCATATTTCGCGTAACGCGCTGGTTGAAGGCTGGACAAACGCCATAAACTTTTACGCACCC
This sequence comes from Halothiobacillaceae bacterium UBA5861, assembly GCA_002432635.1. Classification (GTDB taxonomy): domain Bacteria; phylum Pseudomonadota; class Gammaproteobacteria; order UBA5861; family UBA5861; genus UBA5861. The sequence goes on along the minus strand of DJFX01000043.1, from coordinate 213,423 downwards.
ACTTATCGAACACACCTTCAGTCACCCTGTCTGCATTGATTGACAAAATTTCAATGGCTTTTTCTTCATAAGGAAAGGCTTTTTCCTCAAGCAGCAAATCGTACTGCTCCGCTTCCAATTGATTTAAGCCCCGAGGGCGTGGTGACGTGAGCCAGGCTTGGCTGAATTGATGGTAAATTTCACCGCTGTAATAGGTTGTCGCCGTTGTGGTCTCCAAAACACCATAACCTGCGACCTGCTCAAACTGCTGAATCGCTTTTTTCATCAAGGCTGTTTTCTGCGCCAGCGTTTTCTTAAAAGGCTCCTTCAGCTTTACGCGAGAAAAAGATGCCATCGTCGTTTCCGCTAACTTTAATGAGGCATTCGCAGCCAGATAACGTGAACGATCACTGCGATTTTTGCCGGCCTTACGGTCAGCTTCAATGATTTGTCTACGCCAGTCATTCGCCGTTCGCTGGTCACCACGCCCGTCAGCAATATCAACAATCTGCTGACGCCACTCCATAGTCTCATCAAATAATTGAGGGTATTGCTGAATGAGATTTTTATACGCCGTGATCGCTTTTGTTGTCTCCCCCGTAGCCGCGTACAACGCAGCTGCTTCGGCACCGGCATCACGCCGGGTCACTTGGTCAAACGAGGCATCATTCGCGATACGTTCAAACGCCATGGCTGCCTGTTGCTTTTGTCCACTTTCCATGTAAACCACCGCCAGACTTTTTGCGACCTGTGGTTGGAGCGCATGACGCGGAAATGTTTTGCGAAAGCCCTCCAATGTAAGCGCAGCTTCCTGCCAGTTTTCCATGGTAATTAAGACAGAAGCCGCATCAAAGAGCGCATTGGCGCTCGTCGATGTCCCTGGTGCATCCACCAACACGCGTCGAAAATGGCTGACGGCTTGAGCCAAATTGCCTTGCTGTTGGCTCACTTCTGCTTGCCGGTAAATCGCAACAGCCAACAGCTCACGTGTTTCCTCCCGCGTCTTATCTTGCTTGGGCAAGCGAGCAAGCGTTTCCCGATAAGCTTTTTCTGCCATGGCAAAGTCTTTTTCCTCAAAAGCGGCATGCGCCAATGTTCGCCAGGCAACCAGTGTGTACTTGGGTGGCGCCGGTGGTTGTGCATTAAGGATACGCCCGGCAACCTTCATAGCCCGATCATATGCCTGCAATTGATAAAGGTCCTCCGTTGTTCGGGCCAGTACAGACAGGACCTCAGCGTGAGCAGGAAACCGATCAGCAAACCGTAAAGCGCTGTCGATGCCTTTCAGCCGCCAGTCAACAGCAGCCTTTTGCTCCGCGTTTTGTGCTTCTTGGCTGGCAAGACTCAGCGCTGGCAAACGTTTCTGGTGCTGCTCATAGGCTAAAAGTGCCGCGTATCCTGACTCGGCTGACTTCGCTGAAACGGGATAAACATAAGCCACATCCTCATAGGCTTTTGCAGCTTCTTCATAACGTTCGCTTTCATACAGTGCTTCAGCCAGTAGAAAATGCAGTTCCATCCGCTTCGGGCTGCTGGGAACGTTTGCCAGATAAAGGCGATACCAGCTGACCGCGGCACCGTAGTGTGCCAATGCTTCCTGTCGTTTTTGGGCACGCTCTTTTGCAGAAGCTTTTTTCTCCTTGTTACGGACCGGATCCGTTTGTTGTGCCAGTGCATGATAGTGACTGGACAAATCGATCAGATAACTCTCAAGATGGCTTTGTGCCTTTTCAGCAGAAGTTGCATCCGCTTGTTTCCAGGCCGGTGCATGACGCTGATACAGATTGACAAATTTTTTCTTCGTTTCAATCAACTTTTCCGGGAAGCCGCCTTTTTGGTAGCTGTCTACCGCACGCACAGTAAAATAAGGCGCACGCACTGAGGCCGGGGACCGGTTCACATAGGCCAGATTAACTTCCGCGGCGTCACTGTAACGTTTCTTTTCGAACAGCAATGCCGCCAGGCGGTCATAAATCTGGTCTTCGTAATGACGGCCATTAATTGCGTCAAAATAACGCCCCACCTGATTATCCTTTTCCTGGTAGGAAAAGTTCAGGCTAATGGCTCTAAAGCTATCTTCCACCCACTCCCGGTCAGACCCGCTCAATGCCGCTATCTCAACCTGCCCCAGCTCTTTCCCTGGCAGTACGGAGTCTATTAACTGAATAAACAGATCTGTCGAGGCTTTAAACTGGCTGAGCTTAAAAAGTGTCCACCCCTGTTTGTAGAGGGCCTGTTGGTAAAAACTGGACGTCGGCTGAGTCTGTAAAACAACCTGGTAGGCCTGTGCCGCTGCTTCATAATCACGGCGTTCAAAAAGAAGTTCTCCCCGCCTGAATTGAACCTCATCCAGATTTTCAAGACCTGGACGGCGCTTGACCAGATCCGTCAAGGTTGCCAGCACCATTTCAGAATTACCTTGGAGTTGGTAGGCACGGGAGAGCTGGTAATAGACTTCTGGATTGGCTTCTCCGGCTGTTTCAGCCTGAATCAAGTTTTGATAGTGTGCAACCGCATCGGCATAGCGCTGCTTGGATTCCTCCAACGCTTCTCCTGCTTTCGCTTCACTTTGTGTCTCTGCGGCCTCAGCATCTTTTGCCTCCGCAATCGCCAGCTGGATATCGGCAACCTGACGCACCAATTCATTTTTTTCAACCGGGGCCCCTCGCTCTAGCAGGACCTGGTATTGGCTTAACGCTTTTTGCTTTGCTTCTTCAATCGCAGGCGCTTCTCGCTCAACAAATTTACGCTTATCCAGGCTGGCCAGGGTCACTTCACCCGACCCACCCCAAAGACCACAGGCGACAAGCTGAGTCGAGATCGCACCGAGTAATACAAAGCGCACGCATCGCATCTTAGTCATTGCCCCCATCATCAGCGGCCTCGCCTGTTGTTTCACCCGCAAGATTATATGTTTCAGCCAAGGCCAGCAGACCGTACTGCCGGTATTCCTGAATCCGCTGTTGTTTCAATGAAAGTGAATCAAACACGAGCTGATTGATGTATTCCACCTGCCGCTGCATAAGGGGCTGAACCTGTTGTTGCAATTGTCTGACCCGCTGCGCACTTTGATGTATGCGCTGGTCAAAACCGGCAAAAGTCGTCGCTGCGGCAGCTCTGGCTTGTCTCAGTGCCTTTACACGTTCTTTGATGCTGTCCTGCGTTGTGTTGATGGTTTTCAGTGATTTTTCGATCGCCCACCGTCGTTCCACATATTGCGCACTGATGTCCCAAGTCAGAATGCCCTGCAAAAAGGCTTGCTTCTGCGCCATGGATGTCAGCTCCGGCGAGGCGGTAACGGCTGAAAGGCTCGCCACACGTTGATCAACTTCATTAAGCCGAGTCAGGAGGCGTTGCTCTTTGGGGGAAGCCAGCCCTTCAGGTGTGGCTTTTTCAACCTCAAACCGGCGCAGCAGGCTTTGCTGCCGTGTCTTCAGTCTGTCGATATTGACCCGATTCAAAGTTTGCTGAATTAACGGCGCAGATTGCTTAAAACGCGCACGCCTGGCAGCAACCATGTCGTTAAAAGACACCATACTTTCTGCCCAGTGCGCCAGGTTTTGCTGCATAAACAGCAAATCACGGTAATTTTTTACCGCTTCCACGAAATGTGTTTCTGCCAGCAGCTCCGGGAGATACGGGCTAACAGCACTGTCGGGCAATTCGCTGACCATCCAGAACCAGTCTTTTTGTGCGATGAATGGGATCTTGGTCAAATCACGGCTAAACTGCCCCTGTCTGACGACCTGCTTGGCTGTTTCAAGACGGGTATACTCCTGATTCAGCTTTTCAATAGTTTGCTGATAAAGATCCGCCGCAACGGCATAGTTTTTTTGCTGACCGTAAGCATGAGCAATCGCCATATGGGTTTCTTGCACAGCAGGATGGCTAAAATCGCGCGTCGCCAGTTCTTCCCACACAACCAGAGCCCTTTGATATTGACCCAGTTCGCTGTAAGCCCAACCGAGACCCAGCAGGGCTTTTGCAGAATCAGTGCTATTCAATCTGACGCCGCGCAGAAACTCAGCGGCATCTTCAGGGCGCTTCTTATCCAGGAGATAGAGTCCCGCCGTGAGTTGAGCCCTGTCTTGCAGTGCTTTTGTGAGTGAATCATCAGGTTTATCACTCACAAGCCGGGTAAAAGCCTTTACTGCTTGCTGTTCATGTGCCTGACGCACGGCCATAACCCCCAGGTTATAGAGACCATAATTGCGCCATTCATCATGCATATTCTCCCAATCTGAGAGATTATTCGCGGCTTGGACTATTGCCCCTTGCCGGAAAGAGAGCTGCGCCTCCAGATAGACTTTTTCACTACCCAGTCGGTCTGACAACGGTAGCTTTGAGCGTGTCAGGGAAACTTTCGCCGCACCCAGCTTACCGCGTTGGAATTGTGTTTTTCCCAAGTAGAACCAGGCTTGATTCTTCATATCCTCATCTTCTGCGCGGTCCAGCAGTTCGATAAACGTTGCTTCTGCCTGCTCGTGCATGCCATAGGCCAGATACAAGCCACCTTTGAGCAACTGCCCATCTTGCGTGTGGTTAGGGATTTTTGATTGCGCCTGGACAACAGACAATTTCACCAAGGACGGGAACAGCTCCCCCTGGTAAAAATGAAACAGGACTTCGCCGTAGTGGAGGTCGTTGACGGCGCTGAGCTGAAAGCTTTTTTCTTGCGCATGGGATCCCACCGGCACAATAAGCAAAAGCATGCTTATACCGAGGGCTAAAATGGCTGTGTGCATCACCTCACAGAGCCGTCTTTTGGGGAATAAGGTCACCATCATGCGCCACTCACTGCTGAGAGCAGCTTACCATTCCTTGACCACAAACTCGGGTTGCCTTTTGGTCACAGAGTCATCGATTTTTAACTCTAAGTATTTGACGCCCAAGCCCTTTTCAAAGCGAAGATCTGCGCCGCGAAGATAGTCGCGACCACTCGGCCCCTTACCCACAAAAAAAGCAGACAACTCGTGCTCCCCCGTCTTCAGATTACCCAGGTAGATTTTATGAATACCGCCTCGGTGGAGCGCATCCACTTCGCGCTCAGTGTATAAATAGTGGGCAACTTCTTTACCATTCAATTCAATTTTTACCGAGTCCAAAGCAAAGAACTCCCCCACATCCATGGAAATGAAAACAGCCACTTGGGTGCTGGAAGGAAATAACAATTCTTCTTCCAGTAAAAACAGATCCCGATTGAGCGAAATCAACTCCTCTTTCAGTGACTGCACCTCTTTATCCAGCGACTGGGCGACCTGGCTTTCGCTTTGTGCGGCAGCCATTGCAGGCAGCACGATCAATACCAGGCAGATACCCTCTATCAACCGCTGAAACCAGCGCATGCGTCTATTCCATTTTGTCATTTGATTTCACCTGTATTTCTCATCATTAATCAGTACCAGACTGAAAAGAAAATTTTTGCGGTATAGGCATCGAACGAGTAATTCTCACCCGTGCCCGTTGCATCGGTATAGTTGTCGTAATCATAGGAAATGCCTTCCAAACCCACATTCAGTGTCCCTCGATCCAAGCCATAGCGTGCATTGAAGAGCTGGTAGCTTGCCTGAACACCAATCGTATGATTCGAGAACTGACTCAATTCTTTGTCGCGGGCCATGTAATTTTGCTGCGCGTCGAAGTTATCACTGTAAAAAGACGCTTGCCCTTGATCGTAATAGCGGTAATACACGTCCAAAATGCTCAAGGTATCCAGAGCGTAGCTCAATCCGATATTGAAACTGTGTGCATCGATATCCCAGGTATCCGTAAAATACCGGTAGCCAACGGAGCCCACCAGGCGTGAGGCCCAGTAATATTTGCCCGAGAATGAAAGCGCATGACTGGTCCGTGTCCTGGGGTACACTTCATCACCGGCGAATACACCTAGAATCCGCACTTTCCGGTAAGGGTTATTCAAGAAGCCTTCATCAGCGACCGTTTCCAGATTGGCATTGACGATGAGGGAGTCGCTGAGTATCTGGCTAAGGCCCAACTGATAGGACATTCGATCAACGTCCTCAGAGAAGGCTGGGTTATCCACATTACCTACCTCATCATCGCCACGCGAAACACCCAATGTCACCGTTGTCATACCCCCGAAAACCTCCTGCGACAGCCCCAAGTGATAGGTATTTGCGGTGTAATCGCTCTCCTCACTGTTGGTAAAGCTCATATTGATGACGGCATCGTTATGTAAATAATCCGCACTGACAGAAAACTCATCACGCGTGTCGGAGTATTTCGAGGCGGTGGCAATCACATCCGGTGAAGCACCGCTGATTGCATCTTGGTAATAACTGGCAGAAAGCGAAAAATTTTGCCGGAAACCTTTACGCACCAGAACAGCAGGACCGTTCACTTCCACGCCACCGCCGTCGTAACTGTGGTACATCACATCAGCCCGATCTTCCGGCAATACAGCAGCCAGCAGCCCCCCCGTGCTCCAAGTGACCAGCACAGCAAAAAAACTCGCTCGGCAAATCACATTAATTACAACCACAGCCCCCTCCCTGCGTGACGCTGGCGCCTCGTGCACCCTCACGCACTTCCATCACATGCTGGCGATAACGATCGGCAATCGGGTTGCGTGAAAGGCTCATGATCGGGTCGGCAAAGTTCTCTCGCTCATAAGGTTGCACCCAAGGCTTGAGGCCACAGCCACTTAAAAGCACTGCGACGATCAGTATCATCAGGAGATGCCGGCAGGGTCGGTAGGCAGGCAAGCTCATTACTCTCTCACCAGCTTTCGGATTTCATCCATATAAATGGCGTCATACCGTTTTTTGTACCCTCGGTGAACAGCCCTCACGATACCGTCACGATCAATGATGACCGTTGAGGGCATCGCATCCACGCCATACAGTTTACTGATGCCTTGTTGCGAGTCGAAAAGAACTGGGTAGGCAATCTGAAAATCTTGCATCATGCGCTTTGCGGCATCTCGGCGTTTATCAATATTAATTCCCATGACCTGAAACCCCAGCTTTTCATATTGTTTATGCAGGGTATTCAGCATGGGAATTTCTTCCCGGCAAGGGCCGCACCAGCTGGCCCAGAAATTCAACAAAATCACTTGACCACGCTGTTCACTGAGCCGGAGGTTTTCACCACCTTGGCTTTTTAATACAAAGTCCGGCGCCGGTTGCTGTAACTGAACAGTTCCAGCCTGCACGCCAGTGGCCACAACCACAATGAACGCTAATGTGTATTTGACGATTCGTTTCATGTCACACCCTAAAAATAAAATCCCAATACCATATTCATCTGCAGGTTATGCTTCAGCTCCGACTGCCCCAGCACATCCGTTTTAAAGATCAGATCCCTTGCCTCAAACCGTATGCTGAACATCTCGGCCGGTAAAATACGCAAGCCAAACCCAACGTTGTAGGTAAATTCATCATCAACCACGAAGCTGGTACTCCCAGCTCCCGCCACCAGGTAGTAGCTACTGGCCCATGCCCGGCTTTTGCTCCAAAAAACTTCACCCGGTAAAAAGTTATAACCGATGGATAGTTGGTAGTAATCAATGCTCTCGGTTTCGCTCTCGAACAAAGTCAAACCGATATTCCGGTAAGTACTGTCTGAAACTTCTGATAAGCCGTAGACAGCCTCCAAAAAAAAGTCCTCGGTGACATGAAACGACAGCGCTGCACCGTAAACGGGTTCTGTTCCAAAATCATTGATGCTGAGCAGCCCGGCAAATACACTGGCTTCAAAGTCATAGGCATCAATGGAAGGCGGGGAAACATCCCGGCGATCAATATCTTGGCGAATGACAGAGGCCTGACGCTGTTCCGGGCTGGGGGCCTCTGCCGCTAAAAGAAAGGCTGGTATGAAAACACTCACGATGAAACCGAATAAACCTAAGCGCATTAAAATCCCCATCAAAAAAAGACCGAAAAGCCTGCGGTAATAGCGTGGTACTCTTCGTTGCGATCATCTTCCACCAACAGCCAGTAATTGCGATAGTCCGCTCTGAACAAAAAGCTCCGGGTGATGTATTTGCGGACACCTAAACCGGCACTAAAAACCGTATTTTGAGTCTGATTCGCATTGACCAGGCTGGCTTGCGGCTCATTATCTAACTCGCCAAAACCGACGGCTAAATTCGGCTGCCATGACCATTCAGGAAAAGGCTGGCCCAGCAGTTCCAAGTGATAAAGAGAGGAGCTGGAAAACGTGCCTGCAATCCGGCTATAGGAAAAATTGAGCAAGAGAGCATCGTTGAAACGGAAACCGGTATGAAAGGCCACAATCGGATCTTCCTGAAACAGACCGGCGGTCACTCCCAACTCGAAGCGCCGGCTCTCGTAGTCCGCCAGAAGGACTTCCTCAAATTTTATGCCCGTATCGTCCCCAGTCACCGTCTGTTCCAGCTGGTTTTGCGTGACCCAGCCTTGCTTGCCATCGCCAGACTGCACCTTGTACCAATCTGTCTTTCGCCGGAGCACGACCAGCGTTTCCCCGCGCGGTACAACATGAAAAACAGGGTATCCACGGCCAGGCCCCGTATGCATTTCTATGTAGGGCTCAACTATTTTCACTCGCCAAAATTCATCCGCCAGCGCTCTGGAGTGAAAACCCAAGACACTCATAACGCCCAACAGCAGCAAAAAACGACCAACCATTACGCTCAAAACCCACACGCACTGATTGTGGGTGCTGTACACCGCCCGCAGCTATCGGCCGTTTCCTCATTCACCCGCGTAGCAATCCAGCTTAAAATCGCTTGATAGCAAACATCATTTTCATTAGGGAAAATATCGCCCCCAGTATGCGTGCCAGAAATGGCTGAAATACCATTGAGTGGTTCGAGCAGCAATTTACTTTGAGGAGGCGTGGACATATTGGCGAATGCTTTGGCTGAGGTGAAATTAGCGAGTAATTTTGCCTGATCATCACCGGGGTTAGGGAAAATTTTGAACCCGCCACCAGAGCCTGAGTTAATGTCATGACAACCGCTGGCTGAACAGGTGAGAGGCCCTGCCCTACCGTTAATGCTGGCGTGAAAAACAGGGTCAACACAGGCTTGATAGTCTGCAAGACAAAGGGTTTGCCCAACTTCCTCATCGGGCTCAACTTCAACATTATCCAGACAGGCAGAGAGCGCAATAAGACATAAACCACACATTAACAACACTCTGATCATTGACTCTACGCTCCCTGCTTTACGCCTGTTATGAACTACAGCTGGACTTGTCCGCTGTATTTATCCAGTCAAGGATGGCCTGATAGGCGGCATCCGTGGTTGCGAGTACCGGCTTCTTGGCATTCGGGTCACTCGAAGCGGTATCTGCAATCTGAGGATGTGGCAATTGACTGGTCTCCATTGATGTCGGCCGAACGAGCAGAATGCTATCTTCCGGTGAACACACATCATTGACCATACTGACAGTGATATTGTAGTCCCCTTCTTCGCTACCCGTTAAGACAAAGCGGCTACCCGAGCGGCTTTCAACCGTTTCACCATTGGTACTGCCCGAAGGCTGATGGCAACTTTGGCAGTTATCCGTCAAGACTGGGTGAACGGAGCTGGCAAAACCCTCTTCACTCAACCCGGACATTGAGCGGCGCAATTCCGAGATTGACTTAAGTCCATCGTCACCGGCGCCGGAAATGTAAGGGTCATTGTAGTATTGCGCACCCAAATCAACCCACTCGGCAATCAAACGCTTTTCGGCCTTGGTTAAAAATGGGCTATGGCTCACCGTGGTTTCAAGCGTTTTGTCTGCTCGTAGCTCCTGCTCAAAGATTTTTTCAATCAAATAACTGGTACGAGAGCTCCTGGACGCACTACCAACACTGATCGCAGCAGGATGACGCTGAATTTCCACTTCACCCTCGTCATCAATCTCAACGATTGGTAACCCGTCCGCACCCAGTACCGGCGCGCCGGTTGTCAGTGACTCGTAAGACTCCAATCGCCCGGTTCCTGATACTGTCGCGGATAAATCCAGATTCCCCATCAAGTCCAACGGGTTATGGCAGTTAACACAGGTGTCCGCACCACCCACTCCGCGGCTAACTGACCAGATTGGCTGAATATGATCCGGGTAGTTAATCGCACCATCAACCGGCACCAGCGTCATCAAATCATCCGCGGCATTGGTATTACCCACATAAGCAATTCTCAGGTCGGCATCTTTACTTCGCCCGGCGGCGACTTCATCCGTCCAAATATCTGCATAAAGGATATCCGCTTTGAGCTGGAGATGACTGGGGTCCAGCCGTGTGCGCGTTTCCGCCATGGACTCGCCTTGCTCGGCCACCAGCACGGTGTTCGGGTGATTCTGACCCGCCTCAGCGCCGGTATTTAAGGCACTGCTGCGACGCGGTGAGTGACAGCCGTTACAGGTTCTACGCTCACCTGGCCGCACCTGAATCCAGTTAGTATGCGTCTGAAACGCCCGCCCTTCACGATCGACAACGGCGACACCAATGGGTGTATCTGCTGGCACTTCGATTTTGAAAGAACCATCAGGCTCGATCTCTGTGTACCCGATGACCTGCTGCATTTCAAAATTACCTTGACCAATATCGGTTGACATCCCCGGCGGGGTTGGCACCGCTTTGGTCACTCGCAAAAATCGACCCGGCCGTTCGGCAGCTGTGGTTTGCGCCGGATCTTTAAGCCGGGCAATGTCTGCCTCGCCGTCTACTTTGGGAATCGTTTCAAAATCAGCCAGTACACGGTCACCCATTAAGCCCTGAGAGTCTGTATCGTAAACGCTTTTAACATTTAAGATACCGGTTGTTTCCGTCGACGCCGGATCAATCGTATCCGACTTTAAGTTGGGGATAGGCCGGGCCATAACAGCAACCGCATCCGTCAGTGAATACCCCTCTGGCGGCAGTGCAATCGGATCCATACTCTTTTTGTCCAGATCGAACATGTAGATGCCATAATGAGGTGGGCCCTCTTCCATTTCTGTCTCACCCGTCAATGGGTTTTCCACTTCCTGCGGCTGGGAAGGCGACCAAGAAACCAGTACCCGATTTGTTCCATCCCACAAAGGGTACGGAGTATTAAAGCGCCCTTTTTCAGAAATACCACCTCCGATGGGGATTTCCTCTGTGGTTGCCTGCGTTTGCGCATCATCTGACTCATCAATATCCACAAGCATCAGCGCACCGCCCTCATGGGTCCCTGACAAGGGCATGAGTGAGGAGATCACCTTACCAGCGTAAGAGCCGTCGGAAGGCAACTCTCTCGGGTGCAAGAAGCTGTTACCCGGACTAAACGCGCCATACAGTACAAACATCCCCGTACCATCCGGGTTTGTTGTAAACAGTGGGAAATGGTTCCGCCCGGCTACATGATCCCAGCGGGCAAACATGATCTCACCGGAAGACAGTACCACCGGATTACGATCGTGACTCTGGTTAAAAGAGATCTGGCGAATATTGTCCCCGTTGTAATCCATCACGTGAAGCACGATCACAGCTTCGCGCTCATACTCGTCGCGGTAAGCGTAAGGTTCCTTACCCTCTGACGTCATGATTTGCATGGATTTTTCCTGGCGACTGGACGAAAAAAGGATACGCCCATCAGGCAAATATACGGGGTCAACATCATTACCGGCATTGGCCGTAGCATCGTCCGAGATAATGCGGTGCAAATTGCCACTTTCTATATTGTACTCCCAGATATTCCAGGTCGAATCATTCGGCCCTCGCATCGAAAAGAGGATCTTATTCCCGTCATAAGATACCTCAGGGTCAGACACATCACCCTGACCTTGCGTGTAAGTCCCTGTGATATTCACAGGATCGGAACCCGGCGATGCCAGATCTCTCATATACAAATCACCACCTGCTGCAAAACGAGTTCCATCTGTTGGATTCCCCATCGCGGATGATTTCCGCTGCACATAGGTGACCTTAAAATCGCCATCGACGACCACGGTGCTATCCTTTTCATCAGAACAACCGACCATGAACGACGCTATAAGCAACCCTATAGCAAATCGGTGAAAATATTTCATAACTAACCCCATTCAATCGTTGAGGACAAACCTCACACTTAAAGCTATTAAAGTTCCTGATTCACTGTGAAGCCAAACAAAATAGACCGACGGCGTTGATTTTAAGACACTCAACAAGCCTTTGTTTTTTATGTGAAACAGGTCTCAATAAACACTCAGGAGCAATCCCTTGTGTCGAATATTCAACTCTTGGTGTCGAAAATTCAGCGACTTTGGTCACAAAGCCAAGGTCAGTCATATTCAGTCAGTCTGTTTTGACAACCCGTTTGAAAAAAACAGGCCCCCAGTGTGGCCTACCACGACGGCCTCATAATCTGATCGGTTATTAATCAGTCTCAGGCCCTGATCAATACCCATCACAAAAACGCTTGTAGACAGGGCGTCTGTCACAGTCGCATCCGGACCAATCACCGTGACGCTTTGCACACCCGTGGCTGACAGGCCGGTCTTTGGGTTAATGATGTGATGATAGCGCTGACCGTCCTCAATAAAAAAACGTTCATAATCACCCGATGTTGACATCGCCTCATCCACAAGAGGTAGAACAGCAACGGTGGCCCCTTCTTGTCGAGGGTCTCGAATACCGACACGCCAAGGCCTGCCCCGGCGATCACCGATGAAGCGCGTGTCTCCTCCGGCTGTGACCTGGGCATGTTGAACACCTTGCCGCCGCAAAAGTGACGCCGCTCGCTCGACAGCATAGCCCTTGGCAATACCGCCCAAGTCAATACGCGTTTTGGGGTGGCGTAAAATAACCTGACTCGAGGCGGTCAGCAATTGTACATGGCGATAATCAATCGCATCCAGGAGCGGGGGCATTTCCTCAACAGTAGGGCGGGTTTTATCGCGGAAATTGTAGCGGTGCCCCACACTGGCAAAGGTGATATCAAAACGTCCCGTTGTTTCAACAGAAAACGCAAGCGCCCGCTGTAACAAATGAAAAAACTCAGGGGAAATCTGAACGCCCGCAGAGTCTCCAGCGGACTGATTAACTTGTGACAGCTCTGAAGCAGGGCGATAAGGGCTGAGTAGTTGATCAATGCGGCGAAGCTCTTTAAACGCCAGCTCAATCAAGGATTGGGCCTGAGCTGAGTCGACTGTCCAAATTTCGACACGGGCCGTTGTCCCCATCACGGTGCCGTCTCTCGAAAACCACTCGGCACGTATCGATTGTGAAAGAAGTACGATACACACACTGACCCAGATGGAAACAACCCGTCCCCTCATGCTTGGCGCTACCTGTTAATATGACTTAAAGCCAAAAGCTTACGCTGTTCGCCTATTCATAAGTATGAACACTGTAATGTTCTTTCATTACCAAAACACAAGCTACACAGGC
>DJFX01000043.1:191194-199819 GCA_002432635.1 Halothiobacillaceae bacterium UBA5861 | reverse complement strand
GGCCATCAGGTTGTTTCTTCCCTCAATACACCTTTTTCTATGAACCGATTAATCTCATCATCAGAAAACCCCGCAGCAGAAAGCACCTCACGGTTATGCTCAGCATATTTAGGGGGCAGGCGCGACATGCGCCCCGGCGTACGACTCATTTTGACTGGAATGCCGATGGCTTTGTATTCTCCTTCTTCAATAATCATTTCACGCGCCGCTACCTGAGGGTGCTCCAATGCTTCGGGCACGGTCAAAATAGGCGCCACAGCCACGCCACCCTCCAAGCACATCAACGAGATCTCCATCTTCTTTTTATCGGCAAACAAACCGGCCATAGCCTCAGTCAGTGCCGGCATATTCGCGACACGATCGGCATTTTTTGTAAAGCGGGGGTCTTCAGCTATCTCTGGCTGCCCCATTAATTCACACAAACGTTTGAAGTGTCTGTCATTGGCCACACAAACCAGTACGTGCCCATCTGCTGCAGGATAAACATCATAAGGCGCCGCATTAGGGTGTCGGCTGCCCATGCGTTTAGGCACTTGACCATAGTGAAGCCAGTTGGCCGCAAAAGGATGAATCATGGTGAGTGATGTATCTAATAGCGTGACTTCAATTGTCTGCCCCAGCCCTGAACGCGTACGTTCAAAAAGCGCCATGGAAATCGCGCCACTGGCATAGAGCCCGGCTGAGGTGTCCACTGCATTCAGGCTTAAACGCAAGGGGCCGCCCCCTTCCTCACCGTTAAAGCTCATGATACCGGCAAATCCCTGTGCAATAGCATCATAGCCAGGCAAACCACCCAAGGGGCCATTGCTGCCAAACCCGGTGATGTGGCAATGGATCAAAGTCGGGAATCGCTCTTTTAGGCACTCTTCATAACCAATCCCCCACTTTTCCAAGGTGCCTGGCTTAAAGTTTTCTAAAAAAACGTCCGCGTCTTCCAGAAGCGCTAGAAGCACTTCACGCCCTTCAGGCGACTCCAAATCCAGCCCAACTGAACGTTTATTACGATTTAGCCCTAAAAAGTGTGCGCTGATCCCAAGGTCTGTCGGTACCCCCAGCCGCCGACCATCATCGCCATGAGGAGACTCTACCTTGACAACATCGGCACCATGGTCACCTAATATTTGAGTACACGTTGGCGCGGCAACCACGGTCGAACAATCAATGACTCGAATGCCTTCTAACGCACGCTTTGGTAAATTGGCCATTAATCTGTATCCTCCCCCTAAATTCGACTAATTATTTACTAGCACGCTAGCGACTCTTTTATAGAGAGTCAAGCATACCCTTTCCCATGTCAGTTAACAGAAATACGATGACAGAAACCTGGGCACTGATCCCAATCAAACGTCTGGACACCGCAAAAACCCGTTTATCTCCCGCGTTAACTAGACACCAGAGGCAAGACTTAACACTGGCCATGGCGCGGGATGTCCTCAGCTGCCTGGTAGACTGTGAGCAGCTTGCCGGCATCGCGATTGTATCTGCCGATGAAAAGGCCAAACAGCTTTGTCACGCGTTCGAAGCATTGTGGATTGAAGAGCCACCTGGTGCGGATCTCAACACGGCGATCACCGCAGCGGCAGGGGAGCTCATGGTACGCAGCGTTCAACACCTGATTTGCCTGCCTGCCGACATACCACTCATCCGCCCACACGATATTCAGGCGCTCCTCTCGCACCACCACACCGCACCAGCGGTAACGCTGGCACCCGCGACCAACAGCTCAGGCACCAATGCGCTCGTCTGCTCCCCGCCAGCAGTCATCCCTTTCTGTTATGGCCCTGACAGCTTTTATCGACACCAGCGAAACGCTTCTCGCGTCGGCATTAAACCGCAGCAGATAACCCTGCCCAATATTGGTCTTGACCTCGACACAGTGCAGGATATTGAACAATTGCTCGCCAGCCCATCCGCCCAAGGTACCCACACCCTACAAGTATTGCTAGACATTCAATACACACCAGCTTGTCGAACAGGTTTACTCAAAGACAAAACCGAAAGGCTTTGATAATCTTTGGACATGAAAAGAGACGACAAAATCAAACGGTCCCAAACCCCACTCACTGCTCTTCTGGCCAGCGATCAATACTTATCTGAGCAAGCTGTCAGTGAGCTTGAACGCCTTCCGATTGAAAAGCTCACACAATGGTCCCACCAACGCAGAGACCTTGCGCATGGCACATCCATTACGTATTCAAAAAAGGTTTTCATCCCATTAACCCAGCTTTGCCGAGACGTATGCCACTATTGCACCTTTGCTCAGCCACCCAAAAAAGTACAACAGCCCTACCTCTCATTAGACCAGGTGCTTGAAATTGCCAGAGCGGGCGAACAGGCGGGTTGCCAAGAAGCGCTTTTCACTTTGGGAGAAAAGCCCGAGCTGCGTTACCCGGAGGCACGCGAATGGCTCGACCAGCATGGCTACGCCACAACGCTGGATTATCTGGCTGCTGCTGCACGCACCGTGCTGACTGAAACCTCCCTGCTGCCGCATCTGAACCCCGGCTGCATGACACCCGAAGAGTTAGCGGCCTTACGCCCTGTCAGCGCATCCATGGGAATCATGCTGGAGTCCGCTTCAGAACGCTTGTGCGAAAAAGGCGGACCACATTACGGCTCACCAGACAAACACCCTCAAATCCGGCTAGCAACCATTCAAGCGGCGGGCGAACAGCGAATTCCCTTTACCAGTGGCCTGCTCATTGGCATCGGTGAGACACGGGCAGAACGCATCGATACCCTGATCAAACTGAGGCAGCTGCACGAACAATACGGCCACCTTCAGGAAATCATCATTCAAAATTTTAAGCCAAAGCCTTACACAGGTATGGCTTTGGCTCCGGAGCCTAGCCACGAAGACCTGCTCTGGACTATCGCCATGGCGCGCCTGATCTTTCCGCCCGAAATGAACATTCAGGCCCCTCCTAATCTCAGCCCAGGCAAACTGAAGTCCTTGATTGAAGCGGGTATCAACGATTGGGGCGGCGTATCCCCGATCACTCCGGATCACGTCAATCCAGAAGCACCTTGGCCTCACCTGGAACAGCTTCGATTACAAACAAAAGCAGCCGGTAAGCAGCTCGTCCAACGCTTAACTGCCTATCCAAGTTATGTCCATCACCCACAGCACTGGTTTGACAAAAACATCCATCCCGCACTGTTAAAAGCCAGCGATGCCGAGGGGCTGGCCAGGGATACAGTCTGGACACCCGGCAGGCCAGATATCAAGCCGCCTCTGAATCAGAGGCCAGGGCCAGGAAAAACCAGTGACATCAATCCTGCCATTGCTGAAGTCCTAGCGCGTATAGAATCCCGCCAGCCACTCGGAGAGCAAGACATTGTGACCCTCTTTTCAGCCCGCGGGTCAGACGTCAACACCCTCTGCTCAATAGCAGACCAGCTAAGAGAGGCGCAAAGCGGTCATATTGTGCGCTATGTGGTCAATCGCAACATAAACTACACCAACATCTGCTATTTCCACTGCCAGTTTTGCGCTTTTGCCAAGAGCAAGAAAAACAACACGCTACGCGGCCAGGCCTATTTACTGGATACAGAAGAAGTTGTCCGGCGGGCCGAAGAAGCCTGGCATCGTGGCGCAACGGAAGTCTGCCTTCAAGGCGGCATCCACCCGAGTTATACCGGGCAAACGTACATTGATATTTGCCAGGCCATTAAAACCGCAATCCCCGAGATGCACATTCATGCTTTCTCTCCTCTTGAAATCTGGCAAGGCGCCAAAACGCTGGGCGTGAGCATTGATGAGCTGTTGAAACGGCTAAAACAAGCCGGGCTCAATACACTGCCCGGAACCGCAGCTGAAATTCTTGACGACGAGGTCCGCGCGATCATCTGCCCGGACAAAATCAACACGCAACAATGGCTGGACGTGATTGCAGCGGCGCATCAACAGGGTATTAACACCACCTCTACCATGATGTTTGGCCACGTCGAACATCCGATCCACTGGGCGAGGCACCTGCTCACACTAAGAGCGCTGCAAATGGAATCACTCGCCTCCAGAACCGGGCGTATCACCGAGTTTGTTCCACTGCCTTATGTGCCAGCCGAAGCCCCCATGTTTCTCCGCGGGCGCTCCAGGAGTGGTCCAACCTTCCGGGAAGTACTCCTCATGCACGCGGTCGCCAGGCTGGTGTTGCACCCGTACATTACGCACATTCAAACATCTTGGCCGAAGTTGGGGCCTGATGGCGTCAGTGCCTGCCTCCAAGCTGGGGCCAATGACCTGGGCGGTACGCTGATGAACGAGTCAATTTCTCGCGCTGCGGGTGCTGGCTTTGGTCAGGAATTCCCTCCAAAAGCCATGCAGCAGTTAATCACAAGCCTGGGAAGGCACCCCCAACAGCGCAACACGCTATATGAGCCAGTTTCTGCTGAACAAGTAAACAAGGCCATGACAGCCGTGACACTGACACCCATTGTACAAAAGGTCGGCCACCCTCAGAACAGTCACCCTCCCAAAGCAAAAGGGAAACTGGTCCGCTTCCAGCCTAAAAACACGGGGGTTTCTTAATGCCGTACTGGATCAGCAACCCGCCTGATTAGTCTCTGTTCTGACGGGCCTTGTAAACTTCAGCACCGGCATCAAACGCTAACCAGGCAAAAGCAAAATGTACCCCGGCATCCACTTTTTTAAGCTGTGCACCCTTGAGGGGGCCTGATACGGCTTGCCCCAGGGCATTCCAGTACGAACCTGTTTCACCGTCAACCACCTTGCCGTTCCGCCATTCAAAGTGAAGCGATTGACCCTTGACAGTCGGCTCAAACGCCGCTGCTACGGGGATATCCCGCGACGCCGCTATCAGGGTTTGATCCAGTGCCGAACGCACGGTATTGTGCGCAAAAATAACCCACTTCCCATAATGAATAATGGGCTCCTTCTTTAATAGCTCAAAGGGAAATAACGTATAGCGCTCCCCCTGCCGAACCGCTAGTACCCGCTCCATTGGAGGCAGGCGGTCATCCTGTTCACCGGAAAACAAAAAAGGAAAACTGTTGATGTTGTCGTAGCCCGCGTAGGGGTTCGCACCATAATTGCGAACGTAGCCTGTTTCCCGGGACAAAACCTCCCCTTTGGGGAATGCACGGGCAAAGTCTTCAAATGCAATTATTTGTGAATCGACCTGACGCAGTACAACCCCCGTCATGTCGCCGACGATGCCTTCGCCGGTGAACTGCTGCCACCAGGACTCGGTTTGCCGGTCGTACATCACCATATCACTTTTGCGCAGCCGCCCCGTGGTGCCAAAATCCAGCACAACCTGGTTGACCCGGCGATCAAATACGATGGACGCATTACACAAAGGACAGAACGTCACCACCACGGGCACACCTGCGAGGGTGTCATTCACGATTTCATGCCACATCAGAATTTGCAGAGGATAAGCCCGTGCCTGCCCAGCTATCGTCAGGGCAATGACGGGCTCACGCGCATGTAACCACTCAGCTGCTTTTTCAAGACTGACAAACTTAGGGGAATCGATAGACGGTATACCATCTTTGGGCGGTCCGCCCGACCTAACCTCAGAGAGGTCAATAGACTTTCGACTAAAATCCGTGTTTGGCCAACCGGGCACACTTTCAGAGGGTTCTGCCGCCAACCACGAAGGAAGCACCGTCAGTAACGCGGCCAACACAAGGTAGACAACAGGGCCTTTCGCACAACTGGACTGCATAGACTTCTCCCTGCTTTTGTTCAACCGTTAGAATGACTAGATGGCTAAAAGTTCAACAGCCAACACGTGTCGCAAATAAACGTCTGGTCAACTTGCCGGGAACACAGCGACCAGAAGGTCTGGCCAGACCTGGGTGCTTTGCTAGGCCAAATTACTTTGCAGATGTAGCTATCGTTGTTGACGCTATGGCAATGATGATTTCAGTGGCCAGCATGACAACTTATGTCACTTTTAACTTCCGTAACTCAGCTGCGGAAACCCCGAACATCCTCGACAGTTATCCAAACGTTCCAATATCCCAATCCAAAGGTTGTTGACGACGATATACTGCACCGCATTTTCTGTCTGGCATTCGCCTTTAGGCAGATGACAAGCCCACTTGCCCTATATAAGCCCGTGCTTTTGGGCCACCATCAGGCTGGTAAAAGTGGCCAATGAAGTACAAACGATTATTATTCTTCGCCAGCCTGCGCTATCGGACTTTGTCGTAACCGAAGACCCTTTTGATAGAGAGGAAGATGTGCTCAACTTTGGCCCGCACCTGTGCTTGGCAGTAAACGTGGTTTCCCCGGCTTCGCGGTGGTAAACCCCTCGACTTTGCGGCCTTTATATTCCGCTGGCTTTTCAACCCGAAGTGCCATTCCTTACTTTTTCGCCTGATGTATCTCGAGGCCTCTATTACCCGCTTTATTCCTGGCTGAGGTTGACACCAATGGATAATGGCATCCACAAGACTGCCTGCACGCAGCAGCGTCGGCAGCGTAAGGGTTACCTGCCGTTACCACTCTTCGAGTAATGTGGCTTGATGTTCTTTTCCAGCCTCCCCCACGGAATCAGTTTGTCCATCTGGGCCAGAAGTTTCCTACGTGAGTTGTTCGTCGCTGGTGGCGATACTAAGCTTCAGAAAAAACCGGCTTTATTTCATGGGTTATCACTGAATCGAAAGAGACACTATTTTTCAACTCAGAGGGCGCTAGTTCAGAGCCCCCCTTAACTGGTACGGTCCCAAGGGTAGTATCTTCGTACCTCACCATACTACCCTTAAACATTTTTATAAAAACCTTATAATCCTCGCCAAATTTCTAGCTTAAAAGCGGTACTGGTGTCTGTAGAACAAGCTAGCGCAAAAAAATCCGAAGCATCAGACTGCCTCGAATACGAAATAGGCCAGCAAACTTCTCTTTCAGAACCTCTTTCTATAACAAAAGCACCATTTTTAATGGTCATTGAATACACACCCGTATCCCCTGTTTCTGGCGCAGCTATTGGTGTTGCAAAATCACAAATATCATCGTTAACACCTACACTAGACTCTTTTCGAAGTGGCTTAGAGCTAGAATCGCCACTGGAGTAGTTATTAATCACATATATGTGTTTACAAGCACCACTAATCGCATCATAAACACCAAAAATAGTCTGATAGATTAAATCTTTTGCTAGTTGATCATTGAAGTTCGGTAAAAGTGCAGCAGCCTCCGTCCCCTCCGTGCTCTCAGCAGCAGAAACAACTAAAGTTCCTCTCATATCATTTTGTAGTGTCCAGGTTAATGAAAACTGCTCTGCATTATTATCGATGCCGCCGACAGTCAATTGATCCCCCGTCATAGACCATGTGTAATTACCTTGGTCTCCTGGACCAGATTGTGCGACTCCCTCTGAGTTATGATAAACATATGAACCCGATAAATCGTCATTAAAAGTGAGCTCTGAAAAACTCGTCCTCCCTGCTGATACTTCCCGGTACTTCTTGCTGATGAGATGATCAGAAAGTTGGGTTAAATCACGCTCAAATCGAGTAAGCTCAGTACCTAGCCCGCTACCTTGAAAGCTGCAATTAGCTTCGATGAAATAAGTGGAAGAAGATATTATGGTGCAGTTATCTGAAAGGGTATCGTTGAACATTGATAGCTGGTTACCACTGAGAGTCCAGTTCGCGGTTAAATTTACAGAACTGCAATGACGCATGGCTGAGGCTTCCGATGCCGTCCAGAAAATATCGTTATTACTACAATCTTCGAACTCTTTGGCGGTTAAAGTTTGGTCATCCGAGAAGGTCATAACACCACTCACATCACCATCGACAGCATTACGGATAACCCACTTGCCAATAATATTTGGCGCGGCATTAGCTAATGCCAAAGTATCGTTAAAGTGATCGAGAGCATCACTTTCTGAAACTAAAGTGGTGACGC
This sequence comes from Halothiobacillaceae bacterium UBA5861, assembly GCA_002432635.1. Taxonomy (GTDB): domain Bacteria; phylum Pseudomonadota; class Gammaproteobacteria; order UBA5861; family UBA5861; genus UBA5861. Next base: position 191,934 of record DJFX01000043.1, on the reverse strand, counting down.
CGATAGCGCTTACCTCTGATAACAACTGACTTTGAAAATTGGCACTATGAATGTCTAATGATTGCAAGTCTGGAAGTGTTCCACGCGTTGATAAAGAAATGCCATTATCAGGATTTTGGTCATTATCTAGTGACTGTAAAAAAACCAGGGTGTTTTTTACTGACAAATTGTTAACATCCGTAGTACTAAACAGGTCCAGAGGTGTCACCATGCTGATACCACTTGGCGTCAAAATACTGCCAAGTTGCACACCCAGATAGCTGAAAGTTGTTGTTTCACCCGCTGAAAAAAGGAAACCACCGTTTGAATCAGTAACACCTTGATGACTGGTAGAACTATAATTAAGACCGGCGACACCAGAATCAATAAAAAAAGCTGTGGTATCAGTATTACCACCTTCTTCATTATTATTCGCACCATCAGAGCCACTATCACCACAAGCGGTTAGTAGCGCAGCAGATATCATAAATGTAAAACGGAATTTCCCCATAAATTTCCCCATAAAAATAACCTCATAAATTCCAGAGTAACCAAGCAGAAAGCAAATAGCCGCTCATATCGTAGTCGAATTGCTCGCCAAATCTCTAAAGCAACGCCTGTTTATGAGAACTTACTCTCAACCAAGTCAATGGCAAGGTGTTCATCACTGTGCAGCCGCTTTCCGGCTTGAGTGATGTCGTGACTGTTGGCGGATGTGGCTGCGATTTTATGAATCAAAAACTTGTGTCATCAATACCCAT
>DJFX01000043.1:156023-190977 GCA_002432635.1 Halothiobacillaceae bacterium UBA5861 | reverse complement strand
TCTATTACCCGCTTTATTCCTGGCTGAGGTCGGCGCCGATGGATAATGGCATCCACAAGGCTGCCTGCACGCAGCATCGTCGGCAGCATAAGGGTCACCTGCCGTTACCGTTCTTCATGTCGTGTGGTTTGATGTACTTGTCTAGGGTCTGGTAACTTCATGATGAGTCTCCAGAAAAAAACTGCTTAGAGGCGCTTCTTTTACAAGGTATTTACGCTTAACTTTACAGCAGACGCTCCGGATGGACTTGCCTTCTTTACACTCTACGCACCGAACGCCATCAACAAGAACATCCCAGTACTGCCTTATGCTGCTTTTTCTTGTGTTCCATTCAGTATCTTCGCTGGCTTCTTTCTTGTATCCCTTTCACTACGTCAAACTGCTACACTGGTGCGGGCTTTCGCAAAAACCACGCTTTTAATGAACCTCTCTCAAATCAATCAGCACCTGGCCATTCTGGATAGCCTTCCTGAGTCGCTCTACAACACGGTTATTACAACGCCGGGAAGCGATGTTGTCACGCGGGCAGAAAGCATCACCACATTACGTAACGCTTTGTTAAAAGGAGAGCTCCCCCCTGTTACCGCACTCAACTGGCCCAGTGCTCGCCTTAGCAAGGCCATTTTAATGCGCCTTGAAGCATTGGACCTGGTCCGCCATTGCAAAGACCAGCCAAACCTTGTGGATGCGATCATTCAAGACATCTGTGAACAGATCAATGCAGCAGAGCACTATTACGAAAATGCGCCAGACGGCTTTTTTGACAAGCTCGCCCAGCGGCAAAAAATCGTCGATCGCGACAGCTCGTTTATGGACGAGGAAGGCTTGGCTGATCATGTTCAGCCGCCATCGCCACCACAAGCACCCTCTGCTGAGAATCAACAGCACAGCGGCACCACCAGCCAAACTGACGACGGCCCACCCGGAGAAGGAAAACGTACACCCTCCGACACACCCTCTTCGGAACCATTCACACCGGCCACCCCCAAACCAGTAGCCTCGCCACAGTTCAGCGCTCGTGGAAAAGCAGAGGAAGCAACAGGTTGGTCTTACGAAGACAATATTTCTAGCGCACAGCCCCACACACGCGATGCCCCGCAGTCTGAGGCAAGATACAGCGCGGATCACCTGCTGGAGAAGCAGTGGCAAGCGCTGGCTGATGCCTGGGAAACCGTTCGCACGGAATACGACGGACTATGGAAATACTTAGGGCAAGGCTGGGATCTCACCCCGGGCTGGCTAAAATCCCAGGATTGGCGCGACTTTATCCAACACCGCAAACTCATTAAAGGCAGTCCGGAGTTAAAAGCGATTGCTGATGCACTCGGCCAGGCTCACAAAAGCCGCTCTCCCTCTGACCCGCATCACACCACAGCTCAGCAAACAGATGAGACCCTTGAGGCGCCCGTGGGCCTCACCGAAAAGATCGTTCCTCGCATCAAAATGGAAGCCGATGGCATTGAACGTAGTGACGACCTCAGCCACCTTTTACCCAGTGAGCTGGTTTTGCTGGGACACCCGGTGTTAAAAAAGCTGTGGCATGCCAAACGCGCTGAGCGCACTTTAACCACCTACCGCCATCAGGGGTTATGGCCTGAGCCGAATACGGCCAGCCGACCGGAACCCTCACCCGAGAAAGAAAAGGGCAGTGAGGAAGGGCACGGGCCTGTGATTCTGTGCCTCGACACATCCGCCTCGATGCAAGGTCCTGCTGAGCAGATCGCCAAAGCTGTGGCCCTGGAAGTGCTGAATATTGCCAGCCGAGAAATGCGCAGCAGCCATATTTTCAGTTTCAGTGGAACAAACCAGTTGCTGGAACACACGCTGACAGCGAAGCAAGGCAGCCTAAAAGCTGTTCTTCACTTTTTATCACAGTCCTTTCAAGGAGGCACAGACGTTCGCGCAGTACTGCACCGGGCTCTGGATAAACAGCAACAACAAAACTGGGAAAAAGCCGACATCCTGCTGATCAGCGATGGCCGATTTACCATCCGCACACAAGACATCAAACACCTCCGTCAACGGATCACTCGGCAGGCCCTTCACCTGCATGGACTGATCATTGGTAACTGGCGGGGGCAGACCATGCAGGCACTCTGCCAACCGCTGTACCGATTTAATACCGGGTAGATGAAGTTACAAGGCTTTCTCCCGGTAGCGTACTTAACCTTCACGTGCCTTTTGAGTGGGTTACCGGCGGCCGCTGCCGAACTCGGGCTGCACGGCATGGCGCTCGCCGTAGGCGGTGGCGATCAGCCCGACACACATGATAGAAACGAACTCTACGCCGCTGAGCTGGCGTTTTACCAGCACGCGCGAAGCCCTCGGCAGCAGATCACTGTTTTTGTCACAGCCGCAAAACTGTATTCCAGCCATGCTCAAAATGACGCTCTCTGGGCCTATTCGATTGTCCCTCAAATCAGTTTTAGGCTGCCAGCCACACAAAAGACCAACACTCAATTGCACCTGTTGTTACGGGCGCTTGGTCCGAGTTACATCAGCCATAACCTCTTGGGGGAGCGAAAACAAGCTCAACACTTTTCTTTTCAGGCAATGGTGGGTGCAGGCGTGCGTTTTGGGCCAGCTTATCGGTACGAACTGAACCTGGCCTGGCGTCATTACTCAAATGCCAACCTTTTAAAAGACAATGATGGCTGGGACTTCCCACTGACTGTGCAATGGGTATTGCACTTTTAAGCACCTGCACTGGCCTGAGCATTGAAATCGCGACACATCAAGACAGCCGCATCTGGACACAAGCGGCAAAACTGATCGGTTGACTGAATGCTTACCGGCGCCTGATTGCGCGCAATTTTGTGATAATGCCGGGCGGCAAAAAAAGCCTCTGCAGACTCCGTGAGCAAAAAGAGACGCCGGATTCCGGCTAACTTGGCCTGCGTTTCAACCACATCACAAAGCTGTGCACCCAACCCTTTACGCCGGTCACTGGCTTTCACTGCAACAGAGCGAAGTAAGCCATCGGCCTCATAGCATTCAATTCCGGCAACACCCGCAAGACGTTCACCTGTCTGCGCCACCCAAAACATTTCCAGGTGCGCGCTTACGCCTTCAAAGGTCAGTGAGCTAGCCGTTAGCAGTCGCTCAATTTCTGGCTCATCAGCTGGCCGTGCCGAACGAATGGTGTAATTCACAAACACTCTCCTTCCGTTTTATGTCTTTGCAGGCTGCAACATCTCACCTTATAGTAAGGCAACATTATTACAAGTCGCCATCTGCATGATCGCGAAGCCGGCAAACTGCTCGCTTGGATGGCTCGGCCAATACGAGGCCAAGGGGATAAAAAACATAATGCATCAAAATGCATGCTGACATCATCCGCATACCCTCCGCCAGGCCAAACACAGGCATGTTATGCCCTGCCTCAGATTCATTTTCAAATCAACGTTAACGAAGGAATCCATCAATGAGCATAATCGAAACGCATGATCTTGGTACGGTTAAAGTCATTAAGCATGAAGGGTATTACGCCACGCTCTTGTTGAACCGGCCAGATGTCCTCAATGCGATGAATCCGCAACTGCTGGAAGATCTGGGAAAGGCCTGCGAACTGATTGAGACCGACCCCGACATCCGCGCAGTGGTGTTGACCGGCGCCGGCCGGGCTTTTTGTGCCGGCGGAGACATCCATGAAGACGTAGATCCCTTGCGCCACATGAACCCCACAGGCTTCAACAAATACCTGGGCGACGCGATGACCACTTACCGTAACCTGATGAACCTGGATGCACCGCTGATCGCCGCGGTCAACGGTCACGCCGTCGGCGGCGGTTTCGACATATTGCTGTGCTGTGATATCCGGATCGCCTCGGAAAACGCACAATTAGGCGAGTTTTTTGTACGCATGGGACTGGTCCCCGAAGCCGGTAACATATTGTTACCCCGTCTGGTAAGTATTGGCTGGGCGAAGTTGCTTGCCTTTACCGGCGACTTGATTGATGGCAAAAAAGCCGAGCAAATCGGCCTTGTGGAACAATGTGTACCGCAGGAAGAGCTCCTCCCCACGGCAGAAGCCTTAGCCAAACGTCTGGCGGCGGGACCCAAGTCCATCTCAGCCATTAAAAAAGCAATCAATGAATCTTACGACATGTCCTTCGAAGCCGCTTGTGATCACACGCTACGCCTGCAATATCAAATGGTCCATACCCAGGATCACGCCGAAGCGGTCACGGCCTTTCTGGAGAAAAGGAAGCCTAAGTTTCAAGGCCAATAGTTTTGCCCAACCAACATCCGCAAAGAAACGATACTAATGGTTCAAACTTTGACATAATAGCGCCAGTTTTTTAGGGGACTGATGTGAATATAAAAAAGGAAATTGTGCTGGGCATTCTTTGCGGACTCCTGGTGACTTGCATCTGGTCTGGGTGGACGGTTTTTTCCCGTTTTGGCGTTAAAAGTACGCTCAACGCTTTTGATATCACCGCAATTCGATTTGCCGTAGCCGGCACGGTTATGCTCCCGGTCTTTTTGCGCCACCGCTTCATGGGATTGTCGTTTAAACAAATCTGCCTCATGGCGATAGGTACGGGCGCCCCTTATTCCCTGATTGCGGTCAGTGGTATGCATTTCGCTCCCGCCTCACACGCCGCGCTCTTCATCAACGGCACCTTGCCGGTTTTTACCATGTTAGTTGCGTATCTCTGGTTAAAGCAGCGTGCACAGCTCAGCCAGATTCAAGGCACTTTCTTGATCATTGCCGGCTGTACAGCCATTGCCTGGGAAGGCCTGCACTACAATATTACCGGCCAGTGGCTGGGGCATCTTCTGTTTATTTGTGCTTCATTTATCCTCTCCAGCTACCTGGTTGCCTCCAATCACTGGGGTGTGACTGGGCGACAGGCGATGACCATCGGACCCGTGATCTCACTTTTTGTGTATGTACCGCTCTGGTTTGTCTTTTGTGATACCCAGGTATGGGAACTGCCACCGGCCGAGCTGCTTTTTCATGGGGTTTATCAAGGAATTATTGTCAGCCTGATTTCCTTGTGGCTGTTCACGAAAGCAGCCTCACTTCTGGGAGCGACCACTACAGCCGTTTTTATGGCGGCAGTACCCACGGTATCTTTGCTGATGTCCATGCCGGTCCTTGGCGAGTACCCCACATTGATGAATATTGCTGGCGTATTCATTACAACCCTCGGTATTCTTATCGCATCCGGCTTGGGTCTGTTTTGGTTCCAGCGCATTAAACTGATGGTTCATTAAATCGCCTGGGTAGACACATAATAGGCCGTATCAGTTATTCATTTACGTTTGGAGGACAATCATGATTGATTTCGAAATATCCGAAGAAATACGAGAAATTGGCAACGCGCTGATCAAGTTCATTGATCAGGAAGTGGTTCCCCTCGAAAAGGAGCATGCCGATCTGCTGGCCGACCCTCGGAAGATGTATGGCCCGGATCAACGCTATACGGATGAATTCTTAGCATTGCGGAAAACCGTTCGTATGAAATCAGCCGAAGCGGGATTTTATAATGTCTTTGGCGCCGAACAGCTCGGCGGTATGGATATGGGGCCATTTACTGCCGCACACCTGTACGAAATTATGAATGAGAAATACGGCCCAGATCGACCGCTCATTCATACGGTGGTGATTCCCTCACCGTTTACAAATGGCTTGTCGCCCATCCTGCGTTTTTTAAACCCCGATATTATCGATGAGGTCTGCCCGTCCATTGCATCCGGTGAAAAAACCCTGTGCTGTGGCATCAGTGAGCCCGACGCCGGTTCCGACGTGTTCAATATGAAAACGACTGCGGTTAAAGATGGTGATGAGTGGGTGATCAACGGCACCAAGCAGTGGATCACCAATTCACCTTATGCCGATTACTGTATGCTTTTCGCGATAACCGACCCGGAGGCTTTCAAGAAACGCACCGGAACCGGCATCAGTGGTTTCTTCATCGACACCAAAACACCCGGCTTTACTGTGCCTTCCGTCATTCCCGTCATGGGTGCTTATGGCAGTGAAACCGGTATTGTTTCCCTTGAAAATGTACGTGTTCACAAAAGCCGTATGCTGGGTAAAGAGAATGAAGGCTTTAAGGTCCTGATGACGGGGGTGAATACCGGTCGGGTGGGCATGTCAGCCAGCTGTGTCGGCATGGCCAAGTGGGGTCTTGAGCAATCGCTCGAGTATTCCAAAACACGTAAAACATTTGGCCAACCCATCGCGGAATATCAAGCGATCCAAATCAAACTCGCTGAAATGGCCATGAATATTTATGCGGCACGTAACATGGTGCTCCATTGCGCCTGGAAGCTGGAAAAAGGTGAAAAAGCGCTCAAGGAAATTTCTATCATCAAAGCATTTTGTACCGAAATGCTGAGTAAAGTTATGGATGAGGCTATTCAAATTCATGGTGGCATGGGTCTGACTAATGAGCTGAAAATTGAAGCCGGCTACCGCTACGCGCGTATCATGCGCATTCCTGACGGTACGGCTGAAATTCAGCGCCGAACCATCGCCAGACAGCTGCTATCCGGCGACACGGACATTTAAGCACTCCGGGGCTGGGCGTCGAGTCCTGCCCCTCAACCCTACCTTCAAACAAATCATTCAAGTCACTCCCCCAGCGGCCGATATCAGTGGTGTACTCCTCCATTTGGGAGGATCCGTCAATACGTGCAGGGCTTGCTTGAATGAAAATGGCGACATCTCCGTCGGAAAAAAACAATATTACAGCGACAGGTTTATTCCATTTACCTTTACTGACCATCGGTAAGCCCCGAGTCTTTTTGACCCATCTGGGCATCAGCTTTGGGATTTTTCTCACCATTTTGGGGTTCATGTTGTTCAGTTGGTTTCCAGGTCCCTTATTTCATTTGGACGGCGGGTGGCAGGGCTTGCGGTTGATGGCAGCGGTAGACATTGTGCTTGGCCCAACCCTCACACTACTGTTCTACAAACCTGGCCGACGAAGCGCTTTATTGGACCTTTCAGCAATTGCCTGTGTTCAAATTCTGGCACTTGGCTGGGGCGTCTGGGCAGTCTTCCATCAAAGCACAGCGGCACTGGTTTTTTCTGAAGGGCGCTTTGTGACTCTCTCCTACCAGGCCCATCAGCAAGCCAATGCCGAGCTGGAAGCCAACGGTATCCAAACCCAAAGTACCCGTGCATTTGCAGAAAGCGGAGTTCCTCACATCTACGCACGCCCGATTGCCGCAGAATATTATGGGCAATATCTGGCGAGTGTCCTCAACGGCAACCCCGAACACCATGAACACAGCCACCGCTATGCACCACTGGCCGAAAACCTTCAAGCCATGGAACGCTTTCAAGTGCTGCCGGAACAACTTCCTCCTGAAAAAGCTGTGCACGCCAAACGGTTAGAAGCCTATACAGCGCAGCATCATGCCCCTGAAAATTTACGTTTTTATCACTTGAAAACGCGTTACGGAAGCGGCTTTGCGGTCATTGACCAGCAAAAAAGAACCGTTATCGACTTGCTTCACTAAGCACGAAACACCTCCTCTCCTCGCTGCATCAAGCCCCTCTTACAGGGGCTTGATAAAAAAATTGGACGATCGACTTTACAGCGACGCCATGTTTTCGCACACTATTTGGTCTAAAGGCAGTGCCAAAAATAAAATAACAATTTGCCCAAGGGCAGGAATGGAGAAAACCCAATGTACCCAAGAATTTATGCGGAAAAAACGCCCGATAAAGCTGCGCTGATCATGGGCAGTAGCGGAAAATCTATTAGCTACAAGACACTGGAGGAAGCTTCTAACCAACTCGCTCACTATCTCAGAAGTCTGGGGCTTACACAGGGCGACTCTATCGCCTTCTTAATCGAAAACAGCTACGAGTACTTTTACTGCCTGTGGGCAGCACAACGCACCGGTCTTTACTACACACCCATTAACACACACCTGACTGCCCGCGAAGTGGCTTATATTCTTGAAGACTGCAAGGCGACGGTATTCATTACCACTACTCACTTTTCTGAAGTTGCCAACGAACTCACTCCTCGCACCCCTTATCTCAAAAAGAGGCTGCTGATCGGAGGTGACATAGAAGGCTATGATAACTATGAACACGCTTTAACCCACATGCCAACCTTACCGGTTGAACACGAAACAGAGGGCTCATTGCTCTTATACACTTCCGGGACAACAGGAAATCCTAAAGGCGTTTTCAGGCCAGTCACCGGGGCCGCCATGGGTGAAGGCGATAGAATCTCCGTATTTCTCAATCATTACTACCGTGTCGAACCCGGCCAAGCGGTTTATTTATCACCTGCGCCGCTCTACCATGCAGCCCCAAATGGCTTCACTACCGGCATTCTCCGTCTTGGCGGAACGGTCGTAATCATGGAGAAGTATGACTCAGAACAGCTATTACAGATGATCGAAAAGTACCGAGTCACTCACACCCAGCTGGTGCCAACCATGTTCAGCCGTTTGCTCAACCTCCCGGAAGCAGTAAAAAAGCAATATGACCTTTCCAGCCTGACCTGCGTCATCCATGCGGCAGCACCCTGCCCCGTTCCTGTCAAAAAGGCCATGATTGAGTGGTGGGGCCCAATTATTGAAGAATACTACGGCGCATCCGAAGGTATCGGCCGAACGGTCATTAGCTCATCCGAGTGGTTGAAAAAACCGGGGTCAGTTGGCACCGAAGCAATCGGCACGCTGCATATTGTGGGTGAGGACGGAAACGAGTTACCTGCAGGTGAAGTCGGCCTCATTTACTTTGAGGGCGGTGGCCAATTCTCTTACCTGAATGATGACAAGAAAACCCGGGAAGCACACAATGAAAAAGGGTGGGCAACGACCGGTGACATCGGCTATGTTGATGAAGACGGCTACCTTTTTCTGACAGATCGCAAATCGCATATGATCATTTCCGGCGGTGTCAATATTTACCCGCAAGAGTCAGAAGACTTATTAATCTGTCACCCAAAAGTTCAAGATGCCGCTGTATTCGGTATCCCTCACAAAGACTTCGGTGAAGAAGTGAAAGCCGTCGTTCAACTGCATGACTTCTCTGAAGCATCCCCAGCGCTCGAAGCCGAGTTACTGGCTTACCTGCAAAATAATCTGGCTAAAATCAAATGCCCAAAGTCCATCGACTTTGCAAAAAACCTGCCCCGTATGGAAACGGGCAAACTACACAAGCGCCTGCTTCGCGATAAGTATTGGGAAGGGCACCAAACACACATCATCTAATCTGGGCCTGACAGCCCCTTACAATGAAAAAAAACGATATGGAGAATAATATGGGACAGTATCTACTTACCACCATCGAAGACCGGGTGGGAAAAATCACCTTTAACACACCCGAGAACTTAAATGCACTCACCCCAGATGTCATGAAAGAGTTCATGGCAGTACTGGATGAGTACGAAGAGAACCCTGATGTAAGGGTTGTGCTGATTACAGGCGCTGGACGGGCTTTTTCTGCTGGCGGCAGTTACGACTTTCTCAAAGAGATGTTTGATGCAACACCTACCCAGATCAAAAACACCGTCTACAAGTATTTTGCCGGTGGGGTTAAGCGCCTCAAGTTATTCCCCAAACCAACGGTCGCCGCTGTCAATGGTCCCGCAGCGGGCGCCGGCTGTGAAGCGGCAATCGCCTGTGATTTTCGTGTTGTTTGCAAGGAAGCATTATTCAGTGAGGTATGGGCTAAGCTGGGGCTCATCTGTCCGCTTGGTGGTATGTTTTTACTGCCTCGACTGGTTGGCTTGGCTAAAGCGACAGAAATGCTCATGTTAGGCACACCTGTAGCCGGGGAAGAAGCTGTCAAGATCGGCTTGGCAAACGAGCTGGTCGAAAAGGAGAACCTTCAAGATGCGGCTATGAAGCTCGCTCTAAGGCTGGCAGAAGGCGCACCACTGGCGCTCTCAACCATCAAGGAAGGCTTGCGCAGGGGCATGGAATCAACCCTTGCTGCCGAGTGGGAATACAATGTGTTTGCCCAGGCAACTTTAATCAGCTCAGAAGATTATAAAGAGGGCGCAAACGCTGTAATGGAAAAACGCAACCCCAACTTCAAAGGCCAATAACACCCTTGTCCACAATAAAGATAGGGGCTCCCACCCCTATCGCTTATACTCTGCACTTGTGTTAACAAACGTCTACAAGTATGTTGCGCGTTGCCCGTTTTTCAACATGAGTTCATTAATGCACATCAAAGAAATCCAGGACCTGCTGATCGAAGATATGCAGTCCGTCAATGAAACCATCCGCCAAAGCCTGAAATCAAATGTTCACCTAATCGGCCAACTCGCGGGTCATATCATCAATAGCGGTGGCAAACGTATGCGGCCGCAACTGGTTCTTCTGTCTGCTAAAGCGGCAGGATACACAGGTCGAAAGCACATTGATATTGCGGCCATTATTGAATTTATTCACACCTCTACCCTTTTACACGATGATGTAGTCGACCGTTCCGATCTGCGGCGGGGAAAAGAAACCGCCAATCACATTTGGGGTAATGAGGCGGCCGTTCTCGTCGGGGATTTTCTGTACTCACGCTCATTTCAGATGATGGTGGCTGTGAATGATATGCGGGTCATGAATATCATGGCAGAAACCACAAACACCATCGCCGAAGGCGAGGTGCTACAGCTGCTGAATGTCCACGACCCTGATACGTCTGAAGCCATGTACTACCAGGTCATTCAACACAAAACCGCCGCGCTGTTTGAATCTGCTACCCGGCTGGGAGGTGTGCTGGCTCAAGCTGGGGAAACCGTTGAAAACGCACTGGCACAATATGGTTTATCGCTCGGGATTGCTTTTCAACTGGCTGATGACGTATTGGATTATTCATCATCCAGCACAGACATCGGCAAAGAAATTGGTGATGACCTGGCCGAGGGAAAACCTACACTCCCGCTGATTTTAGCGATGCAGCAAGGCTCTAAAACACAGGCCGCCTGCATTCGAAATGCCATCAAAACCGGTGGCCTGGAGCAACTGGAAAAAGTCATCGATATCGTGCACGCAACCGGTGCCTTGAAAGCCACCATGGAAGCCGCTCAGTCGCACGCTGACACAGCCATCGCCGCCCTCAACCCTGTTGCTGATTCCCCGTTCAAAACGGCACTCACATCCCTTGCCCGCTACGCTGTAGCGCGGGAAAAATAGCATCTACCATCTTTTTAAGCCGCATGCTGCTGCCCACCTGTGGGGGTACCCGGTCCGGTGAATTGCTTTAACAATGCCACCTCTCGATTTTTTACCACGTCATAGTGCTGTTTCTTGATGTGGCCAAACCCCCGAATACCCTGTGGGAGACTCGCCAACTCCACCGCCAGTGAATAATTGTCTGGCGTCAATCCAATGATCAGTGTGTCTATCAACACTTCATAATCTGAAATAATTTGCCGCTCAAGCCGGCGATCGTGCGTGTAGGCAAAAGGGTCAAACACGCTGCCTCGCAAGCCTTTTAGTTTGGCTAACACTCCCAGTCCGCCCCAGGCCCAGGCACCCATGCGGCGTTTTTTCGGCAAGCCGGTATGTGGATCTTTCTTGGCCAGCAACGGTGCCGCAAAGTGAAACGCCAGTGTGTAATTCCCTGTAAATGTCTGCTCAAGTGCCTGTTTAAAAGACGGTGTTGTATATAACCGCGCCACTTCATATTCGTCTTTATAACTGAGCACTTTGGCGTAATTCACAGCGACGGCCAATGCCAGCTCCTCTCCCTTGTCTGGGGCTTTTTGTTTTACGGCGCTGCACACCGCTTCGACCAGTTTGTGATAACGTGCCGCATAGCGCTTGTTTTGGTAGGCTGTCAGCTGTTTTTCCCGAGCTGAAATAACATCCTCAAGTCGCTCAGGCATAGGTTCAGTAACCATACGGCTATCTTGCTGTGTGGGGAGTAATGCCCGATCACAGGCCGCAACCCGGCCCCAGCGAAAAGCCCTTTTATTTTTTTCTGTGCTGACCCCATTGAGCTGAATCGCTGCTTCAATCGAGGCCCCTGCAATCGGTATCAGTCCTCGCTGGTAGGCAAAACCAACGATAAAGAGGTTGGCGTAAATGGAATCACCCAACAGTTTTGTTGCGATGCCGGTGGCGTCAATAAAATCCAGGTTGTCTTTTTGTGTGGCATCAATCACTGTTTGTTCAAGTGCGTTCACTGGAAACTGTAGATCCGGCTTGTGAATAAACTCCGGTGGCATTGATTCGTGGCTATTCACGACGCCGCGCGTTGCCGCACTGAGACAGGACAAGGCAGCATCTCCGGTCGAGACCACAAGATCACATCCGATCAGTGCATGGGCTGCTCCGGCACCGACCCGGGTTCCATGCAGCGCGTCCTGCGTTTGCCCCAGCCGTAAATGACTGAGAACCGCACCAAACTTTTGTGCCAAACCTGTCATGTCTAAAACAGAGCAGCCTTTGCCCTCGATATGAGCAGCCATGCCAATGAGTGCGCCCACTGTCACAATGCCCGTGCCACCAACACCGGTGACCAAGATGTTATACGGATGTTCCAGACTTGGCAGAGTCGGTTCGGGCAGATCAGTCACTGGAGCTTCCATGTCTGTCAGTTCGGGCTGCCGTAAGTCCCCACCATTCACTGTCACAAAACTGGGACAAAATCCGTTGAGACAGCTTAAGTCCGTGTTGCAGGAAGACTGATCAATCGCCCGTTTACGTCCATATTCTGTTTCCACAGGCACTAGCGAAAGGCAGTTCGACTGCACACTGCAATCACCGCAGCCCTCACAGACAGCCTCGTTAATGAAAGCCCGTTTGACCGGTTTGGGCAGTTCGCCCCGCTTAATACGCCGTCGCTTTTCCGTAGCGCATACCTGGTCGTAAATGAGCACTGAGACACCGGCATATTCCCGTAATGTTTTCTGTACATGGTCTAATTCATCGCGGTGGTGTACGGTCACTCCAGGCGCAAAAGCAGCCATGTCAGCGTATTTTTCAGGATCATCTGTCACCACTACAATCCGTTTTATCCCTTCACTGTTCACTTGCCAGGACAGTTGCGGTACGGTCAATTGCCCGTCCACTTGTTGCCCACCCGTCATAGCCACCGCATCGTTGTAAAGGATTTTGTATGTTATGTTGACATTGGCCGCAACCGCCGCTCGCAAGGCTAAAAAACCGGAATGGAAGTAGGTTCCGTCACCCAAATTCTGGAAAACATGTTTGGCCTTGGTAAAAGGCGCTTGGCCAATCCAAGTTGCGCCTTCACCTCCCATCTGAGTAAAGGTCTCCGTCCGCCGGTCCATCCAGTTCACCATGTAATGACACCCAATACCTGCCATTGCCCGACTTCCCTCGGGAACCTGTGTGGAGGTATTGTGTGGACAACCCGAACAAAAGTAGGGGGTGCGTAACATGCTCACATGCGGTTTTGAAACCAAACTTGCGCGCTCTTTGATCAATTGCAGCCGTTTGTTGATGTGAACACTGGTGAAAAAACGGTCAAAGCGAGTGGCCAGAACGGTGGCAACTTGTGTCGCCGACAGTTCTCCGGTGGGCGGCAAGAGCCAGTTTCCCTGCTCGTCTTCTTTCCCCACAATCATGGCAGGACGCTCCTGGTCACTGAGACCATATAAAGCAGCTTTGACTTGGGACTCAATGACGCCGCGTTTTTCCTCGACAACCATGAGTTCTTCCAGCCCTTTGGCAAACCGGCGAATGCCCGTTGTTTCCAGGGGCCAGGTCATCCCAACTTTATAGACAGTCAAACCGATGCTTTCAGCGAGCTCAGGACTAATCTGCAAATCATCCAGCGCTTGCAGCACATCCAGGTAAGCTTTACCGGAGGTAATGATCCCAATACGTGGGTTTGTGCAGTCCATTACGACCCGATCCAAGGCATTCGCACGCGCAAAGGCCTGCGCAGCCTTCAGCTTATACTGGTGAATACGCTGTTCCTGCTCCAGAGGCGCATCAGGCCAGCGCAGGTGAAGACCTTCTTCAGGTAAATCAAAATCATCGGGAATCTGAATACGAATGCGATCAGGATCAATCAGGGCAGAAATCGATGAATCCACAATTTCTGCGATCGTTTTAAACCCCACCCAGCTGCCGCAATACCGCGATAGTGCCCAGCCCAAAATGCCCATGTCGAGAATTTCCTGAACACCCGACGGGCTTAAAATCGGCATCATCGCATCGATAAACGCATATTCACTTTGGTGGGGCAGTGTGGACGATTTGCAATTGTGGTCATCACCAGCAATGGCCAGTACGCCGCCCAAAGGCGAGGTACCCGCGGCATTGGCATGCTTGAAAACATCACCGCTACGATCAACACCCGGCCCCTTGCCATACCACATCGCAAACACGCCGTCACAATTCGCGTCCGGAAATCTGTTGACTTGTTGACTGCCCCAAACAGAAGTCGCCGCCAAATCCTCATTGACACCCGGTTGAAAGTGGACATGATTGTCCTTCAAGTGTGCTTGTGCTTGCCAAAGCGCTTTGTCAAAGCCACCCAGAGGTGAGCCTCGATAGCCCGAAATGTAACCGGCTGTATTGTGCCCATTTCTCTGGTCTCGCTGGCGTTGGAGCATCGGCAGCCTGACTAATGCTTGAGTGCCCGTCATATAGGCCCGACCACCTTCCAGACAGTACTTATCTTCAAGGGAATGTTGATGATTCATATGCACTCTCCGTTTCTAGCGCCCATTTATTTGGGCCCGCTGACGATCAAGGCAGCACCGACTCACGCAATCTCACTGCCTGAAGATTGATTGAAGCAGACCGAATAAATGGTTCAAGACACAAATAAAGAATGGAAAGGGCACTCTCCCTCATAAGAATATAAGCGCTCACTTTGCATCGATAACCATGAAACATCGGCATTCCTCACAACACAGGATCACTGCTGTCGTCAAGTAAGACCATTTTCAGTAGCCTATGTCTTTATAAAACATGGCCACCAAATACACGCACTAATACAATGAATAATTAAACCCTATAACAAGTTCATAGAAGCGTCAATTAAGATAAACCACCAACCAGACATGAGTATTTGATGTATCAACACATAGAATTTTGACAAATTTAACGGACAAGCACTTATGATAGATAAAAACTATCAATCTTCTCTTCGACATGAAAAATCAACATGGCTGAACTCAAACTGAGACTTGGACAACAGGTGCGACCACCTTCCGAGGTCGAATGCATCTACCGGGACTGGTTCGGTGATATCGTCGATGGTATGCCTCTTCACGACCCTTCGCACCTTTGGCAAGGTCACGATGAAAAGTCAAAAGCCTATTTCCGTGAACACTATACACTTCTGATACAACGTGCAGCCAACCATGAATTGTCGCATTGGCCATCCAGTCCGGAAGGCACCCTTGCGTTGATCCTCTTACTCAACCGCTTGCCTCACATCGCATTTGAAAACGATGAAACCCGGCTTAACTACCAAACTGCCGCTGTCCAAACCTGCATGCAAGGCCTGCTAAAACAACAAGATAAAAGTCTGAGCTTCTGTGAACGCCTGTTTTTCTATCACCCTCTGTTCTACTCTGAGCAACCACGACACCAGGCTTTAAGCATGCTTTTGTACAGTGAACTGCTCCCTGTCGTGCCGGTAAAACACCGCCGTTACTTCGAGACGATTCTGACGCGCGTGAAACAACGCAGAGACCTCATTACCCGCTTTAATCGAGACCCTTTCCGCAATCACTTATTTGCAAGACAATCAACAGAAGACGAGTTACATTATCTGCAGACTAACGACGTAAGCGAGTATGACAATCTTATACCCCCCGAGTACCCCCTTTGCGACACATAAATTGCCTGTGGGTGATGGCCACACCCTGCACATCGAAGAACATGGAAAGAAAGGTGGCCTGCCCGCACTGTTTTTACACGGCGGACCTGGCGCAGGCTGTGAGCCCTACCATGCCCGGTTTTTTGACCCCAAGGTCTATCACATCATTCTTTTTGATCAGCGCGGCTGTGGAAAATCAACACCCCACGCCGATCTGACTGCAAACACAACCTGGGACCTTGTCTCTGACATTGAAAAAATCCGCAGCCAATTCAACATCCGAAAATGGCTTGTGTTTGGTGGATCATGGGGATCGACCCTGGCGCTGGCCTACGCAGAAAAATACCCGGAACGTATTGCAGCACTGGTACTTCGCGGAATCTTTCTCTGCCGAGAGCAAGACATTCAATGGTTCTACCAGTTTGGCGCCAGTCAGCTCTTTCCCGATTACTGGCAAGACTTTTTGTCAGTTATACCCGACAACAAACGCCACCAAATGATTCAGGCTTACTATGAACAGCTCACTCACCCAGACCCAAATACTCAATCTCGAGCGGCACTGGCCTGGTCTCTCTGGGAAGGCCGCACAGCCACGCTTCTGCCCAATCAACAGACGCTCGAGCACTTTGGCAACCCGCACACTGCGCTGAGCATTGCGCGTATTGAGTGCCATTATTTTAACCATGCGAGCTTTCTCAGCCCTAATCAGCTCTTGGATAATGCGGACAAGCTACAAGCGATTCCGGGAAAAATGATCCATGGTCGCTACGATGTCGTTTGCCCGGTCGATCAAGCCTTTCAGCTTAAACGCGCATGGCCTGCCGCCGAACTACGCATCATCCCCGATGCCGGTCATGCCGCCAGCGAACCGGGGACTCTGCAAGCTTTGGTCCAAGCCACTGATGACTTTGGCCAAACACAGCCGGAGCTGTTTGAATGATCGCACTACTCCAGCGAGTGAGCGCGGCCCATGTCTCAGTTGATAAAAAAATTGTTGGCCGCATCGAAAAGGGGTTACTGGCATTGGTCGGGATTGAAAAAGGCGACACCGAGCAACAAACTCAACGCCTTTTGGAGAGAATTCTGGGCTATCGAGTATTCGGTGACAAAAGCGACAAAATGAACCTGAGCATTACAGACATCAAAGGCGGTTTACTGCTCGTCCCACAATTTACGCTGGCCGCGGACACACAAAAAGGCATGCGGCCAAGCTTTGCACCCGCAGCAGCTCCCGCAATGAGCGAAGCACTCTTCAATGCACTGGTGGCTGAGGCGCACAAAAAGCACTCACATGTGGCGACCGGCCAGTTTGGCGCAAACATGCAGGTCTCATTAACAAACGACGGACCGGTCACTTTTTGGTTAAGGGTGACACCCAAACGTTAATGCTAACGGACATGTAAACAAACACGCCCGACACTTGGTGGCTTATTGATAGTAGTAGTCGTACTTGTTCAGGATGTCTGTTGTAAATACCCAGGCTTCGTTATAGGTCAAACCGCTGTCTTCCGGAAAAATAATCTTGATGTAGAGTTTGTCTTTTTGGCTACTTTTCAATGCGTTCAAAAGCGCATGTAGCTTTGTGTAGCTGTAGCGAGAGAACGTTAAATCCTCGGGCTTTTTCAGTTCATAAATGGGTTCGCCATTAACCAGCGTGTATCGCAAGGAAACCACATACTTTCCTTTTGCTGTTCTGGCCGGGCGGATTAACTTTTCGTACTTGGCGCTCAAGTCAGTGAACTCTCGCCGTAGTTGTCCCAGTGCTTCCTGGGACAATTGCGATTCAGATTTTAGTGTATTAATAACGGCTTCTTGCGCACGTTTGTCCGCATCCATCTGAGCAATCACCGTTTGCGATTCGGCTAACTCAGACTTTGCTTGAGCCAATGCCGACTCAGCCAGCTTACGCTCACTTTCCGAGGCGTCGAGCTGTTGTTTTACCGTCGTTAACTCTGCTTGAGTTTCCGCTTGCTCTGATTGCAACGCCTGTAACTGACTGGCCAGTTTGTCTGAACGGTTTGTGGCTGCACTCAGGGCTTCTTTAAGCACCTCTTGATTTGCTTCCAGTTGCCTCGCCGAGGCTTGCAAAGCATCCAATTCCTGCGCCATTTTTTCCTGTAACTCAGTAAGTCTGAGCTTTTCTAAGCGGAGCATGGAGATTAAATGCTGAGCCTGAGACAGTTGCTCTTCTAATGAAGCATTTTCCAGACTCTTACTGTAGGCTAGCTCTGCGGCAATACGCTTCTCTTCACTGGTTTCCGTAATTTCACGCAGCAATTCCCAATTACGCACAATGAGCACGCTCGTGGCAATCAGGAAAATCATGACAATCACCATCATGATATCGGTAAATGAGGGCCAAAAGCTCTCTTCCGTCGCCTGGCCGGCTCCCCGGTTTAAACGTAAATCGATAAAGCGCGCCATCAATTTTCTGGCGGCGAGGAGGGTGCCGGAAGCCGAAAACCGGAATGAAGGGTCTTATTAATGGTCACCAGTTTTTCGCTCATGAAGGAAAGGTATTGTTCATGTCGCGCTGACACATTCACAATACGCTCATCTAGCTTGGTAAATTTTTCGTCCAGCCCATTAATACTCAACTGAGCCTGTTGCATCTCTTTCGCGACCACTTTTAATGCACTCACCAAATCCGCAATATCATGGACAATACTTTCTGATGATTTGCTGAAGCCGGGTAATAAGTACAAAGCGGTTGCCGACTCGATTGCACTGATGACACCTGTTTGCACATCCGTGAGCTTCAAATAAAAATAGCCAAACAGCAGATAACAGACAATCGCGGTAATGGTGGTGGACAATGCTGTCGACATGCCGTGCATCACCAGGTTCATTTCACCCAAATTGCCCGACGACTCAAGCAAGTTAGACGCACCCAACAAGGCCAATGACAATGACACAATGGTTCCGAAAACACCCGTCAAAATCAGAATATTATGAATATATTTTGGCAAGCTGGTCCGCAGGCTTTCCCTGGAAACCAGCAATGACGCTAACGTCCCGTGATCAATCGGTGTGCTTTTCTTCCCCAGCTCGACCACTTCCCGGTAACGTTCAGCAATGAGTGACTTTTCATAAACACCGGCAAGCGAGCCCTTTTCGGAGAGAGCACAGTTATGCAGGAAAGTTTCTAGGGCCTTTTCCTCTCGCACATAGCTAAAAAGCAATAGAATGACCTTCAATATCCCAACCAAAAAGAGAACGACAATCAGGCTATTGACCACTTGGCCAATCACCGTCAGTTGATTCTCAAAATAGATCTTAAGGATGAAGTCACGATTAAAAAAACTGATCGCGCCAATGGCAATAATGAATACCGCCATCATCATCAACACATTGCGGCTGAGTGTGGGTTTAAATGTCGTTGGCGTCATCCAGTGTTCCTTGTCGGTTGAACATTGTATTGAACCCCTGTTGTGCTTGCGAAAGTGCCTGCTTTCAGTCCTTTGTGTCAAGTGTAATTTAAAAATACACCTCTCTGCACTCAATATACCAACGGCATGCTATCCTATTCCGATCAAAACGAATTATGGAGAACCTACATGACCGCACGTCAGGGTCTTGTGAGCCGAGATACGCTTGAAACACAAATCACTGTTAGCATCAACCTTGACGGCAGTGGGAAGGCAAAACTTGAGACAGGTGTTCCCTTCCTGGATCATATGCTGGACCAAATTGCCCGCCACGGGCTTGTTGATCTTGAAATCCGCTGCAATGGTGACACCGAAATCGACGATCACCACACCGTGGAAGATATCGGTATCGTGCTTGGCCAGGCTGTCAACCAGGCACTCGGCGATAAATCCGGCATTCGCCGCTATGGCCATGCTTATGTTCCCCTGGATGAGGCTTTGTCGCGTGTCGTCATCGACTTTTCCGGGCGGCCAGGCATAATCTTTAACGCCGAATTTAAACGCAGTCATGTCGGTCAATTTGATGTTGATCTGGTTTTTGAGTTTTTCCAGGGCTTTGTCAATCATGCCCAAGTAACACTGCATCTGGACGTCATTCGTGGCCGCAACGAGCACCACAAAATTGAAACACTGTTCAAAGCCTTTGGTAGAGCCCTCCGCATGGCAATTGAGCTTGACCCCCGAATGGCAGGACAGATGCCCTCCACCAAGGGCTCGTTATAACCGTATACCGGTGAGAGCCAGGCACGCCAATTTGTTATGAAATTAGCAATTATGAAGCATTTATGAAGAAAATAGCCGTCATTGACTACGGCATGGGTAACCTGCGTTCCGTTGCCAAAGCCTTGGAACACGCTGCGGGGAAGTCGGCCCATGTTACCGTCACCTCGTCCCATAAAGAGGTCACCCAGGCTGACCATGTCGTCTTCCCCGGACAAGGCGCCGCCAAAGATTGTATGCACCAACTGGCACACCATAACCTCTTGGAGGTGGTCAACGAGGCCTGGTTGAGCAAACCTTTTTTGGGCATTTGTATGGGGCTGCAAGTTCTGTTTGATTTCAGTGAGGAAAACAGCGGAACTGCTTGCCTGAGCTTAATTCCTGGGCGTGTCGAAGCGTTTGATTGCAACATGCGGGACTCACACGCTGGCAACATCTTAAAAGTGCCTCATATGGGGTGGAACCACGTGAAGCAGCAGCACTCTCACCCATTGTGGCAGGGCATTGATGACGGTGCCCGATTTTACTTCGTGCACAGTTACTATGCCGCTCCCAAAAACAATGATGTGGTTTGTGGCATCACGGAGTATGGCATTTCTTTCACCAGCGCCATTGCCAAAAACAATGCGTTTGCCTGCCAGTTTCATCCGGAAAAAAGTTCAAAAGACGGGCTGCGACTGTTGAAAAATTTTATTGAGTGGGATGGTGGCCTCTAAGCCCTAGGCACACAAAGGTACGAGGCATTAGGCGTCATAGGCTGTGATCCCACGATCGGGAGGATGGGACTTGCGGTCCTATTGTGATTTAAAATTAAGCACGCTTTTCTTTTGCCGGATTTCAGCGATCTGGCACAGTAAGACATATTGATGAATAGCCGCTTGCTCAGCTTCTCCTAATCCAATGAAACAGCCACGCACAATACTTTCGATCACTCGAACGGCCTTAACCTCAACATTGAACTGGATGCTTGGATGCATGGGATGTCTCAGCTTCAAAGAACCCAAGTACTGGCCTCCCTCGCATAGGGTTGGGTCAACAAATGCAACGCCCCCCGCGCTGATATTCAGCACATCAACAGCTTTATCCTGAAGGTGGAAAATAACCGGCGAGTGCATCGCTGGCAACACCCGGTAGTCATCTCTACGATTCGGCTCATACAGCCATGTTTCGCGATCAATTTGGATCTGATTATTTTTCAAGTACAACTTCAACCCTCCTGTTTAAGGCTCGGTTTTCCGAGGTATCATTGGGAGCAATAGGCACCGTATCTGCCAGGCCTGTGGCGCTTGCTTTATTAACATCCAGCCCCTGATCCAGAAAAAAACGCAATATCGTTGTGGCTCTGACTGCTGAAAGTTCCCAGTTAGACGCAAACCGGAGGGTTGCGATAGGCACGTTGTCGGTATGACCGCGCACCCGCACGTGGTAATCGGGAAACTTTTCAAAGATCATATCAAACGGGTCCAGCAGCACGTAAGCCTCTGGCTTGAGCTCGGCCTTACCCGACTCAAACAACAACTCGCCAGGAAAGTTGATGACATACTTATCCCCGTTTTTGACTTGAAAAATTGCATCACCCCACTGCTGGGTATTCAGAATGTCGTGTATTTCAGGGCGCTCATTCGGCGTTTGTTGGGCCATGGCCGTTGTCTGCTTCAGGGTGACGGGTTGCTGACTTTTTGCCTTGTCTACAAACTCAATCAGGCTGACTGTCTCACCGTCCTCATCGATGGATATCTGCAGACTGGAAACGGAGGCTTTAAAGGCTTCAATATCTTTGTAATACATGGAGAAGAGAATGATAAAAAAGACCAGCAACAGGGTCATCATATCGGCATATACGGTCATCCATGTGTTAGGCTCATCCTCTTCGATAACCTCTGAAATATCAGCACGCGAGGATGTATGAGTTGCCATTACACATTCCGCCTTTTCAACTCACCGATAGGACGGCGGGCATTTTTGGGCACAAACGCCGAGAGTTTTTCATAAACAGATAAG
The DNA here is from genome assembly GCA_002432635.1 of Halothiobacillaceae bacterium UBA5861. GTDB lineage: Bacteria > Pseudomonadota > Gammaproteobacteria > UBA5861 > UBA5861 > UBA5861. The sequence goes on along the minus strand of DJFX01000043.1, from coordinate 169,092 downwards.
CTGCTGTTGTCCTGCAAGATGGAAATAGCACCTTCGTAGGCGATTTCCAGGTTGATCACTTCCACGACAGTCCTTGCCTTCAGCTTCCCGGCAATGGGTAAAAAAATCATTGTCGACAGCAAGGACCCGTAAAACGTGGTCAACAATGCAATCGCCATAGCGTTACCGATGGTTGACGGGTCATCCAGCCGGCTCAATAGCTGAATCAGACCAATCAATGTCCCCAACATACCAAACGCAGGTGCATAAACCCCCATGCGGCGGAAAATATCCTGGACAATAAAGTGGCGCATTTTCATCGAATCAATCTCTGTGCGCAGCGTCGAACGAATGACCTCTTCATCCGAAGCGTCGGCAATTAAACTACACACACGTTTGATGAAGGGTTTACTGGTTTTGACATCCGCCAAACCCACGAGCCCTTTACGCCGGCTCACGGCAGCTAAGCCCATCATTGTTGAAATCACTTCATTCGGGTCTTGTTTTTTGCGGCGAAAAACAAAGTAAGCCGCTTTAAAGGCCGTGAGCACGTCAGAAAACTGAAATGTCAGCAGCGTCGCAGCCGTTGTGCCGCCCAAGACAATCATCGCTCCCGGCAAATTCATAAAATGATGGATATCACCACCGAGAATAATGGCGGAGATAATTAACAATAAGCCCGAAAGAATGCCAATAAGGGATGCAAAATCCATGAATGCCTGTATCCAACCGTGAATAAGCGATATGGGGCTGTCATTCTCACAGCACCGCTCTTCACTTAATCGGCCTGCCTGGATACAACTTGATTGTCAGTGGGTCGAATCAGTTCGCTTGTCGCACTTGCCCGTTGATCAGCGTACAGCGCACGCGCCCGCGCAGTTTCCGCCCTGAAAACGGCGTATTGACACCACTGCTGAACATGGCCTCAGGCGAAACCTGCCACTCAACGGTTGGATCAAAAATAGAGATATCGGCAGGCTGCCCAATGGCCAACGAACCCGCCTCAATACCCAGTATGTCTGCGGGGCGAGCGCTTGCCAACCGAATCAACTGAGCCCAGTCAATGACGCCTTGTTCAACAAGACCATATAGCAGTGAAAAATAAGTATCAAAACCCGAGATACCGGGCTCCGTGGAAGGAAAAGGTGCGAGCTTGGCATCGGTTTCATGCGGCCAGTGATCCGAACAAATAACGTCCAACAAGCCACTTGCCAGTGCTTGTCGTAGTACCTCTCTGTCATGACGAGAACGCAAGGGGGGCACAACGTGACACTGGCTATTAAAACCGAGCAAATCATCTTCCGTAAGATAAAGCTGATTGATACTGACATCTGCCGTGACGCGCAAACCTTCAGACTTAGCTTGCTCAATCAAGGACAAACTGAATCGAGAAGAAATTTTTGAAAAGTGAACACGAACACGTGCCTGCCGGGCCAGAGCCATAATTTGCCCAATGGCCACGGTTTCAGCAATCGCCGGCACACCTGGCAGCCCTAATTGGGTCGCAATCGCCCCTTCATGCATGCAACCCTTACCCGCCAGCCATGGATCCTGTGGCCTTAATATTATGGGAATATCAAGCGATGCGGCATATTGCATTGCCCGTAAAAGTACACGGGTATCGCGTATGGCTCCATTCGCTTGAGTCATGGCCGGACAGCCTTCCTGGTACAAAGCCGACATTTCGCTCAGCTGCTCACCTTGTAATCCACGCGTCAGTGCCCCCAAGGGCAGCACTCGTGCCTGATTCGCATCCCGGGCCCTTCGTTTAATGAACTCAACTGTAGCCGGCTCATCAATCACAGGATCCGTATCGGGTAGACAGCATAAGGTTGTGATACCTCCTAACGCTGCCGCTCGCGCCTCACTCGCAATCGTTCCTTTTTGTTCGGTACCCGGTTCACCTAAACGAGCAGATATATCGACGAGTCCAGGGCAAACGACAGTATTACGGGCATCAATCGTTTCATCAATCGAAAAGCCAGACGGCTTCTCACCATGGGCAATGATTTTATCGCCATGGATAAATAAATCGGTTATATGATCGGTGGCTGTTGCCGGGTCAATCACCCGACCTCCACATACAGCCAGGCACTTCATTCGGGTTCCACCGGCCGGCTAGGGCGCTGAACGCCACTCATTGCCATCGACATCACAGCCATACGCACAGCAATACCGTTTGTCACTTGCTCAAGAATCACCGAGCGCTCACCATCTGCAATGCTGGCTTCAATTTCGACGCCACGATTGGTTGGCCCTGGATGCATAACAATACTGTCGGGTTTGGCAAGCGCGAGCCTTTCTGCTGTCAATCCGTACTCCTGAAAATATTCATCTGCACTGGGTAATAAAGCACCTTGCATACGCTCTTTTTGCAACCGTAGCATAATGACTACATCCACATCCCGTAGACCGGGATCAAGCCGGTTGAATACCCTCACCCCCATTGCCTCGACTTCCGCTGGAATGAGCGTGTTGGGCCCGACAACTCTGACGTCCTCAGCCCCCAGAATTCTGAGCGCCCGGATCTGTGAGCGCGCCACGCGCGAATGCAGTATATCCCCAACAATTGCAATGCTGAGATCTTCGAATGCCCCTTTGTGTCGGCGAATGGTAAACATATCCAACATCGCTTGTGTCGGGTGTGAATGCCAGCCATCACCCGCATTGATGATACTCACGTGCTCTTCCACATGTTGCGCAATAAAGTGCGCGGCTCCGGAATCTGAATGCCGGATAATGAACATATCGCACTGCATGGCCTGAAGGTTGCTCAACGTGTCGAGCAAGGATTCACCTTTGGACGTGGCCGAGGCGCTGATATTAAGATTCAGCACATCCGCAGAAAGGCGCTTTGCAGCCAACTCGAATGTGGTTCGCGTGCGAGTGCTGTTTTCAAAAAATAGATTAACCACAGTTTTCCCACGCAACAGGGGGACTTTTTTCACTACTTGGCCTTCGGCGTTTACGAAACCTTCAGCGGTATTGAGAATATCTTCCAGTATGCCACGACTCAGCCCGTGAATGGACAGGAAGTGGCGTAGCTGACCAGCCGCATTCAGCTGTATCGAGTTTTCAGAAGCACTCATGGTTTTACTCGCGGAGCACTTTCTACCAAAAGTAACGCCCGGCTTTGGGGATCTAGTTTTACTTGTTGATTTTTTGACAGCGACAACTGTATTCCCTTGATATCGGCGCGGATCGGCAGCTCATGCCCATCGCGCTCAACGAGCACTACCAAAATAATCCGCGCCGGCCGGCCATAGTCAAATAATGTATTGATCGCAGCCCGCACCGTACGCCCACTGTAAAGGACATCATCGACTAAAATGACTGTGCGATCCTCAATATCCCAGGGTAGCGACGAGGACCCTACTTCAGGATGCAACCCGATACGGCTAAAATCATCCCGGTAAAAGTGAATATTCAAGGTGCCTATCGCTTGCTTCAGGTTAAGACACTCGGCCAAGTGCTCGGCAATATCAACCCCCCCTCGCTGGATGCCCACCATACAGAGTTGCTCCAGTGAAGTGTGGCCCAGCAATGTCAGCAGCTCTGAGGACATGGATGCCAACATTTGTTCAACGGTTTCTTTACTTTTAATCTGCATGTGTTTCCAACCACCGCTGCAGAATCAGGGTCGCAGCCACTTTGTCAATATCATGCTTTTCAGTTTTGCGCCGACGATGTCCCATCTGACGGTTGTGCTTGATGATACTTTTAGCTTCTCGGGAGCTCAATCGCTCATCAGTCAAATAAACAGGCAAACCAAACCGGCCTTCCAGCTGACGGGCGAACCGCTTTGCACGCGCCGTTATTGCCTGTTCGGTCCCATCCATATGGACAGGCAGGCCCACCACCAAGCCTTCAGGCTGCCATTCATGGATCAAGTTTGCAATCATGTCCCAATCCGGCTTTTCCCGCTGGGTTTCCAGGGTACATAAGGGGTTACTGCTCCGCGTAACGGCTTGTCCCACTGCGACACCCAGGCGCTTTGTACCATAATCAAACCCCAGAAAAACTCCCTTCATCTAAGCATGGCCGGTATTGCCGACAATTAAATTAACATCAATGCCTAAACGGTCGCTCACCGCTTTAAAGCGTTCATCAAGTGGCAGGTCAAATAAAATTTCTGTATCGGCCGGGCAGTGCAACCAGGCATTTTGTTCGAGTTCATGCTCCAGTTGCCCGGCGCCCCAGCCCGCATAGCCTACGGCAACGAAAAACTTTTCCGGAGCTTTGTCTTTAGCAATGGCAATCAAGGCTTCGGGGGAGGTTGATACGCCAACACCATGACCCGTATCAAGCGTAGAACCCCAATCTTTTTCAACCGGGGAGTGGATAACAAACCCAACTTGGGGGTCTACCGGCCCCCCACGGATAACGTTTCTGTGTACGTTCTTCAGGCTACCGGGAATAACCGACATTTGTTTAAACACATCACCCAGCTTTATGTCGAGCGCGTGGTTGATAATAAAGCCCATCGCCCCAGCCTCATCATGCTCGCACACGTAGACCACGCTCTGTTCAAAGTAACCTTCAATCACAACCGGCACGGATAGCAAGAAATGGTGACTTAGGTTCATAGAAGCGGGCCTCTGATCAGTTCGACAATTATGCTAACTTAATGGGTATAGAGTTGGCTATCATTTCTAAATTCCCATGTTCGGGTGATATAAAGAATGTCCGTTTGCTTCCGCAGTGCGTCAGGCATAGGAGCAAAAGGTGATGCAAGTTTGACGATACGGCGCGCGGCATCATCCAAAACCTGATGGCCCGAAGAACGCCGGATAATCAATTCGTGCAATGAACCATCTGGCTTTACCGCAACGGCTAACACCAAGGAGCCACTGAGTTTTTGCCGTCTTGCGGCATCGGGATAATTGAGGTTTCCGATACGTTCAACTTTTTGCACCCATTGGTGCATGTAGGCTGCAGCGACTGACTCACGGGTACGTGCACTGATGAATTTTTTACGCGGCCTTTTGGCGTATCGCTCAAGTGAGGCATCAAGTTCTTCGCTCAAGCGAGCGATTTCCATGCTGCGCTCGATTAATTCAGCCGAGATAACCGGTTTTGCCTTTTCAATCACCTTTTTTTTAGATGTTTTAGGCGTTTGGTACTCCGACTGTTTTTGCGTAATGACGCGGTCTTTTTCAAGCTTTTTTGTTACTTTGGGAGAGGAAGCCTGAAGCGGCGCGGGGGCAATACCGTTCCGATCAGTTTCTTCTGTCGATGTGAAAGGGGAAGTCGGTCTTGCCCGGTCGTCCGTATTACCGCCACCTTCCTGGCTAACCTGTGCAAGATATTCTGCTTCTTCCGGTGGCGTTTTGGAGATTTGTTTGTTAACCAGAATCACATCAAGAAATTTGATCTCCGGGTTTTTCTTGATCTCATTCGAAAAACTCACGCCGAGTATAAAAATACCATGCAAAACCGCTGCAAAGAATAAGGTTATGCCTAACCGGTCCCCGGTACTGGCCGCAGCGTTTGGCATAAGCCCATTTGACAGGTGGGTGTGATGTGGATGTCTTTGCTGAGTCAATGTCTGTGTTCGGTTCGAGAAAACGTCACGTTATTTTCTGTGAGTAACAGACCCAATCATAGGGTATTTGTAACAGGACAAAAGTGACAGCCTCTTCATCTTTTTATCGCTTTTACTTTTTGCTCCAGTACATCCATTAATTGCCCCGCAATATCCAAGTTATGTGCACGGTCTAACTCCCGAATACAGGTCGGGCTGGTAACATTAATTTCTGTCAGATAATCGCCAATGACATCCAGGCCTACAAAAATTAAGCCCTTGTCTTTCAAGGTAGGGCCGACCTGCTGGCAAATCCAACGATCTCGATCACTCAAGGGTACTGCCACACCCTTACCGCCCGCAGCAAGATTACCACGTGTTTCTCCTTTTGCCGGTATCCGTGCCAGCGCGTAGTCAACAGGCTCACCGTCAATCAGCAGTATGCGTTTATCTCCCTGTTCAATTTCTTTGATAAACCGTTGGGCCATAATCAATCGCCGGCCCCGCTTTGTCATCATTTCCAGAATCACGCCAGTATTGGGGTCCTCTTTCCTTATTCTGAAGATTGATTCGCCTCCCATCCCATCTAGTGGCTTGACAACCACATCACCCTGTTGATGAATAAATGCTTTGATTCGTTCCATATCTGCACTGACACACATGGGCGCACAACACTCAGGAAACCAGAGTGTGGACAGCTTTTCGTTAAAGTCTCTTAAGCTGGCCGGATGATTGAGGACCAGTACGCCCTGCGATTCGGCTTGCTCCAACAGGTACGTACTGTAGATATAGTCCATGTCAAAAGGTGGGTCTTTACGCATCAAAAGAATATCAAAGGTCGTCAGCGGAACAGCGATGGGCTCTTGGAGCTTGAACCAATCCGTTTGTCTGTCAAAAACCTCCATCCGCCGAACCTGCGCAAACGCCTCTCCATCATGCCAGAACAGGTCTGATTGCAACATGTAATCAATATCCCAATCCTTTTTCTGAGCGGCCAAAAGCATGGCTAAACTGCTGTCTTTTTTGGGATTTATATCTTCAATGGGGTCCATCAGTATAACAAGGGATAAATGGTCCAATCTTCTGCCTCTCTGTATAATCAACTCAACCCAATTAAACTTCTCATAATGCTTTAATACAAATTTAATCTGCTATAAATCACTGGCAAGAAACTAACATTATTGTGAACTACCGCAAGATGCTCTACCAATTAAGCACATTTTTTGTGATGCGGTTACATAATGTGTCACTGTTTTCACCGATAAAATATTTAGCCATATTTAGCCTAAAATTGCGTGCTTATCCTCAACTACTTTGAGCACTTTTTGTTTAACTATACTTCTTAAGATCCGGTCTGTGCATAAAGTTACATAGAACAGCTAAGAATTCACCACGGGAGACTTTTAATTCGTGTCCAGAGACTTCTCAGACCTAAAAGTAATGGTCATCGATGACAGCAAAACAATCCGACGGTCTGCTGAGTCATTACTGACCAAAGAGGGGTGTCAGGTCATCACAGCATCGGATGGTTTTGATGCGCTGGCTAAAATTGTCGCCCAGGAACCAGACATTATCTTTGTAGATATTATGATGCCCCGCCTGGATGGTTACCAGACGTGTGCACTGATTAAACACAATAGTGTATTTCATAAAACGCCTGTCATTATGCTCTCGAGCAAAGACAGTATTTTTGATAAAGCACGGGGTAAAATTGTCGGGTCCGAGCACTATCTGACCAAACCTTTTTCCAAAGATGATTTGATAGGTGCTATTTCCAATTATGTTCACTAATTTTTTATCGGGAGCAATCTGAATGGCAAGAGTACTGATCGTGGATGATTCACCCACCGAAGTACACTCACTTCGAGCGATGCTTGAGCGCAATGGGTTCAATGTTGACTCAGCCGCAAATGGCGAAGAAGGCATTGAAAAAGCAAAATCATCTCATCCTGACTTGATTTTGATGGATATCGTCATGCCGGGCATGAATGGGTTTCAAGCAACCCGGCGTTTAGCCAAAGACGCTAAAACAGCTGACATTCCTGTCATTATCGTCTCCACAAAAGGCCAGGAAACAGATGTCGTATGGGGTAAACGCCAAGGCGCGCGCGATTACGTCATTAAGCCGATCAATGAACAGGATCTCATCCAGCGCGTCAACACCATGCTAGGCTCAACATAGGACCTAGAGATAAAAAACCGAGATCGCAATCCATTATGAACGAAAAAACCCCCTTCAACACACTACTAGACTACGAGAGGCGGCTTACGGCGATCAATCCTTCGTTTGTCGAAAAAAGTGTCACCAAACAAGAGTGGACAAGCATCGGTTTTAAAGTTGGAACATTAGAATTACTTGGGGACATGGGCTTGATCAAAGAAATCATTGATCCTGTCCCCTGCACCCAAATACCAGGAACAAAGTCTTGGTTCCTGGGCGTCAGTAATCTAAGAGGCGGGCTGATTTCGGTCACAGACCTGCATGGCTTTGCTTTCAACTCACCCGCGAAGATGACCTCTCAATCGAAATGGCTTGTATGCGGCACAGAAAGAGAGAGGTTTGCACTCTTAGTCGATAACGTTCTGGGGATGAAACGCTTTTATCAGGAAGACAAGCTCCAAAGTTTTTCTGAAACAGAAAATGAAGAAATCAGTCCTTTTGTCTACGAAGCTTACAAAGAGCAAGAAAAAATTTGGCCTGTATTTAACATCTTACGCTTCATAAACAGTCAAAAGTTCTTAAACGTTGCTGCTTAACCGAGGCAAATAATGGATCCCGTGTGAATATTCAGAACAAGCGATAGCATCCTTTATTAAGATGCAAAAGGTTCTGACGTTGCACAAAAAGCACTATTGAGGGCACTCACATGAAAATAGCCAAAAAAAACTTCAGTCTTATTAAGAAACTGGGGGCTTACCAAATAATCGCCGTTCTCGCAGCACTCCTGCTGGCGTCACTTGCGATTATGGCCACCACATTCGTTTTTGATTCAACCGAGTCACAAAACAACACCGAACATCTCGTTCTCGCTACCGAGCACCAAAAACTCTCACAGGAACTTGAACAGCTTGTTCAAAAAATGCGGCAAGGTGAGGCGATCGAAGCATCGGCCATCCAGGAAAAAGAAGCAGCAATTAATCGGCTTATTGAGATTTATGAAAATGGCGACCCGCAAACAGGTCTTCCAGGGTTTACGGGCAACTCCAAAGCGCTTCTGAATGATGTAAAGCTGATCTGGCAAAATATGCAAAAAGAGGTCGACGCAATTGCACTGAATCAACAAGGCAACTTGAGCCTCAAAGAAACGGCCCGGCGTATCCGACCCTACCCTTCTGAGATCATGCAAATATCGAGCGATATCACCTTCCTGCTCCTACAAAAAAAATATCCAATTGACACCATCGTGCATGCCGGACAACTGCAGGTATTGCTCCAGTCTATCGTAAAAAATACCAATGCGATCCTTTTGGGCGGGGAAAACACAGCCAATGCCATTGAACTGGCGTCGAAAGACTCGGATCGTTTTGAACAAATCTTGAACGATTTAAAAAGCGGTTCCACTGAACGCAACATCAAAGCTGTAACCGACAAAACGATTTACCAATTATTGTCAGACTTGCAAATAAAATGGTACGAACCACTGCAGGCTTCCGTCAACAGTATGCTCACGCTTGCCCCCGCTTTGTATGCCGTTGAAAATGCAGCCTCCAACTTCCAGGCACAAAACGCCCAGTCACTGGATGCACTAAACGCCCTTGAACAAGCCCTAATTGCCCAAGCAACTACCACCAGCAACGCCGCCTATATCGGCATTGCATCCGGCGTTATTGCGCTCATACTCATAATATTGATCGGCTATGTACTGTGGAAAGACTCTCAGTATCGTCTGGCGGAAACAGCTGAAACAAATCGACGTAACCAGCACGCAATTCTCAAACTGCTGGATGAAATGTCTAGCCTTGCTGACGGTGACTTAAGCTCTTATGCCACTGTTACGGAGGATGTTACCGGAGCAATCGCAGACTCAGTTAACTACGCTATTGATGCGCTTCGAGATCTCGTTGCCACCATCAACCGAACATCTGTTCACATTTCAGATGCGGCACAAACAACACAAAGGACAGCTGAAAAGCTCACCAAGGCCAGCGGTACCCAGAAGCAAGAGATTCTCTCAGCAACTCAAGCCATTGCCGAAATGGCGAACAGTATGAACACGGTATCAGAAGAAGCAGAAAGCTCGGTTGAGGTCGCTAAAAACTCGCTCGATATTGCAGCCAAAGGTGCGCAAACCGTGCAAGACAACATCAAGGCCATGGACTTGGTTCGCGAGCAGATTCAAGACACCTCTAAACGAATCAAACGCCTTGGTGAAAGTTCGCAAGAAATTGGCGATATCATCGGTGTAATTAACGAAATTTCTGACCGTACCAACATCCTCGCACTAAACGCGGCCATTCAAGCTTCCACAGCAGGCGAAGCTGGCCGTGGATTTGCTGTGGTCGCTGACGAGGTACAACGGCTGGCAGAAAGAACCGGTGACGCAGCAAAACAGGTTGAAGCACTCGTAAAAGCGATTCAAACAGATACCAACGAAGCTATTTCATCAATGGAGCACACGACAACAGGGGTTGTCAAAGGCGCTCAGCTGACTGAAACAGCCGGTGGTGCACTATCTGAAATTGAGCGGGTTTCGAACCAGCTAGCTGGTTTAATTCAGGGCATCTCTCTAAATGCTCAGGAGCAATCAAAAGTTGCATCTAGCTTAGCTAATGTCATGCAGGTCATCAGCGACATCACAGAACAAACAACCGCAGGCACACAAGAAACAAATGATTCAATCGGAAATTTAGCTATTCTGGCGGAAGAATTAAAAGAGTCAGTGAGTGACTTCAAGTTGCCGGAGAGTGAAGAAACGCCTGTTTTTGATGAGAGACCAATTCCTGTTGAAACTGCAAATGGGGCCAAAAAACAAAGCGATGAAAATGTTGTGTTCCAAATTGCCACTGAAAAGTAACGTTTCAAAATAAGTGCGCCCCGACACAGGTCTTTTTTATGAAACAAACTGAAGTTATCGAACTCAATTCGATAAAGTGGGTCCTCCGGGAACTTATGCCGCTGCTGGATGAGGAACAAAAGCTCCTCATCAACTATGTAGACCATAGAAATCGCCCAGATGATTTACCAGACATCATCCATTTACTGGATAAAGTCCAGGGCACCTTGCGAATGGTTGAACTTTATGGCGCCGCTCTACTCACGGAGGAAATGGGCACGCTTGTCAGAAAAATCCACGGCGGGAAACACACAAACCTTGACGACGCTCTCCAGGTATTGATGCGTGCATCAATCGAGTTACCGAATTACCTTGAAAGAATCCAGGCAGGCAGCCCTGACTTATCACTCGTTTTATTGCCACTTTTAAATGACTTACGTGTCGCCAGAGGCGCTCCTCTGGCAACAGAAAACGTTCTATTTCTTCCTGACCTTTTTATTAAAGGTATTACGGATCAGTCTTTTACTAAAACGAATACTAGCTATGCTTCACTCGAAGAGTTTGCAAAAAAAATCAGACACCCTTTTTTACGCATACTCCTCACCTTATTGCAAGGCAAAAACGAGCAACGTCAGATCGAAAAGCTGGATCAAATTTTCAACTTGCTTAGCCAGGCAACATCACACGGAGCCGTGAAGCAGCTTTGGTTAAACTGCCGGGCTTTAACAGAAAGTATTTCATCCGGAGGCATCCCCCTCACGCGTGCGATTAAGGTGCTGATTGGGCAAATTGAGCGCCAACTACAGTTACTAATACTGCACGGAGAAAACTGGTTTGCAGAAAACCTTTCTGTTGAATTGCTGCGTAACTTACTCTTTTACATCGCTCAATCAACTACAGACGGCAAGCGCACGGCCAAAGTCAAAAAACTTTACCGTTTAAACGAAATTTTTCCAAGCAAAGATCACCTGGAAGAGGCTCAACGAACACACAACGGGCCTAATTTGGCACTTATCAAAACAGCCTCGGGTAGTGTAAAAGAAAGTATTTCAGAGATAAAAGATATCATCGAATGTTATGTCTATGCCGAAGAAAAGCAGCCCGCTATGCTGGAAAACCTCGGAGACAAGCTCTCTCTGGTATCTGACACATTAGGCATGCTAGGCGTTTCAAAGGCCAAGACGCTACTTGATCAGCAAAAACCAGTCTTTGACGAAATTATCCAGAGCGAATCCAGCCAAGAGCAAGAGGAGAAGAAGCTCTCTCAATTGGCAGAATCCATGCTGAAAATTGAATCAGTAGTAGACGAGTTCAGCCAAAGCAAGTCCCATCTCATCGCTGATGCAGCACTCGACAATAGCAACACCAGTGATCAGACGCTTCGCGAATCGGCACTCGATACGGAATACGATTCTTTAATGGCATCACTGCTCGCTGAAGTCATCAATGATTTTAGGGTCATACAAGAAGAACTCCTTGCCGACACGGCCACCAATCAAGAACGGCAAACTGCTACAGAACCGAAACTCCCTGGGGTTATTGAAAAAAAACTTACAGACATTAAAGGAGCCTTTACTGTACTGAATAACGCTAAGCTCAGCTATTTAGCGAATACAGTCGCAAGCTCCCTGGAAACATTTGCAGCGGAAACACCTTTTAATGCGCTAAATGAGAGCCTGCAAACACTGATCGCAACCGCTATCACCAGCACGGAATACTTTCTCAGTGAGCTCAAAAATAATGCGCCCAATATTGAATCGACCTACAGTACCACCAAACAGGCTGTTGAAAAGCTGTCTATGTATGGCACTGCTGAAGAGACCAGTTCTATAGCATTGCCGGTCGACAACCCTTATGAAGATGCACCGGTGCTTGCGAGCACTGAAAGTGCTATTGACTATGGGCACCATACAGAAACCACCCTACCTGAGGTTGAGCAAACACCTGTTGACGTTCCACACATCGAACCACAAAAGGAACAACCGCCTGCAGGTACAGAGCACGCTGATAAAAATACTGATCACTATCAAACACTAAACCCAGATGTAGACGACGAACTGTTGCACGTTTTTGTTGAGGAAGTCGAAGAAGAATACAACACGCTACAAAGCCAAATTCCTCTATGGAATACCTCTCCCTCAGACTCTGAGCAAACAATCACAATCCGCCGATCTTTTCATACATTAAAAGGCAGCGGCCGAGTGGTAGGTGCCGAGCGCATCAGTGAACTAGCCTGGGCTGCTGAGAATTTACTCAACTCCGTTATCAACGACACCACCCCACTATCCAGAGAAATCATAACCTTTGTAGAAGCCGTCTCAGCCACGATACCCGCACTCATCCAGCAGCTAAAAGGAGAAGCCGCGCACAATCCGCCTGTTACCGCGCTCATTCTAGAAGCAGAAAGGCTCAGTGCGAGCCAACCCGAGATTGTCGATCATGATGATACCGCTCACTCGCTGAGCAATCTGGCAAACCAAAAGTGGGAATCCGCCTCTCTCGAAGAGCGCGCCCACTTTCAAGGCCCAGGGATAAAAGAGACCATAAGCGAAGCAGAAGCAGAAGCAGAAGC
>DJFX01000043.1:85387-155735 GCA_002432635.1 Halothiobacillaceae bacterium UBA5861 | reverse complement strand
CAGAAGCAGAAGCAGAAGCAGAAAACTTTGAGTCATCCGAAAACAAAATCAACACCAACGAGACATCTTCGTTATCATCCGAAGCAACCACACATTCAGAACCACAAGAAGCCGCGCCTTCTGACATATCTGAACCCCATCTTCCACCAGAACCGCAGCCCCCCGAGACACACAGCGGCCATAGCGAAGTGTTGACGACTGAAGAATCAGAACTCATTAGCATCTTTACCAAAGAAGCAGAAGATCACCTGGCTGTGATACAAAACTTTATCAATAACGCAGATACAAGCTCAGACATAAGTACAGGTGTACCTGATGAATCATTCATCCGCGCCGTACACACACTCTGCGGCAGTGCTCAAACTGCGGGGGTGAGACCAATTGTTGACCTCATCTGCCCGTTAGAAGAAATTTCAAAACTTAAAAACACGCTTTCATTACCCTTTAACAGCCATGAGCGCGGCGTCCTCAATCAAGTCACTGATGAGGTAACTCAGCATGTTATCGCAGCAGAAAATCAAACCGATACACCAGAGATCAACACAGCCTTACTCGCGGAAATCGATGCAATCGGGAAAGCTGCTCACAAAGTTGCTGCAGAAAGGGAAAGTGATGATAACTTATTAAGCATCTTTCTTGATGAGGCCGACGAACTCATCGCAAACATCGAAAGCACTCTAAAAGATTGGGAAGCCACTCCCGGTGACGAAAGCTACGCAGATGAAATCAAACGCGACCTGCACACCCTGAAAGGGGGGGCAAGGATGGCAGCACTTGAATCCATTGCCGACTTAACACATGCACTGGAAACCTCACTCATCACCCACGAGGATGAAACCCTCGGCACAGACTACTTTGAATTACTCCAGGAAACCACCGATGTACTCGCGGCAATGGCTAACCAAACACGCACCAAACAAACCCTTTGGGACCCAAGCGAGTTAATCAAGCGGCTCGACAACACCCCACATAGTCATGAGACCACGGCCTCTTTGCACGAGCTGACAACACCGACCAATGTGGTGCCACTGACTCCAACCGAACATGCTCAACCCAAACAAGCGGTTGAAGAAAAAAATACCCAGGGAAACACGCCCTCCAAAGAAACCGCCGCCGCACCCACCGTGACAACAACCGGACGAAAAGCCATCCCTGAGAATATCAGGGTCAACTCGGAACTGCTTGATCACTTGGTTAACTATGCTGGCGAGGTCAATGTTTATCAGTCTCGTTTTACCCAACAAATGGGAAGTTACCGTTTTAACTTGACGGAATTTGAGCAAACACTCAAACGACTCCGCCAGCAACTGCGTGATATGGAACTGGAAACCGAAGCGCAAATTCTCTACAACTATGAGAAGGACTCGGAAAACAAAAAAGACTTCGACCCTCTCGAAATGGACCGCTATTCGCACATACAGCAGCTTTCCAGAAGTTTGGCTGAAAGTGTGTCTGACCTTGATAACATTAAATCAGCTATCAACGAGTTAACCCGGGAGTCAGAATCACTGCTCGTTCAACAATCTCGAGTCAGCACCGATATTCAAGACGGCCTCATGCGCACCCGCATGGTTAGATTTGAGGGCAATGAAAGCCGCTTGTCTCGAATTGTTCGGCAAACGTCACAGTCACTCAACAAAAAAGCAAGCGTAACCATCTTAGGTGGGGATAATGAAATCGACCGCTCTGTCCAAGAACACATATTACCGCCCTTGGAGCATATGCTCAGAAATGCCATTGCACATGGCATTGAGCGCCCAACAGAGCGATCGGCTGCGAACAAACCAGAAACGGGGCTCATTACAGTCGAGTTAAAATATGACGGCGGAGACATCCTGATCTCTGTCAAAGACGACGGTCGCGGAATCAACTTTGATGCCATCCAGCAAAAGGCGATCGAAAAGGGGCTTTTAAAAGCCCATGACACCCCTCAACAAGAGCAACTTTTAAGCATTCTTCTGACGCCCGGATTTAGCACCAGCATGGAAGTTGACCAAGTCTCCGGCCGCGGTGTTGGCCTGGATGTTGTTGAACGGGAAATTAAGCAGCTTAGCGGCACACTTGAGATCGAAACACAAACGAATCAAGGCACCACTTTTACTATTCGATTACCGCAAACACTTGCCATCACTCAAGTACTACTCGTGGAGGCGGGCGACAACATCTATGCCATTCCAGTCAATGCGGTTCACGCGGTTGAACGCGTTCCCAGTAACGATTTAACCTCGTTCTATAGCAATACAGACAAGCCTTACCTCCATGCGGGGAATGAGTATGAGTTCCATCAACTAACGGCTTTGCTGGAACAAGGCACCTTTACCCCTCAGACCAGTTTGATCGCACATATGATCATGCTGAGATCGGGAGGCCGCCGAATAGCCTTACATGTGGACAGGCTGCTAGGACATAGAGAAATTGTCATTAAACCGCTAGGGTCTCAGCTGAGCAATCTGCGAGGCATTCCTGGTGCAACACTGATTGAAGAAGGCAAAGTCGTGCTGGTGCTGGATGTTGGTGGTCTCATTGCCTCACAAGCCAGGCCTCAAATCAGACAACCTATAGCCCCTGAGTTCACCCCAGCTGAAGCAGTGCCGGAAACCAACGAAGTTTCACAAACCGCAATCATCGTGGATGACTCAATCACCATTCGCAAGGTCACCGAACGTATGCTCATAAGGAATGGGTTCAACGTTCTGACCGCTAAAGACGGTATTGAAGCCCTCACGGTGTTAAAAGAAAACAAAGTCGATGTCATGTTGCTGGATATCGAAATGCCGCGGATGGATGGTTTTGAGCTCGCTACCTACCTGCGCAATGATAGCCAGTATCAAACAATGCCCATCATCGTGATTACATCTCGGACTGGCCAAAAGCATAAAGAACGTGCGGAATCAATTGGTATCGACCACTACCTCGGTAAGCCTTATCAGGAAGTCGAATTACTCAATATTATTCAAGACACCCTCGCCGAACCCAAAAAGGCACGCCTCTAAAATGGAAACAACACAAATAAAATGCCTCTTACTCCCGCTGGCGAATCAAACTAAGCTGGTCATCCCAAACAACCTCGTCGCGGAAATTTTATTCGACCAAACGGCCCAACAGTCCGCAGATATTAAACCCTCATGGATGATCGGTCACATCAGTTGGAGAGGACAAAACCTGCCACTCTTATCCTTCGAAGAGCTGTGTAATATAGCCAGCGGATCTACCCCCAATACCAAAGGCCATTGTATTGTTTTACATTCACTCAAACACAGAGAAGAATTACCATTTTTTGCTATCAGTATCTCCAGTGTTCCTAGTTTCGAATACCTGGACGAAAGCAGCTTATCTGAAGCTTTTGAAAATCGGGTTGAGTCCCCTTTTGTTGAAGAAAATGTTTACATTAACGGCTTAACCAGCATCATCCCCAATCTTGATGCGATTGCAGACTTACTTGCCACACGGGGAATCAACCACGGCTGACTTCCAAGACTTTATCCACTTCAGCAACGTTATACCGAGCCACCCGATAAAAACGTAGGCTCAGCAAAATCGCAGCCAAAAACAAACCAGCCAACAAACCCACCCATAACCCTTCAGGTCCCATTCCATGCTGTAGGCCTAAAAACCAGGCACAGGGGAACCCTACACCCCAATACGCCACGACTGTAATGAACCCTGGTATCGCGGTATCCTTCAAGCCCCTCAAAGCACCGGCGGCACAAACTTGTACACCATCCCATATTTGGAAAAGTGCGGCAAAAAACAATAACGAAACCGCGAGCTCTGTGACAATCGCATCACGCGTATAAGCGCCCACAATGACTTCCGGAAAGAACACCATAATCAGTCCAGAAAATGTCATCAAAAGTGCACCTGTAAACATCCCTAGCATGCCGATATAACGTGCCTCATTGAATTGCCCGGCACCAACTGCCTGCCCTATACGAGCCGTCAATGCTGAGCCTAAGCTCATCGGGATCATAAACATCATACTGGCATAGTTGATGGCAATCTGATGGGCGGCCAGTGGCACAGCGCCCAGCCCGCCCATCAGCAACGCGACGCCACCAAACAAGCTGGCTTCCATCACCACAGCAACGCCAATTGGGATATTCAAACGTAATTGACTGAACAGAACACGCCAGTCGGGCCAATCAAATTTTTCAAATAACCCATATTGCTGGTAACGCTGGCTCCGGCAGAGGTATAAAAAATAAACCAATGCACTGAATGACATCACCACAGTAGTCGACCACCCAGCGCCCACAGCACCGTACGCTGGCATGCCCCAAGCGCCAAACATAAGAACATAATCAGCCAGTGCATTTATACACAAAGCAGCCAATTGCACATACATGATAACGCGGGTATGCCCCGTTCCCTCACTTGTCAACCGGCCCGCTAACCATAGCGCGGTAAACGGCGCACCCCAACTGAGGGCATAGAGGTAATCTGCGGTGATTCCCCAAAGAGAAGGATCAACCCCGAACCAAACCAAAAAAAGATGCGCTTCTTGCAAGGTGAAATGTAAGATGACTCCCAAAAAAATCGCCAACCACAGGGCTTGCCGGAAAAACATGCCAATTTCACACCACTGTTTTGCACCAAACCACTGTGCAACAGTGGGCGAAATGCCCAGCATCAGACCGAGCACAAAAAGCCACAAAGGCAACCAAATCGAATTGGCCAACGCAACAGCCGCCAAATCCAGGGCACTCAAACGCCCAGCCATGAGCGTATCTGTAAACCCCATTCCCATGTGGGACAGGTGTCCAATCATGAGAGGCAGTGCTAGCGCTGCGGTCGCCTTGAGCTCTCTTATCCACCGATATGGCATGAACCTCACCTTAAGATCACAGCAGATGTGGCAAGCTGTACAAAATCATACCGTCTAGTCATATTCCAAACGACTATTATGCGCTATGCTTTGGCGAGCCGTGAGTAATTAATGGATTAAATTGAATGAAAAACTATCTGAGCATCGCATTAGTAACAATTTTTTTCTCCCACACCGTCTTAGCGACGGAATTAAAAACGGAGCAAGATGAACTCAGCTACAGCTTGGGTGTTATCGTTGGCGCCCGTTTCTTGAAAGGGCATGAAGATATTGACTTTGAAAAACTCGTAGCCGGAATGAAAACGGCTTACGAAGGCAAAAAGACGCTGCTTGCCGAAGCCGAAGCCGCCACCTTGGTCCGTAAAGCCAGTAAAGCGGTTTACGAAAAAGCTCAACAAGAAGCTAAAGAACAAGGAACAGCCTTCCTCGCAGAAAATGCAAAAAAGAAAGGCGTCATCACCACCGCCAGTGGCCTACAGTACGAAGTCATAGAAAAAGGTTCCGGAGAAAGCCCCAAAAGTACCGATACAGTTACCGTTCACTACCGAGGTACACTGATCAACGGAGAAGAGTTTGATAGTTCCTATCAGCGAAACAGCCCGGCAACATTTGCATTGAACCAAGTTATTGGGGGTTGGACAGAAGGCTTGCAGTTAATGAAGCCCGGTGCCAAATACAAATTTTATATTCCCTCTGACCTGGCTTACGGTGAGCGTGGAACCCGAGGAAAAATCGGGCCAAACGAAACATTGATTTTTGATGTGGAGCTACTTGAAGTCGCAAAAGCAGAACAACCACAAAAGACAAACTAAGGTAGCTGGGACAACGCTAGCCTGGTAATTAGTCCAGGCTAGCTTCGATAATGGACGAACACCTGCCGGCTAATCCTTTAAACTAAAATAGTCCGGCGTTCCTGTTGTCCACATATCTCCCCAGAGCCGCCCACCGCCATCAACATTGATAAGTTCGCCTGTAACAAACTTACCTGAGTCGGCCGCAAAATAAACGACAGCTTGGGCAATATCGTTAGCATCGCCGACATCCAGCATCGGATTACATTCATAAAAGGTTTTCACGCCTTCCTCTGGATAGTGGTTAAAGCCATTGCTTTCTATCGCACCCGGAGCGACACAATTGACCCGGATATTATACTCCGCCCACTCAACTGCCATGCTTTTGGACATATAAATAATGCCGGCGCGCGCGGCACACGTATGAGCAACGCCAACAGCTCCCCGGTCAATAACAATCACAATATTGATGATGTTGCCGGGCTGCTGGTGATCACGCCAACGTTTGGCTGCATTTTGCATCATGAACCAGGTACCGTTGAGGTTATTATCAATCACTGCATTCCAACCCTTAACAGGGATATCGATCGCTGGCATGGGAAATTGACCACCCGCATTATTAACCAGAATGTCGATACCACCCCAGGCTTCCCAAACGGAATCCATCATGGTCTCCACTTGGTCCGTATCACGAATATTGACGGAATACGTCAACACCTTAGCGCCCAATGATTCAAATAGAACTTTCGCGCTGTCCAGCTTTTCCTGTTTGCGTCCACAAATAATTAAATCCGCACCTAAACGTGCAAACAATGCTGCAATCGCCTTCCCGATGCCACTACCGGCACCAGAAACCAACACGCGCTTGCCTTTCAAAATTGTTTTGTCATAAACGGTTGAGACGACTTTCAAGTCCTCGTCGGTAAACCCGTATTTTGGCTTGTTTTCACTCATGATTCGCCCTCCAATTTGAAATAGTCCGGTTTGCCGGCTGGCCAAGCATCTCCCCACATGCGGGTTCCACCATCCACATTAATGACTTCCCCGGTAATGAACTTGCCGGATGGCGCGGTTAAATAAACACAAGCTTGAGCGATATCATGCACATCTCCCATCATTTTCATGGGGTTAGAGCGATAAAATTTCTTTTGTTCCTCGGGTGGGTACACCACCATCCCACTACTTTCAATTGCACCCGGAGCAACACAATTCACCTGAACTTTTAAGGGCGCCCACTCGACGGCAACCGTTCTTGAAAGGTATACCACGCCGGCACGAGCCGAGCAGGTATGAGCAACTCCCGGCATGCCCCGCTCAATTGCGGCAACAATATTGACAATATGGCCTGGCTGACCGTACTTTTGCCAGTGCTTGGCGGCACTTTGCATCATGTACCAGGTTCCATTCAGATTGGTATTAATGACTGCACGCCAGCCTTTGTAGCTGTAATCGATGGCCATTTGAGGGAATTGCCCGCCAGCATTGTTAATCAGCACGTCCAGCTTGCCAAATTTATCCCACACGGCATCCATCATCGTATTGATTTGATCCGGCTCACGGATATCACACTGTTCAATGGCAACAGTGGCGCCAATGCCTTCCATTAACTTTTTGGACTGTTCCAGCTTTTCCAATTTGCGTCCGCAA
The DNA here is from genome assembly GCA_002432635.1 of Halothiobacillaceae bacterium UBA5861. Classification (GTDB taxonomy): domain Bacteria; phylum Pseudomonadota; class Gammaproteobacteria; order UBA5861; family UBA5861; genus UBA5861. The sequence goes on along the minus strand of DJFX01000043.1, from coordinate 148,472 downwards.
ATCACCACTGTCGCTCCCAAACGGGCATACAAAAACGCGATGGCTTTTCCAATCCCACTTCCACCACCAGACACCAGCACGACTTTGTCTTTCAACAAGTCAGGGTGGAATACCTGCGGTAGATTGATTAATTCTTCATCGGTAAACCCGAACTTAGGTTTTTCTGACACGGTACATCATCTCCTCATTCTTCATAATTCTTGGGCGGCAGTCTAACCGAAACCTATGCTGCCAATAAAATTTATACTGCGCGATAGCTCCCCTTCACGCAAGCCGCCAGACCTGTTTTCAGATTCGGGTATTTTAAGGTGATACCAAGCTGGCCGAGCAGCTTGTCGTTCATCAAACGGCGCGATTCGCTTAAATAGGAGCGCATGGCTGGGCTCATCTTCTGTTGCGCCTCATTCATCGAAACCTCCGGCAATCTGGGCATGCCTAATACGTCGGCCACTTGATGAAAGTAATCAACCATCGTGCTCGGATGGCCATCACTGACATTGTAAAGGCCAGGTATGCCCCGATGCATGGCCGCCAAACAAACGTCAACCAGGTCCTCGATGTGAATACGGTTACTGAAAGGGGATTCAGACGCACGAGGCATAGGCTCCCCACGACTCAGGCGTGCTTTGGGTAGCTTATCCGGGCCATAGATGCCCGCAACCCGCAGGGTCAGCAGTTCGCAACCCACTTCATTCGTCCACTGCCCCCATTGTTTTTCAGCATCTAAGCGCCGCTTTGCCCGATCTGTTTGTGGATTAGGGGACCGAGATTCATCCACCCACTCGCCCTCGCAGTCACCATAAACAGACGTTGTACTGATCAATACCACCCGGCGAGGCTTTCGCTTCCAGGATGTTAGAAAAGTAATCACATGTCGTGTGCGAAAATCTGCCTGCCCCGTTGGGGGGGGCGGATAAAAGCAATAAATGCTTTCCGCTTCAGGCAATCGAGGATACGTCTGTGGCGAATCGTCAAAATTGATTAGAAATGAGTCAACATCGGGTATCGTTTCTGAACGCTGTGTCACAGCCACAACGCGATGCCCTCTTGTAAGCTCTTTTTCGGCAACAAGCTTGCCCACAGCCCCACAACCCAAGATCAAAATAGTCACTGTTTCGATGCCTTACGATTCATATTCACATTCTGAATAATTTAACTTTACCTAATCCTAATAGTTTGAAGTAGGTAACAGCTAAGGAAAATAATTACATTACTGTTACACTTAACAACAACCGCCCACGGGTATCACCTCTCATGCAAATTGGTACAGCATTGAAACAAAGCATACTTGACGAATTGCAAACACTGGTCAGAGATACGGCGCGTCGTGAGCTGTTACCCCGATTCCAAAAAGTGGGCTATACCTTCAAAGAAGATGGCAGCATTCTAACGGAAGCCGACCTGGCGATGCACCATGCCTTAAAGCGCTCCCTAACTTGGCGATGGCCAGAAATCAACTTCCTCAGTGAGGAAATGAGCACGGAAGAGCAGCAAGAACTCCTTAACGACACAGAGCGCCCTCTCTGGTGCTTGGATCCACTCGACGGCACCAGTAATTTTGCAGCGGGTGTTCCAATCTTCGGGGTCTGCCTGGCCCTCATTCGTGAGGGGCGCCCGGTGATTGGCATCATCTACGACCCCATCCGCGACGAAAGTTTTTGTGCGGCGGAAGGAGAAGGCACTCATCTCAATGGGCAACGGCTACGGCCTAATGTGGTTGACTTTGCCTTTTCTCGCGCGATTGCTCTCGTTGACTTCAAGCGCCTGAAAAAACCACTCGCCAGCCGCTTGATTCAACAAGTCCCTTTCGGATCACAGCGCAACATTGGTTCCTGCGCCATTGAGTGGAGCTGGATGGCTGCCGGACGAGGGCATATCTACCTCCATGGTGGACAAAAACTATGGGATCTCGCCGCCGGGTGGCTGATCTTGAACGAAGCAGGTGGACACAGTCAGACCCTGGATGCAGAAACGGTTTTTCGGCCGGGAATTAACACCCGTTCCGTCGTGGCCGCTCACGATCACAACCTTTTCAAATACTGGGTTGAGTGGCTACATAGCGAATAACCGGTGAACATCGAAGAACACGCTTCGCTAAAGCCCTATAACACGCTCGCCCTGGATGCGGCTGCACGCTACCTGATAACAGTCACATCCTTGGACTTATTATGTGAAGCGATTCATTTTGCAAACGCAAAAAAGCTGCCTTATCTCGTACTGGGAGAAGGCAGCAATATTGTGCTGAGGGGAAACATTGACAAGGTCGTCATCCTGATGCGTACAGAAGGTGTTTCTATTGACTCAAAAGGACACGATAGCCAAGTCTTTGTGACAGCACAGGCTGGTGAAACCTGGCACCCTTTTGTTCAATGCTGTTTAAGTAAGGGCTTGTATGGCATTGAAAACTTGTCACTGATTCCAGGTACTGTGGGAGCCGCTCCTGTACAAAATATTGGCGCTTATGGTGTTGAGTTGGCCGATGTTCTACACAGCCTGAAAGTGTATGCCCCCGAAAGCCAAGAAACGTTCGAACTCACGCGGGAAGACTGCCGCTTCGGCTACCGAGACAGCCTTTTTAAACAACGCCAGAATACGTGGATTATTACGGAGGTTACACTGTGCCTTTCCACCCGTCCGGCTCCTAAAACAAGCTATGGCGACATCCTCGAAGAGCTTGATGCCATGCAAGCTGACGGGATCACACCTTCAGCCGTGGCCGAGGCTATCTGCCGCCTTCGTCAACGCAAATTACCCACCCCATCAATACTCCCTAATGCAGGCAGTTTTTTTAAAAACCCTGTCATTACCCAGGCGCAATTCAAGCTGCTTCAAGCTGAGTTCCCAACTATTGTTCACTATGTCGTCAGTGATCAACACATTAAGCTCGCCGCTGGTTGGATGATCGAGCAGTGTGGATTGAAAGGTAAGCGATTAAACGACGCAGGGGTGCACACACGCCAAGCGTTGGTATTAGTCAACCATGGTAATGCGACGGGAACGGACATACTGGCACTGGCAGAGGAAATCCAAGACCAAGTGAAAAGCCGTTTTGGTATCTGCCTAGATATTGAACCAACGGTTACCTGAGCCTCCCGCTAATCAGGCATATTCATTCTATTCGTGGAAGACGAGCGATCATTTGATATTTTTTATTCAACATTGGAATGAATGCTATTCAAAATTGACATCTAATATTTATAAATGGAATTGATAAGATACTCCCTAAGCAAAAACATTGCTTACCCCCACTTACATTTACGGAGAGTATCATGAAAAAAGTAACTGCCATCGCTATCCTTGCTTCATCCTTCAGCTTACCAGCTTTCGCCGGCTTGCACGGAGATGTGGACTTCCACATCGACACTGTCTTAAGTGCACCAAAACTGGATGACGTTCCTTTACATTCATCGGATACAAGCGATTTACCGCTGAATTTCTTGGACGAAAACGATCCTGCGCTCAATTTACAGGACATTGACGACTTACCACTGAACAGCAAGTAATGTGTTTGCTGCAAGCATGGCGGCGGCTGCCTGGCTGCCGCCATCGCTTATATCCAGAGGTAACTAGGCAATACGCTGGCAGTTAGCCAGCCTTTCGGACAAGAACTCGATAAAGCACCTCACTTTCGTTGGAACATGCTTTCCTGGCAAAAAAACTGTGTAGATATTGAGCGGACCCGGTGCGTAATCGTCAAGTACACTCATTAATTTTCCTGTCTCCAGTAAATCCCCAACAAGCCACTTGGGCACCATCTGAATGCCATAACCCTGAAGCAACCCTTCCCTCAAGGACTCAGAATTATTCGTCATAAACGACCCGCTCACTCTCACAGATAAAGGCTGCCCCTCTTCCTGGTACTCAATGGCATGACTATCTCTCGGGCCGGTATAAATTACACAACGATGACGCCTCAAATCCCGTGGATGTTCCGGAACACCCATCGTTTCAAAATAGCGTTTGCTGGCCACTGTTACCATAGGGCTGGCTGTCAATTTTTTTGCGATGAGAGCAGAGTCATCCAAATCGCCCATTCTCAAGACTAAATCAACACCTGTTTCAACGAGATCGATATTGTAGTCACTCAACGAAAGCTCAACCGATATATCGGCATATTTTTCAAAAAAATCCCCGAGTAAAGGCACAATGTGTAAACGACCGAAGGCAACAGGCGTATTGACTTTGATCGTGCCTTTGACTTGTGTCTGTAACTGCCCAATGCTTTGCTCAGCGGCCTCAATATCCTGAAGAATCGTGACACAGCGCTCGTAATAGTCCGCGCCCGATTCCGTTAAACGCAACTGCCGGGTACTGCGGCTTAATAACTTCGTACCAAGCCACTCTTCTAGCTCTGCAACATTTTTACTGACGGTCGGCTGGGTCATGCCCAGCTCCCTGGCCACGGCAGAAAAACTCCCTGTTTCAACCACTCGCACAAACATGTGCATTGCAGAAATTCGGTCCATTCGCTAAGGTCCTTCGTTATTTACATAGATTTAGGAATAATACGTATTGATGAAATGGTCCTAGTTTGCCATTTAGTTATGCCTATAATGATAAGTAATACAGCGAATAGTTCCATGAAGATGAAAAAATGAACCTAGCCGACCAGATTGCACAACTAAACCGCGCCAACTGCGATTCGCTGGACACACAAACCATCGCCATTTTGCAACGCGCTACCATTGAACTACGCCAGAGCGGCATACTCGAAGATTGCTTGCAAAATAAAGAAACGCCACCTGACTTTGCATTTATAACTGCCGACCAAGAACACGCAACACTCTATACATTATTAGAGACGGGCCCCGTACTGATCAATTTTTTCCGCGGATTTTGGTGTGACTTTTGCAGCGCAGAACTCGCCGCTTATCGTAACGTACAATCGGCAATACACCGCTTAGGCGTCCACTGCCTGCATGTATCCCCCCAAGCCATCAATAACCCTGCACTTGAAGAAGCATTGACTCAACACGGCCAATTTATCCATGACACAGACAACCGGATCGCACGGCAATTTGGACTTGTCTATGAGCTTAATGAGGCCTTAAAAACCATCTTTAAAGATTGGGGATTGCAGTTGCAAGACATTCATAACAGTGAGAAGTGGGAACTCCCCATTCCAGCCACTTACCTCATCAAACAAGACCGGAAAATATTCTTCAACTATGTCGAAGCAGATTTCAAAAAACGCATCGACCCGGAAGAATTATTAGAGATTATTAAGAGCCTATAGCGGCTTGCCCTGAGAAAATGACTCCCTGACACCAGCCGCTATCTACACATTAACCTGGTAATTCAACGCCAACTCATCACCCGGTAAACCGCGTATCCCCCAGTTTTCTCTCGGCATCTCAATAATCGTAATTTCAACATCCTGCGCAGTAATCCCTGCTGAGAACTCAATATTTGAAAACAGTTCACAAATAAGCTGCTTCTTTGCCTCCTGAGAACGACCAGTAAACATTAAAATCTCTATAAGAACATACTGGTCAGAACGGTCTTCAGGATGAATAAAATCACATCTTTCAAGTCCAATGAACCGGTGAAACTTTTTCTCCACAGGGTACTCCAACGCTGATATGACAGCCTCATGAATCGCCTGAGATAAATGCTCCCTCTTTTCGCTTAACGTTGATTTCAAACCGTATATTTTAATTTGCGCCATTATCCTTCCTTCAAATCTTGAATTAAAACTGCCAATAGAAACAGAATCAGCATTGTAAGATTCAAAGAAAAACATGGCTGCTCGAATTTACAAATTGACACCGTTGCTTTGGACAGATCAAGCCCACGAACACACTCAGCAATACAGGTTCATGAACTGCTAAGGTTTGGTGAAATTATTGAACCAATGCAGCTTGAAACCTCCGCTCATAACTGCTTATTGGCCGCCGAAAAACCGTCATGGCTTTAGATGTGAGTAAAAACCAGTTTAGCTATTAGTAATGGCTCCGGAAATGACAAGATGGGAGCTAAGGCGCAGAGCGAATCAGACAAACTCAAAAGATACCTTGTGAAGTCATCTCTTCGTCTTTAGGCCATGACAGCCAGCCTCAGCCACTGTCCATCTGGGTAGCTGACTGGGGGACCGACATCTGAAATATCAAACGTTTAATGGTGGGCCTGCACGGACTTGAACCGCGGACCAAGGGATTATGAGTCCCCTGCTCTAACCAACTGAGCTACAGGCCCAAAAACTCGTCAAGTATACTCGATAAACAACAGATGGTCATTCCGCATCGAGAAAGCTACGCAGCTGCTCAGAACGAGTAGGGTGGCGTAACTTTCTTAACGCTTTAGCCTCTATTTGACGAATACGCTCACGCGTGACATCAAACTGTTTGCCCACTTCTTCTAAGGTATGATCTGTGTTCATATCAATACCAAAGCGCATTCTCAAGACTTTTGCCTCACGAGGGGTCAAACTCGCCAATACGCTGTGGGTTGTTTCACCCAGCCCATTCATCGTAGCGCTTTCAACCGGGGAAACAATCTGAGGATCTTCAATGAAGTCACCAAGATGCGAATCTTCATCATCACCGATGGGCGTCTCCATCGATATAGGCTCTTTAGCTATCTTCAAGACTTTGCGCACTTTATCTTCAGGCATTTCCATCTCTTCGGCAAGCTCTTCAGGAGTAGGGTCTCGACCCATGACTTGAAGCATTTGCCTGGAAATACGATTGAGCTTATTAATTGTCTCAATCATATGCACAGGGATGCGAATTGTCCTGGCTTGGTCTGCAATCGAACGCGTAATCGCTTGCCGGATCCACCAGGTGGCATAGGTCGAAAATTTATAGCCCCGCCGATATTCAAATTTATCAACGGCCTTCATCAATCCGATGTTGCCTTCCTGAATCAGGTCAAGGAACAACAGCCCCCTGTTGGTGTATTTCTTAGCGATCGATATCACCAGGCGCAAGTTCGCCTCAACCATTTCTTTTTTTGCTCGCCGTGCTTTTGCTTCCCCGATTGACATTTTCCGATTGATGCTTTTAATGTCTTTAATCGGCAGACCCACACGCTCTTCAATGCTTTTTAAACGCTGTTGGGCGCGCTCAATTTCAGGCACATGTTCTTTTAGACGCTTTGCGTACGGTTGAGAAGATGAGACGTGGCTTTTCAGCCAAGCGGGATCCGTTTCACAGCCAGGAAAGCTCTCAATGAATACGTCGCGCGGCATTTTACTGTATTTAACACACAGATCCCGGACAACCCCCTCTTGCCGACGAATCAAACCGATGGTATCGCGCAGATCCTGTGTCATTTCCTCAATAAAGGCAGGCACATATTTGAAACGGAGAAAAGTATCTACCATCTCTGAAACGAGTGATTCCAGTTTTTTACTGGACTTGCCTTTTGCAAGCTCAGCCACAACTTTGTCGTAGACCGCTCTCAGCTCTTGGATGGTTTGCTGGACCTGCTCCAGATCCAGCCCCGCTTCGGGCTCTTCGGTATTTAAATCATCGTCATCATCATCGCTGTCCTCAGCATCATCAGAGTCAGACAGATCAACGTCATCATCAGCCTCTTCGTTGTCACTACTACCTTCTTGGGAGGCACCTTTTTCAATCTCCAGGTCTCCCTCTATGCCATAGTCTGAAAACCCGGAAATAAAGTCTTCCAGTTTTGCCTCTTCGTTCTCGTACACAGCATATGCACTCAAAACAGAAGCGACGGCGGATGGACTACGAGCGAGAGCAACCAATACTTCTCTTAGCCCTTCCTCAATGCGTTTTGCAATAACAATCTCGCCTTCACGTGTCAGCAACTCCACCGTTCCCATTTCCCGCATGTACATGCGGACTGGATCAGTCGTCCGACCAAATTCACTATCAACAGAAGCCAAGGCCGCCGCTGCTTCCTCCGCAACGTCATCATCCGCACTTACCGAGCTTTCAGACAAGAGCAAGCTATCGTCATCCGGCGCTGTTTCATGAACAGTGATGCCCATGTCGTTAATCATGCTGACAATTTCTTCGACTTGATCGGACTCAACGATGCCGGGAGGCATGTGGTCGTTGACTTCCGAGTACGTCAAGTAGCCTTGCTCTTTACCTTTTGCGATGAGTTCTTTAATTCGGGACTGCTGTTCTTTGTCCATTTAATGCTTGCCACGCTCTTTTTGGAGTGGAGTAGAAAAAAATACCGATCGACCAGTATAACTTATAGAAGTCCGTTAACCAAGACCACTGTCATTAACATAAAATGATTACCATTCATAACTATTTTTTAGAAACCTTTGTACTCATATAATTTTCAAAAACATTTGGGCATGATTCGACTTGACTCAAGAGCATCTCGCACTATAAGATTTGCGCTTTATTTTGCCCAGGTAGCTCAGTCGGTAGAGCAGAGGACTGAAAATCCTCGTGTCGGCAGTTCGATTCTGTCCCTGGGCACCATACAGACTCTTTCTTGCCTTTGTCTGTCTACTACTCTAAATAGAGTCTGGGCGACGGAATATCAACCCATATACCTCAAAATGCATTAAGAAATACATGCCTCTAAATGCAACTTAACTGCGTTTTCATCTAAATTTTTGCCAATTAAAACGACCTTAGTACCTCGCTCTTCATCGGGTTCCCATCTGTTTTCAAAATAGACTTCAAACCGACTTCCAACACCTTGGATAACCTGGCGAAGCGGCTTTCCCTTCAACGCAAGAATACCTTTCACCCGATAGACCGTATTTTGTGCAACAAATGTTTTTAATGCCTCAAGCAACTGCTCACCATCAACATCCTTCGCTTCGAAAGTGACGCTATCAAACGCTTCATGGGCATGCTCGTGGCGCTCATCATGCTCATGATGACGATCATGGTGTGTGGTGAGCTGTTCGATACGATCTTCAGCCGCCGCATCGAGCCCCATCAGGATACGAGGGTCAATCTTTCCCGCATTAACGGAAATGACTTTGACTGTGTCGGGCAATTGATCGTGAAGTAAGCTTTCCACCTCAAAACCCTGAGACTGGCTCAATAAGTCACCTTTACTTACAACAACCAAATCCGCCGCAGAAAGCTGATCATCAAACAATTCCTGTAAGCTCGACTCATGGTCTAAGTTTTCATCAGCGGCTCTCTGCTCAGCAACAGCTTCTGGATCAATCGCAAACGTACCCGCAGCTAAAGCTGGGCCATCCACTACGGTAACGACGGCATCAACCGTGCAATAGTTTTTTATATCGGGCCAGTTAAATGCCTGGACCAGCGGTTTCGGCAACGCAAGCCCTGATGTTTCAATCAGAATATGGTCAATATCCTTTCTTCTCTCAACCAGTTTTTGCATGACGGGATGAAATTCTTCCTGAACAGTACAACAAATACAGCCATTGGCCAGTTCATAAATCCCTTCATCAACCTGTTCTTCATCCTCGCAGCCGAGCGCACACCCTTTAAGCAAGGCCGCATCAATATCTACGGCTCCAAACTCGTTGACGATCACAGCGATGCGCTTGCCCTGGGCATTTTTGAGGATATTGGACAACAGTGTTGTTTTCCCACTGCCGAGGAAGCCCGTCACAATGGTGGCAGGAATTTTTTTCAGATTCATAACATTTTATCTACTTTAGAAATAATTAGGTGATTAATTTTGCATGATTGCTGCATCACAGAGAAGTGATGCTAACACGATGCTTTTTGCTTAGCCGTCGGCATCAAAAACCACTAAATGGTCCATTTCCAAGCGCACACCGATCTCTTCACCCACTTCGTGATCATGATGGCTTGATGCCAAGCACAAGACTTGATCTCCTCCTGGAAGCACCAGCGTGTACAGAAAAGTGGCCCCCTGGAATGTTTTTTTGACGACCTTAGCCGTTTTAGCCGCCTCATCATCATGGATGATATCATCAGGCCGCACTAAGAGGCGCACGTTAAAACCGGCGGAATACTGCCGGGAGAATTCGCCACTGACATACCCCAAAGGGGTTTGTAAGGTCCGTTCATTGACGACCCGGCCGCGCAATAACACCCCTTTACCAATAAAATTGGCAACAAAAGGCGAGTGGGGCTCATGGTACAAGTCATAGCTTAAGCCCCACTGATGCAATATGCCCTGCGCCAGCAAACCCATCTTATCGGATATAGCAAAAGCCTCAGCCTGATCATGTGTAACCAGTAATGCCGTCATGCCTTCTTTCTTGAGGACATCACGCACTTCCATGGAAAGCCGCTCTCGGCGATCCGTATCCTGGCTGCTAAAAGGCTCATCCATCAACAATAAGGCGGGGGAAGGCGCCATCGCCCGGATCAGGGCAATTCGCTGCTGCTCGCCGCCGGAAAGTTCGTGCGGAAAGGCATGCTTATACTTAGACATACCGACCAACCTCAATAGCTGTTCAATGCGATAGGTACGCTTCAGCTTCGACAGGGACCGCAGCCCAAACCCAATGTTATCCGACACCGATAAATGCGGAAACAAGGCTAAATCCTGAAACACCATGCCTACCTGCCTTTTTTCTGGCGGAAATCTATGCCCACGTCGAATAACTTGGTTTCGTATGACGACTTCCCCCGACTGCTGTGACAAAAAGCCTGCTATGCACTTTAGAAGTGTCGTTTTACCGCATCCACTTGGGCCTAACAGGCAGCCGATTTCCCCGGCTTCCAGTGACAAGTTCACGTCTTTGACGATCGTTTTGCCGCTTTGCTGCAGCGTAATGCCTCTGAGTTCAAGTTGGTTCATGTTGTCCAGGCCTGGAACGGGCAATCGTTTTACTGAGCATGATCACGGGAACAAGACCCACCAGCACAATCGCAATCGCGGCGGTGGAGGAATCGGCAAGACGCTCATCTGAAGCAAGCTCATGCACTCTCACCGCCAGCGTATTAAAATTAAACGGCCTGAGAATCATGGTTGCTGGGAGCTCCTTTAAAACATCTACAAACACCAACAGAACAGCCGTCAGCAGTGTTCCCTTCATCATCGGCAGGTGCACAGCTTTTAACACTCCCAAAGGCGCTTTACCCATCGATAAAGCCGCTTGATCCATTGAAGCATGAATACCGCCAAGCCCCGATTCTACCGACTGTAAAGATACCGCCAGGAAGCGCACAGTATAAGCAAAGATCAAAATAAACACGGTGCCACTGAAGATCAGCCCGGTTGAAAACCCAAAGCGGCTTTGTACCACGCCATCCACAAAGTTATCCAGCATCCCGAAAGGAATCAAAACACCCACAGCAATCACTGAGCCTGGAATCGCATACCCCATCCCCGCAAAACGTGCTGCAAACCGCAAAGTCCGAACCGGATACAATCGTTGCGCATACGCAAGTAACAACGCAGGGACAAGTGCAACCAATGCTGTAACAGCCGCTAACATGAGAGAGTTTGTCACCAGGCTCAAAAAGGCACTATCGACCATTTCCCGCCATGTTGATACAGCCCAGCGGCACAATTGCACAAACGGTAACAGAAAGCCAAGCCCCAACGGTAAACTACAGACCAACAAGGCTAATAACCCTTTACCACCTTTTAAATGCAACTCCGGTATCGATTGATATCGTCCGCTCGCATGGTGAAACTTTGCTTTAAAACGCGACCAACGTTCAAGTAACAATAAGGCGAAAATAAACAACATCATGACTGCGGCAAGTTGCGCCGCCGCTGCATCATTATTGAGACCGAACCAGGTGCGATAAATCCCGGTGGTGAAGGTACTCACACCAAAGTAGTCAACAGCCCCGAAATCTGCCAGGGTTTCCATTAAGGTCAGCGATAGCCCTACCATGATCGCAGGCCGAGCCAGGGGAAGGGCAACAGAGAAAAAGCTGCGAAAGGGGGAACACCCCAGCGTACGGCTCACCTCCAGCACACAAATGGATTGAGAAAGAAAAGCCGCGCGGGACGTCAAGTACACATAAGGATACAGCACCAGCGAGAAAACCAGGATGGCCCCACCGAGGGACCGCACATCTGGGAAATAATATTCACCATATTGGAGATTAAATAATGAGCGGATACCCTGCTGAACAGGCCCCGCAACCTCTAATAAATCAGTATAAATATACGCAATAATATATGTCGGAATCGCTAAGGGTAATAAAAGCGCCCATTCAAACAAGCGACGCCCTGGGAACGTATACATGGCTGTTATCCACGCCGTGGACACACCAATGACACCCGCACCTAAAGTCACGCCAACCATCAATGCCAGCGAATTAATAACATAGTCCGCCAATACCGTATCAACCAAGTGAGACCACACAGGGCCTGCCGGCACAAAGACATAAACGGCAATGGTCGCGACCGGAACCGCAATGATCCCGGCGCATAACACCGCACAAAGCAGCCAACTGGAAGACGATAACAACCGAAAAGGGGCATAGCCGCGTACGGCAACGCCCCTCATCCGGTGCCTAACATTGTGAACAAGATAATTCACGTTATTGTTTTTTCAACACCTCTAAAAACAGCCTTGAAGAAAATCACGGCTGGCCGCCACTGGAGGCTTATTTCCAGCCCGCCCGGTCGAACACCTTGACCGCCTCTGCATTATGAATCCCTAACATTGTGATATCGAGCGAATCCTGCTTAAACGGATAACCCCAGGACTTAACGGTGTCACTCGGCGCCACACCGGCTTTCACAGGGTATTCAAAGTTCTTCTCAGCATACCAGCGCTGGGATTCATCCTGCACAAGAAACTCTAACAGTTTAACGGCATTATCTCGGTTTTTTGAATGCGTCACGACACCCGCTCCACTGACATTCATATGGGCGCCCCGATCATCCTGGTTCGGGTAAAATACTGCGACTTTTGCAACCGCTTCCTTCTGACCATCATTCTTTGTTGATGTCTGCATCATGCCAATATAGTAGGTATTAACCACCGCAATATCACACTCACCCACTGCCACGGCTTTGACCTGTGCGCGATCATTACCCTTGGGTGATCTGGCCATGTTGACCACTACAGCTTTAGCCCAGGCTTCTGCTTTCTCTACACCATGGTGGGCAATCAAAGAGGCTAGTAGCGACTGATTATAAATATTGCCTGAGGACCGAATACAAATACGGCCTTTCCACTTCTCATCCGCCAAGTCCTCATAAGTGGAAAGTTCGCTTCTTGAAACACGATCTTTACTGTAAACAATGACACGTGAGCGTAAAGAAAGACCGAACCAATGGTTATCTAAATCACGAAAATGAGCAGGAATGGCCTGGTTAAGAATGTCACTTTCCACGGTTTGCAACAAACCCGCTGCCTCTGCGGCGTGCAAGCGGCCAGCGTCCACGGTTAACAAGATGTCTGCCGGTGAATTCCGCCCCTCGGTTTGCAAACGCTTGATGAGCTCATCTGCGCCGGCGGTAATCAAATTAACGCGTATCCCTGTACTTTGGCTAAACTGATCAAGTAATGGTTTAATCAAATTTTCCTTTCGAGCAGAATAAACATTGACCTCTTCAGCCGACCATGCAGGTACGGAGAAGAGCAAAACAACCGTAGCAATCACAATTGATTTTAAAATTTTCATTTTCACACCTTAAATTTAAGAAGAAACACCACAAAACCTTTATGCAAATGATAATGGTTATCAAAAACACTTTCAATAAATATATGTGCTGATCAGATGACATTAACGCAACTTCCTGAACTCCCCCTGCCGATACCTCCTCCGCCGGCGCTTATGCAACACTCCGAGCATGCCCTAGATAACGTCTTACCCCATCTCAGAGACGGGCTGATTGAAGCCCCGAACCCGCAAGCTCTCTCGCGGCACCTGGATGCTATTTTTTCGGCCAGTCCTTTTATTGCCAAACACTGCGCAGCACAACCGGACCTGCTCGTATCGCTCCTCAACAGTGGGGACTTGTTATCGCCTTATTCAGCGGGGCAATACAGCAAAAACGCGCAGGCTGCGCTCACTTCCACAAGTGACGATGGCACGTTTATGCGCCAACTCCGCCACTTCAGGCATCGAGAAATGATCAGAATCGCTTGGCGCGACCTGGCAGGCTGGGCAGAGACAGAAGAAACACTGCGCGACCTCACCCACTTGGCTGAAAGCTGTATACAGGCCGCCCTGGCCCAAGCTCAGACCACACTATCTGACCGCTATGGTGTTCCACGCAGTGCTGCCGGTAAAGCACAAGAGATGAGCGTGATTGGCATGGGCAAGCTCGGTGGACACGAACTGAATTTTTCTTCGGATATTGACCTGATATTCGCCTTCCCCGAACGCGGCCAGACAGACGGCAAAACCAGCCTGGATAACCAACAGTTTTTTATCCGTGTGGGCCAACAGCTCATCAAACTACTGAACGAAACCACGGCAGACGGCTTTGTCTACCGGGTGGATATGCGGTTGCGTCCCTTTGGCGACTCTGGCGCACTGGCCGCAAGTTTCCCGGCCATTGAGGATTACTACTTGCTCCATGGGCGGGAATGGGAACGCTACGCCATGATCAAGGCCCGTGTGGTAGCCGGCCAGAGTGCTCAAAGCGACGAACTTCTCAAGAACCTGAAGCCCTTTATTTATCGGCGGTATCTTGACTATGGCGCTTTTGATGCCCTGCGCGAACTCAAGCGCATGATCAGCACAGAAGTCAAACGCAAGGGCTTACAAGACAACATCAAACTGGGTCCTGGCGGCATCCGTGAAATTGAGTTTATCGGCCAGGCTTTTCAACTCGTGCGCGGTGGACATGAACCGCAACTGCAATCACGCAGTATCATCACCACACTTAACAGGCTGGCTGAATCCGGACATATCCACCCCGATGACAGCGCAAAATTAATCGCCGCTTACGACTTCCTCCGGCGCGCAGAAAACCGCTTGCAAATGGTGGATGACCAACAAACCCATGACCTGCCCGCCGATAAAATCGAGCAAATGCGTTTGGCTTATAGCATGGGCTATCCCGATTGGAAGACCTTTTACGAGACACTCTCAAAGCATCGCCAGGTCGTACAAACACAATTTGACGCTGTTTTCCATGCCGACGAACCCGGTGACTCAGCCACCTCTGAACTCTGGCTCTCGGTGTGGGCCAGCGATGCCCACTCGGAAAGCTTTGAAAGTGCCGTACTAGAAGCCGGCTTTCAGCAGCCCGAAACCTGTGACCGATTAAGAGCCTTCAAGCGCTCTATCGAAAGAGCCCACCTGAGCCACACAGCACAAAAGCGCCTGGATACATTGATGCCACGGCTACTCCAAGCGCTCACACAATTGAACAATCCTGATGAAACACTTGGCCGCTTACTGCCTTTTCTTGAGCATACCGCGGGTCGAAGCGTCTACCTTTCCCTGCTCTTTGAACAACCCCATGCCTTGGACCGCCTCGTGCGGCTTTTCGGCGCCAGTGCGTGGGTCGCTGAGTTCATCATTCAGCACCCCATTGTTATCGATGAGTTGATTGATGAGCGACTCTCACTCAATTTACCGTCCAAGGCCGATTTGCTCCATGAAGCCCGGCAGGCACTTAGCCTTCACGGGGAAGACCTGGGCGAACAAATGGACGCCTTGCGGCGCTTCAGACAAGCACATATTTGCCGTATCGTCTGCCTGGACATTGAACAGAAACTGCCCCTGATGAACGTGAGCGACCAACTGACATGGCTGGCTGAAGCCGTGATTGGAGCCGCTTATGAGCAAGTACTGACTCAACTGACCGAAGCCCATGGTACACCAACTCATAGCGGTGAAGGAGGCGCGCAACACGCCGAGCTTGCCGTGATCGCCTACGGTAAACTCGGTGGCATCGAGTTGGGATACGGATCAGACCTGGACCTTGTTTTCCTGCATGACAATAACAGCCAAAGCGCTACAACAGATGGACCGACGCCCATTCCAAACACACAATTTTTTATAAAACTCACGCAAAAAATCGTGCACTTTCTGACAACCTTAACCGCTGCCGGCAAGCTTTATGATATTGATACACGGCTACGCCCTAATGGGGCGTCCGGCTTGCTGGTCAGTAGCCTCACTGCTTTCGAACACTATCAGCAAGACAAAGCATGGACATGGGAGCACCAGGCGCTGGTCCGCGCACGGGTCGTCGTTGGCAGTAAAAATTTTGAAGAAAAATTCCAGACCATTCGCAACCGCGCTCTCCAAAAAAAACGGGAGTCGGATGCTCTGCTCAAGGACGTGATTAGTATGCGGGAAAAAATGCGTAAGGCTTTGGGAAGCCACAAAGACAAGGGATTCCACATAAAACAAGACAAAGGAGGTATCGTCGATATTGAGTTTATGGTTCAATACGCGGTTCTTGTGTGGGGAAACAGATACCCGGCGCTGTTAGAATATACGGATAATTACCGTTTACTCGACGCACTGCAAAACAGTGGTGTGATGAAAGAAGGCGACGCCGGCCTGCTGAAAACGGCTTACCTCTTTTACCGCAACCGATTGCATCAACTGGCGCTGGAAGAAAAGCCCTCAATCGTCGAAATGGACACCGAATTATCCCGTTTCCGCGACCAGGTCAGCACCATCTGGCAGTCCCTGATGAGTCCGAGTAATCAACATTAGCAAATATTTAGCGGAGGATAGCCAATGTCAATGGCAGAATTAGATGGCCTTATCTGGATGGACGGAGAGATGGTTCCCTGGCGCGAGGCAAAAGTCCATGTGCTCACTCATACGCTGCACTATGGCATGGGTGCCTTTGAAGGTGTTCGCGCTTATAAAGCGGAACAAGGCACCTCTATCTTCAGACTAAAAGAACACACCAAACGGCTTTTAAACTCCGCAAAAATCTTACAAATGCCCGTTAAATTTGATGCGGAAACACTCAACGAAGCACAAAAAAAAGTTGTACTTGCGAATCAGCTTGAGTCGGCCTACATCCGGCCACTGATCTTTTATGGCAGTGAGGGCATGGGGCTGCGGGCAGATAATCTCAGTGTTCACGTCATGATTGCTGCTTGGGACTGGGGAGCTTACCTCGGCGCAGAAAACCTGGAAAAAGGCATTCGGATCAAAACTTCCTCATACACACGCCACCACGTCAATATCACCATGTGTAAAGCAAAATCTGTGGGCGGTTACATGAATTCCATGCTCGCGCTACAGGAAGCCCTGAACGACGGTTACGATGAAGCCATGCTACTGGATGTTGATGGCTATGTCGCTGAGGGCAGCGGCGAAAATATTTTCGTGGTCCGGGACGGTACCATCTACACCCCTGAGCTGACGTCTGCATTGGACGGCATTACTCGGCAAACGTTGATCACACTGGCAAATGACCTGGGCATCAAGGTGATTGAGCGGCGCATTACACGGGACGAGGTTTATATCGCAGACGAAGTCTTCTTTACCGGCACCGCGGCCGAAGTCACACCCATTCGCGAAGTTGATAACCGTACCATCGGAAACGGCGGCCGGGGCCCGATCACAACACAGCTTCAAAGCCTGTTTTTTGATTTAGTGCACGGTCGCAAACCTGAATACTTACAGTGGCTATCTCGCGTGGACAGCTAACGCGTCAGACACGACCTTCAGAACAGATTTTCACGTGCCAACGAGTCTCTCAATCACAACCCAGTTCCTACTGTTTCTGCTCCCAAGTCTTGTCCTCACGGTAGACCGGGGCGGAAGCACTATCATGGCGCTGCTGCTGTTGATGGGTATCTACGCGTCAATCAGATATTCAAACTGGCGAGGGCTAACCACAGCGGAAAAATGGATACTCTGGTTTGCGGGTCTCTATTTTTTAGTCAGTTTAGCCGCAACAGCTTATGGCGACTGGTCGGATACCGGCGTGAAAAAGCTGGAAAAACATGCCCGTATCTTGGCTTTTATTCCTATTTATCTACTTGTTCGCCAAAGTAAACCCAGCGAAGGCACTCTCTGGTGGGGCATCGCTATGGGCTGTTTTGCCACAGGGGGGCAAGCGCTTTATCAACACTTTGTCCTGCATATCGATCGTGTCACTGGCGCCAATAACTTCATCCATTTTGGCAATCTGACGTTGATTATGGGATTTATGTCGCTGGCAGGCACCTCTTATTTCAAACGCTTTAAGTGGGGGCCTCTTATCCCAATTGCAGCATTTGTCTGCGGTGTATTTGCCAGCATGTTGACCGGTACACGAGGCGCCTGGATTGCCATACCCGTACTGATTCTGATTCTGGTTTTACCCTACTTTAGAAAAGGTTCTCCTGCGCTGAAGTTCACGCTGGCGCTATTGTTTGTCAGCCTGTGTGTTAACGTGTATCTGATTCCGCAGACCGGCGTCAGCCAACGTATCCACAAAGCGGTTGAAGACATTGGGACGTATCAACCAGGTAAAACCTGGTCTTCAGTCGGCCTGCGCTTTGAGAACTGGCGAACATCGTATCAAATTATCCAGCAACATCCGTTAACCGGTATCGGTTTAGGCCGTTACAAGGAGGCCGCAGAACCTTATGTTGAGCAAGGCTTCGCCAGCCAGGGGATTCTAAACTGGGACCACCCGCATAATGAATACCTGGCCACACTGGTCAGCCGCGGAATCATCGGTGTTGTCGTTTTACTGGGCCTGCTGTGGGTGCCTTTTTATGTATTCTTCCAGGCTTTCCTGTTTTCATCACATCAGCAACCCAAACGCATCGCGCTGGCAGGTAGCCTGTTAATGGCGGCTTACATTGTTCACGGGATTCCAAATAATATTTTCGAGCGCGGTATCTCCTTGAGTTTCTTTGTCTGCGTACTCAGCCTCACATTAGCCTTACTTTATAACTACTTTTCAGCACAACAGACAGCGACAAGCAGGTGAACATTACACACGTTAACCTGGCAAAGGGCTTTCGGGGTGGAGAGCGACAAACTGAGCTGCTGATTCAGGCATTACAGCGAGCCGGGGTCAATCAAACGGCTGTCGTCCGCACAGGCAGCCCACTCAGCGAACGGTTAAGCACCATGCCCGGTTTGCAGCTTATCACCGCATCCAAGCCTTATCTGTTAACAATAAAAAAGCTGGACAAAACCAGCCTGCTGCATGCCCATGAAGCCAAGGCCGGGCAATTTGCTTTCCTGGCACACTTGCTCATCGGCACCCCCTATTTAATCACCCGCCGGGTCCCACAGGTCCCTAAAAACAATTTTTTCACCCGGAATGTTTATCGGCAGGCCTGCGCGGTCGTTGCGCTGTCCAGTGCGATTCGGCGGGTGCTGGAAACCTATGACAAGGGATTAAAGCCTGACACGATTCCTTCGATGGCAGCAGGCTTCCATGCCAACCCCAAGCACGTCAAAGCGATCAAAGACCGGTACCAGGGTAAATTTTTAGTTGGCCATATTGGCGCTTTGGTCACACGCCATAAAGGGCAGCAGTATCTGATTGAGGCGGCAAAAAAACTCACCTCACGAGTACCTGACATGCACTTTTTGTTTCTCGGAAAAGGAGATGATGAGGCGTTATTACGCGCAATGGCTAAAGACCTGCCTTCTGTTGAGTTTCTGGGATTCCAACACAATGTTGCTGACTATCTTGCAGCTTTCGATCTTTTTGCTTTCCCATCCTTGAACGAAGGACTCGGCTCTACTTTGCTGGATGCCATGGGAGCTGAAAAACCGATTGTGGCCAGCCAGGTCGACGGCATACCGGACATTGTGCACCATGACGTCAATGGTTTATTGGTACCGCCAGGTGACAGTGATGCTCTCGCCGATGCGTTATATCAGCTGTACAGCGCACCGGAGAAGCGTTTATCGCTGGCTCAGAAAGGACTGGCAATGGTAGCTGACTACCAGCCAGATAAAATCGCATCCCGTTACTTTAACTTGTACCGCCAATTAGAAGAAAAGACCCAGGCTCGAGAATGACGGCCCCAGGAACACGCTTGAAAGTCGTTGTCTTTGCACAAAACCGTGCCTTCTTCGGCACACAGTTGTTACATCTCCCTCTGCTACACAACTTAAAAAAATGGGGTAGTGATGACTCGCACGACAACACGGTTATTCTATTTTCACCTTTTAAGCTAAACAGCGCTTTTGTGCAGTCCGGAATCGTTGATCACATCGAATACTACCAGACCAGCCTCATCCGTATGACCCGAATGCTCAGGTCCCTCCGTCC
Source organism: Halothiobacillaceae bacterium UBA5861 (assembly GCA_002432635.1). GTDB lineage: Bacteria > Pseudomonadota > Gammaproteobacteria > UBA5861 > UBA5861 > UBA5861. Next base: position 128,450 of record DJFX01000043.1, on the reverse strand, counting down.
CGATGTGATCGTTTCTTTGCGCCCCCAATCCAGCTGGCTTAACCTGGCAATCGGTATGAGCGGAGCCCCAATTCGGCTGGGGTACCAGTCACCGGGCAGCCACTTTTTTTATTCACATACTGTCCCGCGCAATACCCAGATATATCGGGGCTTAAACTACCTCAACCTGTTAAAAACACTGCAACCGCCCCTCCCTTTGCCAGACTTTTTCCTACACACTCAACGCCGCGCGGAACGGCAACCTGAACAATTCACCACCACCATTTGTTTGCTTCCTGGAGGGGGAGCAGGTGAATTCAAGCGCTGGGGCATCGAAAACTACCTGCAATTGGCTCACGCACTCAAACAGCACCGTGAGGATATCGGTTTTATCTTCATCCTGGGCAGTGATGAGGCCGACTATGTGCCGGTCATCAACGCATCACCACTTGCATTACATTGCGACATCTATATGAATGAAAGCGTGGAAAACTGCAGCCGGGCAATGGCAAGCGCTCACCTGTGTATTGCCAACGATTGCGGACCCGCCCATATCGCACAAATGCTCATGCGCCCGTTTATTGGCATTTTTAGTAATGCGGACGGTGACGTGGAAGCACGTATCGCCGAGTGGTTTAACCCTCACGAACATGCCCGCACCATCACCAGTAGCGTGGGCGAGGCGATACACACTATTCCGGTCGAGACGGTGAAAACCCTCGCGCTCGAACTGCTCGACAACAACATTCCGCCGGCAAATACGTTAAACTGACGCACTCTCTAGACACTCCACGACAGGATCGGCACATTCCATGAAAATCAGCGCTTTTTCTTTTTTGCGCAATGGCAGCAAACTCTATTACCCCATTGTTGAGTCTGTTCAAAGTGCCCTCCCACTCGTAGATGAATTTGTCATCGCACTGGGCAACTCCGATCCTGATGACACAACGCGCGAGCAGTTCGAAGCACTGAATGAACCGAAGCTGGTTTTATTTGATACCGTTTGGGATCTGGAGAAATACCCGCAGGGCACCGAACATGCCCACCAAACCGATCTCGCCAAAGCCCGATGTAGCGGCGACTGGCTGCTCTATCTGCAGGGTGATGAAGTCCTCCACGAAGAGGACCTTGAAACCCTCTACCATAATTGCGAACGCTATCTGGATGATGAACGCGTCGAAGGTATGCTGTTTGACTATTTACACTTTTGGGGTGACTACGCCCATGCTCATAACTCACATGCCTGGTACAAGCAGGAAATTCGTTTAATCAGAAACCGGCCAGACATACACTCCTTTCGCTCCGCGCAAAGTTTTCGTCGCATACCCGATTTTGACGGCATCTCCTACCGGAAAAAAGAAGGAACCTACAAGCTGAACTGCGTACATTCTGGTGCGCGTATTTTCCATTATGGGTGGGTCAGGCCTCCTCAAGCCATGCAGAAAAAGCGCATCTATTTCAGCACGAACCACCGGGGAGCTGATGCAGCACAAGCACAACAGGCCAGAGAGTCCAACCAGTTCGACTATGGCCCTTTAGAGAATATTCCCCGCTTTAATCAAACCCATCCGGCGGTCATGCAAAAAGCGATCGCCAACATGGACTGGCAGGATCACCTCTATGAAAAACGCCCTGATGGGCACCCACCTGTCAAACACAAGCACGACAAATTCAAATACCGACTGCTGACATGGGTTGAAAACACACTCTTTGGTGGTCGGCACTTATTTGCCTCCAAAAATTTCAATCGACTGAAATAAAGGCGAACGCTTGCGGTGAAAACCCGGACCGTTGGGCGTGATTCAACGCATCACTGCACAGATTGACTGATATAATCAACCGCTTATCAACCGTTACACAAAAGCACATGTCCCATTTGACCATTCCTGACTTTTCTCATGCCCGCGTGCTGATTGCCGGCGACCTTATGCTCGACCGCTTCTGGCATGGCAACACCACTCGGATCTCGCCGGAAGCCCCTGTGCCAGTTGTCAAAATCAACGTCAGCGAAGACAGGCCAGGCGGTGCCGGCAATGTCGCACTCAATGTTGCCGACCTTGGTGCACAAGCCACAGTCATTGGTTTGACGGGCAAGGACGACGCTTGCGCCCGGCTTGAAGCGATCTTTAAGCCGAAAGGTGTGCATTGCGAGTTCATCACCGTTGAAGGCAGCGATACCATTACGAAATTACGCGTTATCAGCCGACAACAACAGCTTATCCGCTTAGACTTTGAAGATGGTTTTATCCATGCGGATAGCAACGCCATAGTTAATACAACTCAAGCCGCCCTGAACCAGGCCGACGCATTAATTCTGTCTGACTATGGCAAAGGCGCTTTAAACGACCCCCAACCACTGATCAAACTCGCCAATCAGCACAAGGTTCCTGTGTTAATCGACCCCAAAGGGACAGACTTTTCTCGCTACCACGGCGCAACCTTGATTACCCCCAATATGTCTGAGTTTGAAGCCGTTGTTGGTCCTTGCCCTAACAACAGTATTCTGGAGGCTAAGGGATTAACACTCCTCCACGAACTCCATTTGGAGGCACTGCTGATCACTCGCAGTGAAAAAGGCATGAGTCTCTTGCGTAAAAACCAGCCTCCGGTTCACCTCCCTACACATGCCCGTGAAGTATATGATGTGACCGGCGCGGGTGATACGGTCATCGCCACGGTTGCCACGGCACTGGCGACTGGATGTGATTACATGCATGCCATTGAACTGGCCAACCTGGCTGCCGGCGTCGCTGTAGGTAAGCTTGGCACGGCCACCGTCGCCCCACAAGAATTGCAAGCGGCAACACTGTCTTTAGCCCCCCTGGACCGAGGTGTTGTCGACAAACCAACCTTGCTTGATCTGGTTGCCAAAGCTCGTCAAAGTGGTGAACGTATCGTCATGACCAATGGTTGTTTTGATATTTTGCACGCCGGGCACGTAGAGTATCTAAAAAAGGCCAGGGAGCTCGGTGACCGGTTGATTGTCGCCGTCAACAGCGACCACTCCGTAAAACAGCTCAAAGGTCCCAGTCGCCCGGTCAACCACCTTGAAGAGCGCATGAGTGTGCTGGCCGGTTTATCAAGTATTGACTGGGTCGTCCCCTTTCACGAGGAAACACCGGAACAACTCATTACAGAGGTACTACCAGACACACTGGTCAAGGGCGGTGACTATACAGCAGATCAAATTGCTGGTGCTCAACAGGTCACGCGAGCCGGTGGTAATATTGCTATCATCGACTTGCGAGAAGGTTGTTCAACAACGCGCATCATTAACCGGATTAAAGAAGGAAACGCATGATCATCGTCACAGGTGGTGCCGGGTTCATCGGCAGCAACATCATCCAGGCCTTAAACCAGCAGGGTTTTGATAATATACTCGCTGTGGATGACTTAACGAATGGTCACAAATTCCACAATCTCGCCGACCTCGAAATTGCTGACTACCTGGACTACGAAGACTTTCAACAACGTGTTCGCTCCGGTGCCTTTAAGGGGGAGAGCATCAAAGCCTTGTTCCATCAAGGTGCCTGCTCCACCACAACCGAGTGGGACGGCCGGTACATGATGAAGATCAATTACGACTACTCGAAAGACCTCTTGAACTTTTGCGAAGCTGGCAACATTCCATTTATCTACGCCTCCTCCGCCGCCGTGTACGGCAAAAGCAGCACATTTAAAGAGCAGCGTCTTTACGAAAAGCCCATCAATGTGTATGGCTACTCAAAGTTCTTGTTTGATCAGTACCTGCGCCGACGGATGGGTCAGTTGAGAACCCAGGTCGTAGGCCTGCGGTACTTTAACGTCTACGGCCCCCGAGAGCAGCATAAAGGCAGTATGGCCAGCGTGGCGTTTCACTTAAACAACCAGCTGCTTGAAAGCGATACCGTGCGCCTGTTTGAAGGGTGTGATAACTATGGCGATGGCGAGCAGGTGCGTGACTTTATCTACGTAGAAGATATCGCCTCCGTGAACCTGTGGTTTATGCAGAACCCCCAGTGCCGTGGCATTTTTAATCTCGGCACCGGACAAGCACGTTCATTCAATGCCGTCGCAGAGGCTGTTCTAAAGTTTCACGGACGGGGAAGCATTGAGTACATCCCCTTCCCTTCACACCTCAAAGGCAGCTATCAGAGTTTCACTCAAGCGGATATGTCAGCACTGCGAAGCATAGGATACAGCCACGAATTCACCTCACTGGAGCAAGGGGTCCAACGGTATCTCTCGATACTGAACACTCCTGACTAGGTCCTGATGTCACGTAAAATACTGGTTGTGGGCCCCTCATGGGTGGGTGACATGGTCATGGCTCAAAGCCTGTTTATGACACTCAAACAACAAGCCCCAAATGCCATTATTGACGTGCTGGCACCGTCTTGGTCCTTACCCGTAATTGCCCGCATGCCCGAAGTGAACCAGGGTATTGCTCTGCCCATTGGCCATGGCAAACTGAGGCTGTGTGAACGGTATAAAATTGGCCGACGCCTAAAGCAGCATCACTATGATGAAGCGATCGTTTTGCCTCGGTCAATGAAGTCTGCGCTGGTGCCTTTTTTCGCCAATGCCAAGCAACGCACGGGGTATCGAGGCGAATTCCGCTACGGCTTACTCAATAACATTTATTCACTGGATAAAAGCCGCCTGCCACAAACCGTACAAAAGTTCGTGGCGCTGGCCCACCTCAAAGCTGAAACTCAGGCGCCGGAAATACCCTTCCCTCAACTCAAGGTTGACCGGGCTAATCAAAAAAAACAATGTGAACGGCTCAAGTTACAAACAGACCGTCCCGCTGTTGCGTTCATGCCCGGTGCAGAATATGGCCCGGCCAAGCAGTGGCCTTCCGAGTACTTCGCTCAGCTTGCTCACAAGTTACTGGCATCGGGGCAAAGTGTTTGGATTTTAGGGTCCCAAAAAGATGCCCCAACAGGCGAGCAAATTATTCGTCATGTCGAAAGTCCGCACATTCATAATTTGTGTGGCCAAACGTCACTCACCGATGTCATTGATTTGCTGGCGGGCTGCCAACAGGCCATCTGCAATGACTCTGGCTTGATGCACATCGCAGCAGCCGTCAATACCCCACTTGTTGCCATTTATGGGTCGTCCAGCCCTCAAATGACGCCCCCGCTCACAACCCAGGCAAGTCTCGCTTACTTGAACCTGAACTGTAGCCCATGCTTTAAGCGCATCTGCCCGCTGGGGCATACAGACTGCCTCAAAAAAATCTCCCCCGAAGCTGTTCTCAAGCTTAGCCAATCTATGCCTGTAAAAGAAAACTGACAACCTGCCGCTAACCGTTCAATGCTTTCCGGAACGTATTGGTTTCAGCCAGGCAGACGCGACACAGGAATGAGTGTTAATCATTACTTAACACGGCTTAATTATAGGGAGTTAACTTACCGTGATCACTTTATTGCGCAAAGTACCGATCAACTTTCGTTTATGGTCCATGCTGGTTTTAACGCTGACGGCTTTACTGACTGTCTCGATCTACGTGGCGTACGATATAAAAGCACGCCAGCTTGTGAACAAAAAACATCAATTGGCTGAACTGATTAACGCGGCTAAAAGCACTGTCAAATATCATGAAGAACAAATCCAAACTGGCAAACTCACCCGCGAAGAAGCAGAAACACGCGCATTGTCCATACTCAATAGCATCCGTGGCAACCAGGATGCCTACCTGACCGTTCTAACAACGGATGGCCTCGTTCTGCAACACCCTCACCAACCCGCACTAGTTGGCCAATCACTCACGCAACTAAAAGATATTAACGGCAAATTGTTTGTTAAAGACATTATTGGGCAGCTGTCTCGGGAAGGCCAAGCGGTCGTCGACTATTTCTGGCAGAAACCGGGCAGTGAAAAGCACTTGGAAAAACTGTCCTACGCCGAGACGATGGGTTACAAAAACTGGGCGGTTATGACCGGCGTCTGGATTGATGACTTAAATGCACAACATGCCAGCTACCTATTTGCAATTGTCGGCGTCATGCTCATCGCAGGGGGGCTTCTGAGTATCCCACTGATCCTGATCTCTCGTAGCATTACTCAGCCTGTTAATCACGTTTCTCAAGCTATGGCACAAATCGCAGAGGGGAATGGCGACTTAACACAACGATTGCCCACCAGCGGCAATGATGAAATTTCCAAGCTATCTTGCGCTTTCAACAAATTTATAGAAAAAAATCAAGATACTATTGCTGAAGTCAGCCACTCAAGCCACACGCTAACAAGCAGTTCAGAGAACCTGAATGCCATTGTGGCAAGTTCGTCGGCAGGATTCTCAAAACAAAAAACGTCTCTGTCTCAGGTCGCGCATATCATCGATGGCATCAGCGAGCGTGCCGAGCATGTGGCGGACAATGCCAAACAAGCTGCGAGCATGGCCACCGCTGCACAAAAAGAGACTCACCAAAACCACCATAATGTTCAGAAAACCATCAGCGCCATTGACAGCATGACAAAAAACTTTAACGCAGCCCACGATGTTGTCAACCGGCTTCAACAGGAAAGCGAAAATATTGGTTCGGTCATCGATGTCATTGGCAGCATCGCCGAGCAAACGAACCTGCTTGCACTCAACGCGGCGATTGAAGCGGCCCGAGCAGGCGAACAGGGCCGTGGCTTCGCGGTCGTCGCCGATGAGGTCCGCACACTGGCCAGTCGTACACAAGAATCGACACAAGAGATTAATCAAATGATTGAACGGTTGCAAAGTGGCGCCAAAGAAGCAACCGCTGTCATGGAAAACAGCCATTCCGATACTGAAAACACCTTATCTCAAGCAGCGCAAACCAGTGATTCGTTACAAAACATCTCCAATGCCATTGAAAGCATTAGTAGTATGAACCAACAGATATCTGAGCTGGTCGCCACGCAATTTAGCGCAGTGCAAGAAGCCAATACACGAATTATCCAGGTCACCGAGCAAACAGAAAACGATTCCCAAACCCAGGAAGCTCTCTCATTGGAGGCAGAAAAACTGGCACAGCAGGGTGAAGCACTAAAACAGCTGATTGTCCAGTTTAGAATCTAATCGTAAACTCTGCACGTTACCTTAGCTGGCTGGTCAATATGACCAGCCAGTTTTGATTGAGACCTTAAGTTGAGGCTGCAGGTAAGACGCCCACAAAAGCTTCGATGGCTTTCAAAACATGTTCCGGTGTTTCCAAGTGGGGATAATGACCGGCTTCGGGTATTTCCAAAACAGACAGAGGACGGGTGATGCACTCCCGAGAAAGCTCCAGGTTCGGCCTGTACCCATAGTTATCTTTTTCACCAAAAATTTCCAATACCGGACAGCGGATCTGCTCCAACTCACGGGCATAGCTTTTTTCCTGAAAAGCCCGGGTTTTTGACCGGCCGGCCCAATCAAAAAAAAGTGTATCGGTATTGTCACCGTGAAAAGGTACAAGTTTTTCTCGCAACTTACCCGATTTGTATGCGGCCTCGGCAAGGTCAACCCCATCAATACACTGTGGGTGCATCACTAATTGCGGTGCCATGGCAACCACGCCACGTACCGTATCAGGGTGCTTCGCGGCAGCCAGTAAAGCGACAGCTCCCCCAAAACTGTGGCCAATGAGCACAACGTCTTTAAGCCCAAAGTGCCTAAAAATATCGGTCAACGGGGCGCCTGCTTCGTCTTCTCTGGGATCCCCCTCACGTGGCACAACAAGAGGATCAGACTTTCCATGCCCCCAGCGCTCGTAAACAATCGCAGCTAAACCGGTCATTTCTGTCACCTGAGAGGGAAAGTCCCGCCACATCGCAATGCAATCAAGCCCGCCGTGAATAAAAACAAGTGTGGGTTTATCGGCACGGACCTCGCCGATCTGTAAGGTATTCACCCGATGTCCCGCCGCATGTATAAATTGCTCCATTAATCCCCCCATTTCTAGTTTGAATAAAGCATTCTAGTCACCTTAACAGTCCCCTCACAAGGCCTTTATCTCACTTACGCCAGCAGGCTCATTTACGTTGATGTAAAATACGCGCCATGTAATCACATCAATAAACCAGACCAAAAATTGGGGGAATCATGGCCAAACGTCAGCCTGAAACTAAAATTGCAACCTGTAATGCCGATCAAATCCTCGTTAGAGACAAAGATTTGGTCGAAGAATTGATCGGTAAAATCAGTTTTACCGATATGATTTACTTTCACATACTCAATCGGATGCCAACAGAAACCGAGACAAAAGTACTCGATTCCGTGCTCGTCACACTCATGGAACATGGCTTTACACCCAGCGCTATTGCTTCACGCATGATTGCCATGAGTGACCCGACCGCCATCCAGAGTGCTGTCGCTGCAGGTCTTTTAGGAGTAGCCGGTACTTTTGTGGGAACGATGGAAGGTGCCGCCAAAAATCTCTACACCATCCTCGAATCTGACTTGGGTGTAGAAGCGGCGGCCGAAAAAATTGCCCAGGAATACCGCACCGCCAAAAAACCCATTCCAGGTTTTGGGCACCCTATCCACATTCCAGATGATCCCCGCTCCCCCAAACTCTTTGAGGTCGCCCTGGAAGCCGGCGTGGATGGCAAATACATTGACGCGATGAAAGTCCTTTCACGAAAGGTAGACGAAGCTTGGGGACGCCACCTCACGATTAACGCAACAGGTGCCATTGGTGCCGTGCTCTGTGAAATCGGAATACCTTGGGATATCATGCGGGGCGTTGCTGTCATTTCCAGAGCGGCCGGCTTGGTAGGACACTTTGCTGAAGAAAAAGCCATGCCCTCCGGCAATTACATGTGGAATGCCATTGAGGAACAGATCCCCTACACAGGGGAACGCAAACTGGGTGAGTAAATTCCCAGGTGGGTGCACTCAAGGCACCCACCCCACCAACCCTATTTTGAGAGACCATGACAACAGGATTAAAAGCGCCCGAACTGCTATCCCCGGCGGGAACCCTCAGGAATATGAAATTTGCCCTGGCTTACGGTGCTGATGCCGTCTACGCCGGGCAGCCACGCTATAGCCTGCGCGCCCGGAACAATGACTTCTCACTGGAAAACTTAAAAGCCGGGATAGACTATACGCATAAGTTGGGGAAAAAATTCTTTGTAGCCAGTAACCTGTTACCACACGATAGTAAAGTTAAAACCTATCTGAAAGACATGGCGCCCGTGATTGATCTTGGGCCCGACGCACTGATTATGTCAGACCCTGGGCTCATCATGATGGTAAGGGAGCACTGGCCCGACACACCTATCCATCTCTCCGTACAGGCAAACACCACCAATTCTGCCGCCGTTAAATTCTGGCAGTCCGTTGGTGTGAAGCGCATTATCCTATCCCGAGAGCTCTCTCTCGATGAAGTAGAACATATCCGCCAGAGCTGCCCAGACATGGAGCTTGAGGTATTTGTTCATGGCGCCTTGTGTATCGCCTACTCCGGCCGTTGCTTGCTGTCAGGTTACATGAATCACAGGGACCCCAACCAAGGCACTTGTACCAATGCCTGCCGGTGGAAATATGACGTTACCGAAGCCAGTGAAAATGAAACAGGTGATATTGTCGAGACACCGGTCAATGGCGTACAAACCTTTGACCCCAAGGGAAAAGTCTTTTTGTTGGAAGAGCAAAACCGACCAGGCGAGAAGATGCCCATCTTTGAAGATGAGCACGGCACCTACATCATGAACTCGAAAGATCTGCGCGCGGTACAACACATCAACCGTTTGACAAAAATGGGCATCGATTCTCTAAAAATAGAAGGTCGGACAAAATCACACTACTATGTGGCCAAAACGGCTCAAACGTACAAAGAGGCCATACAAGATGCCTTGGCCGGAGTCGACCGGAGCAAAGATCACATGGTGGCACTGGATGGCCTTGCCAACCGCGGTTACACGGAAGGCTTTTTCCGCCGCCATGTACCACAGGACTACCAAAACTACGAGCAAGGCGCTTCACAAAACAACGCACAAAAGTTTGTTGGCGAAATCATCGGCGTTGATTCCCAGCACGGGATGATTGACGTCGATGTCAAAAACCGATTCACCGTCGGCGAGCACTTACAACTGATGACTCCCGCAGGTAACTACAACTTCCAGCTCACTCGCATGACCAACCTGCAAAACGAGCCAGTTGAGGTGGCGCCCGGCTCTGGCCATGTCGTCCGGTTACCAAACCCCTGCGCAGAAGACGTGAAATTCGGCTTATTGGCTGTTAATCTTTGAGTTGCCTCATCAAATCTGCCATCGTATCCACAGTCTCCAGCTTGGATAGCGTTTGCAATACGGCAGAAGCTTTTGAGCGCCCCCAAACCGGCTCCAGAATATCCAGCACTTTATTTTGAATTTTCTCTGCCTTGACGGGCAACGGTGGAATATTCGTCATCACATCTACACGGCCTGTCAGGGTCTGCCCTGACTTGGTATTGATCACCACGCGGCTTTCCAGCTCACCGAGGCGATCATCGCGAATTACTGTGATGTTTTCGTACAGCGCCTTGCCCCTCAAGTCATGGACTTTTTCATCAGTAAAGGCCTGCATCCCGGTATGCCCCCGCAACAGCGCATTAGCAACACAGTAATTTATGCTGAATTTGCCTTCCAACCCTGTTTGAGGTGCCAGGATACTCGCTGCGTCAACAGCCAGATGGGAACAAGACACATGGATTGACTGAATATCCTCAATGGCCAAACAGTTCGTTTTTACAACCTCAAGAGCCGCTTCGATGGGGGCATGAGTTCCATGACAGGACGCATGATATTTTTGCGCCACGCGATCAATATCCCACTGCCTCGCCAGGTGATCAAACGCACTGACATTGTTTTCACTGGCCATCACACTTAAAAAGCCAAATGGCCCTTCAATGATATTATTTGCACTGGTAAACCCGTCTTCAGCCAGCAAGACGGAAGAAACCGCATTCGCAGCAGCATTGCCCGCATGAAAGGGTTTACACATGGTACCGAAAACGCGTTTGAGGCCACCGGCTTGGGTGGCCGCGATACCCAAGGCGTTCAATGTTTGTTCACGATTGAGTCCAAGCAAGCGCGCAGCCGCCGCCGCCGCACCGACATGTCCCAGTGTTGAGGTGGCATGCCAGCCCTTCATGTAATGTGATTTCCCCACGCACTCACCCAAGGTTGAGGCAACCTGCAGCCCCACAATAAAAGCCGTGAGAAAATCACGGCCACTGTGTGACCGCCATTCAGCCAGTGCCAGCGTTCCCGGAAATAAAACGACCGAAGGGTGACCAATCATGCTCATGCTGGAGTCATCGTAATCCAACGCATGCGAAGCCGCGCCATTAATCATCGCAGCCTGCTCAACGTTTTTTTTCTGCCAATGCCCGATCAGAGAGGCCTGCTCATAGCCCCCCATCCGATCGGAGTGCGCCCTCAATTTTCCAACCAGAGGCTCATTGGCGCCAGCCACAGCAACACCCAGCCAATCCTGGAAACACACTTTCGCATGCCCGTACACGTCTTCAGGAATACTGTCAGTGTCTGTGTCAACAATGAATGTGGCAAGCTCTTCTGTGAGAGTACGATCAACCATAACCTTCCCCATATTTGCCTGTGGTTATTTTTTATCAGTGTGGACCGCTTAGGTGAAGCACTCACGATCACAAATGTTCCCGTCGCCGCACTACCTCTTTTTCAACTGCGCCTTATGCACCTTGCCCGAGGCCGTGAGTGGTAGCGCATCCAAAACTTCGAGGTGGCGGGGATATTTGTAACGCGCCAGCTTTCCTTCAAGAAAACGATGAAGGTCTGCCAGGCTCAGATTAGCGCCCTTTTGCAACACCACAAAGGCTTTACCGGCCTCCCCCCATGTCTCATCATTAACCCCCACCACTGCGGCATGCACAATGCCCGCGTGCTGCATGAGTACTTTTTCCACTTCGGCAGGGTACACATTCTCCCCTCCTGATCGATACATATCTTTAGCACGATCAACAATATAAAAGTATCCGTCTTCATCCATAAAGCCAATGTCACCGGTATCCAGCACACCTTCCTGGCTTAAACTTTCTGCAGTTTTTTCCGGCATGCCCCAGTAACCACTCATGACCGTTGGCCCTCTCGCCAGAATTCGCCCCTGTGTCCCGGGTTGCACAGCTTGGCCGTTTTCATCCGCGATCCATACATCATTGCACATACCGGGCATGCCGACTGACCCAGCTTTACGATGAACATCTTGTCCAGGCAGCACCATCATGGCGGAATTTTCGGTTTGTCCAAAAACTTGCTGTAAATGAATCCCTCGATCGGCCAACGTTTCCAGAAGAGATGCCGGCGTACGCTCACCACCCCCTAGTACTTGCCGCACGCAAGATAAGTCCATGCGGTCCAGCTCACCCGTCTCTAACACAAACCGCCACATTGTGGTCAGTGCCAGAATAATTGTGGGCTTGTATTTTTCAATATCTCTGGCAAACACGCTGGGATCAAAGTGTTTGCGCAGTAAGAAAGCCGCTCCCCGAAAAAGAACAGGAGTGAGAACAACCGAAAGCCCCGCTGAGTGGAAAAGTGGAATTTGCGCAAGAAAAATATCATCTGAGCGCATATCCGTATACATCACAACCTGCATACATTTAAAGTAGGTTTGTAAATGTGAGACTACCGCACCTTTGGGGTTTCCGGTCACACCGGAGGTGTGGATAATCGCAAGCGGGTCCATGAGTGAGACCGGGGTATCCGGGTGAGGTTCTGTGCTCGGCTCAGCTTTGATCCAGCTTTCAAACGGACTCACCCACTGCGGATAACCTTCAGACAGATCCGGCGTTTCCGTGACGACAACAAAGCCTCCGGGCCGAATGGAAGTAGCATTTCGGATCTTTGCAACCTCGGCGGTCATCTGCTCGTCAAAAATGAATAAACAAGCACCGCTATTGTTCAGCTGATATTGGATTTCCGGTGCAACCAGCCGAAAGTTGAGCGGGACAAAAATGGCACCTAACTTGGCCGCTGCAAAGTAGGTCTCAATAAAAGCAGGACCGTTGAAAAGCAGCGTGGCCACCCGGTCGCCTTTTTTTAGGCCCGACTTTTTCAGTGCGTGAGCAACCTGGTTAACTCGCACATTCAGCGTGTGATAAGTGACCGGGACGTCTTCAAACACGAAGGCTGTTGCATCCGGCGTGAGCTGGGCACGCTTGCGGGCGATATCTCCGATGCCCCAGGCAAGCTGAGATGGATGGTCACCAAATACAAGCCTGTCAGCCGTCATGCTACTTGCTCGCTACAATGAGCGACACTCTCTTTCCAGGCGATGGAGTACATCATCAGGAAACCATTGTTTTAATTGTTCGGGCGTCACTACCGTCTCGTTATCTTTGTAATCAAGCCAATGCAGTGCTTTCTCTCGATAGCGCGTTTTCAAGCGGGCATCAAAGCCCTTTTTCTTCAACTCTTTCTCTTTTTTCAGTGCATTGCGCCGTTCTTTGAACAAGCCCAGGGAAATCATGTTTTCCATCCCGGCCTCTGTCATGACATAAAACTCTCGAATTCCTTTGTCTTTCAGCGCTTTTGTCGTAAGACTCGCCGTTTGGCCGTTTGGTGGCGCAATATACACACGGTAATACGCGATTTCTTTTTCTGTCAAAATGCGCTCACTGGGATTAAGGCCAACATCAACTAATTTAACAACGGCATCGGCCGTATCTGCTTCTGTTTCAAAAGGTCCTACAGTAAAGCATAGGTCACTCGCGGATACCGTATTTTCCACAATCTGTTGCAGCGCCGACTCTTTTTCATTCGGCTCATCAGGCGCTTTCTCTTCAGCCTCGGCAGACTCAGAAGGAAGTGAAGACATGACCGGCGGTAACTCCGGCTTCGACTCTGATGTTTGCTCTTCTTCCACAGGAGCTTCCTCATTGGCCTGGTCAGCGGCTTGAGTATCTTCTTCATCTTCTTTCTCCTGCTCCAGGACTTGAGGCTCTTCTTCGGCCTCATCCTGCTCAGCAGAAGGTTCAACCTGAGCAGGAATTTCAGGCTCTAATTCTGTTTTCGGTAATGACTCATGCACTTCTGATTGTAAAACCAGCTGTTCTACTTGCGTAGAACGTTTACGAGTTGTGTCCGAGTCAGGCTCGGTATGAATATATTTTCCCCAAAGAAAAAACAGAATATTCAGCAAGATAAAAAGCAGAACAAAAGGTCGCATAATTATGTTCAGTAAAGGGATAGGCCCATTAATACCAGTGATTCAACGAAGCACGTTTCCATGTGCAAGCATAACTGAACCTGCTGTGCATCGCCTCCCGTGATGAAGTGAGTCAGAGGCTCATTGGCTTCGGCAGTCGCTAATTCGAGCATCCGATCAATACCACCGGCAATAGTGTACAAGGTGCCTCCTGAAATCGCATCTTCTGTGTTACTGGCGAACAAATTTGTTTGCCCCGATGCAACGGGTAAATTGTAAGCGCGCCTTCCCAGTGACTCGCGCATGGTCTGCAGCCCCGGAAAAATACAACCGCCTAAGTGTCGGCCTTGTGACGAGACCAAATCAACGGTAACGGCCGTGCCGCAGTCAATCACAGTGAAACCCGTTTCGCACAATAATTGCCCACCCAGCATGGCAGCCCACCGGTCATTCCCAAGCTGCTCCGGCACCTCATATGCACTGACCAGTGTTTTATACATACGAGATGATTCAGCAAAAACAGGTACCAGTCCCCAAGCCCGTTGCGTCCAGGCGGCAATAACGTCATTCAGCTGGGTATCCGCCACGCTACAGACAACAACTTTGTCAGGTTGATAATCGCGCCACACATGATCGAGCTGTGAAGCCAGTTTTTCACGAAACCACACCAAAGCCCGCTGTTCAACAAGCCCTCCTTCAGACCAGAGCCCCCACTTTAACCGCGTGTTCCCTAAATCTACCAGCAAGCGCATGATTTAGTTTTTCCGCCTGACACTGACTTCCCCCGCATAGAAGCGCTTCACATGACCCTGCATATCAACACACAAAGCTCCGCTGGAATCAATACCGGTTACCACACCGCTTTCAACTGTTTCGTTTGAAAAGATGTCCACCGTCTTACCACGCAATAGATCAAACGGCTCCCACCGTTCAGAAAAAGCGCTTAAACCCATTTGTTCAAAGGTATTAAGCGCATTCAATAAATGCCCTATCAGCGCACCAATGATCCGGTTCCGCTCCGGCACGATGTCAAACACGTCTGTCAGGTTGGCCCACGGCTGACCAATGTTATCAGCCTGCTTTTCGGGCATGGTGTAATTCATTCCCACGCCAGTAACGGCACGCAAATCACTGCCGTGGGAGCTCATCTCGACCAGCAAACCCGCCAACTTGCGATTGCGCCATAAAAGGTCGTTTGGCCACTTGAGTCCAACATCCTTTGCGCCAAACTGACGCAACGCCTCAGCAACAGCAACACCGGCCGCTAAGCTGAGCCCCATCATCTGATCAGGCGGCTGGCGAAACCGGCGACGTATTGAAAACAAAATGGACCCTCTTGGAGAAACCCACTCGCGTCCTCGGCGCCCCCGGCCTGCTGTTTGTTGCTCGGCCACGCAAACTGTAGGGATAAAATCATGCCCCTGAGCATTCATTAAACGGGTATTTGTGGAGTCCACCAGATCCAGCAGTTCCAAATCCACACGAAGGTTTGGCGCAATGCGCCCGATCTCATCCAGAATAACTGTCCGGTTGAGTTTATTTATTGGTTCCACAAAGGCGGTGTCCACTCAGTCGTATAAAACGACTAAGCATTCCTGTTTTTTCCGGATTTGTCTACATTCTTGGCTCAGCAGCAAAGAAGAGAGTGTGGAAGCCACCTAAAACGTACACAACGTTTGACACAAAAAAACCCGTTAGCATTTCAGCGAGGCGCTGAGTGTTTGCTCGCAAGTCGCCGCCTGTTTATGTGTTTATTAGACCTGTTTCGGTGAGTAATGCTTGCTTTCTCGAATCACCGATTTCGTTCCAGTGTCGGTCACAGAGCGCACCTTCAAAGGCATAGAGGTAGTAACAAACAGGCAGGGTCTCATCCGGATACTGTGCTTTAAGTTTCTGGTGGGTGAGAGCAGGTCCTGAGCAGCGTAAATCGTCCTCTGTGAAAATGCCGATTTCGTTCAGCCGGCTCGCAATCTTTTTGCCAATGTTTCTAAGATCTGTTAATCGTCTGTTTTGCATAGGGCTAACATATTCCAGTCACGCCATAAGACCACTTCCCGGTTTACCTTGCTCACAGAAGGTGAACAATCTGTGCAAATTTTCCGATTTTCTCATCAGCCAGACAAGCGACTTCTCAACCAATAATCGATCGAAATTTTACCCGCACCCAGTAAACAAAGAGTCAATAACATGGCCCCCCAGTAACGGTGGTCATAGAAACCCTGTTCCCATAATACGGGATAGGAAATAACAGCAACGATGTTAAAAACAAACAGCACCGCTGCCGCCGGGCGTACCAAAAAACCGAACACCAGGAGCACAGGAATGATTAACTCTGTCGCAGTCGCCAGGTAAGCCGCCAGCTCATAAGGTAACAGCGGAACGCTGTACTCCGCTTCAAACAAGTAGAGCGTACTATCCCAGTTAGCAATTTTTGTTTGTCCTGCCCGGAAAAAAGCCTCCGCAACCAGCAGCCGCATGGCGAGCAGGATAACGGGGGTTGTGTATTCCACCAGTGTCTCGACCAGGCGATCATAGCTTTTAATCAGTGTTGTTATCATTTTTATCTCCTTAATCCAGCATTTCAAAATCATCAATCACACCTTTGATGATCATGTTCTGCAGGAATGCTTCAAAATCAGGTGGTGGGCTGGTCTCTCCTAAAGCAATACCTCGGGTGATAGCCTCTAAAAAAGCATATTCTGGTGGCGAAACCGCCTGACACTGAATCTCTTGATTAGCCGCTCCAGAGATGATTATCTGCTGCGGAATCGCCACCACCACGTCCTCCAGACAGTCATTCCGCACACCGTTAACAATATCCAGTACGGCAAAGTCTGAACAGATCAGGTGGACATTCTTGGCTAACTTAAAAAGGATATTGGGCCACTCTTCCGGGACAACCAGCGCCAGCTTTTCAAACGGGAAAGGCATTTCAACTTTCCAATATTCGTTGACCTTTGCATAAGCCCATTCAAGACGGGCAACGTCGGCCAAGTAGGGTGTGCTTTCGGCCTGCGAAAGGCAAGCAATAAAGTCAGGTAGATCTGCTCCGTAATGTGTCACAGAACCTTCAGCTGGCGGATGTTGACGGATAAACGCTTTACATAACTGTGCAAAAAACGTATCTCCCACCAGTGCATGGGTGACGGGAAATACTCCTGACAGGACCTCGGATAAGCTGATGTAAAAATTGTTTCTGTAGAGCTGTATCCGTTGATCGGCCTGAAACGTACCCGGCAAAATCTGTAAGGAAAAGGCTTCGCTCTTATCCAGCAAAGCAGATGAAAACTGTTCCTGAATCTCTTTCAAGCCCATGCTGCCACCTGTTGTATGGCTGCATTTATTTGGCGGGCTTTCGCCGCTTCTTCCTCCAGTACAGTCAAGTCAGGGATATCGGTATCCCATTCGATCAGTACAGGTGCCTCTGTTTGTATCGTGGCTTGACGATAAAGTGCCCAGACTTCGTCATGCACACGGCTGCCATGTGTGTCGATCAAAATGGCACCGTCCTCGTACTCATTCACCGTAAATCCGGCCAAATGAATTTCTTCAACCGCAGACCAGTTAATCGATTCCAGATAAGTGGCTGCCGAATCACCATGGTTACTGGCGTTAACGTAAATATTGTTCAGATCGAGCAGTAAACCACAACCCGTACGCGCCTGAAGCTGATTAAGAAACTCCCATTCTTTCATATGAGAAACCGCAAACTGGAGATAAGCCGTCGGGTTTTCAATCAGTATTTTTTGTCCAAGCTCCGTTTGCACGCAATCAACCTTTTGACAAAAAAGATTGAGCGCTTCTTCTGTATAGGGCAGTGGTAACAGGTCGTTGAAAAATTGCCCATTGGTCCCCGTCCAACTTAAATGTTCTGAAATCAGCGCGGGTTGAAATTCATTGATCAAGGCTTTTAATTGCTTCAAGTGATGTGAACTCAGTTCATCACAAGAACCTAATGACAAACCTACCCCGTGGAAGCTGAGTGGATAATGCGGCGCAATTTCCCGCAAAAAATGGCGGTTAAGCCCACATTCGTCAAAGTAGTTTTCGCTGTGCACCTCAAACCAGGGAACTTTGGGTTTGTTCTGTACGACCTCCTCATAGTGAGGCGCTCGCAGCCCCAAACCAACAGCTTTGGCGGGAATTTGGTTCTTTTCCATGATATTTTTTGGCACTTATCCCATGCGTTGTGACAGGATAAGTGCAGCACCTTCAAAAAATAATTAAGACTTGGGCGTTAAGCTGCCACCCACAAGCTTTTCACAAAGACCTTTGGGAACCGCCACGAAAGCATCTGGCTGACCGTCTTTCTTAGCAGTGCCCGCGCAAGAACTGTTTGATGTTGCGCAGTCATTTTTACCTGCTTTAGAAACACCGTAGCATTTCTCTTTGTCAGCTGCGACAGCCGGCGCAGTCGCCAGTGTAGTACCCATTGCTAAAAGACCTGTTAATGCAGACACAACAGCAATATTTGATTTCTTCATGTTGAAATACCTCACTTTAGTTAGATTGTGGTTTGTGTACTTGCGATGAAATGCGTGTTTCATGCAAGTACCGATTCCGCCAGCTCATATCGCGCAAAGGTTTCGAAACAAATCATTCACAGCAGTAACGGCTACGACTTTGTTCAACATTGGCTGGAAACTGGGCACCTTTCGGATACCTGTGAGCTAGGACTAACGCTGTGAGTAGAAGTTCACCACGGATAAAGTTTTTTTTCACTCAATGGTAAAATCGAGAAGAGCACATCCCTTTCCGAAGAGAAAAAAATAGTCTCAACCCGTGACCGCCCGCCTTCACGATAACGGCTGCATTGGACTCACAATGAAATCAGACGGTTATTGGCTAGGTGTCTTTGCGACTTAACCACGCATCTCGTTCCGGTGACTGGCCGGTTATTTTCAGTAAGGGTGTATTCTTTTCTGCCTGCTGCAAGACAACGGTAAACGTCATTAATTCATCCCGACGAAAACCGATGATGACCACACTTTGTCCCTGCTGACAGCGCTTCAAAAACTGATCCAGCTTTTTGGGTGTTACGCGCAAGCCATCAAAAGCCAGCAATTCATCACCCGCAGAGATACCGGCCTTTTGCGCAGCTCCCCCATCGAACACATGTGTGACTTTAACGCTATCTGAACCCGACATCTTTAGACCCAAGGCCAATGGTGCAGACAGCTGGCGCTCTTCACGGCCATTTAACAATGGCTCTGAGGCATATCCCCATGTTAGCTCAACACCCACTTGTTTGAGTAACGGGGCCAGCGCAATATCCTCTGTACCCCGCAAGGCTGTATCGAAAAATGCGCTGAGGTTAACGCCTGTGTACTCGGCAATTTTTTCCTCAAGCACCTTTTCACCTACCCCCTGTTGGTGAATGCCAAACTCTTCCCACAACGCAAGCATCACATCGTCCAACCCGCGTCTCCCTTCGGTTTTAAACCGGATGGTCAAATCCAGCGCCAACGCTATGAGAGCACCTTTGGTGTAGTAGCTGACGATCGCATTGGGCGCATTTTCATCTTGTTTATAAAATTTTGTCCACGCATCAAAACTGGAGTCACTGACACTCTGTTTATGCCGCCCCGTACCCTGATAAACGCGACTGAGTGTTTTGGCCAACAGCCCCAGATAACGCTCATGATCGATCAAACCGCTGCGCACCAAGGCCAGATCATCGTAATAAGATGTGATGCCTTCAAAAGCCCAAAGCAGGCGTGTGTAGCTTTCTTTTTCCAACTGATAGGGGACAAATACTGCTGGCTTGATGCGTTTGACATTCCAATTGTGAAAATATTCGTGGCTACACAGCCCAAGAAATTCAAGGTATGCATCCGAAATGGCTGTATCGCCTTGAACCGGCAAACTTTCACGAGATGTGATCAAACTTGTAGAGGAGCGGTGTTCAAGCCCGCCATACCCTTCGCCCACAACCATGACGAGAAAAAGGTAGTGGTCAAACGGCGCCTCACCACCGAAAAATTGAAGGTGGTGCTCACAGATCACCTTGAGATCGGCACAAATGCGTGCAACATCCGTTGAGAACTGACCGGTTAAAATCAGTTCATGAGGCACACCTCCCGCTTCAAAAACATGACGGGTAAAACGCCCCATTTCAACGGGGTGATCAATGAGCTCATCGTAATTGTCTGCCACGTAGTGACCAAAACCTTGCGTATTTATTTCTGTGCTGCGCATGGCTGTGGCCACTTGCCAGTCCTCCAGGTGGGCAGCAGGGGTACAAATTTCAACGGAACAGGCTTCTTCTTCCTGACCATTTACACAGACGAACACACTGGTGCCGTTGAAAAAACCATGGGTGGTATCCAGATGTGCCGAGCGAACGGACAAATCCCACGCATAGACATCATATTCTAGATGGAGTACCCCGCTTACCGGACGGCACGCCCAGGTACTTTTATCCACCTTTTCGATCGGGACCGCTTGACCATTACTGTAAGCATGAATTTCTACAAGGTTCTTCGCAAAATCGCGAATCATGTAACTGCCTGGGATCCAGTTGGGCAACGTGAACTTCTGTCCGTTCGCATCCGGCTGAAGAATGGTACATGTGACATGAAAGATATGCGCTTCTGGCGATGCCGCCGCAATTCGATAATGAACGTTTTTCACCGATAACACCCTACTGATTCCATCAGCTCACGCATCACACTGCCTGAAATATCTGGCGGAGACACGCTCGCCGTTACAACGAAGCAGCAACCACTCGATTCCGCCCAAGCGCCTTTGCATCAGATAGAGCTTTAGCACTGCGGTCGATCAAGTCATCGGCTGCACTCTTAGTATAACCAACTTGTTTTCTTGCTTGGGCCACACCACAAGAAATGGTCACCTGGATTGACTCACCCCCTGGTAATTCAAACGGCTCTTTCTCCACTGAGCGGCGAATACGTTCAGCCACCACTTTGCCAACTTTCATGGGCGCATCCGAAAGCAGCACGCTGAACTCTTCACCACCGGTGCGTGCAAGCAACTCACCCGACCGTAGTAAATCCTCCGCCCGCTGTCCAACTTGAAAAAGTAGGCTGTCGCCCGCGGCATAGCCAAAGGTGTCATTGACATGCTTGAAAAAATCAATATCAAATGCAATGCAGCAGACAGACCAGTCACTGCGGCTGGCCTTCGACAGCTCTTGATTGATGCGGTCGTTGAAGTATCGACGATTGTACAGCTGGGTTAATGGGTCGCGAATTAAAACATCCTCAAACGCCCGACGCCCTTGGAGAGAATTTAAGCACAGCACAACGATATCCGCCGTTCGCGATAAAAATACCTGCGTCAAATCACTGTCTGGCCACACCTCTGCGTGTCCCATCAACAGCAAACCAATGGGTTGGCCTCCATTAACAAGTGGGATGCTGGCGACAGAGCCTCCCGTCAAATCACGTCCCAAAGAATGGTAGTGAAGCTCAGCCTGATAAGGGACAAGGCTGATGGTCTGCTGAGTAATCGCCGCACCTTCTTTGGTTTCACTGAAAAAATGTTCGGCATTCTCCGCAAACACCAATAGTTTGATAACCTCAAGCCCTAACGCTTCACGATACTCCTGCCCCAACACCCGAGTTAATTGCTCAACTGAATTTGAAGTCGCAAGCAAGCTTTCCGCCTGCCAAAATTTACTCCACTGAATTCGATTTTCCATAATAACTACACGGCCCGCCTTCCTGACTGCCGCGGTAACCTCTATATGTTCATTCTCAGATAATACTTAATTTATAGATAGGAGCGCCTTCTTATGCAAACTCAGGGGAGCACAAACGGAAGCCACTAAGTCCGCGAGACAATACGTTCGTCATCATTAACTTTTCTGAAAGTATGGCCGATACCAGAAAAATGAACACGACAGCGTCTCAAATTGGCAAAAAAATAAGCTTACGGCTGATATTGATCACCCTATCCAGTCTCTTACCTGTTTCGCTCTTGGCCAATGAAACCTACGTCTATAAGGAAAAAGACGGCACCATCTGGTTCACGAATATTGAGCCTAAATCCCGTGACAAAAACAAATTCACGTTGGTTAACGTGTACAACCGACAAGGTACGTACAAATCCTGCTACGGCTTGTCGCTGCACGAACAAAGACAAAGAACCCGGCCGTATGACCGGATCATTGACATCTATGCCAAGCAGCATGATGTGAGCCCGCTGCTGATAAAATCAATCATTTGGACAGAGTCGTGCTTTGACCAGCATGCGGTATCCCGGGTAGGTGCTCAGGGGCTTATGCAGCTGATGCCCCGCACGGCGAAAATACTGGGCGTAAGAAACAGTTTTGATCCCATCGACAATATTCAGGGAGGCACACGCTATTTCAGTCAGCTTTTAAAAGCCTTTGACCAGGACAAAAAGCTTGCCCTGGCGGCCTACAATGCGGGCCCAACCGCCGTTAAGAAATATAAGGGAATTCCTCCCTATGCGGAAACTCAAAAATACGTCAAACGTGTACTGAAAAAATACAACCACTATCTCAGGCAGTGAGCTCAGCGCCAGAAAATGATCGCGCTGAAAAATTAAATATTGTTCTAAAAACCAACAGATTTTTTGAGCGGACCCGTGCAAAAAACTACTCGATATTCTGGATTTGTTCTCGCATTTGTTCTACCAGAACTTTGAGCTCAACAGATTTTTTGGTGGTTTCGCTGTCGTAAGACTTTGACCCCAATGTGTTTGCCTCACGATTCAACTCTTGCATCAAAAAATCCAGGCGTCGGCCGATCGGTTCCTTTCTATTTAAAACAGCCTTGACTTCTTCGACATGCGCTTTCAGCCGATCCAATTCCTCAGCAACATCCATTTTCTGCGCACTAAAGGCCAATTCCTGCTCCAGACGTTGTGAGTCAGGCTCAACGGACAGCTCATCCAGACGGGTTTGTAAACGCTCGCGTAACCGTTGCATTATTTGAGGGATATCCGTACTGACAGACTGGCGCACCACTTCGATGCCCTCACAACGGTGCAGGATCAGTGCCTTTAACTTCTCACCCTCACGTTGACGCGTATCGATCAGGTCTTTCAACGCGCCTTCAAGTAACTCGATAGCAGCTGTATGTAGCTGCTCAATATCCTGCTCCTGTTCGACCACCACACCTGGCCACTTGAGCACATCCAAAGGGTTTAATAGCCGGTCACTACCGAGCCGCTGCTGAAGTTGTTGGTAGGTGTCAATCAGATCCGTGACCGCAGCTTCATTAAGATTCAAACGGCCGATACGCTCTCCGCTCGCCTTGAACCGGAAGGTGCAATCAACTTTACCGCGCTTGACCTGTTTGGACACAAGCTCGCGCAGACGCGCCTCCAATGCTTTGAGCTCCTCAGGCAAACGTGTGGAAACTTCCAGATAGCGGTGGTTCACTGAACGCAACTCACAACTGAGCTCACCCCACTGTGTACGGATTTCTTGTCGGCCGTAGGCCGTCATACTCTTGACCATGCACGCATCTCTCGTGTTTCATGAATAAGGCGACTATTATACGTCAAGATGACGGCTGACGATCCCGGGTCGCATGCTCATCAGTAATCAGCGATTTTAGGACCTGATCACTGTATAATCTCGGCCTTTTTATCTTTGTCCGAGGGAATCTGAGCTTGAAGGGTGCTTTCTCAGGCGATGCCACCCGGTGACGACAATGAACAGACAGGATGTAATGAATGAGACCCAGCGGCCGAAAAAATAACGAACTTCGCCCTATCCACATCACACGACATTTTACCCAGCATGCGGAAGGTTCCGTATTGGTTGAGTTTGGCAATACCAAAGTGATCTGTACCGCCAGCGTGGAAGATCGTACGCCACCTTTTTTACGTAACACTGGGAGCGGCTGGGTCACAGCCGAATACGGAATGCTGCCCCGATCCACAGGTTCTCGTATGCGAAGAGAAGCCTCTGCGGGTAAACAAAGCGGCCGTACACAAGAAATCCAACGCTTAATCGGGCGCTCGCTCAGGGCCGTTATTGATATGAAAGCGCTGGGCGAGCGTACAATTACCATCGATTGTGATGTCATACAGGCCGATGGTGGCACCCGTACCGCAGCCATTTCCGGAAGCTATGTGGCGTTATTGGATGCGGTGAACTACCTCATCAACAAGAGGATCATCAAACGAAGCCCAGTCCACGGCGCAGTTGCTGCGGTATCCGTTGGAATTTACCGAGGACAACCCGTACTGGACCTGGACTATGCGGAAGACTCCGAAGCAGAGACCGATATGAATGTTGTCATGAATGAAGCCGGCGCTTTTATCGAAATCCAAGGCACTGCTGAAGGTCATGCGTTTCATATGGGTGAACTGGAGCAAATGCTCGCCTTGTCAAAAGAGGGAATACAGTCCATTATCGACAACCAACGTCGCTCACTGGAATCTTGATGCCACAAGTGGTGCTAGCCTCAGGAAACCCGGGAAAGATCAAAGAGTTCTCTGAGTTACTTGCGCCTCTGGATCTTGAAATCCTCCCACAAAGTCTGTTCGACACACCCGAAGCTGAAGAGACGGGCTTGAGCTTTGTCGAAAACGCCATTTTAAAGGCCCGTAATGCGGCTGAGCACAGCCAACGACCGGCTTTGGCCGATGACTCGGGACTGGAAGTCGACGCATTGAACGGCGCACCGGGCATCTATTCTGCCCGTTACGCTGGGGAACACGCCACCGACGCCTTAAACAATCAAAAACTCCTTGAGGCACTCAAGGATATCCCCGCTCATAAACGCACCGCTCGGTTTCGTTGTGTACTCGTTTACCTCCGGCATGCTAACGACCCGTCGCCGGTCATCGCAGAAGGCACCTGGGAAGGGTGTGTCAGCCACTCTCTGGAGGGTGAACAAGGTTTTGGTTACGACCCTCTGTTTTACATCCCGGCATTAAAATGTACTGCCGCCCAACTGCTTCCTGCAGAAAAACGCCAATACAGCCATCGCAGCCAAGCACTACAACGCCTCTTAGAAACCTTGAAAAAAATCACCCGTTGAAACCATGACGACCTACAACTTTGACGAAGTGATGGAACGCCGCCACTCAAACAGCCTGAAGTGGGATAAATATCAGGGAACCGACATCCTGCCTCTATGGGTTGCCGACATGGATTTTCGTGTCGCTCCGGCAATCACCCGCGCGCTCAAAAAACGTGTTGAATACGGTATTTTTGGCTACTCATTACCTCCTGAGGAATTAACCCAGGTCGTCATCAAAATGCTCAAAGAGCACTACGACTGGCCTATTGAGGAAGACTGGATTGTCTGGTTACCCGGGGTTGTTCCCGGTCTCAGTGCTGCGTGTCGCGCTATCGGTAAACCTGACGACGAATCGATATGTTGCACTCCCATCTACCATCATTTTTTGCACGTACCAGAGCGCTCAAACAGGCAGCTGAGAACCGTTCCTCTGCAACTGAAGCAGGGGCGCTGGACGTTTGATTTCGACGCACTTGAAGCCGCATTTACAGCAAAAACGGCCTTGTTTATGCTGTGCAACCCTCACAACCCCACCGGTACAGTCTTCAACAAGGACGAATTACGGCACCTGGCTTCACTGTGTGCTCAACATAACGTCGTGATTTGCAGTGATGATATTCACTGTGGCCTGATCTTGGATGAGCATAAAAAGCACATCCCCATCGCGGTTGCCGCACCTGAAATCGCGGATAAAACAATCACATTAATGGCGCCCAGCAAAACGTTTAACCTGGCCGGGCTCAACGCTTCTTTCGCGATCATTCCGGATCGACATTTGAGAAAGCAATTTACTTCCGCCACCAAAAGTATTTTGCCTTCCATCTCCCCTTTTGCCTTCGATGCGGCACTGGCTGCTTTTCGCGATAGTGAGGACTGGCGGCAGCAATTACTTATCTACCTTCGGCAAAATAGGGATCTGCTCAACACGAAAATCCATCAGCTAGCGCCGTTATCCATGACAAAGGTCGAAGGAACTTACCTTGCATGGATCAATATTGAACAACTGGGCCTCGAAAATCCTGTTCAATATTTTGAATCTTTTGGACTTGGCTTCTCGTCAGGGAAAGAGTTCGGTGACAGCCGCTTCATCAGGTTAAACTTTGGCTGCACTCAAGTAACATTACTTGAAGCGCTCAAACGCCTCGAAACAGCCCTGGCTTGCCATCACCAATGAGTACCTTTCGCTCTAGTAACGGATTTGATACCAGAGACGTCCCATCACCTCATGAAAAACCACCCGGGTGACCATCAACGCATTGGCCTGAGGTAAAAAAGCATTAATACCCATTTCGATAGGGTTGCCTTCATTAAAAGCCGTTGGCGCGGGCGTCGCTTGAATGCCTACCTCATTGAACGCCCACATTGTTCTCGGCATGTGCCAGGCATGTGTTACAACCACCACACTGGAAATGCCATACCGTTCTAGCATGGTGGCCATGTGTTGAACGTTTTCGTAGGTATTGTTACTGGTTTCCTCGAGCCACTTAACTTCGACTTTAAACTCTTTTTCAAGCACATCTTTCATCAATGCGGCCTCACTGACTTCCGAGTGAAGTCGTGTCCCACCTGAGATCAACAAAGGTAGCCCTGTCATTTCGTGTAAATGTGCAGCGTAACGCAGTCGTTCCAGCCCGTAACCGCTGATCGTATCGCCATTGAAATCAGGCCGATTGTAATTCTGTCCGCCCCCGACAACCACAATGGCCTGAGCCGTACTCGGCGCCTTCTGAAGCGGTGGATAGCCCGACTCAAGACTATCAACCAAGGCATATGAGATGACCGGTATACTTGCGAGAAATAGAACGGCCAGCCCGGCGACTGAAAGGGAGTAGCCTAACTTGGGAAGTTTTCGAATGAGAAAAACACCAATAACGATTAAAAACAAAGGCCCGGCAGGCGGGCTGATAATTGATTCAATGAGGTGAGTCACCGTAAACTGCATTCACATTCTCCCTGTCACTTCTCAAGTTGCCACAATCAACAATCCGCGCCGCCAATTTTCATGAATAAGCCTTTACAGGCCTGTAGTTAGGGCACCACTTACATCGAACACATGCCTTCAATCCTTTCCCGGGCGTATCCTAACGACCTTTATCTGCAAAGGAAAGATTTCAATGAGTGCTCCCACGCGTGCTTGGCAATTTTAACCCAAGGGTCGTTTAACTTTATTGACACAAGTATAAATTTTAATAGATAAAAGATATCGCTCAGTTATTAAGAGAAATTAAAGACGTTTTACAGGAAAATTCAACACAACAATGATCTTTAAAGGGCCTCATCTACGGTTGCCAGAGAGGTGTCTACTCTGTGGAAGCACATGCTGTGATACGCGCCAAGCATTGTGCACCCCTTGCCTCGCAGATTTACCTCAGCTAAAAGCAGGTTGTAGTCACTGTCTCGCCCCTTTAACCGGTCACATACCATCACAAAAAATATTATGCGGGCGCTGCATCAAGTCACCACCTGCATTCGATCAGGTCATTTCGTCTTACCCGTATGCGCGGCCGATCAGTGATTTCATTCTGCGGGGAAAGTTTAATCAGGACCTCGCTAGTCTCAAACTGATCGGTGAGCTGATGGCAACAAGTCTGTCAGCAAACAATCACCTCCCACCCAGCTTGCTTACACCCGTCCCGCTTCACCCATCCCGTTACCGGGAAAGAGGCTTTAATCAGTCCGCAGAAATCGCCCGCACACTGGCCAAACTTTTGAATGCGCCGTTGGAAAAACACCTCATCAAACGGAACATTCATTCCGTTCCTCAAATGTCACTGCCTGCAAAAGCCCGGCAAAAAAATATCCGTGGCATCTTCTCAGTCAACCGCCACATCAATGGAGAACATATCACCGTGATTGATGATGTGATGACCTCCGGTGCAACGGCTAATGAAATCGCCCGAGTACTGAAAAAAGCCGGCGCTTCTCGCGTGGATATCTGGACTTTTGCCCGCGCTTAAGCAATCGACTCAGCGCCTAGCGCATAATGTGCAACAACACCTAAAAAGACGGCCAAGCCAAGCCAGTTATTTTGTAAAAAGGCCGCGAAGCACTTCTCAGGCTCCCGGTTGCGAATAACATAGATTTGATAAGCTGCCAGACAAGCAGCCACTAACACGCCAAAATAGTAATAGGCACCCAATTCAAGCTGCTGGCCAACCAGTAGATAAATGACGATTACACAGGCTTGCAGGCACCCCACAATAAAAACATCAGCGTCACCAAATAAAATAGCGGTCGACTTAACTCCCACTTTCAAGTCATCTTCCCGGTCGACCATGGCATACATCGTGTCGTAGGCAACCGGCCAGACGACAGCAGCCAGAAACAGCAACCAGGTCACTTGGGTGGTAGTTCCTAGTACCGCAGCAAAAGCCATGGGCACTCCCCAGGCAAAGGCAATGCCTAAAAAAAGCTGTGGCAAATGCGTATAGCGCTTCATAAACGGATAAATCAACGCAATCAGCACACCTGCACATGCGAGCAAAGTCGTTTGCCAATTTAAGAAGAGCACCAACAGAAACGCCAAGAGCGCTAAAACCACCGCAACAATAACGGCTTCACGTGTCTGAACCGTGCCGGTTGCCAGTGGGCGGCCTTGTGTACGAAAAACGTGTGGATCGACATGCCGGTCAGCAACATCGTTAATCGCGCATCCAGCAGAGCGCATTAAGAGAGTCCCTAGACAAAAAATAACAATCAAATGGCTCTCGGGTACACCGTGGGAAGCCATCCATAATGCGGTCAAAGTTGGCCACAGCAACAACAAAGTCCCTATGGGCCGATGCAAACGAATCAGCAGTGAGTATTGGTACAACTTTTCCCCAACGACATGGGTTCTTAGCTTTCCAGTAATATTCTGGATAAAAACAGACGGTGTCATGATACGCTCAGACCTTTAAATCCAAACAAACAGATACTATCTAGGATACAACAGATAAAACGACGGAGATAAAAAATGGCAACACACTTTGATTTGATTGCAATTGGTGGTGGCAGTGGTGGCTTATCCGTCGTTCAACGCGCCGCCAGTTATGGCGCCCAAGCCGCGCTGGTGGAATATGACAGACTGGGCGGCACCTGCGTTAACAGGGGCTGTGTGCCTAAAAAAGTCATGTGGTACGGCGCATCGGTCGCCCAAACTATCGCGGATGCTCCAGGTTACGGCTTTGAGGTTGAACAAAAACACTTTAACTGGTCAGCCCTGGTTAACAAGCGAGAGCAGTATATTCATAATATTAATAACTGGTACAACGGTTACTTGGGTGATGCAGGCGTTACCGCTATCAATGGCCATGCGCGCTTTATTAATGCAAAAACAATAGAAGTGAATAATACCCGTTATACGGCAGATAAATTTGTCATCGCTACCGGCGGCCGCCCCACCGTTCCCGCTGTCCCTGGCCACGAGCTCGGCATTACCTCGGACGGTTTTTTTGAGCTCAACGAACAACCAAAGCGAGTGGCTGTTATTGGTGCAGGCTACATTGCCGTTGAGTTGAGCGGCATGCTCAACGCACTGGGGAGCGACGTTGTTCAGATTATTCGAAAAAGTCACTTTTTACGTAATTTTGACCACATGATCTCAGAGTCACTCACCGAGTCAATGAAAGCATCCGGCGTTACGATTGAGGCGAACACCCAAGTCAAAGCACTGCAAAAAACGGGCGACACGATTACCGTCATCACCGAAGAAGGCCCGCTCACTGGATTCGATACCGTCATCTGGGCTATTGGTCGCACTCCCCAAACCGATGATTTAGGCCTGGAAACAACAGGTGTTGACGTGAATGAAAGAGGCTACATCCCGGTAGACCCCTACCAGGAAACCAATATCCCGAATATCTACGCCATCGGTGACATCATCGGCAAAGCAGAGCTCACCCCCGTTGCCATTGCTGCTGGAAGACGCCTTGCCGATCGTTTATTCGACGGGCAAACCGAACGCAAACTGGATTATGAAAATATCCCGAGCGTTGTCTTTAGCCACCCCCCAATCGGTACTGTTGGACTCTCTGAAACAGCGGCACGGCAAGCATATGGACAATCAGTCAAGGTCTATGAGTCACGCTTTACCCCCATGTATAATGCCTTCACTGAACATAGCCCGGAAACACGAATGAAGTTAATTGTGAACGGTCCGGATGAACATATTGTTGGTTGCCATATCATCGGTCTCAATGCCGATGAAATGCTTCAGGGCTTTGCCGTTGCAATTCGCATGGGTGCGACCAAACGAGACTTTGATGATACCGTTGCAATTCACCCAAGCAGTGCTGAAGAACTGGTAACGATGCGCTAGCAAACCAACATAAAACAGCCCGCTTATGCCGACGAAACAAGAAACACTGCCTATTCCCGAGCGCGCTCAACAGATTCTGCGCTTACTGATTGAGGAGTACATTCGCTCCGGTCAACCCGTAGGTTCGCGCACATTATCCCAGATGGGTAGCATCAGCTTTAGCTCTGCCACCATTCGCAACGTGATGGGCGACCTGGAAGACATGGGCTTTCTAACCTCTCCACACACATCAGCAGGGCGTATTCCAACCGCCCAGGGATACCGTTTTTTTGTCGACAAGTTAGTCCGGGTTTCAACACTCGATACCAGTGAAATCCAACGTTTCCAAGCCAATCTCGAAGCCAATCTCACCCCAGAAGAATTACTGAAAACGGCTTCAAACTACCTGTCACAAATGACCCACATGGCAGGTATCATCACTGTTCCCCGCCAGAACGCTGTGATTTTTGATCACATTGAATTCATCGCCCTATCCGATCAGCGCGTGCTGGTTGTTCTCATTACCAATGACCGAGAAGTTCAAAACCGGATTATCAAAGTTGATCGTGACTTTTCCCGTGCTGAACTTGAATACGCCGCGAACTACGTCAACCGGGAGTATGTCGGCATGGACCTGACCAGTGTGCGCGATAAGATCAAAACCGAACTGGAATCCGCCCGCGCAGACATGCACGATCAAATGAGCGCCGTGATCGACATGGCCGGCCACGTATTGATGACCGATGACAACACCGAAAAAGACGCAGTCATTGTAGAGGGACAAACTAACCTGATGACGTTTGAAGAGCTCTCGGACGTTGAACTACTGAAGAAACTGTTTGATACCTTCAATCAAAAACGAGACATCCTGCACCTGCTTGAAAACTGCATTGCTGCCGAAGGTGTAAGTATCTTTATCGGCCAGGAAACCGGGCACCAAATTCCTGACGAATGCAGCATTGTCACAGCCCCCTATAATTCAGACGGCAATGTCATTGGCATGCTGGGCGTGATTGGCCCGACCCGGATGGCTTACGATCGCATCATCCCTATTGTGGATGTAACGTCCAAACTGCTGGGTGCAGCCTTGAATTTCAAATAAACGCCCCCATATCGTGCACCGAGAATGCCTTCATACCGCAAGATAACGAATTAAAACGGAGCCGAGAAACACATGGCAGACAATCGTGATGACGACCAAGACATCGTTGAAACAAAAAACATCGATACCGAAAAAGTTGACTACGACTTGACAGAAGAAGCTGATAATACCGAGGTTACGGAAGGCAGTGCCAAAGAGCCTGGAAAAGATGAGGAAACTGATAACCTCCTGAACCAACTTGAAGC
Source organism: Halothiobacillaceae bacterium UBA5861 (assembly GCA_002432635.1). Classification (GTDB taxonomy): domain Bacteria; phylum Pseudomonadota; class Gammaproteobacteria; order UBA5861; family UBA5861; genus UBA5861. Next base: position 96,766 of record DJFX01000043.1, on the reverse strand, counting down.
CTCGCAGAAGAAAGCGGAAGAACACTGGGATCAGCTCGTTCGCCTTCAGGCAGAAATGGAAAATCTACGCAAGCGTAACAGCAAAGAAGTCGAAAATGCCCGCAAGTTCGGTCTGGAAAAAATGGCCAAGGAACTTCTCAGCGTCCGTGATAGTCTGGAAATGGGGCTAAATGCCGCCAAGGCTGAAAACGTAGAGCTGGAACAGATTCGAGAAGGCATGGACCTGACACTGAAAAACCTTATCCAAGTCATGGAAAAGTTTGATATTGTCGCCGTTGACCCAATGGGGGAGAAATTTAACCCCGAACTTCATCAGGCAATGAACACACAGGAAACAGAGGGCGTAGAACCCAATACCGTTGTCATGGTTATGCAAAAAGGCTATACACTTAACGACCGTTTGATTCGCCCGGCACTGGTTGGTGTTTCAAAATAACTGCGGCTCCTTGCATTTTGCTCAACCGCCCATAGATAAAACATCAACAAATCAACAGTACCTAATTTTTGGAGACACACAACCATGGGAAAAATTATTGGAATTGACCTCGGCACCACTAACTCGTGTGTTGCTGTCATGGAAGGTCAAACACCACGAGTGATCGAAAATGCGGAAGGTGATCGCACGACACCGTCGATCGTCGCTTTCACGAATGACGATGAAGTACTGGTCGGCCAGCCGGCCAAGCGCCAAGCGGTAACAAACCCTCAAAACACCCTTTTTGCCGTAAAGCGGCTGATCGGTCGGCGCTTTGCTGAAGATGAAGTTCAAAAAGATATTGAGCTTGTCCCCTACAAAATCGTTAAAGCGGATAATGGAGACGCATGGGTGGAAGCCAATGGCAAAAAGATGGCGCCCCCCGAAGTCTCTGCACGCGTACTCATGAAAATGAAGCAAACCGCAGAAGAATACCTTGGCGAACCAGTGACTGAAGCGGTCATTACCGTACCGGCTTACTTTAACGACTCCCAACGGCAAGCCACGAAAGATGCCGGAAAAATTGCAGGCCTGGATGTTAAACGTATTATTAACGAGCCCACCGCAGCTGCACTGGCTTACGGCATGGATAAAAAGCGTGGTGACTCAAAAATCGTTGTTTACGACCTCGGTGGAGGAACATTCGATGTCTCCATCATTGAGATCGCTGAAATCGATGGCGAACACCAGTTCGAAGTCCTCTCCACAAACGGAGACACCTTCTTAGGGGGTGAAGACTTTGACTTGCGCCTCATCGACTATTTGGCAGATGAATTCAAGAAGAGTAATGGCGTCGACCTTCACAATGACCCTCTCGCGCTGCAACGCTTAAAAGAAGCGGCCGAAAAAGCAAAATGCGAGCTGTCATCTTCGCAACAGACCGAAGTCAATTTACCCTACATTACCGCCGATGCCAGCGGACCCAAACACCTCAACATCAAAGTATCGCGGGCAAAGCTTGAGTCGCTCGTCGAAGACCTGGTTGATCGCACCATCGACCCATGCCGAACGGCACTACGAGACGCAGGGCTATCCAGTGGCGATATTGATGACATCATTCTGGTGGGCGGCCAAACGCGCATGCCAAAAGTCCAGGAAAAGGTGAAAGCCTTCTTTAATAAAGAACCCCGTCGCGACGTTAACCCAGACGAAGCCGTTGCGGTAGGCGCTGCTATCCAAGGTGGCGTGCTCGGCGGTGATGTAAAAGATGTGTTGTTGCTCGATGTCACCCCGCTGTCTCTGGGTATTGAGACAATGGGAGGCGTTATGACCCGCCTGATTGAAAAGAACACTACGATTCCCACGAAAGCCACTCAAGTGTTTTCAACAGCCGACGATAACCAGACTGCGGTTACCGTCCACGTATTACAAGGTGAGCGAGAAATCGCCAGTGGTAATAAATCATTGGGACGTTTTGATCTCTCAGACATTCCACCTGCACCTCGTGGAGTACCACAAATTGAAGTCACTTTTGATATTGATGCCAACGGTATTCTCAACGTATCAGCAAAAGACAAAGCGACGGGCAAAGAACAGTCCATTGTTATTAAAGCTTCCAGCGGGCTTTCTGACGACGAAGTCGAAAAAATGATTGACGATGCGGAGAAACACGCCGAAGAAGATCGGAAACTGAAAGAGCTCGTTAACGCACGCAACCAAGCTGAAAACTTGATTCACTCAGCAGAAAAAACCGTAAGCGACCTGGGTGACAAAGTCAGTGCTGAAGAAAAGTCTGAAATAGAAGCCAAAGTCAATGAGCTGCGTGAACAGTTGTCTGGCGAAGACAAAGAAAGCATTGAAACCAAAACCGCAGCCCTGGGCGAAGTTGCCGGCAAACTCGCCGAGCGGCTTTACCAGCAACAAGCGGCTGACGAAAGTGTTGCGGAACCCGGTGACCAACAACAAACGTCATCAAAAGAAGACGTTGTTGATGCGGAATTTGAAGAAGTCAAAGACGATAAAAAATAACCTTTGTCTCCTACTTCTTACACAGGCCTCTGATGAAAGTGCGCATATCACGCACTTTCATCATTTTAATAAAGCAGTAAAGTATGTCGAAGCGCGATTATTACGAAGTTCTCGGTGTTCAAAAAAGTGCCAGCGAAGCAGAGCTGAAGAAGGCTTTCAAACGGCTGGCTATGAAATACCATCCTGACCGAAACCAGGACAACGAAACCGAAGCTGAAAAAAAATTCAAAGAAGCCAAAGAAGCGTATGACGTTCTCAGCGACAAAAACAAACGCACAGCATACGACCAATTTGGCCATGCCGGTGTTGATCAAAGTACTGGTGGCCGAGGTGGCGGAGGCAGTGCGAGCTTCAGTGACATCTTTGGCGACGTATTTGGTGACATTTTTGGCACAACCGGACAGGGTGGCCGGCGGGCGTACCGAGGGGCTGACTTACAATACAATCTGAATATTCCTCTCGAAGATGCCGTCCATGGCACAACAGTTAAGATTCGAATTCCCACGAAGGTCGCGTGCCACCACTGCAACAGTACCGGCGCCAAGCCTGGTACATCTCCGACAACGTGCTCGACTTGTAATGGATCGGGCCAGGTCCGCATGCAACAAGGCTTTTTTTCTGTTCAGCAAACCTGCCCCACCTGTCATGGTAATGGCAAAGTTATTAATGACCCCTGCGATCAGTGCCATGGGTCTGGCCGCTTGGAAGAACAAAAAACACTGTCCGTTAAAATTCCACCCGGCGTGGATAATGGCGACAGAATTCGCTTGAATGGTGAGGGGGAAGCGGGTGAACACAGCGGACCACCCGGTGATCTGTATGTACAAATCCATGTCGACCCTCACCCTATTTTTGAAAGAGACAGCGCTGACTTGCTGTGTCTTGTACCCATTAATATCACCACCGCTGCACTCGGTGGCGAGTTGGAAGTACCTACCTTGGATGGTAAGGTTAAGTTGAAAATCCCAGCGGGCACTCAGACCGAAAAGGTCTTCCGTTTGCGTGGCAAAGGTGTCAGACCTGTACGAGGCGGGCACCAAGGCGACCTACTCTGCCGAATTCGTGTTGAAACGCCGGTCAACTTAACAAGTGCACAAAAAAAGCTATTGGAAGAGCTGAGCGAGTCGATTTCCGGCCACCCAGGAAAAAAACACTCGCCTCATGAGCACTCCTGGATGGACCGCGTCAAACAGTTCTTTGAAGATAAGTTTTAAGAATCTGCTCAATGAATGGGTGACCCATGTCAATATGACTTGGGTAACCCTAAAACCCGCTCAGCAATGTGGCATAGAATCAGTTGTTCGCTGACCGGAGCAATGCGTGGAACAATGGACTCACGAAAGTAGCGTTCAACATGGAACTCTTTTGCATACCCCATTCCGCCGTGCGTCATCACCGCCTGTGTCGCAGTTTTAAAGCCAGCGGCCGCCGCAAGGAATTTAGCTGCATTGGCATATTCGCCGCAGGGCTTTCCTGCATCGTATAAATTCGCCGCTTTCAGAGTCATCAGATTGGCGGCTTCAATCTCACACCAGTTTTCTGCAAGCGGATGCTGGATACCCTGGTTCTGTCCGATAGGCCTGTCAAAAACAATACGCTCTTTTGCGTAGTCAGTCGCCTTCCTCAACGCAGCTCGACCGATACCCACACAAGCGGCGGCCCCAAGTACCCGCTCCGGATTCAGGCCATGAAGTAAATAATAGAAACCCTTTCCCTCCTCTCCAATTCGATCTTCCTCTGGAATGGGCAAACTGTCAAAAAATACTTGGTTTGAATCCACACACTTCCTGCCCATCTTTTCAATTTCACGCACTTCAACGTAATTACGATCGAAATCGGTATAGAACAAGGTCAAACCGTCTGTTGGCTTAGCGCATTGTTCCACTGGTGTTGTACGAGCAATCAATAGAATCTTCGTAGCAACCTGAGCGGTTGATGTCCAGATTTTTTTGCCATTAACAACGTATGATTGCCCTGTATGTTTTGCAAACGTGGAAATTTTTGTCGTATTGAGACCGGCATCAGGCTCTGTCACCCCAAAACAGGCGCGCTCTTTTGCCTGGATGATCGGTGGTAACATTCTCTGTTTTTGCTCGGGTGTTCCAAAAACAACAACGGGATTTAATCCAAAAATATTGAGGTGTATTGCCGAAGCACCACTCATGCAAGCCCCAGACTCGGATACTGTGCGCATCATCAATGCCGCTTCAGTAATGCCCAACCCCGCACCACCATACTCCTCTGGCATCGCAATACCCAGCCAACCACCATCCGCCATAGCTTGCGCGAAGTCCTGCGGGAACTCACCTGTTGTATCACGATCTAACCAGTAAGCGTCATCAAAGGCTGCGCAAATTTTGGCGACGGCCGTAACGATCGTTTCTTGCTGCTCTGTCAACTGAAAGTCCACCTTTTCCTCCAATAGTGTTTATCGTTTTTATCTGCCGCATTGATTGTAACGCTGATTCAGGAAAAGGTGCTGTCAAGCTAGCTCAAATACACTGAGGCCAGGTAAGAATCAAGTCAACATCAGTGCAGCTTCGTCGATTTGCGGCAGTAATGCCCCCGATGAAACCGCTTCATAAAGTGCTTGGCCTTGCGGGTCTTTGAGAAGGCGTTGCACGATCGGCAAAGGTTCAATTTCATCCAGGCCAATATGCCGATGCCTCAGTTGGTTTATTAAGTTGGACAGGATCACAAGATCGCAGTAGTCCATAACATCACTGAGCGATTGCCTCCCCCAATATTCACTGTTCTCGGGAATGGCTATCAATTCTTCGTCGAACCCCCATTGCTTTAATACCATTGTCCCCACAATCCCTCGCAACTTCTTGACACTACTGTTAAGTGACAGCTCATTGGTGACCCAATCGGCATGTTGGTCAGCATAGTAATAAATGGGCAATAGCCCGACCTGACTGACCAAACCTGCGAGCAGTGCGCGATCGGGTGCCAAGCCTTTCACATCTTGGGCCAAAATAAAGCAGCTGGCCGCTAACTCACAACTGCGAGCATAGGCATAACTCATCAACTCTTCGATCACTATAGATTTGGCACTAAACAAGCTTTGAATGCTCAAAACGTACGCAATATTTTGTGTTGCATTTAAACCAATGCGACCAATCGCGTCAGTCAAAGAGCCGACTTTGGCAACCCCTCGATAAAGGGGGCTATTGGCGACCTTTATTAACCGAGCAGCGGTTCCAGCATCGCGCTGTGCAACATTTGCAACATCCCGGATACTCGCACCCGATCGAATCAGTTCTTTAATTTCAAAGGCTGTCTGAGGAACAGCCGGCAACTTTAGTCGGTTATCTTGGTAAGCGCGGTAAATGACGGAAAATAACTTTCGCCCATTGTCTGGCTCAGAAGGGCGTTCCTTTCCAGTGGAGGCACTCATCGGTTTTTGGGTAAGCACATAGTCATCCTTGTTTATCGTAATAGTTGTCTCATTTCTACAAGATCGTCTTTAGCCGACTCCAGCAAACTATGCCCTGAGGCAACATCAATACCGTATTTTTTCAATGTTTGTCCAACCGGTAAACGATCCAACAGTGGCAAATCCGAGTCAGGTATATCTCTACCTTGGTTGTAGAGCAGAATCGCAGCAGCCACAAGACTAGCATAGTCAATATCGGAACTTTCATCACGTTCCCAGAGGTGGCAAGTTTCTGGAACCAGCGTGAGTTCCTCATCAAAATTAAACTTTTCCAGCACCCACCCTCCAAGTAAAGGCGAGAGTTTTTTCACTGAAGCATCTACTGCCTCTGCGTTACTGAAAAGGTCGCCACACTGATCCGCGTAATGAAGGATCGGGATACTGCCAATGTTATGCACCAGCCCTGCCAGCAAGGCCCGCTCTTGATCAAGCGATTCAATTTGCCGAGCTAAGGCAAATGCCATCACGGCAATATCTGTCGAATATTTATAAATGTTGACAAGTGATTTGCGTAAAACAGCGGACTTGCTGTTAAAAACCTGTTTAATCGCCAAAACGAATGCCAGATTTTTAGTCGCTTCCAACCCTAACCGCCCAATTGCGGCCGTTAATGTTTTCGCTTCTGCTCCTCGCTTATACATCGCGCTATTCGCCACTTGCATCAACCGGGCGGTCAAAACCTGATCAGCCTGAATGATGTGACTCACCTCAGAAACACCCACATCTTTCCGATTGATGGCATCGCGCACTTTAAATGCCACTTCAGGACAGCTGGGTAGCTGTAAACGATTTTCCTGGAACGCGTCATAAACACGGTCAAATACTGCATTATCCGCATCATTGACCCGTATTTCTATCACGCGAGAACTTTTCTGCTGTTGCTTTAATAAAAGCTCAAACTGCTCTTTTTCAAAGCGCGCTAAGACGGCCGGCGACACTACTTGGGCAGAACTCTCTGCAAAACCACCTATAAAAATAGGCTGCTTTGCACGATTACTGCCTGCATCTAACTTGGTTGTTTCATTTTTTTCATTAATCATCGCCAACTCACCCGAGAGCAAGAAGGTCAACCAGCGGTATTCATTTTGCGGCAAAATCCTACCGCGTTTTGCGATTTGGGTGACAGATGCCTTACTGCATAAGAGTCGTAAACTTTTGGCAGTCAACTCGTTGATTGGTGCTAACTGTTCAGCTTTTGAGAAGATTTCATCTGCATTCGGCATCGCCATTGATCATCACCTGCTCATACATCATCAAATAACCATGTCATCGGCTTCAGAGAGGCGATTCTTGAGTGAACCTCTATGTGAGAAAATACAGATAAATTACTTTTGTGCGCTATTTTTTCTCAGCACTTTTGGAATGGCAAACGTCACTTTTTCTTCTTTGCCTTTTAACTCCACGACATCTTGGACACCGACCGCTTTTAGGCGCTCAATGACAGACGCCACCAAAACCTCAGGCGCCGACGCCCCGGCAGTAACGCCAATTTTCTTTTTGTCGACCAGCCACTCGGCACAAATATCGTCAGCGCTATCGACGAGATAAGACTCAACATTGGCACGTTCACCCAGCTCTCGCAAACGGTTGGAGTTGGAGCTGTTCACGGACCCAACCACAAGCAGCAGGTCGACTGATTCCGCTAACTGTTTGACGGCGTCCTGCCGATTCTGCGTGGCATAACAAATATCTTCCCGCTTGGGCGCTTCAATCAATGGGAAACGCTGGCGTAAGGCGTCAATAATAGTTTGCGTATCATCGACGGAGAGGGTTGTCTGCGTCACAAAAGCGAGGTCTGTCTCGTTTTGCACCTGAAGAGTAGCCACATCTGCCGGGGTTTCAACCAAATGAATAGCACCGCCGCTATTTTGTGTATAGCGGCCCAGAGTCCCCTCAACTTCGGGGTGGCCCGAGTGACCAATCATGATCACTTCCCGCCCCTCCCGGGCATGTCTCACCACCTCCAAGTGAACTTTTGTGACCAAAGGGCACGTCGCATTGAACACTGTTAGCCCTCTTTTTTCTGCGGCCTCTTCAACACGACGGGAAACACCATGGGCACTGAAGATAACGATGGCCTCATCCGGAACTTCTTCCAACTCTTCCACGAATACGGCCCCTTTGGCCTTTAACCCGTCGACAACAAACTTATTATGCACCACCTCATGCCGGACGTAGATGGGTGAGCCGTACATTTCCAGCGCACCTTCAACGATCGCAATGGCGCGGTCAACACCTGCACAAAACCCACGCGGGTTGGCCAATATAACGTCCATTAACTCATTTCACCTTTTGTAAAGACTTCTGTTAAAAAACGACATGCACTTTCCCACGATCTTTTATCCGCCGCTTCATTGTACATGGCTCCCATCGCGGGGTTATTTGCTAACGGGTTAGTGAATGAATGCACAGTGCCGCCATACACATGTAACTGCCAATCCGCATTCGCGGCTGACATTTCTGCGGTAAACTCCGCAACCGTTGAAGGAGGGACCATTGGGTCATCGTGTCCATGCAAGGCCAAAACTTTGGCCGAAATCGGTTCACTGACTCGGTTACCTGGTGATTTGAGCTGCCCATGAAAACTGACTGCGCCAACAATACCCGCGTTGATTCGCGCCAAGTCCAACGCACACAGACCACCGAAGCAGTAGCCCAAGGCCACCACGCGGCGCTCATCAACTTGCGCCATTGACGTGAGTGTTTCCAGTGCGACTTTAAGCCGTTGTTGCAATTTCCCCCGACTTTCCATAAAGGGCGACATCAGCTTGCTATTTTCTTCTGCGTTTTGCCCAAGAATACCTTTGCCATACAGGTCAATAGCAAATCCGGCATAGCCTAATGCCGCTATTTGTTTCGCCTTATCACACACAAACTGATCTCGCCCCGCCCACGTATGCGCAATCAATACTGCGGGTACAGGTTGATCATGTGACGACGAGCAAGCAAAGAATCCTTCCAACAGCGTATCTTCGTCCCAGTATTCGATTGCCTGTGTGTCTATTGCCATGAATGCCTCCTGTTATCCACTCTCTGTGAAGCACCTCTCATCATGACTTCAATCATTGTCAGCTTTTGACGCTATCGCATAGATAACGTTCTGTTTATGAGTTTGTGCCTATGTATATTCAACCAATTTTGGAAGATATTTATCAATACGGTGAAAAGCTTTTTTTGAGGAATCAGTTTACCCTTGCCTCATCCGTTTTTCTCGGCTTTTCTTTGGTTTTAAATGTTACGCTCATCTTAAGCCAACCAAGCTTGGAAGGGCTCATTGTGATCTTTGCCCTGGGTTGGTTGCTTTTATATATGGTAAATCAATGGGCTGGGCTACGTAAGCAATTGACGATGTTTGATACCCGGTCTCATGACCAAACCCGCTGTTTTAACATTCGCATAGCCTCTCGCGCTGAACAGAGCCCCTTTTACCCCATCCCTCCTAAATATGTTCAAAATAGTCAGCGGGCAGCGTCTGAACCTGTTTGCCAGATTATTCGCCGATATGCAGAAGACTTTCCTTGCGTCAGAAAGAAAATGCTGCAATGTGAAAAGGCCCATAGGCAATTGACCAACCATGATGCCGCAAACCTGTTAATGATGGTTTTTTCACTCAGAGAAGCGGCTCAAAAGTAAACCATCCACCAGCCTCTCAACGCTTCCACCACTCAAACATTTGCCCACAAGTTGAACTGTTCGCGATAAAAAAAGTCTACTGTTACGTTATCTACGTTCGAGACGTACACAATGTTCATTAAAAGAAGATGGGTGGCCGTTTTCACGGTCGGCATGGTCATCAGTTTCAGCGCGGGCGCACGCAGCAGCACGGTAACGCTGACAACATTTGAGACGACTGGACTATCGGGTTGGGAAGAAAAATCGTTTAAAAACCAAACCCGCTATCAACTGATCAGACAAACCGGTGCTCTGGTTTTAAATGCTGTGGCAGAGGCTAGCGCATCGGTTTTGTATAACAAGAAAGAAATCTCGCTTTTGGCCACCCCCATCTTAAACTGGTCCTGGCGCGTTGAACAAACCTACGGCAAAATCAACGAACAAAGTAAGCAAGGGGATGATTACCCGGCCCGAATTTACGTGGTGGCCAAAACAGGTCCCTTTCCTTGGAATACACTTGCGCTAAATTACGTTTGGTCCAGCAGCTCAGAAAAAGGACAACACTGGCCCAATGCTTATACCGAAAAAGCCCATATGATTGTATTGCGCTCCGGGGAGGAAGACACGAAACAGTGGGTTGCCGAAAAACGTAACATTCGACAAGATTTCAAAACTTACTTCGATAAAGACATAGAAACGATACACGGCGTGGCTATTATGACCGATAGTGATAATACGGGGAAAACCGGCGAAGCTTTTTATAAAGACCTCTATTTCACTGAAGAAGGCTCGTAAAAAAATAACGATCAGGAACAGCTCAGCATGAAAGAAAACGTACAAGATTATTACGGCAAGGTTCTGCAAAGCTCGGATGACTTGCAAACCAATGCCTGCTGCACAGATATCACATTGCCTCAGCACCTCAAAGAAGCCATGGCGGCGATCCATGATGAAGTTGCTTCGCGCTATTATGGTTGTGGACTCGTCTACCCCCAATTGGTCGAAAACACCCGTATTCTCGACCTGGGCAGTGGCTCAGGCCGGGATGCCTTCCTGCTATCGTATCTTGTTGGGCAGAATGGCTATGTCATCGGTGTTGATATGACTCAAGAACAACTCGATGTTGCCCAGCGTCATCTCCACTACCACACTGACCGCTACGGCTACAAAAAGCCCAACGTTGAATTTAGAAAAGGCGACATCGAAAAGCTCGATGAAGCCCAACTTGGAGACAGCAGCTTCGACATCATCGTATCAAATTGCGTCATTAACCTGGCCACTGACAAAGAAGCCGTGCTTCGAGAAGCTTACCGCCTTCTGAAAACTGGCGGTGAATTGTATTTTTCGGATGTCTATTCAGATCGCAGAATTAACCCAATGCTACAAAAAGACCCTGTGCTGTACAGCGAATGCTTAAGCGGCGCGCTTTACTGGAATGACTTCCATAACCTGGCGAAAAAAGTCGGCTTTCTGGACCCCCGCCTTGTGGAAGATAGGCCACTTGAAATTGGCAATGAGCACATACGCGAAAAAATTGGACACATCGGTTTTTATTCCGCGACATATCGGCTGTTTAAACTCCCTGAGTTGGAACCCGCATGCGAAGATTACGGCCAAGCCGTTCGTTACAAAGGCACCATCCCTCACCACAAAACAGCCTTTACGCTGGACAAGCACCACACCATTGAAACAGGAAAACTCTTCCCGGTTTGTGGTAACACCTATCAAATGCTGTACGAAAGCCGTTTTAAATCCCACTTTGAGTTTTACGGAGACCAGTCCACACACTACGGCATCTTTCAGGACTGTGGTGTTGACATACCTTACAATGTGAGTGATCAAAGCATCACCAGCAATAACACCTGTTGCTAACAACAGAGGCGCA
>DJFX01000043.1:51449-85175 GCA_002432635.1 Halothiobacillaceae bacterium UBA5861 | reverse complement strand
AAGGACAATTAGACACCTATGTCAAAACCCAATAAATCGTTTACCGCCGAATTTCTGGAACTGGAATCCGCTGGAGGGATTTTACTGATACTGGCAGCCCTGTTGGCAATCATCATGGCTAACTCGCCACTGCAATCATTCTATGAATTGTTGCTGTCCACACCGGTTGAAATTCGCATTGGCTTACTTGAAGTTGCCAAACCACTCTTGCTTTGGGTCAACGATGGGTTAATGGCCATTTTCTTTTTTTTAGTTGGTCTGGAGCTTAAGCGAGAGTTGACCGAAGGTGAACTCTCAAGCATCCGAAGCATTGCTTTACCAGGCGTAGGCGCCATCGGCGGCATGGCAATACCGGCCCTGATTTATGTCTACTTCAACCACCATGACCCTATCTCCATGAAAGGCTGGGCCATTCCTGCAGCCACGGACATTGCCTTCGCACTTGGTGTTTTAATGCTATTAGGCTCCCGGGTACCTGCGTCTCTAAAAATATTTCTCACGTCACTTGCTATTTTTGACGACATTGGCGCAATTGTGATTATCGCTCTTTTCTACACCGAAAAAATTTCCCTTTCCGCACTTGTCATCGCCGGCGTCTGCATCCTTATCCTGTTTATATTAAATCGCCGTAATGTCGTTTCAAAAAGCCCTTATATTTTATTAGGCGTTATTATGTGGATTGCGACACTCAAATCTGGGGTCCACGCAACGTTAGCCGGTGTCATTTTGGCTATGTTCATTCCGCTCCGATCAAAAAAGGAACCTGATATTTCACCCTTAAAAGACATGGAGCACGACTTACACTCCGTTGTCGCCTTTTTTGTCCTCCCTGTTTTTGCATTTTCCAACGCAGGCATCAGCTTAAAAGGAATTGGCCTTGATCAACTCCTTCATGGCGTACCACTGGGGATCGCGCTGGGCTTATTTATCGGAAAACAAGTTGGTATTTTCGGGCTTTGTTGGCTCGCTATTAAGATGAAACTCGCGGCACTGCCAAAAGGCGTCTCCTGGGCGAGTTTATATGGCGTTGCCACGCTCTGCGGAATCGGCTTCACGATGAGCCTTTTTATTAGTGCATTGGCATTTGAAGATCACGGCGTCAACACGTTTTTTGACGAACGTCTAGGCATTATTTTAGGGTCAGTGGTATCCGGAATCGCAGGCTACTTTATCCTTCGCACCTCGCTGAAACCAAACCCCAATCAGTCAACTTAGACATCATAAATACGGCTGTTAACCAGAACAGCCCCGCTTTAAATAAAATCAAGTCGTTGGGGCTGACGGCCTCAGGACATCAATACAACTTTTTGATAAATGAACTACGTCGTTGTAAGCACTTAATAGCATGTTAAAATTTAGAGTTGTATGCGCTACTTTTGCTGCTAGCTGCTAGTAAAATCTGCTGAGATATAAAATAAGAACATGTCCTACCCCGAAAGCGGTATAACCTTTTGCATTAAAGACTGGGCGGCCTGTGCACCTGGCTTAACTTGTCAGCAAGACTGGCAGGAATGGAGCGCGGGCAAAAAAGCACCGTCAGTGGATCAGTCGTTTGATGTAAAACAAGTACCACCAATGCTCAGGCGGCGGCTGGGTACGCTTGGTAAGGCCGTTGCCTATACGCTTTGTCAAATAGCATGGGATGCGCATATTCCCAGTGTTTTTTGCTCCCGCCACGGTGCCATCCAACAAACTTACAAACTGTTGTCTGACCTTGCTGATGAAAAGCCACTTTCTCCTGCTCACTTCAGCCTATCTGTTCACAATGCAATTGCTGGGATGCTCTCGATTGCCCGTAAAGATGTGAGTAGCATCACAGCGTTGTCTGCAGGTACCGATGGGCTTTGGCAAATGCTCTTAGAAGCCTATGGGCAGCTCGAGCAACCCGGCGTAGAAGAGGTATTATGTGTCATTTACGACGAACCGCTGCCTGAACTATACACGCGTTATGTCAATGATACGCCATTCACACATGCACTCAGTTTTGTGCTCTCAAAACAAAAAGATAAAGGTCAGGCTGTGACTCTCAAATCTGTGGACTTACATCACGCTTCAAGCGCCAGAGATAAAGATACTCCTCCGGCTTTGCAATTCATTCGCTTCCTATCCACCGATACACTCAATCAAATCGTATCCACCGGCCACTCTAACCAGTGGATGCTGAGCAAGACTGAATGAGTGTCTTGTTTACCAAACTCAATTATTATTGGCGCTGGTGTGGAACCGCTTTTGGCTTTGCATTATTCGGTGCAGGCTGCGTGCTATTGCCTTTGATCACGATACCCGTGCTATATCTTCTCCCCGGCTCTACGGGAAAGCGTCAACGCCGTGCAAAATTGACCGTACACTTTGCCTTCCGAGCCTACATCAATATACTGAAATACTTGGGCGTGTTGGAATACCAAGTCACCGGAGCCAGTCACTTAAATCGGCCGGGAACCCTGATTCTAGCGAACCACCCTTCACTGATTGATGTCATCTTCCTCATTGCATTCACACGTCACGCAGACTGCATTGTCAAAAGTGCACTCTTAACAAATATTTTCACTCGCTGGCCCATTCTTACCGCAGGCTATATCGCCAATGACACCCCTGAGGGAGTCATCAATGCCGCCAAAGAAAGCCTAGACAAGGGCAATAATTTGATTATATTTCCTGAAGGCACCCGCACAACACCCGGGCAGCCGCTGGCACTTCAGAGAGGCGCCGCCAATATTGCTACTCGAATTAACAAAGACATTACCCCGGTCATTATCACATGCTCGCCAACAACCTTGACAAAAAAAGACAAATGGTATCAAGTACCTAAGAGTAAGATTATGTTTACGATCAAGGTCAACAAACAACTATCTGTCGCCGAGTACAGTAAACTCAAACCCAGTATTGGCGCACGAAAGTTAACGGAATTCTTGGGTCAATACTACAATGAGGAACTGCAGTCGTTATGAGTAACAATATGCATACGGAAGTTAAACAGCTGATTATCGATACGCTAGAACTAGAAGATATCGAAGTTAATGAAATTGTGGATAGCGAGCCTTTGTTTGTCGAAGGTTTGGGCTTGGATTCGATCGACGCTCTGGAGCTAGGTATTGCGATTCAAAAAAAATACGGTATAAAAATGGATGCAGAGACACAAGATACCCGAGAGTACTTTGCAAGTGTCAATGCACTTGTTAATTTTATTGAACAGAGCAGGCACTAAAGATGAGGCAAGCACTCGAAAATAAAGAACAAATTCTTGACTATGTTCAGTCTGTTATGAATGAACTCTTTGATATCGAAAAAACAGACATCACACCAGAAGCCAATCTTTATCAGGACCTTGATATTGACAGCATTGATGCCGTTGATCTCGTCGTCGAAATAAAAAAATACACCGGTAAAAAAATCAGCCCCGAGGACTTTAAAAACGTAGCAACTGTCCAAGATGTCGTGGATGCTGTCTATCTTCTTGTCCATTGACACCAAGGTCGATGCGCAAATTGTTGATGCCGTTAATCTTTGGGCTCAGTCTTTTATATCCTTTTTTAATCTTCTATGGGCTACAAAACTTCAAAGCTGCCTGGCTCTTACCCATTCTTTTTTTAATGATTCTTGCACGATTGTTAATGACTGGGACCAGTAAAACTCACCGAATGTTATTTCTTGGTGGCACCTTGCTCATGGTCGTATTGATCTCCTTCTCCGGTGCGGAACTCGGGCTTAAGTTGTACCCCGTTCTTATAAGCGCCAGTTTTTTAATTGTTTTTTTTAGCAGCCTTTATTCAAAACAAAGTGCAGTTGAACGAATTGCCCGGATCAAAGAACCTGACCTCCCACCCAAAGCAGTGAATTACACGCGCCGCGTTACCCAGGTTTGGAGTCTATTTTTCTTTATCAATGGCGGTATCGCACTCTATCTGGCAATTTACGGGTCCACAAAAATGTGGACTCTCTACAACGGATTGATTTCCTACCTTGTCATGGCCATGATTTTTTCTGTTGAGTTTATCGTCCGGCAAAAAGTAAGACAACAATGAAAGCATTCATACCGCTCAATAAACTCATGATTGCTGAAAAATCCGCATCACGTCCTGTCATTTGGGATGGAGGTGAGATCATCTCATGGATTAATTTCGAGCAACGTGTTAGCGCGTGGTACCACGCCCTATCCCAATATGAAGGCAAATATTGGGCCCTCTACCTGGAAGACTCACTTGAGTTTAGTGCCGCCCTACTTGCAATTTGGCAGCTGGAACGTTGCGCAGTACTGCCAGGAGACCCGCAAAAAAACACTGTCGCCGTGCTGGATAATCTCTGTGATGGCGCCATTGGCATCCCTTCCAGCAAATTGCCCACACTTACCCAAGCCTTTGACACTGAAAAAAAAACACCCCAATGGCAATCCTTAGATCTCAATGCAGAAGTCATCAAACTCTTTACGTCTGGCTCCTCGGGTGAGCCTCAGCTTATCGGCAAAGCACTGCATCAACTGTCTGCCGAAGTGACCACACTCGATACCACTTGGCCCCATCTCGACGCCGCCAGCGTCACCTTGTCGACCGTCAGCCACCAACATATTTACGGCTTGCTTTTCAGCATCTTGTGGCCGCTCTCCGCCAGCAGACCAATCTCACGAAAAATTTGCCTCTATAGTGAGGATATTCACCGCTGTGTACTGCAGTGCTCATCGGCTTTATTGGTCTCCAGTCCCGCACACCTTTCACGCTTGTCGGATCAATTGAACTGGCAACCGGTCAAAGCAAAACTACAGACTGTTTTTTCGTCAACGGGTCCTTTAAATAAATCCATCAGCAAACAAGCCAGTCATCTATTAGGACCTGCTATCCAGGAAATATACGGAAGTACAGAAACCGGTGGTATTGCTACCCGTTCTCAAACCCGGCAAACAACAGCCTCATGGCAACCTTTCAATGGAATCCATATTCGGCAGGTGAATGAACACACTCTGGAACTGCAATCCCCGCACCTGCCTAGTAACCAACCTTTCTACCTTCCGGAAAAAATAAAACAGCACAGCAATGGACGTTTCGAGCTGATGGGCCGAACTGACCGCATCGCAAAAATTGAAGGAAAACGCGTGTCACTCAGTGGGATGGAAAAAAAATTGGTTGGCCATCCCTGGGTTGAGGATGCCAAGATCACGGTGCTGGATGGCAAACGCATCAGTACCGCAGCGGTGGTAAAACTGAATTCATCAGGAAACGAACAACTCCTCAAGCAAACGAAAAAAAATATTACACGTATGCTAAAAGAGCATTTGAGGGAACAATATGAGCCCGTGGTCACACCTAAAAAGTGGCGTTTTCTTTTTGAATTTCCACAAGACACTCAAGGAAAAGTGACTCAGCATTTACTGCAACAACTATTCGAAATAAACATCAAACAGAAGTGGCCCACAGTCGCTTACCAAACGTACCGCTCCTCTGGTGAACTTTGCATGACGTTGATCATCTCAGACAAGATCGCCTATTTTGACGGCCATTTCCCGGTAGCAAAAATATTGCCGGGTATCGCCCAAACGCACTGGGCTCAACACTATGCTCGACAACATTTTTCCGTTAAAGGTCGCTTTACAGGACTGGAAGCCATCAAATTCTCTACCATTATCAAGCCCAACTCCGTCATCGAACTGAAAGTAAGTTATAAAAATAACAAGATTTATTTCACGTACCAATCAAAAGCAGGAAAACACACCAGTGGCCGTTTTCTTTTTGAGGCTGATCATGATTAAACCCTGCATTGTTATCCCCGTTTACGACCACGAAAATGCAATTGGTACAACGCTGAGATCATTACTCCGCTTTTGCATTCCCGTCCTGCTGATCGACGATGGCAGTCATACACCTTGTCGTGACTGCTTGAAAGAATTGTCCAAAAAGTATGCGGACGATGTCACCTTATTCCGCTTACCCACCAACCAAGGTAAAGGCGCCGCAGTCAAAGAAGGCATCGAACAAGCTCAAGTCCTGGGTTACACACATGTCATCCAGATTGACGCTGATGGACAACATAATGAGGAGGACATCCCGCTTTTTTTTGAAGCTGCAGCCCATAACCCCAAGGCCGTGATCACAGGTGTACCTCGTTTCACTGAGAACGTACCCAAAGTACGACTTTATAGTCGTTATTTAACCCATATTTGGGTCTGGATTAACACGCTCTCATTTGCAATTAAAGATGCAATGTGTGGCTTCCGTGTATACCCAGTCGAACAGATATGCGCTCTGCTCTCCGAAGAAAAGCTTGGTAACCGTATGGAATTTGATATTGAAATCCTTGTTCACTGGGTCTGGCGAAAGGGACCGGTCAGAAACATCGAAACCACTGTGAACTACCCGTCTGACGGCGTCTCTCACTTTGACACGGTTAAAGACAATATCCTGATTTCAGCCACCCATGCACGTTTGTTCTTTGGTATGTGTCGACGGCTACCGGCCCTTGTACGAGGAAAAATCGCACGTGGATAATGACTCCCAACCGCACTGGGCCAGCGTCAGCGAAGCGGGTTCCATCCTTGGAATACAGATTCTACTCACCGTCTATCGCCTCTTTGGCCGACCGCTTTTCTTGCTGGCCCTCTACCCCGTCGTAACCTACTTCTTTCTATTCCGGCGTGCCTCGAGGCACGCCTCAATTGAATACTTATCCCACTTGAAAAAACAAGGGCTGTTAACACTCCCAGGACCACTTCTCTGGCTCAGTTTTCGCCACTTCATTACATTTGCCAACAGCATTTTGGATAAATTTATCGCATGGATAGGACAGATCAATTACAACGACATTGACTACGAAAACCTGTCGCTCATGATTGACCTGATGGATCGAAAACAAGGGGCACTACTAATTGCGTCTCACCTAGGTAATGTTGAAGTCTCCCGAGCCCTCACAGAACGCCGTCCCCAGCTAAAAATGACCATACTGGCACACACCAAAAATGCCGAACAATTTAATCGTCTATTGAATGAATTTTCCGACAGCCAAAATATTACCATCATGCAAGTGAGTGAGCTCACACCAGCCTCATCAATACAACTTGCTGAAAAAATTCAGGCTGGTGAATTCGTGGTTGTAACCGGAGATCGCACACCCATTGAATCAGGTGACGTGACAAGCTCTCGGCGTGTATGCTCTGTTGACTTTATCGGGGCCAAAGCCAATTTCCCACAAGGTCCATTTTTGATAGGCTCCATTCTGAAATGCCCGGTTTATATGATCTTTTGCATTAAATTTAAAAAAAGATACAAAATTATTTTTGAACCTTTCGCAAGCTCCATCACTCTGCCTCGTCGAAGCAGAGAAGAAAAACTCCAGGACTATGCCCAAAAATATGCAGCAAGGTTGGAGCACTACTGTGCCATAGCCCCCCTGCAGTGGAATAATTTTTTTCCTTTTTGGAATGAAATAGGCCATCCAAACCAGTCAAAAACCCAATAAAAAAGCCGATCGCTTATATGAAAAATGTAGTCTTCAACGGAACCCCCCTGACAATCGAACACATTGTCTCACTGGCCAAAAAAAATGCTACCGCCCAACTCAGCAATGACACCGCATTCAAGGTCAAAATAGATCAAGGGCCCGCTTTCTTACAAAAGCTTCTTAAAGAAGATGGAGACATTTATGGGGTCACAACCGGATACGGCGACTCCTGCACCACCTCTATCCCTCACCATCTTGTGAATGAATTACCCAAACACCTCTACACCTTTCACGGGTGCGGCAGCGGGCAAAAATTGACGGCAGAACTTGGCAGAGCAGTCTTGGCAACCCGATTAACCTCTCTGTCGCTTGGGTATTCCGGTGTGCGCTGGGCGCTTTTGAAACAGATAGAAACCCTGTTGCAGCAGGACATCATACCTCTGATTCCAGAAGAGGGCTCCGTCGGCGCCAGTGGTGACCTCACGCCACTCTCCTATGTGGCTGCGGTACTTTGTGGAGAGCGCCAGGTTTACTACCAAGACCACGTTCACCCAACATCTGAGCTCTTCAAAAAATTAAATATTTCACCTTTGGTTTTAAAGCCGAAGGAAGGCTTAGCCATCATGAATGGTACCGCGGTGATGACTGCCATGGCATGTATTGCCTTTTCCCGCGCAGAATACCTTGCACAGTTGGCCACGCGGATTACGGCTCTTGCCTGCACGGCTCACCTTGGCAATACCTACCACTTTGACCGCACCTTATTTGAGGCCAAGCCTCATCCGGGGCAACAAACAATTGCCTTGTGGTTGCGTCAAGACCTTCGCGTAGACAACCCACCCAGGAATTCAGACAGGCTTCAAGACCGTTATTCCCTGCGCTGCGCACCTCACGTTATCGGAGTTTTACAAGATGCCTTGCCCTGGCTGCGCCAGTCAATTGAGAATGAGCTAAACAGCGCCAACGACAACCCTATTATTGATGCACATGGGGAACACGTACTCCACGGCGGCCACTTTTACGGCGGGCATATCGCCTTTGCCATGGATGCACTCAAAAATCTTGTGGCCAATATTGCCGACCTTCTGGATCGGCAGTTGGCACAAATGGTCGACCCTAAATTTAACAATGGCTTGCCTGCCAACCTTTCTGGCAGTGAAGGTGAACGACGCGCCATTAATCATGGCCTCAAAGCAGTACAAATTGCGGTTTCCGCTTGGACAGCAGAAGCATTAAAGCTCACCCTACCTGCCAGTATCTTTTCCCGCTCAACAGAATGCCACAACCAAGATAAAGTCAGCATGGGCACTATCGCCGCCCGAGATTGCTTGCGAGTCTTACAGCTTACTGAACAGGTATGCGCTGCGGCTTTATTGGCAAGCTGCCAGGCGCTTGAATTACGGCTACGCCGAGAAGAAATTCAGCAAAGCCAGCTGTCCACTGCGCTCACACACACGCTGGATGACGTCCGTAAAGTCACCCCTTTTCTCAATGAAGATCGAGCGCTGGATGCAGAGCTGGAAACCCTAGTTAACCATATCCAGCAGCGAGCGTGGCCACTCTACACAGGAGCGATCGCATGATAGAAGCCAGTGTCGCCATCACAGTCCCCTTCTATGACGTGGACAGTATGGAAATTGCCTGGCACGGCAATTATGCCAAGTATCTTGAGATCGCCCGTTGCGAGCTGCTGGATAAAATCGGCTACAACTATCTGCAAATGCGCGAATCAGGCTATATCTGGCCAATCATTGATATGCGGATTCGTTACATCAAGGCCACACGCTTTGGGCAAAAAGTGTGCGTCAATGCCAAGCTCACAGAGTGGGAAAACCGGCTGAAGATTGATTACCTCATCACGGATAAAGAGACAGGTGAGCGTTTGACTAAAGCCCACACCATCCAAGTTGCTGTCGCCCTATCCACTGGCGAAATGTGCTTTGTCTCTCCAACTGTACTGACAAATAAACTCTCACACCTGGAAGAGAAAGGCTAATGCGCTTGCTCAGCGAACGATTCACCGCCATTTATTCGCTGATTTTAATGGTCCTGTTCACACCGCTCTTTGCCACCGAGCCACCCAAACTCCCGACCCTGACAGAAAGCGACCAGCTGATCGGAAATTTCATCCAAAAGAAAAAACTCGCCACTTTCCCCATAGAGCTGGTCTCAAAAGGGCACTTCAAATTAAACCTTCATGAAGGTGTGCACTGGGTGACAGAAAGCCCAATTGCAAGTGAACTCAAACTAAACGCAACAGCACTACAAAGCTACTCGAATGAACGCCAGGTGTTAAGCATGGATGCCCGCACACAGCCGTTGGTGGCAATGGTGGCAGAAATTTTCACGGCGGCCTTAAGCGGCGACTGGAGTGCCCTGGAAGCCTTTTTCCATACCAAAACCAGTGTAACGCCACAAGGCTGGCATGTCGAAATGACACCCCGGGACAAAGCGGCTGCCCGCATTGCCAATGCCATTCACTTTGACGGTGAGCAGTTCGTAAAGCAAATCACCCTCTATGAACCCAGCGGCGACCAGACACGCATTCTGTTTGAAAGCATTCAACTGGAACCTTACCGTGCTCCCAGCCGCCACTGAAAAAGTAACAACGAGTCAACCGCGACAGAAATACATCGCCGTCCTCTGGGGAGTGGTTTTGGCAATCTTATCGACCCTCTTGGGGCTCAGGCTTTATGCAGGAAATACGATTGACACCAGTCTCATGGCGTTGTTTCCTCATCAGCAACAAAACCCGGTTATTCAGCGCGCGGAACAAAATCTGGCCGCACGCTATTCACAACGTCTGCTGATTCTTGTCGGATCAACCGATGACTCACTGGCCCGCCGACACGCCATTGCATTGGGCCAAACCCTGCAAAACCTCGCTCGTGTTGACCAGGTCAGCTGGCAGTTGGGCGACTTTGCAGAATCACCGGCAAGTAGCGCCTTTTTCTCACGCTATCGCTTCCACTTGCTCAATGCCTCAACGGCACAGGAAATTACCCAAGAAAACACGGGACTAATCCGCGACAGGGCCTTACAAGCGCTGTTCAACCCTATTGGAGGCGGTTACTCCAGTGCACTTTTAACTCGTGACCCTTTTGCCATTGCACAGCAGAACCTTGCCGGGAAATCACACATTCCGGGACTGACTTTCGATGGGCAAATGGTCAAACTGGCCAATCACCAAAAGACTTACTACCTGGTCTTCGTCACGATCAAGGGGGACCCATATGATCTGGATGTACAACACCAGATCATCGGCGCGGTCGATCAAGCTAAAGCCAGCACCACGAATGCCCCCGTCGAATGGCTAACTGCTGGGTTGATTGTCCATGCCGCACAGGGCGCCAGGCAAGCACAACGGGAGATGTCGACCATTGGCGCAGGCTCACTTCTGGGTATCGCTCTATTGATATTGCTGACTTTTCGCCGCATGGCGGCACTGTGGCTGACACTGCTGCCGATCGTCAGCGGATGCCTTGTGGCTACCGCCGTCAGCATGTTGGTCTTCCAAAAAGTACACCTAATCACCTTTGCTTTTGGCGCAACCATTATTGGCGTCTCAATTGACTATGCTTTGCACTACCTGTGCGCTCGCTCATCCCAAGCCTGTGCGGCAGAGACCTTAAAACGCCTACTGCCCAGCCTGTTGTTGGGCATGATGACGAGTATCCTAGCCTACAGTGCCCAGGCAATCACACCGTTTCCCGGGCTCAAACAAATGGCACTTTTTTCCGCCACAGGCTTATTGGCTGCGGGCCTGACCGTCATTTGCTGGTTCCCTCTGCTGACCGGTGGTCAGCATTGGCAAAGTTCTCCACCCGCATTTATTCTAATTGCCCGCCTACGCCCAAAGTGGAGGCTTGCGCGCATCACACCTGTGACCACAGCCTGGCTCGTGCTTGGTTGCTTTGCACTCGGTGGTAGTCTTTTTTTTCTCCGTGGGCAAGACGATATTCGTTTATTGCAAACGTCTCCCAAAGCGCTCATCGAACAAGATATAAAAGTTCAACAAGTTTTACGTCAATCCGGCACGCGTTCGTTTCTGCTGGTTAAAGCAGACACCATCGAACAACTGCTACAGCGCGAAGAAACACTTTCTCGCCAGCTTTTCATTCTGCGCCAACAAAATCTTATCCACGCCTACGACGCACTCTCACTCTATGTTCCCTCAGCACAAAAACAAAAAGAGAACGTCCAGCTCATTCATCAGCTGTACGCGCAGGAATTGGATCAGTTTTATTCACAAGCCGGGCTCCCGGACCAGCTGACAAATGAGGCTTTCAGCTATTTAAAGGCCGCTGAATCACAGATGCTCACTGTCGATGAGTGGCTAAACAGCCCAGTATCGGCGCATAACCGCCACCTTTGGTTGGGGCAGTTAGACGATCACACCTATAGCCTCATAACACTCACTAACGCCGATGCACCTGCCACACAAACTGTCCTCAAACAAATGGCTTCAAAATATGCCTGGGCAACTTTTGTGAACCGAGTCGACACCCTTTCCGCGTTGCTGGGGAACTATCGCAAACATATGACGCTTTGGGTACTGATCGCAGTAGCTGTGGCAACCGTAATCATGGTTTTACGTTATCGGTCGGCCGTCTGGCGTATTATCACCCCGTCGCTGATGGGATCATGCGTAGCACTTTTGCTTATCAATAGCATAGCGGGGGGCATCAACCTTTTTCATATGATGGCGCTTTTACTGGTACTGGGCGTCGGTTTGGACATGGGCATTTTTTTACACGATGCCAGCCACCGCAAAGAAACCTGGGCAGCTGTAACACTTTCTGCGCTCACCAGTTTGCTCGCATTTGGGCTTTTAGCATTGAGTACAACACCTGTATTACACCACTTCGGTTTAGCCGTTTTACTCGGGCTTTCAATAACATGGCTGATCACACCCTTAATGCGATATGAAGCTGGGATGAAGCCACCTCAAAAGGAGTTCATGAAATGACCAAAAATTCGCACGATTGCGATGTCACAATTATTGGAGCGGGCCCCTCGGGGTCCATCGCGGCGGGGATTCTGCGTAAAAAGGGCTATCATGTCATTGTACTGGAACGAGAGCATTTCCCTCGGTTTGTCATCGGTGAGAGTTTATTACCCCAGTCAATGGTGTTTATTGAGGAAGCGGGCATGCTGGATGCGGTCAATGCCGGTGGATTTCAGGTAAAGAATGGCGCTTTTTTTCACCGTGACGCCACCACTGCCTTTTTTGACTTCCGGGAAAAGTTTTCTCCTGGACCTGGCACTACGTATCAGGTACCCCGGGCACAATTCGACAAACTGCTGGCAGATGAAGCCTCACGGGCAGGCGCAGATATTCGCTATGGCCATAGCGTGACGGCGATGACACCTGACACTCAATCACCTTCGGTGACCGTACAACCGGGAACCGGTGACTCCTATACACTGCACTCGCGCTTTGTCCTGGACGCCAGCGGATACGGCCGGGTTTTACCACGCCTGCTTGACCTTGAACTGCCCTCAGAACTGGATCCCAGAAAGTCGGTTTTTACTCATGTCACCGATAATGCGCTTGATAACGAGTGGGACAGAGAAAAAATCGTGATTGCCGTGCACCCGCAAAACAACCAAATCTGGTACTGGTTGATCCCGTTTACTCAGGGACGCGCATCAGTGGGTGTCGTGCTCCCCAAAACACAAGCAGAATCTTACACAGAAGATGACCCCGCCTTACTTCAACGCATGATCGGAGAAGAGGCTTTTCTCAAGCAGTTGCTCCGCAACGCCGAGTTTGATACCCCTGTACGTACCATCGAAGGCTACTCCTGCAAAGTTAAAGCATTGCACGGGCCTGGCTTTGCACTGCTTGGCAATGCCGGGGAATTTTTGGATCCGGTTTTCTCATCAGGCGTCACCATCGCTATGAAATCGGCCAGCCTTGCAACTCACCTGTTGGAAAAGCAGTTTGAAAACCAACCGGTTAACTGGGAAAGAGACTATGCCAAAGTATTGATGCTTGGCGTCAATACGTTCCGCGCCTATGTGAACGCCTGGTATACCACAGAGTTTCAGGATGTCATCTTTTCCCAGGAGAAACAACGGAATGACACAGACGTGAAAGAAAAAATCAGCGCTATTCTAGCTGGCTACGTATGGGATAGAGCCAATTCACTGGCAAACGAAAGCGATCGCAGACTGCGTGCACTGGCTGAGATATGCCGAAACCTTTAATGCTTCTCACGCTAACCAGCACACTGCTGTTTAGCTGCAGTTATAAAAACTGGATTCATGACAGTGAAGCGCCCCTTTTATCGCCATCGGCCTATGGCCGATCAGTGCAAATAAGGCAGATCATTACGATCACATCCGAAAATACCGAGCATGTGGTGCAAGCTTTGTTATTAATCACAACGGAGCGCTTACATGTGGCTTTACTGTCTGCCGAAGGGCAAAGACTGGCGACGATTCACTACAATGGCCAAACCTTGGAGCTGAAAACCGCATCAGAGCCTGTGCATACACTTCCTGCTAAACGCATTGTGACTCAGTTACAGCTGTTACTCTGGCCAGCCGCGGCATGGGAAAAGAGTCTGCACGACACAGACTGGAAAATTGTGAGTTCGAACGAGAAAAGACAGCTTTTATTTCAAGAACGTCCCGAGATAACAGTACACTATAAAGGTGCAGCGCAAACCACCACCACACTAGTCGACTATAAATACCCTTATCACATGACAATAGCAACCATTGAACAGAATGAACTATGACAGAACAACCTCCTGTTTTTCTAAATAATTTAGGTATCGTTTGTTCATTGGGAACTTCTCTTTCAACCGTCAATGAACATTTATTTACAGAATATAGTGACTTCCTGGCTCCATCGGATACCTACACCCCAGGCCGACGCCTGCCACTTGGCCAAGTCAAAGGCAATCTCCCGACTCTCCACAATCAGCCTCTGAAATGGCAATCACGGAATAACCAGTTACTCCTGGCGGCTTATCAGCAGATTGAGCCGGCGGCGAGTCCTTTGATTGCAAAATTTGGCGCTCAGCGTGTGGGTATTGTGATTGGCACAAGTACATCAGGCATTGCAGAGGGGGAACGTGGCGTAAAAACCTTTTTAAAGACCGGCACCCCTCCAGCGGATTATGATTATCAGCAGCAGGAAATGGCCTCGCCGGCAGAGTTCCTCGCTCATTATACAGGTGCCCGAGGGCCTGTATTTTCGATCTCAACCGCCTGCTCATCGGGCGCCAAAGCCCTTGCCAGTGCACAACGCCTGATTAACTCAGACCTCTGCGATGTTGTGCTGGCCGGCGGTGCAGATGCGCTGTGTGGTCTGACAATCAACGGTTTTAACGCCCTGGAGCTGGTCTCTGAAGAAGTATGTAACCCCTTTGGAGAATCACGCAAAGGCATCAATATTGGTGAAGGTGCTGGGCTTTTTTTGGTCTCGCGATTGCCCGGGTCTGTCGTGCTACTGAGTGCCGGAGAGACCTCCGATGCTTATCACTTTTCTTCACCCGACCCGGAGGGACGAGGAGCAAAAGCTGCGATGCTTGATGCTTTGAATAGGGCTGAAGTTCTGCCAGAACAAGTCACCTACATCAACCTGCATGGCACAGGCACTTCCTTGAATGACAAAATGGAGGCTGCGGTTGTTAAGCAAATTTTTGGTGAACAGACACTGTGTAGCTCAACAAAAACACTGACCGGGCATACACTCGGCGCTGCGGGCGCCATTGAGGCCGGCTTTTGTTGGCTCATA
The DNA here is from genome assembly GCA_002432635.1 of Halothiobacillaceae bacterium UBA5861. Lineage (GTDB taxonomy): Bacteria > Pseudomonadota > Gammaproteobacteria > UBA5861 > UBA5861 > UBA5861. Next base: position 70,000 of record DJFX01000043.1, on the reverse strand, counting down.
CTCAAGCAAACGCGCAATCATCAACTGCCCTTACAGCACTTGAAGAGCCCTTTAGATCCCCATATCGACGCCATCAATCTGGTTTCTAAGACCAGCTCGATCCCTCACACGATAGATTATGTGATGAGCAACTCTTTTGCGTTTGGCGGAAACAATATTGCTCTGCTGTTTGGGAGAACGTAATGACCGATATGTTCCCCATCACTCAGGTCATGCCCCACAAGGGCAAAATGAACCTGTTGGATAAAGTGATCGACGCTGGCCCGGACCACCTAGTGGCTCAAGTCCTTATTACTGAGCACTCTCTTTTTTACAGTGACAGAGGCGTCCCCGCATGGGTTGGGCTGGAGTACATGGCTCAGGCCATTGCAGCACAAGCCGGTGTGCTTGCCAGACAGTGCGGAAAAGAGCCGCCCGTCGGCTTCCTGGTTGGAACACGCTCATACCGAACCAATACCGAGTACTTCCCACTGGACACAAACCTCACCATTTCAATTGAGCGCGCTTACCGTGCTGATAATGGGCTGGGAGTATTCGATTGCAGTATTAGCGGAGAAAACATCACAGCCACTTGTGCGCTTAATGTTTTTCAACCAACAGACGTCAACGCGTACCTGGAGGAAGTACTCAAGTGACAAAACAAACCATTTTGGTCACCGGTTCCAGCCGTGGAATCGGCAGAGCGATCGCTCTCAAGCTCGCTCGCGATGGCTACCCCATCATCTTACACTGCCGCAGCGGACGCTCGCATGCCGAAGTCGTTCAATCAGAGATAGAACAAATCGGCCAAGCCGCGCGCATTCTCCAGTTTGATATCGCCGACCGCAACCAGTGCCGATCCATTTTGGAGGAAGATATCGAGACTCATGGAGCCTATTATGGTGTTGTCTGTAATGCCGGGCTTACCAGAGATAATGCATTTCCAGCACTCACCGAGGACGACTGGGATCAAGTACTACACACCAATCTGGATGGCTTTTACAATGTCCTCCACCCCATCATCATGCCAATGATCCGCCGGCGAAAGCCCGGCAGAATTATCACACTATCCTCCATCTCGGGAATGATCGGCAATCGGGGCCAGGTTAATTACAGTGCCTCAAAGGCTGGCATCATCGGCGCAAGTAAAGCACTGGCCGTGGAGTTAGCGAAACGCAATATCACCGTCAACTGCGTTGCCCCAGGCCTGATTGAAACAGACATGACGTCCACACTGGCCGAACAACAGATTGATCAGCTGGTACCAATGAAAAGAATGGGCAAGCCCGAAGAAATTGCAGCGACTGTCGGGTTTTTAATGTCTGAGGGTGCCTCATACATTACTCGCCAAGTGATCGCTGTTAATGGAGGAATGCACGGATGAAACGTGTTGTCATTACAGGCGGCGCTGGTTTCTCACCTATTGGCTCATCATGGAAAGAAATCAAAGCCAATCTGGCCGCGGAAAAGACCGGTACACAATATATGACCGAATGGGATGTCTACGAAGGTCTCACAACCCGGCTGGGCGCACCGATTAAAAACTTTACAATGCCGCCACATTATACGCGCAAACATCTACGTAGCATGGGCCGGGTCGCACAGCTGGGCACGCTGGCTACAGAACAGGCGCTGGAGAACGCGGGCCTGCTCGAAGAATTGCCTCGATTATCCCGTGGGAAGATTGGTGTGTCCTATGGGTCATCCATGGGCAGCACGGACGCCATTGCCGTTTTTGGCCATATGCTCAATAAACACGTAACCGATGGCTTAAACGCAAACTCTTATTTGAAAATGATGTCACACACTGCGGCCGTCAACATCGGCGTCCACTTTGGGCTACAGGGCCGGATTATCACCACCAGCAGTGCCTGTACTTCTGGCAGCCAAGGTATTGGTTATGCCTATGAAGCCATTAAATCAGGTGCTCAAGACATCATGGTTGCAGGCGGGGCAGAAGAGCTTTGCCCGACACAAGCCGCTGTTTTCGATACCTTATACGCGACAAGTACGTGCAACGATACGCCAGAGTGCTCCCCTCGCCCCTTTGACCGGGACAGAGACGGCTTAGTCATTGGTGAAGGGGCCTGTACTATTGTGCTGGAAGAACTTTCGTTTGCCCAAGCAAGAGGCGCTACCATCCTGGCGGAAATCGTCGGTTATGGTACAAACTCTGATGGTATGCACGTAACCCAGCCTAATTCAGAAACTATGGAAGTCGCCATGCGGCTCGCCCTGGACGATGCGGGGGTAAACTCCACCGATATTGGCTATGTCAGCGCTCACGGCACCGCAACAGACAGAGGTGACGTGGCAGAAACACAAGCAACACGACGAGCCTTGGGTCGCGCCATTCCCATCAGTGCGTTCAAAAGTTATACCGGGCATACTCTGGGTGCCTGTGGAGCACTTGAAGCCTGGATCTCTATTCATATGATGCGTGAATGCTGGTTCCATGGCACAGCCAATCTGAGGAATCTGGATGCCGACTGTGGCGATCTGGATTACCTGACAGGGAGCGGGCGAGACATCACTTGTGATTATGTGATGAGCAATAACTTTGCCTTCGGGGGAATTAACACATCTCTGATCTTCAAGCTCTGGGATCAGTAAACCAAGGTGTCTGGCTCTTTTATATGATTTCGATTGATTCCTTAAATAAGTCTTATGACAACCATCACGCTTTAAAGGATCTCTCCCTCCAAATTGCTAAAGGCGAGATCTTTGGTCTGCTGGGAATCAATGGTGCAGGCAAAACGACCTTAATTTCGATCTTGAATGGTATTTCAAAAAAAGACGCGGGTACGGTATTGGTTGATCAATTCAACATTGACCAGGACTTGAAGAAAATAAAGCGTATCAGCTCCCTTATCCCCCAAAAGTTTGCTTTCTACCCAACACTAACGGCTTATCAAAATCTGGAATATTTTGCCGCAGTCAATGGCTATACGGGCAACACCCTCAAGCAACGAATCCATTATGCTGCTGAAACAGCGCGGCTGTCCCATGTACTCGAGCAAAAAGCCACGACCTTTTCGGGCGGCCTAAAGCGTCGTCTCAATCTAGCCATTGGACTGCTCACACAACCCAAAATTCTCTACCTGGATGAACCTACCGCCGGGGTTGACCCACAAACACGCGCCAAACTGCTCGATGAAATCAGAACACTCAGCACTCATGAAGGAATGACCATTGTCTATACCTCCCACTACATTGAGGAAGTCGAATACATTTGCGACCATGTGGCCATTCTCCACCAAGGCAATATCAAACTGTGCGAAAAAAAAGAAGTGCTATTAGGCCGTGCACCGACAATCTGCATTAAAGTCGATGACCTCTCAGTTGCTCGGCCCATGTTACAAACAATAGATGGCCTTGAAGTGAAACACAATTCGTTATGCATCCCTAAAAGCGATCACTTTGAGGCGTGTCTAAAAATGGTCCTTCCTATCCTCTTGGAGCATCAAGTCAGAATCATCGACATCCAGCAGGTCACAAGTCGCCTGGAAGATATTTTTATTCAACTGAGTCGGCCGCTCAAAGCGGACACCCGCATTAACAAATGATGCGTACTTGCAAAAGTCGGCTTATTTTACTGACCTATTCGCTCAAAAAAGAGTTGCATTTGATCTTTCAAGATATGCACGCACTGCTGGTCCTTTTTGTGATGCCCACAGTCTTCATCCTGATTATGTCACTGGCGATGCAAAACACACTGGGTACCCAACAAAACCAACACCACATCAAGTTACTTGTTATTGACCAAGCCGCGTCTGATGCATCAAAAAAAATAGTCTCTGCATTGGAAGAAGCCTCATTTATCCTGAATCACCACAACCTTGAAATCGATAAGCAGGCCGTTGTCACCGCCTTGAGCGCAACAAATACACAGGTCGCACTTATTATCCAATCAAATGAAGCGAACAACCTTAATCTGTCACTCATGACAGAACCGGTGGTTGACTCCAGAACACTGGCCTTAATCAGCCAAACGATTGTCGGCATCCAAACCAGGCATTTGATAGAACAACTGATTGATGAAAACACCGAGGCTCTGACTAACAGTCAAACCCTGCAAACCTTGTTGGAAGAGCCCCTTCAATCACCTCAAATTACCTACCTTTTCCGCACCGAGTCAGCCGAGCCCGACACACGCCCCAGCTCTGTTCAGCAAAGTGTCCCAGCTTGGTTAATTTTTTCGATGTTTTTTATTCTTATCCCGGTCGCCAATACCTTTATTAATGAAAAAAACTTCGGGACACTCGAACGCTTACAAAGCATGGAATTATCTACTTCCTTATTTCTTATAGGGAAAATCATCCCTTACTTTTTAATTAATCAGATTCAAATCATTTTAATGTTAGCGATCGGACGATTTGGCGTTCCTCTGCTGGGTGGGCAAGCTCTTGAAGTCAACGGACCCTTTGAGGGGCTCATAGTGATGGGGGCCGTTGTCAGCCTGGCTGCAATCAGCTTTGCACTATTAATTTCTGCATTTTCTAAAACCACTGAAATGTCGACCACAACTGGAGGTATGATTAATATTGTATTCGGTGCCATCGGCGGCATCATGGTCCCCAAGTTTGTGATGCCTGAAGCGATGCAGTCGCTCACACAAATTTCCCCGATGGCATGGGGGCTCGAAGGCTTTTTGGGTATCATCTTACACGGACAAAGAATACAGACGATTTTGCCTGAGATTTTATTGCTCGTTACATTTGCGGCAACCTGCCTGTTAATCACTATCCTAAAGCTTAATAAATCATATGGATGAGGAATAATGACCCAATGTCAGACGATGCGTTAAAACAAGCACTCAAAACACTCATTATTGAAGAAACCGGCAAGGAAACCTCTCCCGATGAGATTCATGATGATGAACCTCTCCTCGGCGCTCGTGCTAAATTAGAGCTGGATTCAATTGACATTTTACAAATATCGATGGCTTTACAAAAAGCATACGGTGTCAAAATTGTTGACCCCAAACAAGCGGCACGGGTCATGAAGTCAATCTCAACACTGGCAGATTATATTGCCGCGCAAAACCGTGGCTGACCGTATTTTTATTACATCGCCCGCCTTATCATGCGCATTAGGTGACCACCTGGATACCATCCAGCATGCTTTACAACACCCCAATATATCCGCAAGGATCAGGGAGGTACTCGTAGAAAAGCAGACACTACCATACTATGCTGCCCCTGATAGTAGCTTAGACTCAGAAACCGCATTTCTTTCCCAATTAGAGCGCGTCGTTACACAAACACTCAACTCTGCCAATCTTAATAAAACCGAGCGAGCAACAACGGGCGTTTTTGTCGGCTCAACATCTATGGATATCAGCTTGCGCGAACAAGCCTTCCTAAGACACTCGACAAAAACAGAGCTGCCCGGTTCAGATGGCTCCAACATTGGCAATATTCCGGCTTACCTCGCACGGCTTTTTTGTTTGGGCCATATGCACATCTCGATCAGCACTGCGTGCACTGCAAGTAGTATTGCTTTGATTGAGGGTATGAACATGATAAGAGCCGGGGTTATTGAACGCGCACTCATCGTGGGTGTAGAGGGGTTCAATTATCTCACCCTCTGTGGGTTTGACTCCTTGCTACTGCTTTCCACAGTACTCAAGCCTTTTGATAAACACAGGGAGGGGCTTATTCTCGGCGAAGCTTATGCATCACTGTTGCTCGAAAAAGAACCCAAAAAGGCCAATAAGTCCCTTGAGCTTTTAGGTGGCGCCGTTGCCACGGATACAGAATCTATTTCGGGCAATAACACAGGGGGGGAAATCCCGGCGCGTGCTATGGCGCAGGCTTTACATGCATCACAAATATCAGCAGCCGAGATAAAAGCCATTAAAGCGCACGGCACCGGTAGCGTTGCCAATGATCTCAGTGAAGCACAAGCGATATCTCAGGTCTTTGGCCCTACACTGCCTCCAATTACCGCATTCAAACCGTATGTAGGCCATACGCTGGGTGCCAGTGGTGTTACTGAGTTGATTTTACTCTCATTAGCTCTGGAAGCAGGCTTTATACCCAAAACCTTTGGATTCCAAACAAAGGACCCCGCACTTAAGGTAACGCCTACAACACACGCTGCACCCTGCGAGCCTGGCGCTGTTCTTTTAAATGCCTTTGGTTTTGGAGGAAGCTGCTGTAGCTATGTTGTATCCAACCTAAAATGATGACCATCTATATTCAATTCAGCAATTTCTTTGTCTGTGAAAAGAGCACCGACCTTACGGCACTTAAAAACGAACTGCCCGCAACTGTTCGAAAGTCATTACGAAAAAGCAGTCGCTTTTCTCTTATTGCAGCCCAACCGTTGGCAAATAACCTAAGCCAACTATATCGCGATGAAATGTCAGGCTTGTATTTTGCCAGTGAACGCGGTCCTCTTGCCAATACCGAGGCCTGCCTACAGGATTTTAAACAAGGCACCTGGCAATTGATGCCTTTCTCATTCCTCAACGTGGGCATTAATTCAGCCTGTTTTGATATCGCCCAATTAGTCAACATAAACGGTAAATCCCTTGCGCTGAGCGACGCCGACCAAAGCTTTGCAACAGCACTGAAAATTGCCTGCAACGACCTTCGTTCAAAGACAGTAAGTTCCGCACTCGTCGGCACTGTTGATGAACACCTGGACCAGTCAGTTATTTTTACAGCACCTTCTCATATTCATGAACATAGCCATCCCAACGATGGCGCGGCCTGGGTTAACCTGACGCTTAATCCCGACGCTGCCTTAGCAAAGCTGGACGGTATTTACCATTTCCCGACGCTGCAACAGGCAGAAACGTGGCTACGCCAGCAAACATACGACGAGAACTGTTTTTTTACGTTGCCTCATAGCCTCAAAGTGGAGAGCTTAGCAGTACCCGATGGCCTCACTGAGTATCGGCACCCTGCGGCGAAAACATGCTTTACAACCGCTCAGGGGGTCAAGCTGGCTGCATTTGTTAAAGAAATAAGTAACGGCCATCTCTTTCACATCACAAAAGGTGCTCAGGGCACCATGACAATCATTAAAATTTCAGCATTATTAAGTACCAGTCAATGAGGCTGACTTCCATAAGCGAGAACCTTAAATAAGATAAACTTATTGACAGCCAAACGTCAGCAAGCGAAAATTCTTCGTTTACTTTTTTGTTATATAGTGTCGAGAGGGCAGCGAGTTGAAAAGAACATTCCAACCCAGTGTAATCAAACGTAAACGCACCCACGGTTTCCGAGCCCGTATGGCTACCAAGTCTGGTCGTGCTATTATTAAAGCCCGCCGTGCTAAAGGAAGAGCTCGACTGTCAGCCTAATTGTTCGCTCATACATCCAAAGCTTTGAGTGAGCAGACAAACTTTTACCAAGCGTTCGCGGCTAACCACAGCGGCGGAATATGAATGGGTTTTTGCGAAGCCCATCCGGTTACACAGCAAAGAGCTCGTGATGTTGGCGCGCATAAATAAACCTTTCCCACGGCTTGGGCTGGCTTTCTCAAAGAAAAAAATACCCCGGGCCGTAGATCGCAACCGGGTCAAACGAATTGTCCGAGAACAATTCCGCTTGACGCAAACAACGTTACCATCCGTCGATATGATCGTGATGCCCAAAGCGGGTACCCGAAATGCAAAAAACACTTCGATCATTGCAAGCTTTCATGCGCTGTGTGAGCAGCTAAAGCAAAAATTAGGCAATCAAGTCGAGCAATCTCAGCGAAGTTCCTTTACACTTCCTCCCCAAATCTAGAAGACGACAAGACCTCATCATAGGAATGAGGTGATATGAACTTGAACTAAACGTACTGCGAAAAACAAATGGAAAATCAACGCCTGTTTCTCTATGCATCCCTCGGATTCGTCATGCTGCTACTGTGGCAAGCCTGGCAGGCAGATTATGCACCCAGACCAACCCCCCAAAATCAAGCCGCCACGAACCAACAACCCCAAGTCAATAACGCGTCTAAAAATGACAGCGCTGGCGATCTACCACAAGTTCAAGTCACACAAACATCCGAAACAACACCCGAGACGACTGAAAAAAAACCACTCGAAACACACACGCCTATTCATGTTATTACCGACACCTTCGAAATTCTCATCCAGCCAAAGGGCGGCACACTGACAAGTGTCAAGCTGCAACAATATCCGGCTGAACGGGATAATCCAAAAGAAGGCTTTGCTCTTATGACCCCGGATGGGCCGCATTTTTTCGTCGCGCAGTCCGGGTTGCAATCGGTCTCTGGCCCCGAAGCTCCAAGCCACCATCAAATCTTCGAGACTCCCCAGACAGACTATCGGATGGAAGCAACCGAAGACGAGTTAAGAGTGCCTTTAACATGGACCGGACCAGACGGACTGAGGGTCACAAAAACTTATATTTTTAAGCGCAACAGCCACCTTATTAATCTTGAAAACAGCATTACCAATACTTCTGAACAACCTTGGCAAGGTCGTCAATATAACCAGTTACAGCGGGCTCGCGAAGAACGTGGCAGCTTTTTCATGGCCGCCAGTTATATTGGCGGGGGTATCTACACGGAAGAAGAAGGTTATGAAAAAATAGACTTTGATGAAATGCGGGAGTCAAACCTGGAGCGGCCAAGCACCGGTGGTTGGATTGCCATGATCCAGCATTACTTCCTTGGTGCCTGGATTCCAGGCCAGGAAGAAAACACGACTTTCTACTCCAAAGCACTCACATCCGCTAACCGGTACATCATCGGAATGTACTCAACACCTCTGACAATCGCCCCAGGGGAAACAAAAGCGCTAACAGCCGAGCTATATGCCGGACCCAAAATCCAATCAGACTTGGAAGAGATTGCAAAAGGACTCGATCTAACGGTCGACTTCGGCCTGCTCACCGTGATTGCCAAGCCACTGTTCATTGTGCTCGATTTTATCCATAGCTGGGTGGGTAACTGGGGGTTTGCCATCATCATTTTAACCATGCTCATCAAGCTGATTTTTTACAAGCTATCAGAAACCAGCTATCGCTCAATGGCACGGATGAGAAAGCTCAGCCCAAAACTACAGGCCTTGAAAGAAAAATATGGTAATGACCGGCAAAAAATGGGCACCGCAACGATGGAGCTGTATAAAAAGGAAAAAGTGAATCCACTGGGTGGCTGCTTCCCCATTTTGATTCAAATTCCTGTTTTTATTGCCCTCTACTGGGTTCTGCTGGAAAGTGTCGAACTCCGACAAGCCCCCTTTATTCTTTGGATCCAAGACCTTTCAGTCCTGGACCCTTACTATGTGTTACCCATCATCATGGGTGTCACCATGTTCATTCAACAAAAACTGAACCCCGCACCTATTGACCCGGTTCAAGCCAAAGTCTTTATGATCTTACCGGTGGCCTTTTCGTTCTTCTTTGCCTTCTTCCCTTCAGGCCTGGTACTTTATTGGGTAGTCAACAACACACTCTCCATTGCTCAGCAGTACTACATTACCCGTCACGTTTTGGCAGAGAAATAACGCGTGTAAATGACCAAAACCGGCACTGAAACGATTGCGGCCGTCGCAACGCCTCCGGGGCAAGGGGGCGTCGGCATCATCCGCATTTCTGGGCCAAAAGCCTTATTCATCGCTCAAACACTGTGTGGACTGACTCCAAAACCTCGACAAGCCCATTATGTAGTCTTTAAGGATGCTCGAGGTAAGGGCATCGACCAAGGGCTGGTTTTGTTTTTCCCTGGCCCACACTCCTTTACCGGTGAGGATGTCGTTGAACTCCAAGGACACGGCGGGCCTGTCATTTTAGACATACTGCTTACCCAGGTACTAAATCATGGTGCTCGCCTGGCCAGGCCTGGCGAGTTCTCAGAACGGGCCTATTTGAACGATAAAATCGATCTGGCTCAAGCCGAAGCAATTGCCGACCTGATTGAAAGCGGCAGTGAACAAGCGGCCAAAGCCGCTTTCAAATCCTTGACCGGCGAATTTTCTGCCCACATCCACCGATTGGTGGAGCGATTGATCGAACTGAGAACCTACATTGAAGCCAGTTTGGACTTTGCCGAGGAAGAAATCGACTTCCTTTCCGACGCCGAGATACTGGACCGTATTGACCGCCTCAATAGTTCCGTCGAAGCTTTACTGAGTCAAACCCGCCAGGGCGCCCTGCTCAAAGAAGGGATGACCGTGGTATTTTGTGGCGAGCCCAACGTCGGAAAATCAAGCTTACTAAATGCCTTGAGTGGCCGGGATTCAGCGATCGTCTCCTCCCAGCCGGGTACCACACGCGACATCATCCGCGAGCATATCCACCTGGATGGTTTACCATTGCACATCATCGACACAGCCGGATTAAGGCAAAGCAACGATGAAATTGAGCAGGAAGGCATTCGCCGTGCTCGCACCGAAATCGAAAAAGCAGACCGCATTCTGATCATTCTCGACAACCGACATCCCCACGACCAGTCCTTGGAAAGCCTGCTGACTCACTACCAATTACCTACCACTATTCCCACAGATTTGATCTACAACAAGATTGATTTGAGCGGGAAAAGTGCTCAGATTCGTGAGCACAGTACCCCCCTTCGTTTATACGTATCCGCCAAAACCGGGGAAGGCCTGGAAGGCCTGCGCACCCACCTGAAAAAATCAATTGGTTTTGACCAAACAACAGAAGGCAGTTTTACAGCGCGGCGACGCCACTTGGATTCACTCAGAAGTGCGCACGAACATATTGATTTAGCTTCAGAACAACTTCGCATTGCCGGAGCCGGAGAACTGGCCGCCGAAGAGCTTCGGCTGGCCCAACAACACCTAGGGGAAATTACCGGGGAGTTCACCAGCGATGACTTGCTAGGGCGCATCTTCTCCAGCTTTTGTATTGGCAAATAATGCCCGGCACCCTACAAAGCAAGTGCCAGCGGGACAAGCACCGCAAAGAAGCTTGGCCCACCCGCTTGAGACTTCAACACTAAGCGATAACCATTTTTATCGGCCAGCTGGCGAGCTATCGGCAAGCCAAGCCCGGACCCCGCGGTGCCCCTGCGGGCCTGTTCAACACGTTCATCATCTTGAAAGACAGTGGCCTGATCTTCCAGACTCATCCCAGGCCCGGTGTCAGCAACAACAATGGCTAAATAGTCCCCGCATCGTTTGCAACCCACCAACACCTTGCCTTGTTCGGTATATTTAATCGCATTGGAAACTAAGTTACTGACAATCCTCAAAACATCGCTGGCCACACCCAGCAATGCCCACGAGGCATGCTGACACCGGAACTGTAAACCTTTAGCTTCCGCTTCTTCCCGAAACATCGCATCTATGCTCTCTGTTATTTTTTTCACGGGGAAAGCTGCAGGCAACCGGTGCTCAGGAAGCACACCCTCCGCTACTGGGGCCTTTCGACCTGTTTCACTGACAAGGAATTCAAGATAGTCCACACTTTTCTCAAAGCGACTGATGGCCGCAGCATCCATTATGGCTTCATTTTTCATTCGGGCTAATGCGAGGCGCATGGACACCAACGGTTGCTTAAGGTCGTGATTTGCGGCTTGTAATATTTGCGCTTTCTGCTTAGCCAGCGCCATTGCTGATAAAAGCTCTTGTTCCGCCTGATAAACCGCTCTTTCGGCCATCTGCTGACTTAATAACACCCGCTTTTCACGCTCCAATAGCTGGTCACGCTCCTTTGCTTTCTCGTGCGCCTGGTCTGCAAGCGCCAGCTGAAACATCAACGCATCGGCAATAATCCCGATACGAATCCAATCAAAACTTGAGGCAACCGGTAACCAGCCGGAAGCGATGTGTGCGATATTCGTCCATACCGAAGCAAAACATAGCAACCCCCAACCTACCATAAAAAAACGCGCCGACTTTAGACCTTGTGCATACGCGCGGTACCCGGCCCACAGCCCAACTAGCAGAGCAAACAGATTAAGAACCATGGCAACCTGTTTACTCGATACAGCATCCACAAATGAGCCATAGAGCAAAACAAGAACGGCTGCGGGGAGAATAGAAAAAAGCAGTTTATCCAGAATAGGCAAGCGCTGGCGGGTGTTGAGAAAAAGCCTGGAGAACTGGACTCCCGATACACTGATCAGCAAACCCAAAGGCAGTGAAGCATAAGCATTCCAATGTGGAAAATCTGGCCACAGATACTGGAAAGACAAACCATCCATATGGAGCACATAGAGCACAACAGAGCAAACATAAAAAAGGTAAGCCATTTGCAGGCGGCCATTCACAAACACCCGTTGTAATACCGCAAACAGGATAAAGGCCGCCATGATGGCGTAAAAGGCCGCATGCACCAGACTTTGATGATTCAATGTTGATGCATAGTGTTCACGGGCTTCCAGGCGCAAGGGGAGTGCTGTCGTCCCTCGTGACCAGTAATGGACGTAAAGCGTGACTGTTTCCTTGGGAAGCAGATCTAATGTGAGCGCCAGTTTGGGGGTGTTCAACGGCCGCTCCTCAAACAAAGAGGCGCCATTGTTATGCAGTAGATGCTTTACTTTTCCGTCGCGTACCAAATAAACATCAAGACTGTTCATAAAACGGGTATTGAAGTTCAATACCCATGTGGCCTCGTCATCCAAGGTATGATGAATTTCGGTTTTTATCCAAATCGACTGCCGCTGATAACCAAAATCCACCTCGCCGTTCGGAATTTTGACAAAATTTAGCGATACGACCTCTTCTTGAACACGATCACTCGGTGGCCGGCTTCTTTCGCTGAAGGCATAGCTGGAGAAAGGCGCCAGATCATACACACCACCTTGCTCTAACAGCACGACAGCGGCATTCGCTTGGAACGCACCAACCAAGGCAACCATAACCACAAAGCAGAGCGGAATTCTCTTCATTGAATACTCGCCTATTGGTACCGCGACGGGATAACACCCTTTTCATCGGTCTACACCAATCACCTCACCCAAAATATACTGAACGGGCCTGACATGAAAGCTCTCCAAGCAACGAACACAGTGGAGCACATCCCGTTACCATCTCCTGTACACTAACAAAATGGCACAACCGCTCAAACCATTATGCACACCGTTTTAATTGCAGATGACCACACATTGATTCGCGAGTCTCTGCGGAACATGCTCGAACCCTTGGATGACTTTAGCATCGTGGCCGATGTCGCTAACGGCTTTGACGCGCTTGTCGCCGTAAAAAAATGGAAACCCTCTGTACTGCTACTGGATGTTGCAATGCCCGATGCCACGGGTATTGAAGTGGTTGTCGACACACAGCGCTGGAGTCCACAAACCAAAATCATCATCTACACCGGTGTCACGTCCGGAGCCCCCCTGCAACAATTAATCGATAGCGGTATCCACGGCCTACTATTTAAAGACAGCGATAGCGCACACCTCATCAAGGCGCTCCGTGAAGTCACCCACAACCACTCTTACTTCGATGACAAGCTTTCATCCGTCCTGGCAGAACAAGAGGCGGTTGGCAACCTCACCGAGCGGGAAAAGCAAGTGCTCTCACAAATCCTGGCGGGCAAAACCAACCGCGATATTGCCCTGCTGCTCAACATCAGTATAAAAACCGTAGATAATCACCGTACCCGGCTGATGAATAAACTCGGCGCCCACTCCGTTTCTGACCTGTTACGCATCGCGATTAAAACAGGCTTCATCCACCCGGATACCTTATAAACTTCACAAAACACAAAATATCTCCCTCAATTAGGGTGAATACCCTATGGAGGCCCAGCTCGGCCTCTGTGCAAAATCTTCCTCAAAAAATAATCCTTCATTCATAAAGAAAGATCATAACTGATGCGTTGCGGCTGCATCCGCCGCCATCAGCTTTCGGAGACCATCATCATGCGGGTTAAACGATTTTTTCACACTTTTTTACTTTTTATCACACTACTGGCCATGAGCGCCTGCAGCAGTTCCGACTCGGAAGAAAGTCAGGATAGTCTTGATTCGGACGGCGATGGACTCACCGACATTGAAGAAACCCAAACGTATAAAACCTCTCCCAAACTGGCTGACACCGATGGTGATGGTTATTCGGACTACCGGGAAGTCATAGAGCTGGGTTTTAACGCTGGTGTCAATAACTACCGCTACAACCCGCTGGTTGCCGACCTGCCCCAATTAAAAATTGGCATACAAACGACGCCCATTATCGGAGCGATTTTTGAGGACTCCAATGCACAAACGCAAGACATCAGCACCTCGCGCTCACAGTCTCAATCCACATCTACTTCCACGACTTTTGGCACCAGCGTCACAGTCGGAGTAGAAGCAAGCACAGAAGCCACCGTCAGCACGGGGTTAACCGGCCCGAGCGCAGAAGTCAGCACGTCCCTCACCGTGTCGACAGAATCCACCGTCAGTTTCGATCAAACACAGACCACAGAAAACCAAACGGCCTGGGAATCGATGAGAGCCCAGGGGGTTGAAGAATCAACTACGACCAGTGGTGGCTACATTCGTATTGGTGTGGTGATCTCGAATGAAGGCCATATTCCATTTACCCTGCAACATATTAGCCTCTCGTCGACCAAAGCCAGTGATGGCGACAAACCCTTTATTCCTTTAGCAACCCTTGATTACGACAGCACCCAGGCATTTCAACCGGTCTCATTATCTGAAAATACCAGCACTGGTAGCCTGACCTTTGAAAACAGTACCTTAGACCTTGGTACCGTGCGAACGATGCTCAATGCCGCGCGCTCCATTACAGTGGAACCCGGCATCTACGAAGTCACTGATATTCAAGGACAACCCTTCGCCTACACAGAAGCCGAAGTCGCCTCACGCACCGCCAAAATCCTGATTGATTATGGCCCGTATGCAGAAACCGAGCTGTACCAGGTCGCCACTAACACCAACCCATCCAGCCCTGGGCAGTCGCTCAACACCCTGTTAAGCGATTATCTGGCTATTGATTATACTGAATCGAATGGCATTACAGCCGTCCGGCAAGTGGGTCCCAGTGGCAGCGGCCGTTGGGTGATCACCACCCGCCGCGACACCGGTACAAGCCTCGACATCACCACTTACGATCCGGAGGATCAGAGCTACACTGTGGCCGGTATTAACGTTCAGGCCGGTGACGAAATCCTCATCGTCTATCTGGAAGATGCCGACAATGACGGCATTGGTTACCGCGAAGAGCGGATCCACGGTACAGACCCAAACGATCAAGACACGGATAACGATGGCTTAAGTGACTTTGATGAAATTAGAGACAGCTGGACTGTTACGGCCATCAACAGCCAGTACCCCGACCGCTATCCCGCCAAAGTATTCTCGTCTCCTGTCCATGCCGATTACGACGGGGACAACCTTTCAGACGCACAGGAAAAAGCCCGCGGCCTGGATCCTTTCAACCCAGATACCGATGGCGACGGCAACCCGGATAACACAGACGTCGACAATGGCGGGCAAGCACTCATTAACACCACGACAGTAGAACTGACGACCCATAAAGATGACACAGCCTATGGGGGAAACCTGCGCAGCGACAACCAAGTAACACTTGACGGCGCCATTGCAGCACTCTCTCCCCAGGTCGTTGCCAGCGCTTCCATCGACTGGGGTGATGGCTCCCCGGCCGAGACCTACAACACCGCATCCGGAGGTAATTCCACCACAACCCTCACTAAACTGGTTCATGACTACCCGGCAGCCGGCCATTACACCATTACCCTCCAGGCGGAGGACGACACCACTCCCACAACAAACACACTGACGCAAACGGCGACGGTACAGCTCACAGAAACCTCCACAGCGCTTGATGAAGCATTCGGCTGGGATACCGGCTGGCGAGTGGCTAAACACATTCGAGAGCTAGTCGACCTCAATCAAGATGGTCACGACGACATCATCGCCATCGGCTACAACAGCACCTCAGTGATGCTGGGATCGGCCAGTGGATTGGGGGCCCCTCAAACCTGGTCCACCGGTCATTGGGTCACAGACTTTTACAGCGGCGTTCAATCAGATCCTCGCTTTTTTGTCGACCTGGATAATGACGGTGACCTGGATATTATCGGGGTCGACGCCAGCGCCCAAACCATACGCTATGGATTAAACAATGGCAGTGGCTTTGACGACCCCGTCGACTGGATATCCAGCATAAACTGGAACAGCACACGGGATAGTGCTTACCTGGTAGATGTCGACAACAACGGTTATCTCGATTTTGTCCATGCCAAGACCAATGACAAACTAACCATCTACACCGTCAACGGCGCTAGCCTCACCACAACCAAACGTGTGGATAACCAAGCCTGGTCTGCCCTGAGCAGTCACTTTCCCGACCGCCGTGACTACCCTATTGAAGCTGCGGACCTGGACGGCGACGGCTGTACCGACCTGGTGCTCTTCGGCATTGATGACAGTTACTACAAGCAGTCATTGTGTAATGGCAGCTTTGGTCCATGGACAGGTTTCACCAATGGCGGGTACGATTACTCGAGTGGCTGGCGCGTACCGCGTCACAAGCGCTTTGTTAAAGACATTACCAATGATGGCCTACCTGAGATTGTTGGTTTTGGCAATTCATACATCTACGTTCGCCAAAACCAAAGTACACCCGGCAACATCAACTTTGCCGGTAGCGAACGCTGGTCGGACGACTTCGTTAACAACGAAGGCTGGGCCGATGATAACGGCTCATCATTCAATGTCCACCCACGCTACCTTGTGGACATCAACGGAGACAACTACCTGGATATCGTCGGCTATGCCTGGGCCGGTTCTGCCATTGGCATCAATATGAAAGGTATTACGGGGGAAAACCGCTTCAGTGATGTGGCGGTTATCGCCAAAAGCTTCAATCTCACAGATCCAAACTGGTATGAAAATTACACTTGCTCGGCAGGTACTTGCACAGAATACTTTCCCCGGCTGGCAGGAGACGTCAACGGCGACGGCCGGGCTGATCTGGTTGGCTTCAAGCAGGATAGCGTTGTCTATCAGACGATACCCTACGTGACCCAGTTTGAATGAACCGCAACCAATATGCCCTCCCAGTGCCTAACTGGGGGGGTAAGACCCTCGTGTCACAAAACGGGTTTCCTTATTCCTGCGCCTTTCACAGTGTGATTAAACCACCATGGCATATAACGCTTTTTTATCCGTTCGCTTATACTCAGTCAAAAAACGGAGAGGAACACCATGCGCGCAGAAATGCCATTCGAAAAGAAATACCAACAGGTTGACGGCAAGCGACTGGCTTATGTTGATGAAGGGAAAGGTAAACCGATCGTCCTGTTGCACGGCAACCCTACTTCATCTTACCTTTGGCGTAATGTGATCCCCGAATTAACCGGTTCAGGCCGCGTGATTGCACCTGACTTAATTGGCCAGGGGGATTCCGAAAAACTCCCTCCAGAAGAAGGGCCAGAACGATACAGCTTTCACATCACCTACCACTACCTCAACGGGCTGCTAGATGCTATTAATGCAAGCGATGAGGTCACACTGGTCATTCACGACTGGGGGAGCGCCCTCGGCTTTTATTGGGCCCAACAACACCCTGACCGGGTGCGCGGAATTGCTTATATGGAAGCCATTGTCTGCCCGCTCAGCTGGCGCGATTGGCCAAAAACCGCTCAAGGCATCTTTAAAGGCTTTCGATCTGAAAAGGGGGAAGACCTGGTTCTCAACCGCAATCTGTTCATCGAAGGCGTGCTACCCAGCTCTGTGCTCCGAGACCTCACGGATGAAGAAATGGCGCACTACCGCGCTGGCTTCTCTACACCCGACGACCGTCAACCAACCCTCAACTGGCCACGGCAAATTCCTATTGAAGGCGAACCGGCCGACATGGTCGCGCTTGTTGAAAGCTACGGCGAGTGGTTGGCAAAAAACAACACCTTACCCAAGTTGTTTATTAACGCAGAGCCCGGCTCGATTCTGGTTGGCCGGCAGCGTGAGTACTGCCGCCGTTGGCCTAATCAAGCCGAGATCACAGTCAAAGGCAGCCACTTTATACAGGAAGATTCGCCCGTCGAAATCGGCCAAGCCGTTGCTAACTGGCTTAAAACATTGTCATAAAATAAGGCTTGGTATCAAGCCCAGGCTGGGCTGCACAGCAACGCCATTGAGCTGGCGAACCCAACTCCCCAAACCAGCGTCCGCAAGGTAGAAATATCTTTAATATAGAGGAAAAAATAAACCAAGCGAGCCACCACATAAGCCATGGCCAGGTAACCCACCGTCACCGACGTAACGCCCATAGCAACCGAAACCAAGGCACCGGCAGCAAACAAAGGGAAGCTCTCAATCTGGTTCTGGTGCGCCGCCAACGCCCGTTTGCCCCACCCCTCTAACGCCGCCTGCTGATCACGCGGATTGTGATTATCGTATCCTCCTGGACTTTGACTTTGCGCAACCGCTAACGGCGCCTTGGAGACCACATGTAACAAGCCAGCAATAAACAAACACCACAATACCGTCGACATTAATATATACCTCTTTTTCCATCATCTTGGCCAAAGCATCCACCCCTGATATTCTCACCAGGAGCGCACGCCGAAAACAGGCGAAAGTTGGCTTAACAACCACTGATTAATTTGATTCGCGTAACGCGGTTCTTGCAGATGATATCACTCGAACCGCTGAACGCA
>DJFX01000043.1:49942-51265 GCA_002432635.1 Halothiobacillaceae bacterium UBA5861 | reverse complement strand
AGAACAACACTAAAACCATAGCGACCACAATATCAGGCCGCCCTGAATCAAATAACCAGACCGCACCCGCTGCAAAAAGCACGGAACTATTCGAGGCAATATCGTTTTTTGAACATTCCCATACCGAACTCATATTGACATCTTCATTGCGGTGCCGCCAGAGTAGGAAGAGGCAAATAGTGTTTGCGATAAGACCTAAAAGACTAAACATACCCATAACTTCAAAAATGGGCAGGCTTGGCACAAAAAGCTTATAAGTAATTTGAGCGGCCACGATTAAAGCTGCAAGAAGAATCAGTATGCCTTTAAAAAGAGCCACCTTCGCTTTGGTACTGGCGCCTTGTGTCACAGCATATAAGCTCAGGGCGTAAGTAAAGGCATCCCCTAAATTGTCGAAACTATCGGCAAGCAACGCTGAAGAACGACCATACAATGCCGCCCCTGCTACCACAACAAACATGACAACATTGATCCCAAGTACAATCTTCAGTGTTCCGCGCTGCCCTTTTTCGCGCAGAGCGTCAGCAGAACAACCACCCTCGCAACATCCACTCATTGTGTCAATACCCTTTTACAGCCTCACTGGATGGGCGTTTTGTATACGTGCTTTTCGCCTCAAAAAGTACTGACATCTTTTTGCCCGTTTTAGGGTGACAAGGCTCGGTAACATTTAATTGATCGAAACCTGCCTGATTAAAGAGTATTTTCCAGCTTTCTAAAGTTCTGAAGTACCAAGGCGCTGGATCCATAAAGGCCTTGTCAAACCCTTGCCAACTCCCTTTTCGCCAACCATCGGTATAATCATCAGGACGGCTGGATTCAATAGGATGCACTGTTTGGACAATTAATGTACCCGCCGTATTTAATACACCGACTGACTGTTTAATCACATTTTCAACCGACTCTTTTCCCAGTAGTGAAAAGTTACAAACAATGACATCAAATTTCTTATCAAATACACCCGGCCTAAACGCCTCATAAGCGAGTTGCTTAAACCGCCCACCAGAGCTTTCGATATGTTCAGCAAATTCAGGAATAACATCCATACCTGTACAGGCTACGTTCAACTTTGACAGCTCCCTGATCAGCCAGCCTTCTCCACAACCGATATCAAGGAGATGGGACGGTTTATGACTCAATACGGCACTCAATATGGCGTGATTCGTCACTTCAACTCTGGAGATAATTTTTTCATTCTTGATCGCATCCACCCAGGCATTAGCATTTTTACGCCAGGACTCAATGATCGCCTTGTCAGAAAATTTATCCATTTTGAGTGATGCTGGTTTTGTACATCCGACCGGAATTCACTGCACGCGTCCA
>DJFX01000043.1:39234-49682 GCA_002432635.1 Halothiobacillaceae bacterium UBA5861 | reverse complement strand
TCCATAAACTTCATAAAGAGTGCCTTATGAAGAAAGCACCGATACTGAGCATTTTACACGGTGGCCCGAATCAGCCCACAAAAAAAGGGAGAGCCCTTATCAAGCTCCCCCTTTTCGATTAACACTAAAGCTAAAGGTGCGTTTACAAACCGACAATGTTCTCGGCTTGAGGCCCTTTTTGACCTTGGGTGACCGTAAACTCTACAGCTTGACCCTCTACCAAGGTTTTGAAACCGGAACCTTTAATCGCACTAAAATGGGCAAATACATCTGGCCCATCCTGTTGTTCTATAAAACCGAAACCTTTTGATTCATTGAACCACTTAACGGTTCCTTTAATTGTACCAGACATCATAAAATCCTGAATTGTATATAAATTTTACCTTACGGCGACATTAGCATCGAAAAAAATTGACTAGAACTTAGAAAACTACAGCACGAAGAATACAGCGAAATGAAGATTTTTAAATAGAAGACGTTCTTTCTTGCTACAAGGCACTATACCGACAATATACCTTAATGTCGAGTATTGTTTTAAATGGCTCATTCGTAACAGATTATCCTGACAAAGAAGCAAGCTTCGCGAAAGAACAAAGAATGAAGACAACCCTTTTCCTTAAAAGGAACCCTGCTTCAGCACGCCTGCTTATCAATTAATTCCACAGATTAAGACCGAGGGAACGAAATAAATACAACCTGGTTCTACAGCAATAAACGTGTATTTAACAACCAATTCTGTGCGATTTAATAAAAGCTTACCGTTGCCCTAAATACACCCTCAGCCGCGGCGCAAGACTGGTTTTGAGGAGTTTGTTACGCGCATCCCACTGCTCGCTCTCACTGAGTGATACGAGGAATGCCACGTCATCTCCCAGTTTTGTCGCGATGGGCTCACCGTCGCGGTAGAGGATACGATTGCTGGCCAGTGCCGGGACTTTTTTACCAGGTGTAATAATGCCGACGAGATTGAGCGGATCTGCCCCACTGACGGCCAGTGCGACACCATTTTTCGCTTGTTTGCGTACTTCTCGCAAGGACGTGACGGCCTCTGGCAGCGCATACTGCTCGCCGGTAAAACCATTGACGAAACGGCCACCCCGCAGCTCGCCTCGCGCTTCCATCCGTCGATAAACTCGCAGCAAATCGCGCCACGGCGGTAACAGCCGCGATTCCCTCTCCAACAGCGTGCGAAACACCACACCGTAGCGGCTGAGCAAATCTGTGGCTATTTCAGTCACCGTGTCTTCTGAAAAGGCTGAGCCAAACCAACCCGGTTTGGATTCTGCGTCTGACTCGGCCGGTTGAGCTTTGTTCAGCAGCGTCCAACGCCCGGTATCTTCCAAGCTCAGCGAACCTGTACGCCCTCGCCGGCGACCTCCCGAGAGCGGTTGACGCCGGTTTGATGGCGTCAACAATAGCCGCAAGCCGCTGAAACTGTCGGATGTCACTCGGCCCGCGCCAACCAGTTCCGCCAGCGCCTGTTCCAGCTGGGTACGAAGGCCTCCCGCCGCAGTTTGCAGCTCATCGGCAAAAGACGCGCCGTGTTCGCGCAAGTGGTCCGCGACGGACTCAGCATTCGATGACAACGTGTCGCCAGACGCCACTTGTCCCGCCACCAAGCGCTGCCAATACGCAAACTGACGCCGCCCAAACAGTGCGATGGGGGTGTTTTTCACCGGACCGCTGCGGCGCTGAGACTTGCCGCTGCCCGGCGTTAATCGAGCCCATAGAGAACGCCCGGACAAGCACAAAGTATCCAGCCAATCCGGGGCGTAGTCGTTGAGCCGAGCCGGCAGAATATCACTTTCCCACGCGGAAGCAGGCGCTTCAAACCCGGCCAGTTGTTCGATGATGATTTTGAGGTAATCGGCACCTTCGCCCCGCTCCTCGGGCAACACGCCCTGCCAGTCAAGCAGAAAGCGCATGAAGTCGGCACTGCTGACCGGCTCGATCTCTTTGCGCAAACGCTTGACGGTGTAGCGGTTAATGCGCGCCAGTAATCGTCGCTCGCACCACTCCTCGAACAGGTCACGACACGCCGCCTCAGTGAACTGGCCGCGCATGACGAACCCTTCGGACTCGAGTGTCAGCAGCGCTTGGTCGACCGGTGCCGCCGGCAGGGCCAGTTCCTCACACAAACGCCCGGCAGTCACCGGGCCCAAGCCTTCCAGCCGGCTGCGCACCAGCTCCACCAACGCCTGTTCAGCCTCAACGGATTCGTTTGTGAGGTGCAGCGGCAATTGCAGCGCGGGCACCAACGGCGATTCAGGGAAAACCGCGCGAAACTCCGGTAGCCGTTCCAGCGCGATCCATAGGTGTCCCGAGGCGAGCGTCAACCGCGTGGCACGGCCGGCGACCGCCAGTTTCTCCGCCAACCCCAACCAGCCGTTGACCGCATGGCGGTTCGTCACCATTTCCGCTTCGGTGACGTAGCCAATCGTCACCAACGCATCGTGCAACTCATCAGCCGTGCGCACCTCGGGCCAGGCTTCATCACGCACCCGCTCGATCGCCTCGGGGTCGAGTTTGCCAATATCCGCGGCGGTTTCCGGGTCCAGCCAGCGCCGCGAAACCACCGCCTGGGTTCGACGCTCTTCCAACGGAGCATCATCGAGAAAGGCGTACGGTTTGGCCGACAAAATCTCTTGCGCCAGTGGCGACGGCTCGGACAAATCCGCGCAGATGAAACGCAAGTCACCAGCTTCCAACCGTGTTAGCAATGCTTCCAGCCCATCGATATCCATCGCTTCGGTCAAGCAGTCGTGGATGGTTTGATTCACCAGCGGATGATCCGGCACTTCGCGCTCGCCGGCAATGTTTTCGAAACAGGCTAATTGATCGGGAAAAATCAGTGCGACCAAATCTTCCGCCTCGATACGTGCTAATTGCGGCGGCAGTTTTTTCCCGCCACGAAAGCGGGGAATCGCCAGCGCGTTGGTCGCGTTCCAGCGCCAGCGCACTTGAAACAGCGGCGCATCCAGCATCGCTTGAATCAGCACGGTGCGCACCGTTTTGGCGTTGAGGTAGGCGGCCACTTCCGCCAACGGGAAGCTGTGGGTAGCGCCCAGAGAAAGCACGATGCTGTCTTCCGTCGCCGCGGCCTGTAATTCAAAATTGAATTTTCGGCAAAATCGCTTGCGTAGCGACAAGCCCCAAGCGCGATTGATGCGGCTGCCAAATGGCGAGTGCACCACCAATTGCATGCCACCCGTTTCGTCAAAAAAACGTTCCAGCACAACGGTTTTTTTGCTCGGCATCGCGCCCAGTGCCGCTTGCGCCGCTGCGAGATATTCGACCAGCTGCTGCGCAGCTTCGGGCGCG
Organism: Halothiobacillaceae bacterium UBA5861; assembly: GCA_002432635.1. Taxonomy (GTDB): domain Bacteria; phylum Pseudomonadota; class Gammaproteobacteria; order UBA5861; family UBA5861; genus UBA5861. The sequence continues at coordinate 46,361 of DJFX01000043.1, read as the reverse complement.
AGCGCCAACACTTCGACCAAGTTGTACACCGTTGTATCGATCCCAAACTCGGTGACTTGGTCACCAACCGTCTCGCGCAACCGTGAAACGGCATCAGACAATTCGTCACTGCGTGCCGGGGCTTCGCCAATCCAAAACGGCACGGTGGGCGGTAAACCCGCGGCATCTTCGACTCGCACGGTGCCCGATTCGATCCGCAAAATTCGCCACGAGGCATTGCCGAGCTGGAAAATATCGCCGGCCATGCTTTCAATGGCGAAGTCTTCGTTGAGCGTACCGATGAAGGTGCCGCTGGGTTCGAGCACGACTTTGTAGTCGGCGTTGTCGGGAATCGTGCCGCCGCTGGTCATAGCGGTCAAACGAGCGCCGCGCCGCCCACGCGCTTGCTGCTGCACCACGTCACGATGGACGTAAGCGCTGCGACGGCCCCGCCGGGTGCTGTAGCCCTCCGCGACCATGCGCAGGACGTCGTCGAAGACTTGTCGCGTCAAGTGTCGGTAGGGATACGCGCAACGAATGCGCTGATACAGGTCGTCCTCCAGCCACTCCCCGGCCGAAAGTTCCGCAATCAGTTGCTGCGCCAACACATCCAGCGGTTGTTCGGGAATGAGCAAGCTGTCCAATTCCCCGCGCCGGGCGGCGTCGATCAAGGCAACGCATTCGACCAGGTCATCACGGCTGAGCGGAAACAAGCGGCCCTTGGGGCAACCGCCCACCGAGTGGCCCGAGCGGCCGACGCGCTGTAAAAAAGCAGAAATGGATTTCGGCGAACCCAGTTGAATCACCAAATCCACATCGCCGATGTCGATACCCAGCTCCAACGAGGCGGTGGCCACCAGCGCTTTCAGTTCACCGGCTTTGAGCTTTTGTTCCGCATCAAATCGTTTTTCCTTCGCCAAACTGCCGTGATGCGAGGTGATGTGCTCTTCGCCGATACGATCACTGAGGTTAGCGGTGACCCGCTCGGCCAGCCGCCGAGTGTTCACAAAAATCAGCGTGGTGGTGTGGGCTTCGATCAGTGCGGTAATTTGGTCGTACAGGGTTCCCCACACCTCATTGGCCATCACCGCCTCCAGCGGAGACGGCGGTACAACGATGTCGAGATCGCGCTGGCGTGTGTGGCCTTCGTCCACGATTTTGCACGGATGAGGTGTGTCGCTGCCCGGCGCATTGCCAACGAGAAAATGTGCCACTGTTTCTATGGGCTTTTGCGTGGCGGACAGCCCTACCCGCTGCGGCGCGGCGCCACACAGGTGATTCAAACGTTCCAATGACAACGTCAAATGCGAGCCGCGCTTGCTGTCAGCCATGGCATGAATTTCATCGACAATGACCGTACGCACGCCGCCGAGCATCACCCGGCCACTTTCACTGGTCAGCAGAATGTAAAGCGATTCTGGCGTTGTCACCAGAATATGCGGCGGCTTTTTCACCATCGCGGCCCGTTCCGCCTGCGGAGTGTCACCCGTGCGGACTGCGGTGCGAATGGCGGCTTCACCACAGCCGTGCTCGATCAAGGTGCGGCCGATACCCAACAAGGGTTGTTCAAGATTGCGCTGAATGTCGTTGCTCAGCGCCTTCAGCGGCGATACATAAACAACGTACACTTGATCGACGAGTTCACCGGCCACGCTCCGAACGACCAAATCGTTAATCGCCGAAAGAAACGCCGCCAGCGTTTTACCCGAGCCCGTCGGTGCCGCGATCAAGGTGTGTTCGCCCGCTGCAATCTGCGGCCACGCTGCTCGCTGCGCGCCCGTGGGCTCGCCAAACGTATATTCAAACCATTCGGCCACAGCGGGGTGGAAGTTCGTTAGGGGCATGGGTGATCGCCTCGTTCGCTCAAAATCAAAACGTCTGTTCAACTATGCATAGAAAGGGCAAAATAGGCAATAAAAAACAATCAGTTAAATTTTATTGAAATGAAGATGTCACAAAAATATGGGAGGCTAACAGCTGGATACGCGGATACCTCGGACGGTAAAATAGGCCACTTAGACTTCCCTCAATCACTCACTTTTCATTGACGCGCCCATGTTATTTAACTCTTACGAGTTTATTCTGGTTTTCTTACCTATTGCCGTCAGCGGATTCTATCTCCTTGGTCGCTACCTGGGGGCCCGCACTGGGCTCGCCTGGCTGATTGGCGCTTCGCTCATTTTTTATGGCATGTGGTACCCAGCTCATTTGGTTTTGATTGGGACATCGATCCTGTGCAACTTTACGCTGGGCGTTTTGGTTGACCGTAACCAAGGGAAACGGTCGAAATATATACTGACAACCCTCGGCATTCTATTCAACCTTGGGTTGCTCGGTTACTACAAATACGCCGACTTTATTGCGGATAACCTGGAGTTAGTACTCCCTGTTCTATGGGACACTGAGGGGATTGTTCTCCCCCTGGCGATTTCGTTTTTCACATTCCAGCAAATTGCTTACCTGGTTGACGTTTACAAGGGAGAAACAAACGAACCCAGTTTGATGCGCTACTCCCTGTTCGTCACGTTTTTTCCCCAACTGATTGCCGGGCCGATTGTCCACCACAAGGATCTGTTGCCGCAATTTACCTTTACCGGGCGGATACAGTTGCGTTACCGGAATATTGCCATTGGCCTGACTTTTTTTATCATCGGGCTCTTTAAAAAGGTCATGCTGGCTGACAATGTGGCACTGTTTGCAACGCCTACCTTCGACGCCGTCGCAGCCGGTCAGTCGGTGGACTTTCTTCAAGCCTGGAGCGCGGCACTGGCTTATAGTCTGCAACTGTACTTTGACTTTTCCGGCTATTCGGATATGGCCATTGGGCTGGCTTATATGATAGGTATCCGCCTTCCGGACAATTTCAATTCACCCTACAAATCGGCCAGTATTATTGAGTTCTGGCGCCGCTGGCATATGACGTTGTCCGCCTTCCTCCGCCACTATGTCTACATTCCGCTCGGTGGCAATCGCAAAGGCGAATACCGGCGCTATACCAACTTATTCTTAACCATGCTCATCGGTGGCATCTGGCACGGAGCCGGCTGGACTTTTGTCATCTGGGGGGCTTTACACGGATTTTATCTGCTGATTAATCACTGGTGGCGGGCCAAAACAGAGCAATGGCAATGGCGCTTTAATCGGACTCGCACAGCAGCCATTATCTCGATTGGTTTGACGTTTCTGCTGGTAGTCATTGCCTGGGTCATTTTCCGCTCGGACAATCTGACCGCCGCCATGGCGATGTACCAAGGCATGGTCGGCCTGAATGGTTTTGAGCTCCACAGCAATCTGCTCATGCCGCTCGTTATTTACATACCCTTGCTGTTCATCGTTTTTTTACTGCCAAATACCAAGGAATTCGTACTCCGTGAATTCCCGGAAAATCATACTCCCGTCATTTGGCACCGCCGCCTGCTTAAGCTCACAGGCTGGCAGGCAAATTGGATTTATGCGACGGGCATCTCTGCGGCCATGGTTCTCTCAATACTGGAAATTGGCCAGACTACAGAGTTTCTCTACTTCCAATTTTGAACACGACAGTGGACTGACAAAAAATGGATACCACGACTCAGACCAACGCACGGACAACTCAAGGTGAACATGACAGCCGTTATCGCAAGTACACCTGGCGGATCATTACAATCACCGGCTTTTTTGCACTGGCCGCACTGTTATTTAATGCCACCCTGGATCCCCTCTGGTACCTGAAAGGTAACCTGATACATGGCGAAAACTACTCTTTTGACGAACGCTTGACCAAAACCAACGTTTTCCTCGAGCGCGAAGAACAACTGGACTGCATAATATTTGGCAGCTCCAGGGTTACACTGCTGCACGAGACTAAAATCAAAAACAATACCTGTTTTAACTTTGCCTTCTCTGGTGGTCGCGTGCTGGAATTTATTGCTTATGCCGACTGGGTGAAGGCTCGCGGTTTCGAACCAGCACGGGTCATCGTTGGCCTGGATGACTTCAACTACTGGGAAGATGAACGAAATGATGCCCCTCGGATCCCGGAATTCATCACCGAACTACGCAATCCTCCCAGCCTCCTCACTCAATATCTCACACGGGATGCTCTGGCCTTCTCTTACCGCCTGCTGATCCAAGATGAACTGCGCCCACGCTACTACGATCAAGACTTTATCGGCCAAGTTCAAGCCGGCACCCCTACGTTCCAGCCTAAAACACCCGAACTCATACCTGTTGATGTGAACCCTAACCATATAAACCGCTACAAAACACTCAGAGAAAAGTTCCCAAATGCCCACTTCACTGTCTACATTCCACCACTCTCACCCTGGGAGCTGATGAAAAAAACGGACGAAGAGCTGCAACACTACCTAAGCGCGAACATTGAAATTTCCCGTTTTACAGACACCTTTTTTGACTTTTCCATTCCCTCGGAATTAACCCAAAACAATGCAAATACCTATGATGGCGACCACTTCTTTCCTGCCGTAAACGACCACATCGTCGCCGTGCTTAACGGCGAACCTCTTCAATACGGGCTGCGAGTAGATGCTCATACCGAACACAACTACCGAAGCACCTTTTTAAACGCATTGGAAAACTTTAAAAGAACAGAGGCTGCTGTGCCCCTGTCCATAAAACGGGAGCAACAATAAATGACCAATAACCACCAAACACACGGCTATGGGACAGCTCCTAGCTGCGTACCAGACATACCCAAACATGCGCTTTCTCGGTGGGCTATCAATACTGAGTTACCTTCTGACCACCGCGTGATCACCTCTTCTCACACAGATGAAAAGAGCTCCCTTTAGCCTTTCCCAGGTGATCATGGCCTTCGGGTGACCTTACTTAACCCAAGGCTTTGGCAGCCTATCAAGAAAAAGTACCAAGTAACTTTTAGCTATTAAAAAAAGTCCAAGCCGCCAGTAAAAAACCAAGGATACCCATCAGCTTGGCAATCACGCTCAGTACGAGAAAGACTCCACCACTTCTTAGTGATTCTGCGGCCTCTTCAATTTTGGCATCATACCCTGCTACACGTTTATGAGTAGTAACGTTATGATCATTTCCGGTCAGGATGTCGCCGCTGTTATCGCGTGGCGCCAACCGCCCGCTGATGACCAATACAGAAAAGCCAACTACCATTAACCCGGCGCTCACAAGGTAGAGCTCTCTGGTATTTTCCGGGTTTTGAATGAACGCACCCAGCTGCTCCAACATCTCCGTAACTCCTTGTCAAAACAACAAATAATGACGGGGACATGATTAATGCCACAGTTTTTCCTGAGGATCAAGATCTACTGGGAGGCATGGGCTGCTCGAGAAGAATGGCTTTAGGGGCATTTTTAAAGCCAAAAACAGGATGGTACCAGAGGCCGGACTCGAACCGGCACGCCCGTGAAGGCAATGGATTTTGAATCCATCGTGTCTACCAATTTCACCACTCTGGCATGGTAAAAAAATCTAAACGCGAATTTTAGGGCGGATCGAGCAATAAAGCAAAATTTACTGCATTTACGCGCCCCAGACGACGGCCTACGCATGAAGTTTGCGTATAATAGTCATTTTGAACCACGGATCAGAGACATGGCTTCCAAACCCGACAATCCATCAAACAATGCCTTATGGGGCGGTCGCTTTACCGAAAGCACCGATGCCTTTGTGCAAGCTTTCACAGCTTCTGTCAGTTTTGATCAACGCCTGTTTCGGGAAGATATTGAAGGCTCCCGCGCGCATGCGCGCATGCTTTGCCGTGTGGGCGTACTCACGGAAGCCGAGCAGGTACTCATCCTAAAAGGTCTGGATGAGATTGAAGCCGAAATTACGGCAGGCACTTTCACCTGGTCTGTTGAACGGGAAGACGTGCATATGAATATTGAGGCTCGCCTGACGGAAAAAATTGGTGAGGCCGGGAAAAAATTACATACAGGACGCTCCCGCAATGATCAGGTAGCCACCGATATCCGTTTGCACTTGCGCTCTGAAACCACCGCTATTTTGGCTGAAATCTCTCGCCTGCTGCATGGCCTGCTGACATTAGCCGAACCCCACACTGATACCATCATGCCAGGCTTTACTCACTTACAGACGGCGCAACCAGTCACTTTTGGTCACCATGTGTTGGCCTGGTTTGAGATGATACTTCGAGATGCCAGCCGCCTAGTTGATTGCCAACGCCGGTTGAACATGATGCCACTGGGTGCAGCCGCGCTGGCAGGAACAAGCTACCCGATTGACCGGCACTTCACCGCCGAGCTGCTCGGTTTTGATGGTCCCACAGAAAACTCACTGGATGCTGTGAGCGACCGCGATTTTGCGATTGAATTTTGTGCCACAGCCGCTTTGTGTATGACGCATCTCACACGAATCGCTGAAGAACTGGTACTGTGGACATCGGCACAATTTGACTTCATCGAACTCCCTGATCGCTTTTGCACAGGCTCATCGATTATGCCGCAGAAAAAAAATCCGGATGTTCCCGAACTGGTACGTGGCAAAGTTGGCCGGGTCAATGGCCATCTAATCAGCCTGCTCACGCTAATGAAGTCGCAACCTCTGGCATACAACAAAGATAATCAGGAAGACAAAGAGCCCCTGTTCGATACGATTGATACTTTGCGCGGCAGCGTGCGTGCTTTTGCCGACATGATGCCTGCAATCAAACCTAAAACCGAAAATATGCGCAATGCTGCCCGGCAAGGCTTCTCAACGGCCACAGACCTCGCCGATTACCTCGTCCGTAAAGGCGTGCCTTTTCGTGATGCCCACGAAGTGGTCGGTCAGGCCGTGCGCCTGGGCGTTGACACCCAGCGGGATCTCAGTGAAATGTCCCTGATTGAGTTACAGCGGTTTTCGCCCATCATCGAGGGCGATGTTTTCGATGTGCTAACGCTTGAAGGCTCTGTCGCCGCACGCAATCACTTTGGCGGCACAGCACCGGATCAGGTCAGACAGGCTATCCAGCGAGCACGCCAGCGACTGACAGAAGCAGGGCTTTGAAAAGAATAAAAACGACTAGAGATACTGGACAAATTTGTTGGATTTATCCACCAGGATACTTTTCTGCTGAACGGGTTTGTCGGTAATTTCAAAGCCGACAATAATGATTTCTTCACCTTTTTTAATCAGGTGAGAACAGGCGCCATTCATGCAGATCGTCCCGGAACCGG
>DJFX01000043.1:35920-39076 GCA_002432635.1 Halothiobacillaceae bacterium UBA5861 | reverse complement strand
GTCCCGGAACCGGGCTCGCCGGAGATGACATATGTTTCCAGCCGGGCACCCGAGGTGTTGCTGACAATAAGAACCTTTTCACCGTCCCAAAGTCCGACCAGATCTAGCAGTTCGGAATCAATCGTGATACTGCCGATGTACTCAAGATTCGCTTCGGTCACAGTGGCTTTGTGAATTTTCGATCGCATCAATGCACGCATAATTAGATCGCCTCGCAAGCTGGGGGCCGTTATCGGGCGCTTATTATAGCGCCAACACGGGTATTTATCGCAAGTTTTATTTGATTAAAGGTTCAACCTAATAAGGTTTGAATCAGTGTCTTGTGGACATGCTGTTGCCGTTCCAATCTGACCTGTTGACTAAGCACAACAGCGGCCAATTCCTTTAAAGCCACTTCAAAATTATCATTAATGATCAAGTAGTCATAGTCTTTATAGTGGCTGATTTCATTAATTGCTTCCGATAGCCGCCGAGCAATAACCTCTTCCGAATCCTGCCCGCGGCCTGTGAGCCGCTCTTCTAAAGCAGCTAAAGAAGGCGGAAGAATAAAGATCGAGACCACATGAGGCATTCTTTCCCGAATTTGCGCGGCGCCTTGCCAGTCAATTTCAAGCAGGACGTCATGCCCAAGGTTCAGCTGCTTTTCAACAGTGGCTTGTGAGGTACCGTAATAATTACCAAAAACATCCGCATGCTCTAAAAAAGCACCTTCGGCAATCATCTTTTTAAAAGTGGCCTTATCAATAAAAAAATAATCTTGCCCATCCTCCTCACCAGAACGCATCGGTCGCGTGGTGTGAGAGATCGACAACTTCAGTTCAGGCATATTTGCCATCAGCGCTTTGACTAAACTCGTTTTTCCGGCACCTGATGGTGCAGAGATATTGAATAACGTTCCAATTGTCGTCATCGTCGGGGCCTGTCTTATCTTTCAGCGGAGAGTTGTTTCCATTGGCCAGGTTGTAATTCCTTTAGCTGCCACGGACCAATACTGGCTCGAATTAACCTAAGTGTAGGATAGCCCACGGCGGCGGTCATTCTCCGCACTTGGCGGTTACGGCCTTCCCATAGTGTAAGCGCTAACCAGCAGGTGGGGATATTTTTGCGCTCCCGGATGGGTGGATTCCGGGTCCAAAGCCCCTCGGGTTCATTTATTCTCCGAACCTGGGCGGGCTTAGTTTTGCCATCATTCAGCTCAACACCCTGCTCCAGATGTGTGATGGCCTCCGGCGAAATGACGCCTTCCAACTGAATCCAATATGTTTTGGGCATTTTTTTATTCGGATGAGCTATCTTGTGCTGAAGCCTGCCGTTATTCGTCAGCAATAATAACCCTTCGCTGTCTTTGTCGAGCCGACCAGCCGGGTAGATGCCGGGAGTGCTGATAAAGTCCTTCAGGGTTTGGCGACCATCGGCGTCTGTAAACTGGCTCAACACACCGTAGGGTTTATTAAACATCACCAGTAGAGACGGATTCTGCCGCGGTTGTTTGTTATACCTCGTCGTTTTCAATGGTAAATGAGCGCGCTGTTCCCGATTCAACCGCTGCTTTGGAGACCGCAGGGGGTACTCGCTCAATCAGTCGTGGATCAAACGGGGTCGGAATGATGTAGTTTTTTCCAAAGGATAACGTGTCGTCATTGTATGCGGTTAACACCTCAGCGGGCACTTCTTCTTTCGCCAGCTCGGCAATTGCATGGACAGCTGCTACACGCATTTCAGGCGTTATCCGGGATGCATTAACATCCAGCGCCCCTCGAAACAGGTAGGGAAAACACAGAACGTTGTTGATCTGGTTCGGGAAATCACTTCGGCCAGTGGCCATAATGATATCGCTGCGTGTCTGGTGGGCCAGATCAGGCATGATTTCCGGGTCGGGGTTCGCCAGCGCAAAAATAACGGGGTTCGGGGCCATCGTGTTTAACATGTCCGGGGTGAGGATATCGGGACCAGAAACACCAATAAACACATCAGCCCCTACGCACGCATCTGCAATCGTTCTCGCATTGGTTTCAATGGCATAAGGTGCTCGCCAGCGGTCGATGTCCTCCCGCCCTTTGTAAAGAATGCCCTTTCGACCTGAAATCAGAATGTTGTCCGGCGTTGCACCCAGTTCAATCAAAACAGTGATCGTGGCAATCGCCGCAGCTCCTGAGCCTGCCACACAAATCTTCACATCCGGCAAGCGTTTGCCCTGAATATCCAACGCATTCATCAGACCAGCCGCCACCACAATGGCTGTGCCGTGCTGATCATCATGAAAAACCGGAATGTCTAGGCGCTCAACCAGTGCCTGCTCTATTTCAAAGCAGCGTGGCGCAGCGATATCTTCCAAATTAATGCCGCCAAATGTCCTGGCAATACGCACAACCGTTTCAATAAAATCCTCGGTCGTTTCAGCATCAACTTCAATATCAAACACATCAATATCAGCAAAGCGCTTGAACAGTACCGCTTTACCTTCCATGACAGGTTTACCCGCCAGCGGACCGATGTTACCCAAGCCCAATACAGCTGTTCCATCAGTAATCACACCAACCAGGTTACCTTTAGAAGTATAGCGGTATGCATTATCAGGATTTTTTTGAATTTCCTTGCAGGGTTGCCCGACACCCGGCGAGTATGCAAGCGCCAGATCCCGTTGGGTCTCTGTAGGTTTGGTTATTTGAGTGGCTATTTTACCCGGGCGTGGTTTTTCGTGGTACTCCAGGGCTGCGCGCCGGAGAAAGTCGCTCATGTGCTTCTCAAAATTATCGTTTTCATAGTCAAAGTAATAATAGGCGCAATACAGATCTTACAGAAGATCGGACCTGACTCACATTTTGCCAATACGCCATTAAGCAACAAAAACCGTTCGTTTTCAATCAGTGAATGTGAGTGTGGACCTGTTTATTGAATAATTTTAAGTTGCTGCCCTGGTTCAGGTTCTTGATCGGGGTAGTCACTATTAAGTAATCGCAAGCGCTGCACTGTCACATCGTGAGCAGGAAATTTCTGTGCAAGTGCCTCATAGCGCGTACTGGCATCGGCGGTGAGTAATTGGATACGCAACGGTCTAACCGTTGTTTTTTCCGTTGCCGTCAAGGCTCGCAGGCTCTTGACTGAGCCCATGATGTCAGGCTCGTATAAATCAAGCCCTCCCAACTCTTTCGCGAC
>DJFX01000043.1:0-35703 GCA_002432635.1 Halothiobacillaceae bacterium UBA5861 | reverse complement strand
TGACACTGGCAAACAGCCATGTTTGCTCATTTTTAAACCAAACAACGTAACGGACCGGCCGTCGCCCAAACGGTGTTTGCTCAACCACGATGGTCGTACTGTAACCAGGCATACCGGCCTTAGATAAGGTTTCTCCTTGCCCCTCAACAGCGCGCCCGAGCATTGACCGCAAGAACGCTTGGGGCGTCTTGTTCTTACCACGGTTTTTAAGTGACACATGTATCAGTGCATCTTTTTCTGGCGATACAAACAAAAGTTGTTGGGGTTGATTCAAGACTGACCAGCCTGCAGGAGCTGTGATACTGGCGTTAAGAGGCTTATGATAAAAACGTTGGCCGCGCACAACACCTTCCTTCTCGCCTGAGCCGAACACCATGCCCTCCAACTGACTTTTGTAGCCCCTTTCATTTTCATCCTGCGTGACAGCACCGGCATGCTGTTTGGCGGCCTGAATCACTTCCTGCAAACGTTTGTCATTATCCGGATGTGTAGAGAAGAGACCATGGTAACCCGTGTACTCTCGCCCTTCGGCCTCTGCGCGCGCTTTTTCATACAGCTCCTGATTTTTCAAGACCCGAACAACGCCAATCATATGCTCAGGATCATACCCAAGACGCCCAAGGTACTCCGCACCGAGGCGGTCTGCTTCAAGTTCATGCTCACGGCCGTAACCCCGAACGATTGCCGTCCCAAGCACATTGACCGCTTCCGGATCAATACCTGCTGAGGCAGCGATAATTGCGCCCAATAACCCTGTTACGGCACTGGTACTTTGCTGCCGAACAGAGTGGCGCGCCGTCACATGACCGATTTCATGCCCAAGAACCCCAGCGAGCTCTGCTTCTGAATTGAGGTAAGCCATAATTCCCCGGGTAATATAAACATAGCCGCCGGGAAGGGCAAAAGCATTAACATCCGGACTATCCAGGACCGTGAAATGAAACTTCAAATCTCCACGATGGCTTTCCTTCGCCAACCGCTGACCAACCGCATTCACATATGATTGAAGAGCTTCATCATCGTATCGAGCATACTGTTTAAGAATTTCACGATGATAAGCCTGGCCTAATTCAATTTCCTGCGCCTCAGACATCATGACAAAGTCCTGACGCCCCGTGACAGGGTTAACGGCACAAGCCTGCACTAAGAAAACGGCCAGAAGGCCCAGGCTGGCTACTTTTGCCAGCCCCTTTACACAAAGAAAATCCGACATCAGCACATTTTTCTCAATTTCAGCTCATTTAGTGCTTTACATGCATACACAGCACTAACAACACACTTGAACTCATCGTACGGGAATCAACAGCGTACTGACTCACTCGAGCTCGCCCGCCACAAATCTTAACAAAGGCAAAGCCGCTTATTGACCTTCATTGAATGACAAAGCTGAAAGTTTACAAGGAACATTCTTAAGAAGCCTTTGAGCCGCCGAGACATGCGGGTGAATCCGGTGACTGCGCTTGTCGCTTGTCCCACTCTTTGCAGGTATAAGTGTGTATCGCCAAAGCATGGAGAGGGCCGCTCAACTCATGGTTCAGACAGCCATTCACCATCCGGTGCCGGGCAACCAGCGTTTTACCCTCGAACTGCTCAGAAACCACCGTTACTTTGAAATGCGATTCAGAGCCTGGCGGAACGTTATGCATAGAGCTCTCATTCAATACTTGGAGAAAAGACGGCTTAAAACTTTCCTGAAGCTTTTTTGAAATAGATTCCTGCACACTCATTTTTACACCTTTAAAAACTGATCCATCAAAGTGACTAAAACTCTATCGAAACCGTACCCAGCACAATCCACTTGCACTCTACCACCCAAGCGACTAAAATTTCCGCTCTTTTACTGGTGCTATGTGAGAAGATCAATGAAGGCCGATATTCACCCTGGATACGATACCATTAAAGTGACTTGCAGTTGCGGAAATAACTTTGAAACGCGCTCGACAGTTGGCCGCGATCTTAATATTGAAGTCTGTTCTGCTTGTCATCCTTTCTACACAGGTAAACAGAAGATGATGGATACAGCAGGGCAAGTCGACAAATTCCGTCGCCGGTTTGGCGGAAACAAATAGGATACGTATTCCCTAGCGTCAGCAAGGGAAAACACCCTCAAGTCAAGAGCCTTTTTTCGTCAAAAGCGGCCCATTCGGGAAATATGTCATTCGCCGCGGGGAATATCCCGCATGTATGTTCTCAGCCGAACAGGTTTGCCCGATTCACGCCATTCAAAAATAGCTGAATAAGCCAAAACAGCACGTACATAGCGCCGGGTTTCCCCATATGACAAGGTATCTACCCAAATGTCTGCCGGCATTGGCTTTCCCTGAGGCAGCCATCGGCTGACTGCATTGGGCCCTGCATTATAAGCGGCAGTCGCCAACACTCGGTGATTATCAAAACGATCCATCACCCGGCGTAAATAATAAGTCCCCGTGGCAATATTTATATCCGCCTGAAAAAGATCTCTAGAACGAATCTTTTTCCCCTGCAATTGGCCCACATATTGAGCAGTACCCGGCATGAGTTGCATCAAGCCGATAGCACCACTTGAAGACCTTGCATCCACTGCAAATGCGCTTTCACGGCGTATTACGCCATAGGCCCACGCCGGTGCAATAGCATACTCCTGGCTATAAAAATTCACGATACCTTGATAAGGCATGGGAAATCTCAAGCGTAAATCCTGGCGGTGCCCAGTACGCGCCATGGTATTAATCGCTTGACTGTGCCATTGCCAGTGATGTGCAAGTACGGCCGCCGCCTTAAGCTCGTCACCTCTCATTCCCTGAGTGACTGAACGCCATTCCCGCCGTGCCTCAACTTCCATACCAACAAGCAAGAACTCCTGTGCACGAACAATCGCAGGCTTGGCAAGCAAAGCAGCTTTACGCGCCTCTTTCAGCTCGATCCGCTCTTGTTCGATAGCATAGGGCACTTCAACTTTATCCGCAGAGAGAAAACCATAATAGCTTGCTGACTCAGCCAGTTTGCCGTATAGCATTCGTGCATTTTTTTTATAGCCCATTTCATCCAACGCTCGAGCATACCAATAGAGCCACTGAGGCTTTTTTTGCTCTTCTGCCGGCATGCTCCGGATGGTATGAATCACGTCTTGCCACTGCTCGTGATACAACGCACTCAAAGTCATCCATTTTTTGACCGCAAATGTTTGCGCCTGCGAGGAAAGGCTGGCCAACCACTCATAAGCTTCAGGGTAGTGCCGATAAGCCGCCTTCAACGCCAAAGACTGACTGATTGAGTAAGCAACAGAACGGCTGACAGGTAATTGCCGCTGGTGCGCTTGCCAGTATACCCAAGCGGCCGACAAATCATGATGCCCCCACTGAAGTACAATACGTTTAACGACCTTGGAAGACAGTGATGTCAGGGGGCTATGAAAAATTTGTGCGAGTGAGGCTTGAGGGTCTTCATGCCCTGTTGCCCAGAGAAACACCCATTGCTGATCACGTCGGTTCAAATAGTGCCGTTGATCAAGTGCATAGGCGATATTGTTCTTTTCGATCGCATTTTCGATGCGCCGCCAAATCAATTTCACAGATGGCAACGATTCACTCTCAAGCCGCTGCAGGGCACTTTTACACACAGGATCCGGTTCTCTTCCGGCACTCCAAATATCGGCAGCCAGCCCGGTTAGAGATATTAAGCGCCCAGTATTCACTAAGGCTTGTAATTCCAGACAGGCAATTAATACCCCACTCGGCGATTTCGACCATTTCAAATAAGCCTGCCAACGTTTTTCTTTCGCCAACTGCCGCTGCCAAAGCCCGGTCAACTTACGTGCGTAATAGGTGTGCGTGTATGTGTCTACGTACTGCCTCAGTAAAGCCCGCGTCTCAGCGGAGGCATACTCTTCCGTGTTAATCCGGTGCTTTAATGCCAAGTATTCAAGATAAGGGTATAGCGGGTAGTCTTTCAGCTGATCCTTGCGACGAAAAAAGCCTGACATATCATTAACCCTAAGAGCTTCACGCGCTTTTACAAAGCGCTCGCGCTGCAGCTTAAGATGGTATTCACTTTTCGCGTAAGTCACACCACAAAGAGCGTAGAGCACCAAAGACAACGTGACGAATAAAAAGATGCTTTTCTTCTTATTTCCTGAGGGGGCCTTGTGTAATTGTTTCACCGTCAAAATCTATCCTTTATTCTCTACGCAGTAAAAGACGTTTCACCGATTAGTGCGTTGCGGTATCCTTTTTAGCTTGCCATAACAATTGATCTCTTAAGCGAATCCACAAACATAACTGCGATGACACACGAATATAATTTAGTCGATATTGGTGCAAACTTAACACACGAGTCTTTCCAATCGGATCTTGAGGTCGTAATCAAGGATGCCGAACAGGCTGGCGTTACCCGGCTTGTCGTAACAGGCGCCAGTGAGGTGGGCAGCCAGCAAGCCGCTCAGCTGGCTTCTCACTATGAAAATGTATTTTCAACAGCAGGAATACACCCTCACCACGCTTCTGAATGCAGCAGCGATACCATATCAGTCCTGAAGGAGTTCTGTGCACAACCCAAAGTGGTTGCGGTTGGAGAAGCGGGCTTGGATTTTTTCCGCGACTTTTCGCCACGGCCCACACAGGAAAAGTGGTTTGCCCGGCAGTTAGAAATTGCCGTTGATCTTCAACGGCCTGTTTTTTTACACGAGCGAGAAGCACATGACCATTTTATTGGAATCCTGCGCGAATATCGGGACAACCTTACTCAGGTAGTTGTCCACTGTTTCACGGGTACAGAAGAGGAACTGAGAACCTACCTGGAAATGGACTGCCACATCGGGATCACAGGGTGGATTTGTGACGAACGGCGCGGACATCATTTGCGCGATTTCATCCACCTAATACCTGATGACCGCTTAATGATTGAGACGGATGCGCCTTATTTATTGCCTAGGGACATTCGCCCGAAGCCTAAAAGCCGCCGAAATGTACCTGCTAACCTGCCCCATATTCTCAACGCGGTCGCCACAGCCAGGGAACAGCCGACAAGACACGTGGCAAAAACCACAACGGAAACGGCACAAGCGTTTTTTGGTTTGCCCCAACTATTCCTTGACTGCTAGCGCCACGGTATAAACTTGACCTTGTTTCAGCTTTTCATAGTTGCCAAATACTTCTTTAAACGCGCGCTCAATAAAACGCCTGAGGCCAGAAATCGTGACCACATAAAATCGTGCCCCAGGACGCATACGAACAAAAGCATCATAAAAATACAAGTAATAAAGTTCTTTGCCTGTTTTGGCAGGAAGGTTGGACGCGATCACATCAAAATAGTGATCGTCAATATGACTAAAGCCATTGCTCAAGAAAATATCTACGTTATCCAGTCTATTCAACACCGCATTTTTCTTGCTGTACTCAATCGCAACAAAGTCTTTATCAATCAGCACAGCTTGACCTTCTGAGGCTAAGCTGGCCATGGCGAGACCAATCGGTCCATAGCCACATCCGAGGTCCAGACACCGGTCTGCCGGTTCAACGTGCAAACGATCAATCAGCAATCGGGAGCCTTCGTCAACGCCCTTGGGAGAAAACAGGCCCCACGTTGAACAAAAGTTAAATTGACGACCAACAAGGTTCGCTTGAAAATGAATATCCTCGCGCATACGGGCAATATTGAGGGGTGAAATAGCAGTGTTATCTTTCATGAAAAGGGAGTAAAAGAGAAAATTATCGCCGTGGGGTTTTTAAATAGAATCGAGTAAAATACACGTCAGGTTTTGTTAACAGTTCAACAGTATACAGACCTTTATCCCTTAACCATAGAAATGGGATAGAGCGATGGCATAAAAAACTGTTTACTTCACAGCATTTCCAGCCCACCATTGTTTGTACAACTTAAACGTAAAGGAGAGTGACCGTGAGTGTTTTAGTCGGCCGAAAAGCGCCCGATTTTACTGCCGCAGCCGTACTGGGTGATGGATCCATCGTCGATGAATTAACCTTCTCAGAAGCGGTAAAAGGCAAGTACGCTGTAATTTTTTTCTACCCGCTTGACTTCACTTTTGTCTGCCCTTCAGAGCTGCTGGCATTTGACCACCGCCTGGAGGCGTTCAAAAAGCGCAATGTTGAAGTGATTGGCATTTCAATAGATTCTCAGTTTACGCACAATGCGTGGCGTAACACACCAACCAGTGAGGGCGGCATCGGCCCTGTTGGCTATACTTTAGTGGCAGATACAACTCAGCAGATTTGTAAAGACTATGATGTCCAAGTGCCAGGTGGCGGTGTTGCGTTCCGGGGATCATTTTTGATTGATAAAGACGGTGTTGTTCGGCACCAAGTGGTCAACGATTTGCCATTGGGACGAAATGTCGATGAGATGATTCGAATGGTTGATGCGCTGCAGTTCCACGAAGAGCATGGTGAAGTTTGTCCGGCGGGCTGGAACCAAGGCGACTCTGGCATGAAAGATACGCCAGCAGGTGTGGCCGATTATCTCAGCAAAAACGCTGACAAGCTCTGACCTAGGCGTGTACCTTAAAAAAGGCCTGTTAAAACAGGCCTTTTTTTATTCGACACACGGTGACCGATCAGTGCAGTGTAACCTCAGACTCCGATGAGTCGACCTCTTCATATTCCACTTCCGGCTCAGGCGAGGCATGGTGAGAGACAATTTTCCAGCTGCCTTTTACTTTGCGATAAATATTCGTCACTAACATCACACCAATCAGCTTTTCGCCCATCTTGATTTCTTCCCTCACCAAGTGAACACTTAAATGTGCATTACGGACTTTACGAACATCTGTCGTCTTAATACGGGAATACATTTGGTTTTCCAAAACGAGCCGCCAACCTTCCCGCACCATTTCATAACCATCTAAACGAGGAATGCCCGGGTGAATACAAGTAGATTCTTCGCTATTCAACCAAACATTCATCATACGTTGAAGATCACAGCTCTCGAATGCATTATAAAATTCTTCTTCCGCATCTTCAGGCGTTTGCAATACAGTTTGACTCATATAAGGTTCTCAATTTGGGCGCTTCATTCCAGTTTTTTTGAATCCAGTAAAACCTTTCCTGAAGGGTGGCATAGCAGTACGACAATTTGTTTTCAACCAGCCCGCCTGGCTTGCATGGCGACCTGCTCACTAACGCTTTTCTGCCTCACGACACTGACTGTCTCGGCGAATCCGATTGTATTGACAGTATGCCATGAATACGGATGCAATGAAGAGACAGAGGTTTATTTTCCTCTCGCCTCATGGCAGGAAATCACTTCACCTTTGCTCGAAGAACCTGAGTCGCCTCGCAGTGAGCGCGAACGCATCGCACGAGTCATCGCGAGTATTGAAAAGCAGGTAGGCTCCCTGACAGGCACCCAAGATGACAGGGCCGGCAACTACGCGGAGACGCCCAGCGGGCAAATGGACTGTATTGATGAGTCAACAAATACAACAACCTACCTGACACTGCTTGAGAAAAACGGCTTACTTCGTTGGCACAAGGTATCTGAGCGGGTTCGACGAATGCCCTGGTTCATTTTTCAACACTGGACAGCGGTCATCACTGAGCTCAAAACAGGAAAAGCGTTTGCTGTTGATTCATGGTACTTACCAAATGGTAAACAACCCTACATACAAGCGCTGGACGCATGGTACAAAAAAGGCCCTTTACCACATAATCCGGATGCGGCATCTCACCAAAGCGGTAGACCTATTTTGCAACAATCACTCGATGAAGTGCCTTCCTTGTAGAGGGCAGTAACCACTGCCCCAAAATTACGAGCAAACCCGCCATCAATAACCAAGCAGCTGGGGGCTCAGGCACCTCAACAGAGGGGCTGTTATCACCCAGATAGCCACTGGCACTCAATGTAGAGCTCAGTAACAGTAAATCACCTCGAATACTTGTCACCACGACATCGAGCGTTCCAAACGCACTCAAGTCATCAACTGCATTAATGAGCCCTTGGATGCTCACTAACTCTTGCCATTGTGACGGCCAACGGCCACCAATTTCGACACTTGGCGCTTCTGTGCCGCCTAAGCCCACCACATCCACACTCACAAACTCAGAGCGATACCCAGCATCGGACGGGTCGGTATCATCGCCGTCATCTGAAAATAAAACATTCAACTCGTAGGCAGTGACAAGATCAACACCGGCTCGGTAACCGTCTGTTGAAAGATCATGTTGAAAGCTGACCACCTCTCCTGTAGTGAAGTAATGACCTGAACCACTTGCAGACCAGGTGTCCTGCCAAGAAACCGGGATCGCCGTAACACTGACTGGCGTTAAAAGACTAAAAATAAAACCGAGCAGAATGAATTGACGCATCATTGACTTTTTCCTTTCTTTATTATTTTTTAAGCCAAAGTATACTCACATCGCATTCTTTTCCCAAAAAATAGCAAAACGACCGACTGAAACGATGCACAAACGTGCAGCTTTCATTTTGAGGTCAATAATGCTTGAGGTTAGAATGCGAGGTTCGGGATGGAATTTACTATTAGATTTTCGAATTATTTTAATTAAAGTTTTAGAACTGCACCGAATTTGCAAACCCACTTATCAACGAAAGAAGGTAGCAAATCTTGAAACCAACAGATACGACTTCTCCGAATTACTACCACAAAGTAGTCGATTGCCAATGGGCGTGCCCTGCGCATACGCCTGTTCCTGAGTACATTCGCCTGATTGCAGCCGGCCGTTACACAGATGCTTACATGATCAATTGGAAGTCCAATGTCTTTCCAGGCATTCTTGGACGGGTCTGTGACCGCCCCTGTGAACCGGCATGCCGACGCGGGCGCGTTGAAAAAGAACCCGTTGCAATCTGTCGATTAAAGCGTGTTGCTGCAGACTACAAAACAGATATTGTTGATCGTTTACCGGCCATTCCAGCAGAGAAAAACGGCAAACGTGTCGCCCTGATTGGTGCAGGCCCCGCCTCTTTGACGGTCGCCAGAGATTTGGCCCCACTGGGCTATGAGCTGGTTGTTATCGATAAGGAAACAGCAGGCGGCGGTATGATGCGCACGCAAATCCCAAGCTTTCGGTTACCGGAATCCGTGCTGGACGAAGAAATCAGCTACATCCTCAACATGGGTGTCGAAGCACGATTCGGCGTTACCGTTGAAAGCATGAAAACCCTGGTTGACGATACCAGCTTTGATGCGATCTTTGTGGGCACGGGCGCACCCCGTGGACGAGACCTGAATATACCCGGCCGGCACGAGGCAGATCGCCATATCAATATTGGCATTGAATGGCTCGAAAGCGTGTCATTTGGCCACACAGAATCTATCGAAGAGCGCGTCGTTGTGCTCGGTGGCGGTAACACAGCCATGGATTGCTGCCGCACCGCCAGGCGCCTGGGAGGCAAGGATGTCAAAGTGGTCGTCAGAAGCCCCTTCGCTGACATGAAAGCCTCTCCTTGGGAAAAAGAAGACGCCATCCGTGAAGACATCCCAATCATTGACAACCATGTCCCCAAAGAATTTATTCACGACAACGGCAAGCTCACCGCCATTCTGTTTGAAAAAGTCGAGGCTCACTATGATGAGAAAGGTCGACGTAGCCTAATACCGACGGGTGAACCCTTGGTCAAAATAGATTGTGACCGCGTTTTGATTGCCGTCGGCCAGGAAAACGCCTTTCCCTGGGTCGAAAAAGATATTGGTATTGATTTCGATGAGTACAACATGCCCATCGTTGATACAACAACCTTCCAATCCACACTACCCAAAGTCTTTTTTGGCGGAGATGCTGCGTTTGGCCCTAAAAATATCATTACCGCCGTCGCACATGGCCACGAAGCGGCACTGTCCATCGACCTTTTCTGCCAAGCTCAGGACGTAAACCAGCGCCCCGCTCAGAACATCCATTTATCCAGCCAAAAAATGGGCATTCATGACTGGAGCTACGACAGCCAAATCTCGGAAGACTTACGCTTTGCCGTGCCACATGTCGAAAAACAAAAAGCACTGGAAAACGCATCACTTGAAGTGGAACTGGGGTTTGACGAACAACTCGCTTTTCAAGAGGCCCAACGCTGCCTCAACTGTGATGTCCAAACCGTCTTCTCAGAGCCCAAATGTATCGAGTGTGATGCGTGCGTTGATATCTGTCCCACAGACTGCATCAACTTTTTCCACCTCGATGAGGATAAAGCATTGCGCACGCAACTGCGCGTTCCAGCAAAGGATGACACGCAAGATGTCTTACTCTCAGATACCCTACCTACAGGAAAAGTGATGGCTAAAGATGAAGACGTCTGCCTCCACTGTGGTTTGTGTGCAGAGCGCTGCCCAACAGGCGCCTGGGATATGCAAAAATTTGTAATTGATTTGCCCGTGGCAGGAGAGAGGGGATGAAGCAGCTCGAAGCCGTCAATGATTTTGTCATCAAGTTCGCCAACATTAATGGGTCCGGCTCGGCGAGTGCAAACCTGATGTTCGCAAAGTCCATTTTTCGCATGGGCGTACCCGTCAGCCCCCGGAACATATTCCCTTCAAACATTCAAGGGCTTCCTACCTGGTACGAAGTCCGTGTCAACGAAAAAGGCTACCTCGGCGCCCGCGGGGGTGTTGACTTTATGGTCGCCATGAACTCTGAAAGCATGGCAGCCGATATTGCCAGCATTGAACCTGGTGGGTATTTACTTTATGACTCCACCCGTGAGCTACCCCGACATATGCGCCGAGATGACATTACCCTCTTTGGTGTGCCCCTCACGGAAATGTGCAACCGGGAATATAACGACCCACGTCAACGGCAGCTGTTTAAAAACATTATTTATGTGGGCGCGCTAGCCGCCCTCCTGGACATTGATACAGCAGTCATCAACGACGTTATCAACGAACAATTTAAAGGCAAGGAAAAGCTGGTTATTCCGAATATTCATGCCTTAGATATGGGCCGTGACTATGCGCTGGAACACTTCAATTGCCCCATAGGGCTCACCGTAAAGCGCAGTGACCAAGTCGGCGACAAAATTTTTATTGATGGCAACAGTGCGGCCGCTTTAGGATGCGTTTATGGCGGGGCAACATTCGCAAGTTGGTATCCGATTACGCCTTCCTCATCTCTTGCGGAGGCATTCGGCAGCTACTGTGAAAAATACCGCATAGAGCCAGAAACCGACAAAAAACGATACGCCATGTTACAAGCGGAAGACGAACTGGCGGCTATCGGCATGGTCATTGGCGCGGGCTGGAATGGTTCTCGCGCCTTTACCGCAACCTCCGGCCCCGGCATATCATTGATGAGCGAATTTTTAGGGCTGGCCTATTTTGCAGAAATTCCATCCGTTATTTTTGACGTGCAACGGACAGGCCCTTCCACAGGTATGCCCACGCGTACCCAGCAGTCAGATATTTTAGCCTGTGCTTATGCGTCGCATGGCGATACAAAACATCTATTGCTGATACCCAATGACCCTTTTGAATGCTTCGAGCTATCTGCGCAAGCCTTTGACCTGGCTGATCATTTCCAAACACCCGTTATTGTTATTACTGACCTCGATATTGGTATGAACGATCACATTACCAAGCCGTTTGAGTGGGACGACTCCCGCCGTTACAACCGGGGAAAAATCATGACCCAGGAAGACCTGGATGCTGGCCGGGACTTTGGCCGCTACCTGGATGTGGATGGCGATGGCGTTTGTTATCGAACCTATCCGGGCACTCACCCGGAACGCGGCAGTTTCTTTACACGTGGCACCTCCCGCGACCCCTATGCACGCTATACCGAAGATGGGAAAATTTACGCAGAAAACATGCGTAGATTAGACCTCAAGTTTGAAACAGCGGCCCGTGCCCTGCCTGCACCCGTTACCCAAATAGCCCCTGAAGAGACAGATCTGGCGGTTATTTACTATGGTTCAACAAGCCACGCCATGCAGGAATCACTCGATCAATTGGCTGATCAAGGGCTCACTTTAAATGCCATGCGCTTGCGGGCATTCCCTTTCTCACCAGACGTCAAAAACTTCATCGACCAGCACAGCGCCATTATTGTCGTAGAACAAAACAGGGACGCACAAATGCGCACGCTGTTGATTAATGAACTGGAAATTCTACCTGAAAAGCTCATGCCGGTGACCTACTTTGAAGGCTCTCCCATTACAGCAAAATATATTACCGCTGAAGTTCTTAAGCGGCTCTCACCGAATAAAGTTACCCCGCTCAGAGGTGCTCAGAAATGACGTACGTAATTAAACCCAGGGCTTACCACCCCAACTTACCCAAAAATGAATTGGGACTCACCCGCCGGGATTATGAAGGCGCTGTGTCGACACTGTGTGCTGGGTGCGGTCATGACTCCATCAGTGCGGGTATTATTCAGGCCTGCTTCGAACTGAACCTGCCAGCCCACCGTATCGCAAAGCTCTCAGGTATTGGTTGCTCTTCGAAAACACCGACTTACTTTCTCGGTAAATCCCACGGATTTAACAGTGTGCATGGACGCATGCCCTCTGTACTCACGGGCGCAAATATGGCCAACAGGGATCTGGTTTATATTGGCGTGTCCGGTGATGGCGATTCTGCATCGATCGGTTTGGGGCAGTTCGCCCACATTATGCGCCGGGGCGTGAATATGACCTACATTGTCGAAAACAACGGCGTCTACGGGTTGACCAAAGGTCAATTCTCCGCAACGGCTGATACTGGATCAAAAAGTAAGAAAGGTGTGGAAAATTTTGATGCATCCATTGACTTGGCAGCCATGGCGATTCAACTTGGTGCTTCCTTTGTCGCACGTAGTTTCTCGGGTGACAAAGAACAACTCGTGCCTTTGCTAAAAGCAGCCATCAAGCATCAAGGGGCTGCGTTCATCGATATTCTCTCACCTTGCGTCACCTTTAATAACCACAAAGGCTCAACAAAAAGTTACGACTACATTCGAGAGCATAATGCCACGGTTGTAAAAGCGGACTTCATCCCTCATAAAGAAGAAATCACAACGCGCTATGACGCTGGCTCCGTGCAGGAAGTGACACTCCATGATGGCTCCTATATCCGGCTGAAAAAGCTTGATGACAACTTTGATACAAGTAACCGTGCCGCCGCTTTGCAATATATCCAAGAGCACCAGGAAAAAGGAGAAATCGTTACAGGTCTCTTGCACCTGAACCCAGAGTCAACGGACCTGCATCAAAACCTATCCACCTGCGACAAGCCCCTCAATGAACTCCATGAAGAAGAGTTGTGCCCAGGCGAAGAAGTCCTCGCTTTGATCAACAAAAGCATGCGTTGAGACACACGTACACAGATGCAATCGGATCAACTGTTTTAGGTTGCATCTGACCATCGGTTAATAAATGGAAAAACCACTTATTAAACCTGCAGTTTGGTATTGCTTTTTTCAAAAAAATATCTAGAATTGCTCCACCTTCGTTATCGATAGAGGTTTTATGTACTCCTAGCCCAAGCGTTTTTCACCAACCAGGAAAGGCGCGTAAGCATCACAATTTGTTTAACTGCCTTTTTGGTTTTTACAAGGAGAACGCGTAATGGGTCTGTCCTCTACGCTTTCTGCACGTGAAGAAATACGTGTCGAGAAAAATACTTACCACTCACCTTGGCCGTCATCCTGCCAACTCCGCACGACGGAAACGGGTCAACAGCCATTACCCCTTGACCACTTTATCGTTGAAAACGACGATGTCTATGCTGGACGTCATTTAATCTTCGACTTCTGGGGCGCATCAAAGCTTGATGAAATCAGTCTAATGGATACTGCATTGCGAGAATGTGTGGCTGTCTGCCATGCGACCTTGCTGCATATACATTTGCATCACTTCACCCCTAACGGCGGGATTTCCGGCGTCGCCGTTCTGGCCGAGTCTCACATCAGCGTCCACACATGGCCCGAACTTAACTATGCCGCTTTTGATGTATTCATGTGCGGCGACGCCAAGCCTCACCTTTCGGTTGCTGTTTTGGAAAAAGCTTTTTCCCCAGAAAAAGTCGATATCAAAACACTTAAACGAGGACAGCTCAGTGGCAAATAAAGTCTGGACAGAAACTCTGTACGATGCCTACGGCCAGAGTTTTAATATTGACCGAATTTTTTTCGAGTCAAAGACAGAACATCAGCATTTACTCATTTTTCACAACGCCAAGTTTGGACGAGTGATGGCGCTTGATGGTGTCGTACAGACCACGGAAAAAGATGAGTTTATCTACCACGAAATGCTCACACACGTGCCTTTACTGGCACATAATGCCGCTCTAAAAGTACTGGTCATTGGCGGAGGGGATGGCGGCATCGCCCGTGAACTGTGCAAGCATAGAGCACTGGAGGCCATTCATCAGGTAGAAATCGACCAAGCGGTGGTTGATATGGCCAAAGAATTTTTGCCCAATCACAGCGCTGGCGCATTTGATGATCCTCGCCTTCACTTAATCATTGCGGATGGCAATGATTTCATCCGTCAAACAAAAGAGCGTTATGACATCATCATTATCGACTCAACAGACCCCATCGGCCCGGGCGGCTCTTTGTTCACAAAATCGTTCTATGCAGACTGCCATCGTTGCTTGAACCCGGGAGGCATTCTGGTCACACAAAACGGTGTCCCCTTTTTCCAGTTAGACGAATGCCTCTCTTCAGGCAAAGCCTTTTCACAGCTTTTCTCAGACTGGTCATTCTACAGTGCGGCTATTCCCACTTACACTGGCGGGATCATGGCATTTGGATGGGCAACCGATGCCGCAGAACTCCGGGCCGTTGATCAAGCCACCCTTCAGGCACGTTTTAATGCCAGCCAAATCGAAACACGCTACTACAACCCTGATATCCACCTAGCCAGCTTTGCACTACCCCAATATTTGCAGAAGGCACTCGGCCAGATAGCGGACGCATGACCATGGCCAAATTAACAGAATCCCTGATCAACGAGCTGGTACAAACATACGGCACGCCTCTGCTGGTTGTCGATTGCAAACAGCTGGCAACGCAAGTGGAACAATTACGGGCGGCACTGCCAAATGTTGACCTCTATTACGCACTTAAAGCTTTCTCAGATACACATATCATTAGAGAACTGGATGCGATGGGTGTCGGTTTCGATATTGCCAGTTCTGGCGAAGCTGATCTGCTCTATGCCATGAAGGTGAACCCCCGGCAAACTATCCATACCCACCCGATCAAAACAGATGACGACATCCGTCAGGCGCTGCGCTTTGGTTGCACAACATTTGTTATCGACAATTTCGCGGAACTACAAAAGTTTATCCCCTACCGAAGCCGGGTCGGTTTGTTGATACGGGTGGCCTTCCGCAGTTCGGAAGCCGTTGTGGATTTATCCAAAAAGTTTGGCTGTGACCCCAGTGAATTAGATCAGTTAGTGGCAGAAGCCTCCCGCCTTGACCTGGCTGTCAAAGGCTTTTCTTTTCACGTCGGCTCACAGTGTGCTTCGCCCAGTGCCCATGTGCATGCAATTGAAACATGCGCACAACGGTTACGTGAGTGGCAAACCTGGCAACCTCAGCTCAGCGTACTGGATATCGGCGGAGGCTTCCCAGTCTCATACCAAAATCCAAGTATGGCTATTGAGGACTTCTGCCAGCCAATTCGCCAAGCATTAAAGCAGGTCCCGGACGAAGTGCGAATCATTGCCGAGCCTGGGCGCTACCTTGTTGCACCCACGGCTTATGCAATCAGTCGTGTGATTGGTAAAGCCACACGGGGAGCGGTTCCCTGGTACTATTTGGACGACGGTGTCTATGGAAACTATAGCGGCCAAATCTTTGACAGCGCCCGCTACCCCATACATGTCTTCAAACAAGGAGCAAAACAGCCTTCCATACTGGCCGGCCCTACCTGCGATAGCATTGATATTGTTGCAGAAAACATCATGCTGCCAGAGCTGGCGATTGGCGATATTGTTATTGGCAGTGAAATGGGCGCTTATACTCACGCAACGTCTACCCACTTTAACCGGCTTCGACCCGCCCAAGTCATCTGTATCAATGAACAGGCACCGCAACCGGCAGTCGCTTTTATTGGTTAAATACTACAGGTTGCTGTCACAAGGCAACAGTTTGATCAATTAATCCGCCGCACGTTCTTCGGCGGCGGATAAGGCATCCAAGTTCGCTTTGGAAATCTTTTCATAGGTGGCCGGGCTCATTGCAAAGAGCTGCGCCAGATCATTCCTGCGAACAAAAAACTGGTCACCCGACTGTATAAACTCATACTGCCAGAGCGTCTCTCCAGACCCAACGGTCAGTGGTATCTTTGCCACTTCCTTCGCATCAGGCAAGTGCTCATGAACAGCCGTCACCCGTAAATTACGCAAGGCCTTAGAAAGCTGATCAGCGGCATCAGGATTAGCCGCGCGGTTATCCGCATGGCTTACATCCTTCGCACTCAGCTGCCAGCTCTCATCCTCCTTTTGGAGTCTATAATCAGGCCCCTCTATCCAGGAAATGTCTTTCATCGATAACAACGACTGATCAAGCCAGTCAAAGGGTTCGACAGGCAAATCAAATGTATTTAATGAGACCGCATAAACAGCGTCGTCTCCAGAACGTCGCACGTGAACACTGCGGAAACCGGGCGACGTGCCAAGATATATATCCGCGACAGCCTGATCACCCTCAAAGGCACGAAGATGCCGTTGGAATACCTCATCGCTGACTTCAAAACGGTCATGGCTTTCTTCTGTAGTCGTCACCGGCCAATCCTGTTTCAAGTTCTCCAGCTTGCTCAGCAAGGGGTCAACCTTATTGAGATCAGCAGGCAAGGCAAAGAGGTTCTCCAGCTGCCATGCCGCATCTGACTTGCGCAAGGTTACTTCACGCCCCTCATTATCCTTCACCACCAAGCGATCAACGCGTGCTGCGCTCATCGATAATAGGGAGCCTTGAGGCACTGTGTGCTGACCCGCCTGCTGATTCCAAAACAAACCGGCCCCGATCACCAGCTGAAAAACCAACAAGCCTATTAAGGTAAGTTTAAATCGTGCCATCTCAAACCTCCTCACCGGACAATAATTGTGCGTACTTTTTAGCACGGGCTTTCTTGCGATGACGCTGGATCAGTGCAATCAATACAAGCGCAATCGCGGCGAGAGCATAGTTCAGATACTCCCAAAACAACTGGGCCTCATGCTCCATCGGCGGCAAGGTACGATTGTAGTGACTACGTGATCGGATACTGAGAAGACCCGCATCTTCCAGCGACCAGTCCACCGCATTGGCGACTAACTGCACCGTATTCGTATATTCCGTCCCCGTTGCACTGCCTGCCATGCGTATGATTTGGTCGCGCAAAAAGTCATTTGAACTCAATAAAATCAGCCTGGCGGATTCGGGCGAACGTTCAATCACACTGCTGATAGTAGCCGTCGGCGGTGTTGCTTCACCCGATGTTTCAGAGCCCTCTGCTCGGCGATCGCCCTGATCGTTTTCTGAAGACTCGGTCAATAAAGGCGACCCCTTCCCTGCAAAAAACGAATCAAAACGCCCGCTGCTTATAACACCCAACAGGCGACGATCCTGCTCACCCTCAGGTGTAAAAGAGGCCGTGTTATCACCCTTAAACCGGGGCATAACGTCCAACGACGTTGATAGCCACGCCGCCGCAGAGCTGTGCAGTAACGGAGTTACCTGACGTTGCCCCTTTCCGGTTTCGTCCACTTGAATGGGAGAGGCCCATGTCATCGTCAATTGTGGCAAGTCAGCGGAAACCGGGTGATCCTGCGCAAGCCCGTCGTTCCGGATGTCAATAAAGTAGGGATAATCCAGCATGCGTATTTCTTGTAATTGAAATCCACCTACCTGGCGTGTCACCGGCACAGGGAATGCTGCATTTTGCGGGTCAAGGACCAATGCGTCATCAACGATCAAACCATGGTGGGCCAGCCAGTCGCTCAGCCCGCTGTCATACGCTTCCAGCGCCAAACCTTGATTACTGAAGCTTGCACTGAAAGGTGATGTCGCGGCGATCACGGTACCACCCTGCATCAAAA
This sequence comes from Halothiobacillaceae bacterium UBA5861, assembly GCA_002432635.1. Lineage (GTDB taxonomy): Bacteria > Pseudomonadota > Gammaproteobacteria > UBA5861 > UBA5861 > UBA5861. The sequence goes on along the minus strand of DJFX01000043.1, from coordinate 17,754 downwards.
ATTGATCGACGGCGAAGACGGCTTTCTCATCCAAAGATTTGGGTGCAACGAGTAACAGGATATCCGCATCACCAGAGACTTTCCCATCGCTCAAATCTTCGCGTTGCACGTTGAGCTCAGCGCCAAGAAAGGCCTCAAGGTGATTAAACTGAGGTCCGCGTGGTGCAAACTGAGAAAAGGCCGGTGGGCTTTCAGGGACCACCAGCGCAACGGTTTTCGTAAACCCACTGGCAAACCGCTTAATCCCTGCTTTCAGATTACGCTCGAAACTGGCTTTGGTTAGGTCATCCAGCGGAATTTGAACCGTCTGCCCTTCGCCAGCCAGCAACATGTAGAAATAGAAGCGTTCTTGACTGAGAAGGCTGGTTGCCATCGGCCGAAAGCCATACTCCTCAGCAATTTGTTGGGCAACATCACCCCCATTTGCTTCAGGGTCAACAATGTTGATCGCCAGCTTTCCATCCGCCGATGTTTGTGTCGCTTCAATCACATCGGTCACTGTTTTCTTGAACTCCAGCAGCTGGGGCGGCAAACGCTTATCACTGGATATGTAGGCATGGAATGCCAGGGGAGCTTTCACAGTGTGGAATAAATTGCCACCAGCCTGATAGCTGTTAAGCACTTTCTTAATCGCACGAGTCAAATCATGCTCCGGGTTGCGCAATTGCACATCCAGGTCTGATTCACTTCGCGCTTGCACTTCAATCAGATCCTGAAAGCCCAGTACCTGGTGCTCATCTCCGTATTGGACCAGCACGTTAAAGTAAGAACTGACAATAGAGGCTTGATAACGATCCGCCACCTGAAACGGAACCGGTGAGATGCCGTATTTCTGATTCGCTTCTTCCTCCAACTCCGGTGAGGTCAAAGGATCGATAAATTCGGCACGCACACGGCCCTGCCCAGCGATTTCGTATTCACGAATCAGGTCTCTGAGCTGCGGCGCCAATGGCGCGAGCAGCGGGTGTGTTTTTTGGGAGAAGTAACCGCGAATTAACAACGGCTCCCGCAATTGCGTCAGGTATCCTCGTGTTGCCTCAGAAATGGAATATTGATTCCCTGCGGTGGTATCAATCCGTAACGTATGTAACTGACCTAGCCAGATATTTGCGGCAACAACATTCGCCAGGAGCAACAGCGTCACCACTCGCCAGGTGCGATGCCGTTTCGTTGGGGCATGTTTCGCCCAGCGTTCTTTTTCCAGCACGAATGCGTTAAGAATGAGAAAAACGACGACAATGGTCACGTAATAATACAAGTCACGAAGGTCAATCACGCCCCGGGTAATGGCATCAAAACGCGAGCCGGTGCTCAGTAAACGCAGCCATTCGCCCACCTGCGTACCGAAAAAGTCCGTGATGGTCGGTGTGCCCAGCAGATAAAAAAGACTGCACAGAACAGTCGCGCTGATTAAACTGACAATCTGGTTATCGCTGCGCGCCGAAACAAACAGGCCGATACTCAAGTAGGCCGCACCAAGGAAGAAAGTTGCTAAGTACCCGGCCCAAACAGGCCCCCAGTCCAAGTCACCCAGGACGGCTACCGTTACCGGTAACGGCAAGGTCATCAATAACGCGACCAGCAATAGCATTAAGCAACCAAGAAACTTTCCTACCACAAAGTGCCACAGGGGTGTGGGCTGTGTCAGCACATGTTCCAAAGTTCCGGTTCGGCGCTCTTCACTCCACAGCCGCATGGTCAAAGTGCTGGCAAGAAAAATCAGCAGCACCGGCATCCACTCAAAAAGTGGGCGCACATCAACAATGTTGCGGGAAAAGAACGCTTCACCCCAGAAGAAAACAAAAAGCGTCACTGCAGCAAACGTGGCAAGAAACAGGTATGCCACCGGCGACGCAAAAAAAAGTGTGATTTCTTTAGTTGCCACCCGAAAAATTGAGGACAAGGCTTTAGCATTACGCGGCATCTTCCACCTCCACTTTGCCTTGAGTGACTTCTCTGAATAAGGTTTCCAGATCCCGATGCTCAGGTGTCAGCTGATACAAAGCGCCCCCCGCAGCCACAATCCCTTCTGCAATAGTGGCGCAACTGGTATCAATAATTTCTGCACGGCTTAACTCAACGCGGTAACAATAACCATGAGCTGGAGCATGCGTTGTTTGGACTGGCTGAACGCTTTGAATATCCGTACAGCACTGTTGCAATCGATCGGCGGATAAATCGGTTTTAATCAACAATTGATTGCTAGGCTTGAGCTCGCTTAGCTTGGCATCGATCGCCAGTTGCCCGTTATTAAGGATTAACACGCGGTTACATATCGCGTTGACTTCCTGCATGATGTGGGTGGATAAAATGACTGTCGCCTCTTGAGCAACTTCGCGAATCAATTGACGCATGTGCTCTGTCTGTGTGGGGTCCAACCCGTTCGTTGGTTCATCCAAAATCAGCAGCTTCGGCTTCCCCAGAATGGCTTGGGCAACACCGACACGCTGTTTGAAACCGCGTGACAAAGTACCGATGGGCGCCATCGCCTTGGAAGCGATTTCAGTTGCCTGAACGGCACGTCTGATCTCAACCGCTTTAACCTCAGGGGAAAGACCCTTTAAGTCCGCCGCATAATCCAGGTAGTCAACAACTGTCATTTCAGGATAAAGAGGGAGATTTTCCGGCAAATAGCCAAGACGTTGTTGCAGTTGTTTGGTCTTGTCTTGTAAATCTGCACCATCGATCGTCACTGAGCCCTGATCCGGCTCAAGAAAGCCACTGAGCATCTTCATGATCGTAGTTTTGCCGGCACCATTATGTCCAAGTAAACCGACAATCTCACCTTTTTGAATCGTAAAACTGACGTGATCAACGGCAACGAATGATCCGTAGTTGCGCGTTAGCTGGTCGACTTCCAGCATGCCATCCTCCTGTTCTTGTTTAAATTTGGATGTTATGGGCACCCTGTCCAACCTGCGTGCAGGCCAGTCATCTCACCTGAAAGGTCAGTACATGAGCACTTGCTTACCAGCAGGCATTTCGGCCCGGTGGCCCGCATGAAGAATGTAACCTGTCCGCAGAAATAAGGACAAAATCAACGGATTGCAAGGATAATCGAGTCAATAAAGAGGAGCAACTCTACAGAATTCAAAATGAATAAATGGCAAGAAACTTTTTAGAACTTACTCTTGATCTCGCACAAGAATCAACATAAAAACTAAGCGTAATCTTAAGCAAAGTTAAGTTAATTCAGTACGAAGTGGAGTTAACGGCGTGCAGTTTAAAGACTATTACAAAGTAATGGGGCTCTCCCGTGATGCGACACAAGAGGATATTAAACGTGCTTACCGAAAACTGGCACGGCAATATCACCCCGATGTCAGTCAAGAGGCTGATGCTGAAGAGCGCTTCAAAGAATTGGGCGAAGCCTATGAGGTTCTGAAAGACCCGGAAAAACGAGCCGCTTACGATCAACTGGGTTCCAACTGGCAAACAGGGCAGGACTTTCGGCCGCCGCCAGAATGGGATCAGGGATTTGAATTCCATGGTGGCGGCTTTACCGGTGCCGATGCTTCACAATTCAGTGACTTTTTTGAATCCCTTTTTGGACGGCACTACGCAGGAACACAGCAGCGGGGTGCACATTTTCATGCAAGCGGCGATGATGCGTTCGCAAAAATTTTGATTGACCTTAAAGACGCTTACGAAGGGGCCAACCGGACCATCACAATCAAAAGAACCTATTTAGACGCCCACGGGCACCCTGAACTCAAGGATCGAAAACTTAATGTCCATATCCCCAAAGGCGTACGACCAGGTCAACACATCCGGCTTGCGGGACAGGGTGACCCAGGGTTTGGGCAGGGCAAGCCTGGGGATCTGTACTTGGAGATCGCATTTAATCCCCATGCGGACTACCACGTTGAAGGCCATGATGTTTTTGTCACAGTGCCTGTAACCCCTTGGGAGGCTGCCTTAGGCGCTGTCATTACCGCGACAACACCGATTGGTAAATTTGATATCAAAGTACCGGCCGAATCGGCCTCAGGCCGGAAGCTAAGGCTTAAAGGCCGGGGTATTCCCGGCAAACCGCCCGGGGACTTATACGTTGTACTGAATGTTGTCTTGCCGCCAGCAAACAGTGAGTCTGCAAAAAAAGCTTATAAGGAAATGGCTGAAAAGTTTGCATTTAATCCACGAAAATCAGCGGGGGTGTAGCCTATGACCAACAAGGAGACACGGATTATTTCGGGTGAATTAATGGATGAACATATCGGACTCACACTGGCCGAGCTCTGTCAGCTCTGTCAACTGTCCGCTGAGGAAGTTCAGCAATTTATCGATATCGGCGTTATCGAACCCCTGTCCACGCCGTCGGAGGGGTGGCGATTTGAAAGTACCTGTGTTCGCAAGGTGAAATGCGCCGTCAAGCTCCAACGAGACCTGGGGGTCAATCGTGCCGGCGCGGCGCTGGCGCTGGAACTGATTGAAGAGCTGCACCGGTTACGAAACCGTCTAAAACGATACGAGAGCTAAGTTCAGCCCGTGAACCAAACCAGCATTGATCCCTCGTTATGGAAAAAACACACGTGGCAGAACCGCTTTCAGTCACTGCTACTCATCAGCCTAATGGGTGCTTTTCTTGCCTTGTTAGGCTGGCTGCTCTGGGGCATTTACGGACTCATCATCTTGTTGATCAGTGGCGGCCTTTTTATCTTAATCAGCCCTACAGCTTCGCCCGCACTGGTCATGCGCCTATACCGCGCCAAAGCACTGACCTATCAACAGGCGCCAACACATTATGCTATCCTCCAGGCATTAGCCCAGCGAGCTAAGCTCTCTAAAGTACCAACGCTCTACTACCTCCCAACTCATATCGTCAATGCCTTTGCCGTTGGGCGTAAAAACCAATCCGCCATTGCCGTCACCGAGGGCTTATTGAACACCCTGAATACCCGTGAATTTATCGGTGTTATGGCCCACGAAATCAGTCACATCCAGCATAATGATATTTGGGTGATGGGCCTGGCAGACCTATTCAGCCGTTTAAGTACTTTTTTGTCTTTGACAGGCTTGCTACTCCTGCTTGTGAACCTGCCTTTAGTACTGGTTTCTGCTGTGAGCATCAACTGGTTTGCCATTTTAGTTTTGATTTTTGCACCAAGCCTGATCTCACTGGCGCAGCTCGGGCTATCCCGTGTCCGGGAGTACGACGCCGACCTGAATGCCTCGCGCCTGACAGGCGACCCCGAAGGCCTTGCTATTGCATTGGTTAAAATTGAGCGTGCGGGGGCATCTTGGATGGAACGCATATTCCTGCCAGGACGCCGCATACCAGAACCCTCGCTGTTGCGCACCCACCCATCCACAGAAGAGCGTGTTCAGCGTTTAATAAAACTAAAGGGAAGTGGAGACTTCCACCATAGTAGAAAACAAATGCATTGGGTAAGCGAGGACATCCACCCTTTCAGTCAAAAAGCCTCAGCTTACCGGCCACGCTGGCGGATTTCCGGATTGTGGCATTAACCGGCTCGATCCATTTTTGGAGGGAAATATGCAAAACACCACCCACCTTGTTTGCACACATTGCCAGGCGACGAACCGTATTCCCACTGAACGACTGAACGATGCACCGAAATGTGGAAAATGTCACGCCTCCTTGTTCACAGCTCAACCCGTCGAATTAACCTCAGCCAATTTTCAAAACTATATGGCTAACAACGATCTTCCCATTCTCGTTGACTTTTGGGCGCCTTGGTGCAGCCCCTGCAAAATGATGGCGCCCTACTTTGCAGAAGCTGCCAAGCAACTGGAACCACATATCCGTCTGGCAAAAGTCAATACCGAGGATGAACAACAGCTGGGAGCAAAGCACCATATCCGCAGCATTCCTACACTTATTCTCTTCGGAGGCGGTTATGAAATCGCACGGCATGCTGGTGTGATGGGTACCGTGGATATTATTCGCTGGGTGCAGTCGCACACTTAAGCCCCTTCTCCTAAACGTCATCTTTTTGTCATCTCGACTTCATACACTGCTTCGTCAGCTCAACCACTTTGAGCAAGCAACTAAAGAAACAACTGGAGATGGCAATGCGTTTTACACTGAAAACTATATCACTATTAGTCGCGGTATCCCTTGGGGTGACTGCCTGTGATGGAGACGATGGCAAGGACGGCACCAACGGGCTCAACAGCCTGATTATTCAAACTCCACTTGCAGCTGGCAGCGCCAGTTGCCCGAATGGGGGCGTTCGGATTGATAGCGGGCTGGATGCCGACAGTAACGGCGTGCTCGCAGACAGCGAAATGACAAAAACGTCGTATGTTTGCACACCGGTGGCCAGCAAATCCTTTAACCGCATCGCCACATTCCCTGTCTGTCAACAAATCGACCCCACATGCAATACCGATGATGAAACCGCTGCTGAAATCGTGGCGGCCAGTGAAGACGGTTTGACGCTGATTTACTCCGACAGCCCGATGGAACAAGTCGGCTTTGTCGACATCACGGACCCGGCCAATCCGGTTGAAATGGGTACGCTGGCGCTGGCAGGTGAACCCACATCCGTGGCCGTGAGCGGGTCTTACGCACTGGTGGGCGTGAACACCTCGACAGATTTTGTCACCACGTCGGGTGAGTTAAACGTCATCGATATCGCGTCCAAATCCAGCGTCGCAACCATTGTACTGGGAGGGCAGCCCGATTCGGTTGCGGTGAGCAAAGATGGGCGCTACGCCGCCGTCGTGATTGAGAACGAACGCGACGAAGATCTGGGTGATGGCGCGCCGCCACAGCTCCCGGCCGGCAATCTGGTGATCGTTGATATGGTGGGTGCACCCGCCGCATGGACGACGCGAACGGTGGCGCTCACCGGCCTGGCGACGTTATTCCCCTCCGACCCGGAGCCCGAGTACGTTGACATCAATAATGACAATATCGCAGTCGTCACGTTGCAAGAGAATAATCACATCGTGCTGGTTGATCTCAGCGACGGCAGCATCGTCAATCACTTCAGCGCAGGGACCGTGGACTTGACTCAGGTGGATGCCACCGAAGAAGACCCGGCACTGATCAGCCTTTCCGAAACGCTGACAGCGGTTCCCCGCGAACCGGATGGCGTAACCTGGCTCAACAGCCAGCTATTCGCCACAGCGGATGAAGGTGATCTCGACGGCGGCAGCCGTGGCTTCACTGTGTTTAACACCTCCGGCAGTGTGGTTTTCAAATCCGCCAGTATGCTGGACCACATGGCCGTGCGCTTTGGTCACTACCCGGACGGCCGTTCAGGCAACAAAGGTAACGAGCCGGAAAATGCCGAGTTCGGTGTGTACGGCAATGATCACTATCTGTTTGTGGCGTCTGAGCGGGCCAATCTGGTGTTTGTTTACAATGTCAACGACCCCGCAAACCCGGTGTACAAACAAACGTTACCGGCCGGGGTTGGGCCGGAAGGGGTGTTGGCGATTCCGTCCCGCAATCTGTTGATTGCGGCGAGCGAAAAGGATGACCGCGGAGATAAATTGCGTTCGGCACTGAATATCTATCGCTATAGCGTCAGCAACCCACAGTACCCGACCCTCGCTTCGGCGAATAATCCCGACGGCACGCCCATCGCATGGAGCGCGCTGTCGGGATTGGCAGCGGATCCGAACGACGCGGATATCGTTTACGCTGTGGAAGACAGCTTTTACCAACAAAACCGCATCTTCACCATTGACCTCAGCAAGGTTCCGGCTGAGTTAAGTGCGGCGACCAAACTCGTCGACAGCAACGATATTTTCGCCGGCATCAGCGCGGTTACGTTAGCGGATACCAGCGTTGCGGAAGACGATGTCACACGGGTGGACGTTTTCGATGAAGTGGATCTGGACTTGCTCATCAATGACGACAAAACCGTCAACGTCGATCCGGAAGGCATTGCGGTCGCCAGCGATGGTGGTTTTTGGGTAGCGTCGGAAGGATCGGGCACCGTGGGTGATGCCGGTCGGCCGGTGAATAGCCTCAACTTCATCTTCAAAACAGACGCCAACGCTGTGATCGAAAACGTCATCACCCTGCCGGAGGCGATTAACGCCAAGCAACTGCGTTTTGGTTTTGAAGGCGTCACTGAATATGACGGCAAAGTTTACGTGGCATTTCAACGGGTATGGGCGGGCGACACCAATGTGCGTATCGGCATTTACGACGTCGCAGCGGCCAGTTGGAGCTTTCTCTTTTACCCACTGGATGCGGCGGAGTCTCAAAACGGCGGCTGGGTGGGGCTGTCCGACATCACCTCACTGGGTAATGGCGAATTCCTCGTCGTGGAACGCGATAACCAGGGTGGTCCCGATGCCGCCATCAAACGCCTCTACAAGTTTGATGTCACCGGTCTCGCGGCTGATGCGGTGGTGACAAAGACACTGGTACGGGATTTGATGGCCGATCTGGCGGCACCGGCCGGCCTGACCTATGAAAAGGTTGAAGGACTGGCCGTGACGAGAATGGGCGATGTATTGATCGTCAACGATAACGACGGCGTTGATGACAACAGCGGTGAAACGCAGTTACTGAATCTGGGGCCGATTTTGAACTGATACGGATCGCTTGAGTCTGTAGCCTGGCGACACTCCGTCAGGCTACTCTCCCGGCCTGATTCTCTTTAGGCCAATGGGAAGGTTGCACATACCTCGTAAGTGGGCTGAGCATTTTTAACCGCACTATTAAACAGGTGAAACTGCTTTAACGTAAAGTGCAGATTGGCACTGACGACTTGCTTGAGAAAATGCGACGTCACAGCTGGGTCTGCCTTCGCACGGCAACGCGCCAGAGTGATGTGTGGTAAAAAGGGCCGGGTATCACTTGGAATATCGGCCCGGTGCAAGCTGTCGGCGATTTTTTTCTGCAAGTCTTCAAGCTTGCGGTTCTTGCGAACACCCACCCATAAAACTTCGCCCGCACTCGACTTAAAAACCCCCATTCTGTCCATACTCAAGCGGACGGGTGAATTCTTCACAACCTGCAAGGCATCAGCAACCCGTTCAGCCTCCGCATCACCCACAAAATTGAGTGTTAAGTGCATACGTTCCGGTTTAACCAACCGAATATATTTCCCCGGCTCTGGTTGTAATGTTTGCAGCACAGCCGTGGTGGCCTGCGGCAAATCTGTGGCGACGAACAACCTCATCGCACTTGATGCAATGCCGTTGTAGTAGTATTCAAGAAGAACCCTATTAGTTGACACGGTATTTTTGACACATGCATGACTTAACCTTGCTTGCGATTATGTGGATCGGTGTTTTTGCAGCCTCGTTTGCGGCACACCATACGCGCCTTACACCTGTTTTATGGTATCTGTTTTTTGGCGCAGCGATGGTCAATATTGGCTTGTTGCCGCTTGAAATGCCGGTTTTTATCAGCAACTTTGCAGAGCTTGGCATCATTTTAATCATGTTTGCCTTGGGCTTTGAAGAGAACACCGATAACTTTCTCACCAGCATCAAGCGCAGCTGGGGGATCGCCTTTTTTGGTGCGGTCACACCGTTCAGCATTGCCTACCTCTCGGCCTTTTGGTTCTGGGGTGATCACAGCATGGCCTTATTTTGCGGCCTGGCCATGGGCGCCACAACGGTTGCCCTGACGATGGTTTCCCTCAAAAGTGAAGGCTTGAATAAAACACCCGCTGCAACCGGCATTATGACCTCGGCGGTCCTCGATAACATCGCCTCATTGGCCCTGGTTGCGGCCATCGTGCCCATTGCAACCGGTGAGGCCAGTATCACTGTCCCAGGCCTTTTCTTTCTGGTACTGAAGGCCATTTTATTTTTCCTGTTTATCACTTTCCTGGGGGCGTGGCTCTTTCCTGCTATTTCTGGCTGGACAGCGCGTATTCCATTTTTGGGACGCTTTGAATTGCGCCACGTGCTGGCAATGGGGCAGGGGGAATACACCATGCTGGCGCTGGTATTACTGGCCGTCTTAGTCGCCATTGCCGCCCATGCGTTTGGCTTTCACTCCGCAGTGGGGGCTTATATGGCGGGACTGGTGATTAAACGTGAGTATTTTGACTTCCATGAACACCGTAAAATTGATTTCCACCGGCAGGCCAAACAAATGATCGACAACGTGGCGTTTGTCTGGATTGGGCCAATCTTTTTTGTCACGCTGGGATCCCACCTGGTTTTTGACCTGGCGGTGGTCAAGACCATTTTGCCCTACGGGCTCATATTGTTTGCCGGGCTGTTTTTTGGGCAAATCTTTTCCGCGGCACTGGCCGCTCACTACACCGGGCGATTCACCTGGCCGGCCAGCTGGATGATCGGCTTTGGCATGTTAGGGCGGGGAGAACTGGCCTTTGTGGTGATGGACATCGCCTACGTACAGCACAAACTGATGTCCATTGAAGCCTTTTACACATTGATGTTTGCCGCGTTCTTTTTGAATATCACCGTGCCACTCACCATCCGCTGGTGGAAAAAGCAATTTGCAGGAGATGAAAGCCTCGCGTCGATCAATACGGATGGGCACTGATCCCGCCGGACAATTTTATTTTCCACCCATTTATTGGTACTGTTTCCCAAGTAATTGCCATCTGGCTCACTCAATCCAAAAAGCGAGCACGAGGTACGTATGATTAAAGGGGTATTACTGGATATCAGCGGAGTCCTCTACCTGGGTAACCAGCCCCTTCCCGGCGCCATTCAAGCACTGGAACACCTGGCCCAAACCGGGCGGCCCTATCGCCTGTTGACGAACACCTCGCGAAACTCATCACATCAGGTGGTAGAGAAACTTCAGAGAATGGGCTTTCCCATTGACGCAAACGTTGTTTTGACCGCGCCCCTGGCCATACGCGCCTATCTACAAAAGCATGATTTAACGCCCCAACTCATTATCCACCCGGCGTTAGCCTCCGAATTTTCCGGCCGGTTTAAAGGCAGGCCCAATGCGGTGGTCGTTTGCGATGCGGGCGAACACTTTACCTACGATGCCCTGAACAAAGCCTTTCAACACCTGATGACCGGCGCACCACTCCTGGCCGTTGGCGATAACCGTTACTTCCGTACCGAAGATGGCGCGCTGCACCTGGATGCCGGCCCCTTCATTCGCGCACTCGCCTATGCTGCAGGCGTTGACCCGATCTATCTCGGCAAACCCGCCCCCGCCTTTTTTCAAATGGCTTGCGAGACCATGGGCCTACCACCTGGTGAGGTATTAATGATTGGCGATGATGTCGAAGCAGATATTCTGGGTGCCCTCAACGCCGGGCTCAAGGCTGCTCTTGTCAAAACGGGTAAATATCAACCTGGCGACGAAAATAAACTGACCGGGCATGCAGGGATAGGAGACAGTCTTTTCTCTCTGATTGATAACGCCACGCAAGTCGGCAAATAACCTCACTTTAATGACCTGGGACAATAAAAAACCTGATCACCGTTTTAGGATAATCACACTAAGGGAGAGGAGGGTCCACATGTCTGTTGGAGAATACTGTAACCGCGAAGTCACAGTGTGTTCGCCGGACACCAGTATCAGCGAAGCTGCTCGTCTGATGCGTCAAACCCACGTGGGCGACCTCATCGTCATTGAAGAGACCGGCCCGGGCAACCGGCCAATTGGCATTGTAACGGACCGGGACCTTGTGATCGAAGTATTGGCGCTCGATATTGATCCGGATGTCCTCACCGTAGGCGACATCATGTCCACCCAACCGGTCACCGCGCACGAAAGTGAAGACATGCTCGGTGTGCTTGCCCGCATGCGGCGCGCCGGCGTCAGACGAGTGCCCGTTGTGGATGAAGAAGACGTCCTCATCGGCCTCATCACGCTGGATGACATGTTAGAGCTTTTCCACGAAGGGCTCGACGACATGATGTGGCTCATCCGCAATGAAATCGAACACGAACAGCAGGAACGCCCGGATTAAGCCAACACCTCTATGACCACACGCCGCATCACTGGGCCAATTTCATTATGAATAACCAAATCGGCCACAGAGTCTAACTCTGTGGGGTCGCGGTTAATAATAACCAGCTTAGCCCCCTGACGCTTAGCAATTAGGGGAAAACTGGCCGCAGGGTACACCACAAGAGAAGACCCTATCGCCAAAAACAGATCACAGCCCACTGTTGCTTTCTGCGCCGATCGCATCGCTGACTCCGGCATTGCCTGCCCAAACGAAATAGTTGCTGCTTTAACTAAACCACCGCACTGACCACAAACCGGCAAAGTACCATCCTTTTCAAAATCTGTCTTGATCGGTGCCAATTCGTAGCATGTAAAACACGATAAACAGTGCGCATAGGTTGTATTACCGTGCAACTCAACAACCTGCGCATCTGGAACGCCCGACTTTTGATGCAAGCCATCTACATTTTGGGTAATCACATGACTGACCAACCCTTTGCGAACCAGTTCTGCAATCGCCAAATGGCCGGCATTAGGCGCGGCCTGACGCAGGTCTTCATCCATCATAAACTTCAGCTTCCATGCTCTCCGACGCGCCTCTTCAGATGAGAGAAAGTCATTAAAATCAATCGGCTTGTGGCGGCTCCAAATACCGCCTGGGCTTCTGAAGTCAGGAATGCCTGACTCCGTACTAATACCCGCGCCCGTAAACACAACAGCCCGTTTGCTGGCCAACAGCAGGTCTCTCAAAGCAACTGTGTCGTCACACATACCTCCTCCAAAGGTTAACCGCAAACGAAAAAGCCCTGGCGATTCAAGTCCAGGAGCGCCACTAAAATCCAAACACAGAATAAAACGGGTGCGATAGAATGCCAACCGCATGTCACCGATGAACGAGAAAGCTCAAGCATGAAAGTGGACAATAAACATTATCACTCTATCTGGCGTGAGGCCTCTGGCGATGTATCTTTCATCGACCAGGCCCAGTTACCGCACAGCTTTGAAATCAAAACACTCTCAACATTGGCTCAGGCCGCCACCGCCATTGAGCAGATGAATGTCAGAGGAGCGCCTTGTATTGGGGCGACAGCAGCGTTTGGCGTGGCCTTTGCGATGCAAGAAGACCCCAGCGACCCAAATCTGGGTGCTGCGATTGACCGGCTTAAGCAGACCCGCCCCACCGCTGTGAATTTGTTTTGGGCACTGGAACAAATGCGAACGGCACTGGAATCCATCGCGCCTGCAGCACGCGCGGAAGCCGCCTTTAAACAAGCAGAAGTGATCTGCATGGACGATATAAAAACCTGCAAACGCATTGGTGAGCACGGCCTAAGTCTGATTCGGGAAGTCGCAGAAAAGAAAGACCGGGTAAACGTACTGACACATTGTAATGCGGGCGCATTGGCCTGTGTTGACTGGGGGACTGCACTTGCGCCTTTGTATCTTGCCCATGAAGCGGGTATCGATATACACGTGTGGGTTGATGAAACCCGGCCGCGCAATCAGGGGGCTTTTTTAACGGCCTGGGAACTCGGAGCTGCAGGCATTCCGCACACGGTGATCACCGACAATGCCGGGGGACATTTAATGCAGCAAGGTCTGGTAGATCTTTGCATTGTCGGCGCAGACCGCACAACACGCGGGGGTGATGTGGCCAATAAAATTGGTACTTATTTAAAAGCACTTGCGGCCATGGACAACCATGTTCCCTTCTATGTGGCTTTCCCTTTTTCAACGATTGACTGGGATATTCGAGACAGCACCCAAATTATCATTGAAGAACGGGAGGCCAGTGAAGTAACGCATGTACGCGGCTTAACTGCCCGTGGCCAGTTGGAGACTGTCTGCATCACCGCACCGGGCAGCCCTGCGGCCAATTACGGATTTGATATCACTCCCGCACGATTGATCACGGGTTTAATCACTGAGCGGGGCATCACGCACGCAAGCGAAACGGGGCTTTTGAAACTTTATCCGGAGCGTGCCCATGCTAACTGAGGTAACACTCGCTATCTGCGAATCGATTGTGACAGCGGCGCAAATGCTTTCCGAGCAGGGTCTCAGTCCAGGCACGTCAGGTAATGTCTCTTCACGCTACAAAAATGGCATGCTCATCACCCCCAGTGGGGTCGACTACGCGGCATTGACACCCGATACCCTCGTTTTTGTCGATCAAAACGGGCAATACCAACACGACGCTTTAAAGCCGTCCAGCGAATGGCAGTTTCATTTGGCCATCTACCAACACAGGCAGGACATTAACGCCGTGGTGCATACACATTCTGAAGCAGCAACCGCCCTGGCGTGTACCGGCCGGGGGATTCCGGCCTTTCATTATATGGTTGCCATTGGCGGCGGGGAGAACATCCGCTGTGCACCGTATGCGACCTTTGGTACAGAGACGCTGGCTCACAAAGCGCTGGAAGCACTGGAGGGGCGTATGGCCTGTTTGCTGGCCAATCATGGTGTGATTGCCTGCGGGGAAAACCTACGAGCCGCTGCACGATTGGCCAACGAAGTCGAGGTACTCTCTGCACAGTACAGCCGGGCTTTGGGTATTGGCGACGTACAGATTTTGGATACTCAGGAGATGCAGACCGTATTAGCCAAATTTAAAGGTTATGGACAAACCCTTTAATATATCTCCCGTGCAACTTGATCAGAATTTTTCTGATGGGGCGCCCTAACCGGAGTTTTGAGGGATATTCATACCGGCATGCAATGTTGTATCCAACATTTCACCCGGCTGCGCCTGAGCCTGCGCCATTTGTTGTGCCTGAATCGCTGTGGTTTCAGTCTTTTTAGGGTTAATTTGGAAAGGCGGCAGCTGTTTGAACACTTGCCTGATGCCTTCGTTCCAGGCATCGCGTATCTGCACCAGAAACGGATCTTTTTCTTCGAACTTATAACGCTGGTCTAATGTCAACGTACCCCCATGATAAATAGCCACCTCAAATGGCGGGCCGACAGTGATATTGGATCGGCAGGTCGCATCCAGCGATACCAACGCGAGTTGTGCCCCTTCAGCGAGCGTCAGGCTGGGTTTGGCTATTCGGTCAAGCGCGGGCTTCCCGTATTTGCTTTCGCCGATTTGTAAATACGGTGTTTCTTCTGATGCGGTAATATAATTGCCTTGAGGGTAAATCATCATCAAACCATGAGGCTGGCCTTGGATTTGCCCCCCAATTAACAAGGTGATCTCACCACTCACACCCGATGAACTTAACGCAGCGCCGTGCTCCTGTTGAACTTCCAGGCTGATTCTGCCAACGTACTCAGCCGCTTCAAAGAGGTAACGCACATTGGCCAGATTCGCATTACCATTAGGGTAATCCAAGTCACGCTGAATGTGGTTCATAACCTCCTGTGTGGTCGCAAGGTTACCCGCTGACAAAATGACAAATTGACGATCCGGCGCAGGCTTGAACGTATGCATTTTGCTGTAGGTCGTCACATAATCGACCCCTGCATTTGTTCTCGAATCCGAGGCAAACACGAGCCCATCGTCCAAACAGAATCCTATGCAATAGGTCATCGTGCACTCCTTACCAAAAAAGAAAATAGCCTACTTAGATAGTACATAAATTTTTTGACAAATTTTGAAAAGAATTGATTACTGTCATAAGCAAGATGGTATGGGAATTGTATGGTGTAGCCTTAAAAGATGTGGCAATCTATAACACAGTTTTTTTGCACCATAAATAAACAAAAGAGCTGACGGCTTGCCCTAATAAAAGCCTCTCCACCGTTGGCTTGTATCGTTCAATTTTAGACAAATAATATTAAGACGTACATATGGCTATTCGTGTTGCAATCCATCATAAAACAGAGTACGCATTTGACCGGCTGGTAAACCTTTCGCCTCATGTCATTCGATTGCGTCCTGCTCCTCACACCCGAACCCCTCTACACCAGTACTCTTTAAAGGTTGAGCCCGAAGAACACTGGATTAACTGGCAGCAAGACCCTTTTGGGAACTATTTGTCGCGACTGGTCTTTAATGAAAAAACCAAGAAGCTGTCTGTAACGGTGGACATTGTGGCGGAGTTAGTTGCTATCAACCCGTTTGACTTCTTTGTTGAAGAATATGCTCAACACTACCCTTTTACTTACCCCGAGCAATTGCGTAAAGAACTTGCTCCCTATTTCGAAATTAAAGAAAACGGAGCCCGCCTCAAGGCCTGGGTTGAGCAGCAACAAGACCTGAAAGGTGAGGAAGTCGTTCCCTATCTTGTTGAGTTAAACAGACGTCTGCAGGAGAAAATCGGTTATGTCATCCGCATGGAACCTGGCATACAGACCTGCGAGCATACACTCAAAACGACAAAAGGTTCCTGTCGTGACAGTGCTTGGCTATTGGTCCAGGTACTTCGCCACCTTGGGCTTCCCGCACGGTTTGTTTCGGGTTATCTCATCCAGCTTGTAGCAGACACCAAATCGCTGGATGGTCCCTCAGGGCCTACGGAGGACTTTACGGACCTGCATGCCTGGACAGAAGTCTACATACCCGGGGCCGGCTGGGTCGGCCTTGACCCCACCTCTGGGCTTTTTGCAGGTGAGGGACACATCCCTCTCGCCTGCACCCCTGATCCGGTCAGTGCTGCACCCATCACCGGGGCGATGGATAAATGCGAAGTGGAATTCTCCTTCGTCAATGAAGTCACTCGTATCCACGAAGACCCGCGCGTAACCAAACCTTACAGCAACGATCAATGGCAGCAAATCATGGCCTTGGGAGAGTCCATCGACCAGACACTATCAAGCCAGGATGTGCGCTTAACCATGGGAGGCGAGCCCACCTTTGTCTCGATTGATGACATGGACAGCGCCGAATGGAACATTAACGCGCTGGGAGAGCACAAACGCGAACGCGCTGAAGTACTGCTTAGAAAGCTCTGGAAACGCTTTGGTCCAAACGGCGTGCTGCACCACGCACAAGGGAAATGGTATCCGGGCGAACCACTGCCGCGCTGGGCCCTGTCCTGTCACTGGCGCACAGACAACAAACCCGTCTGGGAAAACGCCCAACTACTTGCAAACCCTCAAGAGGCCGGCAACAGCACGACAGAGGACGCCTTGCACTTTGCCCAAGCACTGGCCAAACAACTCGGCGTTGCTCCCAAAAACACACTCGAAGGCTTTGAAGATGGGTGGTACTACTTATGGAAAGAAGGCAATTTGCCCGCTAATGTCGACGTATTAAATAGCAAACTCAAAGATGCACTGGAACGTCAAAGAGTTCGAACCGTTTTCGAACAAGGCCTCGACCATACCGTTGGCTACGCACTCCCGCTCGGGTGGAGCAACAAACATCACCGTTGGGTCAGTAACCCCTGGGTATTCCGGCGCGGACATATGTTTTTGCTGCCAGGCAATTCACCCATGGGCCTCAGACTGCCTCTTGATGCGCTGCTCTGGGAACCAGAGGCACAGCGACAGCCATTAACCCCAGCCGACCCTTTTGCCGTGAAAGAACCGTTGGTTGAAAAATTTGACGAAATACGCCGCCGCTACCAGTCCCCTCCCATTGCTGAGCCAGCCTTACTAGGGGTTCAAGAGCAAGGTCCGGCCGACGTTGGTATTGAAGAAGCCCACCTCATTCGCACTGCACTTTGCTGCGAAGTCCGCAACGGTGTACTCCATGTCTTTTTACCACCACTGACCCACATAGAACACTGGCTGGACCTGATTGCTGCTATAGAACAAACCGCTAATGAACTGGCACAACCTGTGGTATTGGAAGGTTACCCACCCCCCAAAGACGAACGCCTGAATTCATTTTCTATCACTCCTGACCCCGGCGTCATCGAAGTCAATATTCATCCCGCCAGCAGCTGGGAAACGCTGGTAGACAATACCCGGATTCTATACGAAGAAGCCCATTACGCCCGCCTTGGCACTGAAAAGTTTATGGTTGACGG
>DJFX01000028.1 GCA_002432635.1 Halothiobacillaceae bacterium UBA5861 | reverse complement strand
TTTCTTAAAGCGCTTTAAGAAAAGCCACCTAATGCAGCCAACTGCTTAAGGGCACACGAGGCCCTTAACAAGGGCGTGCTTGGCTTTTCTCTCGCCTTCGTTCTACCTTTCCTGTCTGCCGCTTTGCTGACCTAGTCAGGTATAGGGACATCAAACGCGGCAACAAACGGTGCGTGATCAGATTCAGGGTATTTCAGGTCACTCATAAAAGGCAGGCTCTCATCATGCAGGTTTTCGTTATGAATTTGTCCGTAACGAAAGTAAGGCAGTACGGCTTGTGACATGAGAACATGGTCAAGCAGGTTCCCATGTCCATGATGGTAGTGGCTAAACCGAACAGAGTCGGGAATATTGCGGCTGCAGGAAACCAGCACCCGGGATCGCAACGCCGGGTTATTTGTGTTTTCAACACGTCCGCAAATTGTCTCGACAGGCACCTCACCCGGGCCTGCGTTAAAGTCACCGCATACAAGGATTCGTGCATCGGGTTCTTGATCAAAGATTGAATCAATCAGCACACGGGTTTCCAGTGCTTGCCCCACCCGTTTGATCGAGGAAAGAAACGAGCCTTCGGCCCAACCCGCGGCACTGCGCCAAAGATAGCCCTCGCGCTGTCCGGGAACGTTTGTCGCCAATCGCGATTTAAGGTGGAGGTTAATGATATGCACTTTCCCAAGCACAGGGACCTGAATTTGCGCATGCAAAATGGGCCGTTCCCAGCGCAACACTTTTGCCTCACCATCTTTTGGGTCCGTTGCCGTGACTCTGCGGTAAAGCAGTGTGTCAATGTGGTCATTCCGATATTGTTCAAATGACAAAACCGGAAAGGCGGACAAAATCACCAGGTTGCGCTCATTGTAGGGGACATTATCGGACGTGAGCGTACTCACCCGCTCAAATGTTTCATACGGCGTGCCGGCCAACACCGCGCCCAAAGCGGCCAGGTCACGCTCAGGGTCACGCGTGGTATGCCCCGGCAGCTCCTGACCGTGTACTTCCTGCAAGCATATGATCTGTGCATCCATCCGATTCAGCGCCGCCCGCAGCACAGGAATGCGCTCGGCCAGTGAAGGTTTATTTGAGCTCGGTTTGTCGTCCAAATTTTCGACATTGAAGGTTGCGATATTCAGCATGAGGCCTCTCCTTTGACCAGTGCGGGTAAATGGGAATGTTCGCGGGAGAACACCATACCAAATCAGAGTGACCAACTGCTGGCACCCTGTTCTCACTTAGCGCAAGAAGCGGTTGTGATTATCCAGACACGGGTTTTTTCGTGAACAGTATGCCAACACCATAAACAACGACCACTAAAAAGGAAACAAGCGTCCACCCGGGTATGGAAAGGCCAAGAAATTGCCAGAGAACGTCGGCGCATTCACCCGAGCCTTGAAAAACCTGTTGAAGCATTTCGGTGAAAGAGAACACTTCCATCATGTATTCCAGCCCTGGACCACACAGCGGAACCTGGTCTTCGGGCAAGTGCTGCAAGCGGACATGCCAGGCAGAAACGCCCGCGCCGGTAAGCGCGCTAATCACAACCAACCCGGCATATATCTTTTCTCCCAACCAGCCGGGGTTGTGGAGAAAAGCGATCAAAAATAACAATGCCAGCCCAATGTAAACCACCCGCTGCATAATACACAGGGGACAGGCTTCTAATTCCAGATACATTTGAAAATAAACAATGGCGGTTAGCATGGCCACTACGCAATAGCCAAACCCCACCCCCATCCGCATGCGAACTGCACTCATTTAACCGGCCTTTTACGATTTAACTGCGTTGAAGTGTACCACCTAATGATAGTCTCTCTGCGGGTGGACCAAGTCATATATCTGTTTGGTAAGCGACTGATTACCCGCAGCATCTTTGCTGTACAGCGGGATTTCAAAACTGACACCCTGCCCCTCTATTTTCAAGTGATCATTGCAGTAGTTGATGCTATCAATACTCTGGTAGTACACCTTTTTGTAGCTCAATTGGCTGTTAAATGCTTTCATGCGGTCCGCATCCCATTGATAAGTGCCATAGTCAATGGTGCGGGTAGCGAACTGATTGGGTAAACCGCCTACAAAGTAAGTCTTACCCAAGAGAGTTTTAAAAGGTGGGCTCAATACAGGGGCCTGCCCTCCGGGCACACTCCAAGCATTTGAGAAATAATAGTCGCGTAAGTGATTTTCCACATTCAGCGCAACGGTTGCTTCTTCGGCCAGTGAGTCAAATGACACGCCGTCATAAAACAGCATCACTGTCATGTTCACCTGGTCATAAAATGTTTTGCCCAGCCACTCTTTATTTTTTGCGCCTTCCGCTTCTTTGACTTTGATAATCGGAAGGCCGACTTTTTCCCGAAGCCCCACTACTTTTTCATAGAAATGAGCAATTAAGACAGACTCAAACCGTTGCAGCGCCTCGGTATGATATGTTTGAACCCAATCGATAAAGTACCGCCGTAGCATTTGTCGTAATTTAACGTCGTACCATAGGGCCATAAGAATGAAGACGTCCGTAACGACCAAAATAAGCCATTGATACCAACTGTCACGAATAAAATCTTCGAGGGTGACCCACCCTGCCCAAAAAGAAACAACATGGGAAATGAGTGGCAACAAAATCAGACTGGCAACAAGTCGTGAACGAAAAGTGAGGGGTGGAATCTTGTGAGCAAATGCGTAATTAAACCCTCTTTTTTTATCGATTTTGTTCCAGAAAGCTTCACCACGAAGTTTTTTTCGACTCTGATTGATGAATAAAGCCAAAGCAGCGCCTAAAACAGCGACCCATAGTTTAATTTCATCAAACATCCGCCAAATAGATTCAAATACCTCGATTTCTTCTTTAAAGAAATAAGCATTGAAGACTAAAACTGAAAACAATAAATAAAGGATCAGGAGGGAATGGTAAATTCGGTCCCACCAGACATAGTTCAAAGTATCCCAGAGATCACGCAGATACTTTTTACTAAAGCGATCAAATTTTTTCAGACGTGCAGCGGCAGACCCAACGATACGCTGACCAAGACTTGTAGGTTCATCAGAACTCATTCACACGTCCATGTTTTCTATGAGTGTTGACAGGGAGGCTTAACGAAAGTGTTAAAACACTACGGGTTTTCGAACAAGACGACTAATTGTTTTTAGCAATTACAAATACGATATTGATAGTAAGAAAGGCCGCTTACAGGCGGCCTTTCTCCGTAGCATCAGTATGCGGCTACCGCATTGGACTCAAAAACGGAATACACCGTAACTTTGATCGTCAATTTGTGCATTGAGTGAACACGCGATCGACATGCCGAGGGCATTACGTGTATCAGCAGGGTCTAAAATACCGTCATCCCACAGTTCTGATGTCGAGTAGTAAGCACTTAAATCACGCTCGTAACTTTCCATAATGGGCGTACGAATTGCTTCGATGTCTTTCTCGCTGAGGGTAATACCTTCTTTTTGCATCTGCCGGGTTTTGATGTCGACTAAGGTATTGGCCGCTTGCTCGGCGCCCATGACACCAATTTCGGCCTTGGGCCACATGAATAGGACCCGGGCATCCCAGGCTCGGCCGCACATACCATAATTTCCGGCACCAAAGCTGCCGCCAATAATGACGGTAAATTTCGGTACGACGCTTCCCCCTTGCGCCATTAACATCTTCGCCCCGTCTTTAGTGATGCCCTCTTCTTCATAAGTCCGACCGACCATGTAGCCGGTAATATTCTGCAAGAAAACCAAAGGCGTTTTATTCTGATTACACAGCTGGATAAAGTGCGCTGCTTTTTTAGCGCTGTCGTTAAATAACACGCCGTTATTACCCAGAATTCCCACTTTGTAGCCCCAAATGTGGGCATAACCACACACCAACGTTTTGCCGTAAGCCGGTTGGTATTCGTGAAAGCGGCTGCCGTCTACAATCCGGGCAATGACTTCTCGCACATCGTACTGAGTTTTGCGATCCATCGGGATGATGCCGTACAGTTCTTCCGGGTCGTAGTAGGGTGCTTCCACCGGGGCCGTCTCGATGACCTGTTTCTTCGGTTTGCGGAACTGGGCAGCGATATCTCGTGCAATCGCGAAGGCCTGTGGTTCATTGTCCGCCGGATAATCCGCTGTGCCAGAGGTGGTGGTATGCATATCACACCCGCCTAATGCTTCGACCGTCACCACTTCACCCGTTGCGGCCTTCACCAACGGTGGGCCACCCAAAAAAATGGCGCCCGTTCCCCGAACAATAATGTTGTAGTCGCTCAGCGCCGGCACATAGGCGCCGCCGGCTGTGCAGTGCCCGCAAACAATGGCGATTTGCGGGATGTTCATTTTGCTGAGCTGAACTTGGTTGCGAAAAATACGCCCGGCAGCAAAGCGGTCTGGAAATACGCCACTTTGCAGGGGTAAGAAGCCACCGGCACTGTCGCAGATGTGGATGACCGGCAACCGATTCTCAATGGCGATATCCAATGCACGGACCATTTTTTTAACCGTCAGAGGATACCAGGCCCCGCCTTTAACACTGGCATCCCCGGCAATCACCATGACCTCTCTTCCACTGACAAGCCCAATACCAGTGACCACCGCTGCGCCCGGCACAGTCCCCTCATAAGCATAGTGCGCCGCCAGCGAGGAAAACTCTAAAAAGGGTGTGCCCGGGTCCAGCAACAGCTCCAGGCGATCCCGAACAAAGAGTTTCTTTTGCTTGTTCAGGCGTTGCATATCCCGCTCGGGCCGGGTGTAACGCGCTTTCTGTTGGAGCTGACGGAACTCGTTAAGTACGCGAGCCATATCAGCCTGGTTTTCTTTGAACTCGTGGGACTGTGTACTAATATTTGAAACAATTCTGCGCATTACTTTTCCTGCAAATTTTGTCGACTGCTTGTCGTTTTTTTAAACCCGTGGATTACATTCTGAAAACGCCATAACTGGGATTGGCTAACGGTGCATTGGCGGCAACCGAGAGCGCAATTGCCAATGCGTTACGAGTGTCTGTGGGCATCAAAATACCATCATCCCACATGCGGGAGGTCGCAAAATACGCACTGGTTTCCCGCTCGGCCTTTTCCTTAACCCGCTGCCGAAGCACCGCAACTTCTTCTTCACTCACATCTGGATTGGCGCGCTTTAACTGAGCAAGTTTGACATCCCCCAACGTTCGAGCAGCCTGTTCTGCGCCCATGACACCCATCTCTGCATTCGGCCAGCACCAAAGAAACCGCGGGTCCCAGGCACGGCCGCACATGCCGTAATAGCCGGCCCCAAAAGACGAGTTTGTCAGCACCGTAAACTTAGGCACTTCACTGCCCGCTTGTGCCATGAGCATCTTGGCTCCGTCTTTGGTGATGCCTTTTTCTTCGTATTCACGACCAATCATGTAGCCCGTTGTGTTTTGTAAAAAAACAAGCGGTGTGCCGTTTTGGTTACACAAGGAAATGAAGTGCGCGGCTTTCAGCGAACTGTCATTAAACAGGACACCGTTGTTGCCCAGAATGCCAACTTTGTACCCCCAAATGTGGGCATAACCACATACCAGTGTTTTGCCATAAGCCGGTTGATATTCGTGAAAGCGGCTACCATCTACAATCCGGGCAATCACTTCGCGCATATCAAATTGGACTTTGATATCACTCGGCAGGATGCCAAAAAGCTCCTCCGGGTCATAATAAGGCGCTTCGGTAGCCTGCGGGTGATACGCCTTGGTAGGCTGGCGGAACTGTCCGACAATTTCCCGAGCCATGGCGATGCCTTGTTCTTCTGAGTCAACCGGGTAGTCCACCGTGCCTGAAATGCTGGTGTGCATATCTGCGCCACCGAGAGCTTCGACGGTGACTTCCTCGCCCGTGGCTGCTTTCACCAAGGGAGGGCCACCGAGGAACACAGCGCCCATACCACGGACAATAATGGCGTAGTCACACAAACCTGGGATATAGGCCCCACCGGCCGTGCAGTTGCCACACACAATGGCCACCTGGGGAATATTCATTTTGCTGAGGATGCACTGATTGCGAAAAACCCGCCCCCCTTTCACAAAGACTCCGGCCATATCTTCGAGATACCCACCCGCGCTATCACAAATGTGGATCACAGGCAGCCGGTTTTCGATCGCGATGTCCAGGGCACGAATGATCTTTTGCGTGGACCGTGGATACCAGGCTCCCCCTTTCATGCTGTTGTCATCGGCATGGATAACCACTTCCCGCCCGGAGACAATACCAATACCCGAAATCACATTGGCTCCGGGAATTTCGCCGTCATAATCTTCGCAAGCGGCCAGGCTGGAGAACTCCAGAAAAGGCGTCCCTGGGTCAAGCAACATTTCAACGCGTTGCCGGCCTGTCATTTTCCCCTGACGAGCCAGGCGAGCTAACTCCCGCTCCGGGCGCACATAACGAGCACGTTCCTGCCGCTCACGAAATGCGGTAAAGACCTTCTCATTGTGCGCTTTGTTGGCGAGGTATGACTCCGATTGCGTTCGAATCGCCGAGCGGATACGTTGCATGACTCACTCCTCTTCAGCTTGCAGGGAAACCAGCAACGCTTTTTGATCAAAAGTATCCCCGGCAGAAAAGTTGACCTGCTCAACAATACCCTCTCGGGGAGCCGCCACCGTTGTTTCCAGCTTCATACTCTCAATCACCATCAGCACGTCACCCTCAGACACCTGTTGCCCAGGTTCACAATTGACTGAAATGACAGTGCCGGGCATGGGCGCTAACAGGCTGGAGCCTGAGCCATCCGCCCCATCGCCACCCATGATTTTCTCAAAAGGGTCAATGCGCTGTATGGTGACGGCCTTACCTTCCATGTGTATGTAGGTGTTTTCATCATCCACGGCGACAAACGCCCGCTGTTTGCGGCCGTCAACATAAATGAAGTATTCCCCTGACCCAATTTCTTCAGCCTGTATAGCCAGCTGCCGATCGCCAACATCCAGGTGATACTCTCCCAGAGCTTTATTGAGCAGAACGTCATAACTTTCACTGCCAATCACAAATTCTCTTTTCATGCTAATTTCTCCAGTGACCCATGGCAGCATACAATTCGGGGATTTCCGCAACAGCGTTGCAAAGCTGCTCGTCTGTTAAGGCGGCGGCTGACAGTAGAAAGTCCAACGTGTCCTGACTCAGGTTCTGTTTCAATACATCCGCCTGTTCCGCTAAGAAGCCTGTATGAACGTCTCCTGAGATAAAATCACTGTGGGACAAAATTTTGTCCAGGTAGGCGGTATTCGTTGTCACTCCCAGTAAGACGTAATCCCGCAGCGCCTGCTGGGTTCGCGTAATACACTGCTGCCTGTCACGTGCGTATACGATCAGTTTGGATAGCATGGGATCAAATGCCGTGGTGACGTCTTGCCCTTCGATAACCCCACTATCGACTCGGATACCAGGGCCAACTGGCTCACGCACTTTTAGCAGTTTTCCTATGGCCGGCGCAAAGTCCGCATCGGCATCTTCGGCACAAATCCGGCATTCAATCGAGTGGCCTGTCTGAGTGATGTCTGCCTGGGTGTAATTGAGGGCTTCGCCGGCTGCGACCCGCAGCTGCTCGTACACCAAATCATAGCCCGTCACCATTTCGGTAACCGGGTGTTCCACCTGTAATCGAGTGTTCATTTCCAGAAAGTAAAATTCCCCTGTCGGTGCGTAGATGAACTCTACGGTACCCGCCCCCTGGTAACCCACAGCCTCGGCAATGCCCACCGCAGCGGTACAAATTTCCTGGCGCTGTTCCGGGCTCAGCGCCGGCGACGGGGTTTCTTCGATAATTTTTTGGAAACGTCGTTGAATGGAGCATTCCCGTTCCCAAAAGTGCACGTAGTTGCCGTGCTGGTCACCAAAAACCTGGACTTCAATATGCCGGGGGTTTTCAATGAACCGTTCAGCAAATAACCGGCCATCCGCGAAGTAACGCTCACCCTCCCGGCGACCTCTTTCAACTTCCTCAGCCAGGTTGGCGCCATCATAAACAACGCGCATACCTTTCCCCCCACCTCCAGCAGCGGGTTTAATCAAAACAGGGAAACCCACTTTGGCCACACGCTCAACGAATGTGGCAGGATCATCTTCTTCGATGGCTGAGGGAGCAACCGGGAACCCCCGTGCTTCAACAAACTTTCGTGCCGAGACTTTATCTCCCATAAGCTCAATAACATCAGCGGTTGGGCCAATAAAGATCACGTCGGCCTCGGCCAAGGCTTTTGCAAAGGGCGCATTTTCAGCCAAAAAACCATACCCGGGATGAACAGCATTGGCGCCTGTTGTTCGACAGGCTGCGAGAATATTTTCGATATCGAGATAGGCTGCGACGGGTGTTTCACCTTCGATCAGATAAGTTTCTTCAGCTTCTCTAACAGCCGGCGCCCCACGATCTACTCTGTGGTACATCACAACGCCGGGGATGCCTGCTGCTTTCAGTGTTCGCAGAATACGTAAGGCAATTTCGCCCCGATTGGCAATCAGTACTTTCTTTATTTTTTGCATAAACGATCCAAGATAATTCTAGAAAATCACAATCACTGACATAAACGGTAAAAACACCACGCCGTATTTTGGCGAGGTGTTTTCACATGACACAAGGAAAGAATAAAGGCTAACGCACAGGAATGACTTTAGGGTCTGTGACCATTTTGAAGACTTTTTCTTCCGGCTGGGACTGAACCGCCAGCACACCACTGATCGAGAACCGATTACCCTCTCCAAACGTGACACCCGACATCAGTCCGCCTACTTGAAAGTTATCCAAACTTTCCAGTTTTTCAACCACACAGCTCCGGGTCAATGCCTCTCCGCACTGCTGGATGGCCTCTTCCATGACAAGTGAACCCACGTAGGAAGCCAATGAGTAACGGTTGAGCCCTTTGTATTCCTTTTCATCAAGGTATTTCTGCGCGTTATCCATGAACCGCTTAACGCCGGGGATATCGGTCTGTGTGAGCGGCGGGACATAGTCAATGGCGTAATACCCATTGTCTGCGCCAGTCATTAAGGCTTGCACAGGCGGCAGGTGTGCCGCATGCATGCCAATCATGGTGACATCCCAACCAATCTTTTTAGCTTCCTTCATAAAGATGGCGTGCTCTGCAACCACACCACCGGAAATCAACACATCCGCGCCGGTTGCCTTGGCCTTCAAGATTTCTGCGGAGAAATCTTTTTGGCCACGCTTGTATTTAAATTGACCAACATCTTTGACGCCATAGCGCTCAACACCATTGAGGTAACCACAACGCGTATCTTTCCCGTAGTCATCATCCTGATAGATTAAGACGTATTTGCTGTCTTTTTTACCTAAATGATTGACTGCAAACTCAATGGCATACTCCATCTCCATACAGTAAGTTGCGCCAATATTGAAAACGGTCGGATGAGGTGGATCAAAATGAGCACTGTTAACAGCTAATGTATTGACTACTGGTACTTTTTCTTTGTCCAGCAACGGCATAACTGCCAGAAGGTGTGAACTACCGGAAGTCCCCAGAAAAGCAAAAACATTATCTTTGCTGATCAACTTTTTAGCCATTTGCCGGGTACGAGCTGGCACATAGCCATCATCCTCAGCGATCAGTTTAAGCTTGCGCCCATTGATCCCGCCCCGCTCATTTACCTCCGCTATCCAGACCTGAAGAGCCAACCAATGCGCCCGCCCTAGGAGGCTGGGTGATCCGCTCAATGGGTTAATCGAGCCAATCACAATAGTGTCATTTGTTACACCAACTTCCGCTTGTGCTGGTGTCACACCCAGGACTCCTCCCAGGCATAAAGCACCCAGGAGCCACTTTTTTGTCTGCTTTTTCAACATGGTCATTTCCTCTTACGCAACGCTATTTTGAGCCTGACGGTGAAGACAATTACTCTGTCAGGACAATCGGGTCACTAATACGTTTAAAGTCTTTTCCAAGGCCGTTAGACTGGATCACCATGATGCCACTCACTGAAAAACGATTACCTTTGCCATAGGTGATAGGCGACATTACACCACCAACATCAAAACCATTCATATTTTCCAGATTCTGAATAACACAGGCACGCGTCAACTCTTTGCCACACTCTCTCATGGCATGCTCCATCATCAGCGCCGCTGCATAAGAGGACAGTGCATAGCGGTTAAGCCCTTTGAGCTCTTTTTCAGTAAGATATTTTTCTGAAAGCTCCATGAATTTCTTGACACCGGGGATGTCGGTTGCGCTTAAAGGTGGCACATAGTCTGCCGTGTAATAACCATTATCTGCTTCACCTGACAAGGCTTGTACCGCTGAAAGGTGCGCGCCATGCATGCCGATCAGCGTCATGTCCCAGCCAATTTTACGGGCTTCTTTCAGGAAAATAGCGTGCTCAGCGACAATACCTCCAGAAATAAGCACATTCGCACCGGTTGCCTTGGCTTTCAAAATTTCGGCAGAGAAGTCTTTTTGTCCACGCTTGAACTTGAATTGCCCAACATCGGCCAAGCCATTATTTTTGATGCCATTGTCATATCCGCATTTCATATCTTTACCGAACTCATCATCCTGATAGATAAGAACAAATTTGGCATCTTGCTTGCCAAGATTCTTGGCCGCATATGTCATGGCGATTTCGATTTCCTGGCAGTAAGTTGCACCGGCCACAAAGACAGAGTCACGGGGTGGATTGAAGTGCGCTGAATTCACAGCCATAGTATTGATCGCCGGCACTTTATGCTTATCAATCACCGACATGGCTGCCAGTAAGTGAGAACTGCCGGATGTTCCGACGAGGGCGAATACCTTGTCATTTTCAATCAACTTCTTGGCCATCTGACGGGTTCGTGCGGGCACATAACCATCATCTGCTGTAATGAGCTTCAACATACGCCCATTGATGCCACCGTTCGCATTAACATCTTCTTGCCAGACTTTAAGTGCACTGGTCGCCGCTTTGCCCATTAAACTGGGCGGGCCACTAACCGCCATTAGTGAGCCCATCAAAATCGTGTCATCGGTCACGCCCGGCTCCGATAACGCCGGCTGCGCAAACAGCAACCCGCCACAACAAACCGCAGCAATCGCCAAAGCTTTTTTAGCACTTTGCATTCTTTTCATGGTCACTTCCTCCTAAACTTATTAATTAAAAAGCCTACCCAGCCAACCTTATCCCATTGACATGAGAATGCCGTTTACCTAGTGATGAAACGGCCAGTTCGACCAGTAATTTTTAATATCGCGCCACTTACCCATGATGCCGTCGGGCTCAAACCGCAGGAACAGTACGATCACGACGCCATAAAGCAAACCTTTCATTTCATGGATATAGAGCGACATTGTGCCTCCATCATCTGCAAAAATACCGGTCGTGATGCGTACGAGCTCATTCAAAAAGATGATAAAGATAACACCCACGATGGAACCAGAGATCGACCCTAACCCCCCAACAATAATCATTGATAAGGCTTCAATACCAAGCAGTAAGCTAAAATTATCAACGTTAATATATTGCAGCTGAAAAGCCAGAATACTGCCGGCGATACCGGCAAAAAATGCACTGACCATGAACGCCAGTAATTTGTAGGTTGTCAAATTAATGCCCATGACTTTAGCGGCAATATCATGGTCACGGATGCCAACCCAGGCACGGCCAATGTGTGAGCGCATCAAATTCAAGGCACCCAGTACTGTAAGCACCAAAATTATTAACGATAAATAATAGATAGAGGCATCACTCTCGAAGCTAAAACCAAATACTTGTAGAGGGTCAATGATAAAACCCTCAGAACCTCGGGTGATGTCTTCTGCGTTCAAAATAACGTGGTTGATGATAATGGCAAATGCCATCGTAGTAATGGCCAGGTACAAACCCTTGAGCCTCAACGATGGGATACCGACAATTAACCCGAAAAATGCCGCAATAAACCCACTTAATAATATGGCGATAATGCCAGGCACCTGGTAATCCATTGTCAAAATCGCGGTAGCGTAGGCGCCTACGGCAAGAAAACCTGAGTGCCCCAAGGAAATCTGCCCCGTTGTCCCCACGAGCAAGTTCAGGCCAATGATACCGATGGCCGTAATAAGGACCGTGGCGCAAATAGACGTCCAAAATGAATCCAATACCAGTGGCGCCAAGGCTAAAACCAGCACCAAAATCCAGGACCAGGCCATTTTGACCGGGTTATCGGTCAGGTTAACCAGCTTGTCATAACTCTCTATAAAATGACCACTTCTCATAATTAGACTCGCTCAATCTCTTCTTTACCAAACAGCCCATAAGGTCGAATCATCAGCACAATGAGAATGACAATGAAACCGGCAATTTCTTTCAAGTTGAAGCCGATATAACCTTCAGCGTAGTTTTCAACCAAACCGATGATGATTCCGCCCAGCGCAGCACCAAATACGGAGTCCAGCCCCCCTACAATCACGGCGGGGAAAGCCTTCAAACCGTTGAACCACATATCAGGCATCAGGTCTTGAACAGAGGCAATGAAGATGCCGGCTACTGCCGAGATCATGGCAGAAAGCCCCCAGGCAATGGCAAAAACCCGCTTGACGTTAATACCCATCAACAAGGCCGTGGTCTGCAAGTTGGCCGTTGCTCGCATAGCGATGCCAATGCGGGAAAAGCGAAGGAAAACCCACATAATAAAAACCAGGGCAAGGAAGACAATAATTGAATACACCTGTGACTTATACATGCCAACGCCCAATACCGAAACTGTGTCCCCGGGTAATCCACTGGGAAAAGGAATAGGGTCCGCATCCCAGATCATGACGACAATCGCACGGATCGCAACGGCTAAGCCAATCGTGACCATCACAATCGAGAACACTTCCTGCCCCAACATAGGCCGAATAAAGACAAACTCGATAAACAAACCGACAAAAATGGCAATGATCGTGACCGATATCAACAAGGTCCAAAAGCCGACATCCCACAAGCTGGCAATGGCATAGGCGGTATAAGCCGTAAGCATCATGACTTCGCCTTGAGCAAAATTAACCACGCCGGTGGATTTGTAAATCACGGCATAGGCCATTCCCAACATTCCATAGAGCACGCCAACGGCAATACCCGAGGTTGTTAGTGCTAAAAAGTACTCCATCAGGCAGCCTCCCCATATAACTCGATGATTTCTTTTTCGAATTTTTTCTCGATAGTGCTACGTCGAACCTTCTGCGTAGCCGTCAGCTCACCGTCATCGTGATCGAGTTCTTTCTCCAGCAGCACAAACTTGCGGATATTTTCAACCCGCGCAAACTGAGCATTGACGCGCTCGACTTCTTTTTCAATGAGGGCGGCCACCTCCGGTAACTTACTTAGGCTTTTGAAAGTGGTGTAGGCGATTTTCCGCTCTTGCGCCCACTTACCAACGGTATCAAAGTCAATTTGTATCAAAGCGCCGAGATAATTACGCCCTTCTCCGACAACAATTGCTTCGCGGATATACAAACTGTCTTTCAAAGCGTTTTCAATTTCAGAAGGCGAGATGTTTTTACCGCCACTGGTAATGATGATGGCTTTCTTCCGGTCAACAATCAGCAGCTCACCCCTGTCTGAAAACTCGACAATATCACCGGTGTGCAACCAGCCATCTACGATGGTTTCAGCCGTTGCTTTCTCATTTTTGTAGTAGCCAACAAAAACGCTATCAAACTTGACAAGCAACTCGCCTTCTTCACTGAGTTGATACTCAAGTCCTGGGACAGGCAAGCCTGTGGCGCCAATTTCCCAGTGATCAAGGTCCTGAACAAATGACAAACCGGATGATTCCGTCTGCCCATATGCCTGGAAAACAGGGATACCAAGGATGTAGAAAAAGCGAACGACTTCGGGTGAAATTGAAGCCCCGCCACAAAAGTTTGCGCGAGAGCGGTTCAACCCCAGGTATTTATGCAGGCTTCTGAAGCAGAGAACCCAGAGCAAAAAATACCGCAGGGAGTCTGTAAAGGTTCGTTGCCCTTGGTTAGCTACTGTTCTATCCAGAATGCCGCGACCCTGCTTCATACAAAAATCAAACACGCGCTTTTGCAGGGGGGTTGCATCCTGCATGCGGATCAAAATCCCTTGCTGCAGTTTTTCCCAAATCCTGGGAACCCCCAAAAAGGCTTTGGGCGCAATTTCTCTCACATCGTATGCCACGGTGTCCACCGACTCGGCGTAATTCACGATGCCACCGGTCATACAGTGCATCACAGTAGAAAACAGTCGTTCCGCGGCATGGCATAAAGGCAGATAACAAACAACTTCGTAATTTTGTTGGTTAAAGCCAAACTTCTGTTTAATGGGGTGTGCGCCAACAATCAGATTTTTATGAGACAACATGGCGCCTTTCGGTGGGCCCGTTGTACCTGAGGTATAGACCAACACGGCTACATCGCCCGGATCCCGAGCATCCAGTTCTTTGGCAAACGCTTCCTCAGCACCTGGGTGATTTTTGGCGTACTCATCCCCCAGGGCAAGCAGGTCATCGAAGGAAATAATCCAGTCCTGCTGATAATTTCGCATGCCTTTCATATCTACGCAGATCACTTTTTCAAGCTCGGCCAGCGGCTCGCCGTTATTTCGTGCATCAATAAACTTGTCAACCTGCTCCTGGTCACCACAGATCGCAAAGCGGCTTTCGGAATGACCCACAATGTACGTCAGTTCCGGCCATGGGTTCGTGGGATAAATACCAACGGTTACCCCGCCCAATGCCTGAACCGCCAAGTCACCGTACATCCACTCCGGCGTATCTTCACTGGCAATCGAGAGTTTGTCATTCTCTTGAAAGCCTAACTGCTTGAGACCCAAGGCGGTGCGGCAAACCGTTCGATAGTAGTCTTTCCAGGTGTAGCGCTTCCAGATACCCAGATCTTTTTCCCTTAACGCCAAAGCTTTGGGCTGGGTATGCGCCCAGTGACTTAGTAGCTGCGGTAGAGTAATTTGACCCTTTTCTATACGTGATTTGATGTCCATCAACCCCCTCCAGAATGCCCAAGGTACGCTTCTATCACCGCTGTGTTTTTTGATATTTCTTCCGGTGTACCGGAGGCAATTTTTTCACCAAAGTTCAATACACAAACCCGATCAGAAATATCCATGACGATGCCCATATCATGCTCTACCATGAGTACGCTGATTCCCAATTCGTCTTTAATGTCCAAGATGAACCGGGCAATGTCTTCTGTTTCTTCGGCATTCATGCCCGAAACCATTTCATCCAGGAGTAGTAATTTCGGTTCTGTAGCCAAGGCACGACCGAGTTCCACGCGCTTCTGCAATCCATAAGACAAAGTCCCAACCGGCTGCATACGAATATCTTCGATTTCCAGAAACTCGATGATTTCTTCAACTTTGTGCCGATGCGCTTTTTCATGGCGGCGTGCATTAGGGGCAAAAAACAAGCAACTAAAGAGGTCGGTTTCCATATGGGAATGGCGGCCTACCAGGATATTTTGAACCACCGTCGCATGCTTAAAGACCGCCAGGTTCTGGAACGTTCGGCCGATGCCTAATTTTGCCAGCTGGTGGGTTTTAACGCGTCCGAGATCCTGACCATCAAACGTGATCCGCCCTTCACTCAAGGGGAAAATACCACTGATGAGGTTAAAGCAGGTTGTCTTGCCTGCGCCATTCGGGCCAATCAAACTGTAAATTTCATTTTGACCAACGTCGAAACTGACATTGGATACCGCCTGAACGCCACCGAATCGTTTGGAGATTGCGTCAACTTGTAATAATGAGCTCATGACAACCACCTTTTGCGGCGTTTATAGTGTTTTACGTCCCGCATATTTTTCCTCGTCCCGCCATCAGAGAAGCCCAGATAAAACTCTTTTACATCTTCATTTTCAAGCAGCTTCGCCGGCTCATCATCCATCACAACTCGGCCGTTCTCCATAATGTAAGCGTAATCAGACACTTCAAGCGCCAGACGTGCGTTTTGCTCCACCAAGAGAATCGAAACGTCCCGCTCTTTGCGCAGGTTGACGATGGTTTGAAAGATTTCTTCGATAATTTGTGGCGCCAGTCCGAGCGAAGGTTCATCCAGCATCAAGAGTTTGGGGTCTGACATCAGCGCCCTCCCTACCGCCACCATTTGCTGCTCTCCGCCTGACAAGTACCCTGCAATATTGGAACGGCGTTCAGCGACGCGGGAGAACAGGTCGTAGACTTTTTCAAGATTTTGTTTAACAACCGAGACCGGCTGTGTATAACCGCCCATGAGTAAGTTTTCTTCGACCGTGAGCTCGTCGAATAGTTGCCGGCCTTCGGGGACCTGAACGATCCCCGAACGGACGATTTTGTCGGCCGCTGAGCCTAGTAAAGAGTGGCCATCGAACTCGATGGCTCCGCTCTGTACTTCACCGTCCTCCGGATAAAGAACACCCGAAATCGCCTTTAGAACGGTTGATTTACCTGCTCCATTTGAACCCAGTAACGCTACAATTTGTGAATCTCTGACTTCAAACGAAACATCTCGTACGGCCTCAATGACGTTGTCATAGACAATTTGCGCATTGGTTACCTTGAGCATGACTCTTCTCCCTAACCAATACGACCATTAGCCCAGCGCTGGTAAACCATCTTTTTCTGCCAGTGACTTGGGTACCGGAATGGGGTAGTCCAAAATCATTTGCGCATACGCTTTACCTTGAGGGTCAATACGCAAAGATGCCATGCCGCCACCGCCTAATATGTCATGCAGCAGAAAGTTCAATGCATGGCTCCCAGGCAGATCAAAGCGCTCTACCTTACCCTCCAGGATGTGAGCATAATAATCCGCCAAACACTCAGCAGTCAGCACATTGCGGATGTAGGGCATGTATTCGGGTTTTCGGGCAATCACTCCAATATTGGCATTATTGCCTTTGTCACCGCTTCGCCCCCAAGCCAGCGCATAGAGGGGGACATTAACCGCCTCGCCTTCGGGTGCGGCCGATGTCAACTTGGGCCGCTCGGCTTTCAACTCGACATCGGCTCGACCGACAGTTGGCATGGGGACGGGGACAGGGTCACCGCCCATCGCTGTCGACAGTGGCACATCCGATTTTTTAGCCAGGAAAGAAAACAACCGTACAACGGGAGATACCCCCGGCCGCCCCGCAAAGAAACCTGTCATGGCGGGTGACATCATCAGTGCAGCC
Organism: Halothiobacillaceae bacterium UBA5861; assembly: GCA_002432635.1. Classification (GTDB taxonomy): domain Bacteria; phylum Pseudomonadota; class Gammaproteobacteria; order UBA5861; family UBA5861; genus UBA5861. Next base: position 32,199 of record DJFX01000028.1, on the reverse strand, counting down.
GGTGCGATTTCACGTGCAAAAATGCTGAGTGCATCTTTATTGTCATGGCGCACAGCCACTTTCAAAACCACTTCTCTCACGTTCCGCGCCTGGCTATGAGGTCCATACATCGCCTCTCCGCCAAGTACTTCAACGCTGGTTTCACGAAACCCGTCAAACCCTTTGCTTCGGATCAGTTTCTCTGCGCGGTCAATCAATGCTTTACCTGTGCGTTCACCTTTAGCAACCGCATTAATACCCCCTAACGTCAGCGTACATATGACGCGAAAACCGTCTGCATAGGTGGCGCTAACTTTATAGGTATCTGTTGGTTCACGCCCTTTGACGTGGGTGACTTTGACCTGGTCTTTACCCACTTCTTCCAAAACAACCTGGCTGAAGTCACACGTCACATCTGGCAACAGATAATTGCACGGGTCACCGATTTCATAGAGCATTTGCTCAGAGACGGTACCTCGAGTCACCATACCGCCAGTTCCCTCCGGCTTGGTCACAATGAATTCGCCGTTCGCAGAACATTCCGCGATGGGAAAGCCCATATCTTCCCAGCCTTCGACTTTATCCCAATCGGTGAAATTACCTCCCGTCGCTTGAGGGCCGCACTCAATGAGATGGCCAGCGAGGCTACCCGCCGCTAAATAGTCGTAATCGCTTTCCTTCCATCCAAACTCATGAATCAGCGGGCCTAAAGCGACGGCACTGTCCACGCAGCGCCCGGTGATCACTATTTGTGCGCCCGCATCCAGCGCTTGAGCAACGGCCCGGGCACCAATATAGGCATTCATGCTCATGAACTTTTTAGGCATGTCGATACCGGAGAACATTTCTTGGATGCCCTGTTGACGTAAGGCCTCTTCCTGTCCCATCAAGTCATCACCCAAAACAACTGCGACTTTGATGTCCACACCTGCTGCATCCGCTACTTTTAACAGGGCTTCACGACAAGCCAGCGGATTAACGCCCCCAGCATTTGCAATGACCTTGACCCCTTTTTCAACGATGGTTTTGATATTTTGCTTCATCACGACAGAAACAAAATCAATGGCATAGCCCGCATCATCAGAACGCGCCTTAGCCCGGCTCATGATCGACATGGTGACCTCGGCCAGGTAGTCATAAACCAGGTAATCAAGATTGCCTTTCTCCAATAATTGAGGGGTTGATACTTCCGTATCCCCCCAAAAACCGGCTGCACAGCCAATACGAATAGTTTTATCTGACATTTATCAATCCTCGTGATATTTCAATTTGATTCTTTGCATCCTTCGCCTGCCAAGTGAGTCTCCAGGGGCTAGCGGGCGCCAAGCAGCACCAAGGCGATGTGTGATTCCGACCAACATTCATGCACCGGAAAAACAGTCATTTTGTTGAATTCTTACGTCGTATAGAAAATAGTGAAGGTCGCCTGGAACCAGGTCTTTTTTATTACAAAACCGTACATCTAACATACAAACCCCATCCAAATACAACGTACCCGTAACCGGTCTTTCGCAGAGGCATTAATAATTAAAAATTAAGTTAAATTGAGTGGTCTGCCCATGCTTTTATTATTCTTGAATTCTATTCAATGATATTTTCTCTTCACTGTCAAACAAAAATCCCTGCCTGAATAAAAGAACATATAAATCATAAAGTTGAAACAACACAGCCTCTAACAGACGTTAGAAAAAAGAGAGCGTTTTCTACCCAACAGCAGCGAAATCAAGCATTATCAGAATTAAAAAACTCTTAATTAAAAAATCCTTTAATTCAATGGTAGGTCCTATTAACTGTTCTAATTTTTCCAACTCAATTAACCATTTCCACTGGGTTGACACTCCAGGGAGAAAAACTGATGATCCGGTCCAACATTTCAACTATTTCCATTTAAAAAACTTTTGGAGTCTATGAAGGTGAATGCCAACGACGTAAAAGCACAATACCAACTCACCCCCGAGCAAGAGGAAATTATTTCTCAATTTGAACGCTTTGGACGCGAAGAACTGCTTCCCTTACAAGAGAAAATGGATTTGGAGGACTGGTGGCCTGAAGACCTGTTTACACGTTTTGCAGCGATTGGTGGATTGGGCACAACGATCTCGCCCGAATACGGCGGCTCTGGGTTAGATTACTTTACAGCCGGGCTCATCGGCAAAACCTTATCCAAATACAATCCGGCCGCAGCCTTTGGGTGGGGGGCACACGAAAACCTCTGCCTCAACAATATTTACCGAAATGCTAACGAAGCAATCAAGAAGAAATACCTGCCTAAACTGTGTGATGGCTCACTGATCGGTGCATTGGGATTAACCGAGCCGGGCGCCGGCTCTGATGCACTGGGCAGTATGGCAACAACGGCCACGCGTGACGGAGATGACTACATCCTCAATGGTCGCAAACTTTACATCACCAATGGCCCGATTGCCGATGTCCTGCTGGTGTATGCAAAAACAGACAAAGCACTGGGCCCCCATGGGATCTCAGCATTTGTCATAGAGGCCGACTTCCCAGGTTTTAGCGTTGCACAAACCCTAGACAAAATGGGCTTTAGAGGCAACCCGACAGGGGAACTTGTCTTTGAAGACTGCCGGGTCCCCGCAGCCAACCTCGTCGGCCAGGAAAACCAAGGCGTCTCGATTGTCATGAGTGGTCTCGACCTGGAACGCGCCTTTGTATCCATGGTGTGTCTCGGGATCAGTGAGCGCGCGTTGGAATTAGCACTGGATTACGTACAAACCCGCGAACAGTTTGGCAAACCACTCGGATCATTCCAGATGGTGCAATCGAAAATTGCCGACATGTATTCAGATATTGAAACCATGCGATCACTGTCCTACCGCGTACTCTCGGCTTGCAACGACCTCGAAATTGGCGGCGGTGGCCGTGGGGAAGTTCACAAGCTGACTGCCGCGTCAGTCAAATTTGCCGCCCGCGCGCAAAATCGCGTGGTTACAGAAGCCGTCCACCTCCACGGCGGTAGTGGCTACATGCAGGATACCGAAATCAATCGTCTTTACCGGACGAACAAGTTATTAGAAATAGGGGCGGGCACAACTGAAGTCCGCAATCTCATCATCAGTGGCGAACTGCTGAAATAACCCCTGTACAGAATTTAAGGAAAAAAGTTATGTCAACCGCAATAAACACACTTGTCCCTCATGACTTGACCGACGAACAAAAGTCACAAGCAGACCAACACTACCGGTTTTTCCAAAGCGCCTTTGGTGATTTGGAACCGGAAATGGATAACACGGATGACTTGCCGGATTTCGTTTTCCCCAAGCTTGGCGAAATGGGTTATCTGGGTGCAACCGTTGCCGAAGAGTACGGGGGCGCCAATCTGGACTTCCTCAGCGCTTGCCTGCTTGGTGAAGAGCTGGCTCGAGTCAGCCCAGCGATTGCCCTGAGTTACATTGCGCACGATAACTTATGCGTCAACAATATCTACCGCAATGCCAATGAAGAGCAGCGCACAAAGTACCTGCCAGGTTTATGTGACGGCAGCAAAGTAGGCGCGCTAGGACTGACCGAGCCCGGTGCCGGTTCCGACGCACTCGGCAGTATGAGCACCACGGCCCGGAGGGACGGAGACTATTACTACCTCAATGGCAGTAAAATCTATATTACTAACGGCCCCATCGCCGATTATTTACTGGTTTATGCCAAAACTGACAAATCACGCGGGCCACATGGTATTTCAGCCTTCATCATTGAAAAGGATTTCCCCGGATTCAAAGTCGCACAAAAGCTCAACAAGATGGGTTTCCGCGGCAGCCCAACCGGTGAACTGGTGTTTGAGGATTGCAAAGTACCGGTCGCCAACCGCGTGGGTGAAGAAAACACCGGAGTCAAAGTCGTCATGAGCGGACTCGACTTGGAACGCGCCAGTGTTGCGTTCATTTGCATCGGCATTGCCCGGCGGGCGCTGGAGCTGTCGATTGAATACGCCAAAATACGTCAGCAGTTTCAGCGACCCATTGCCAGCTTTCAAATGATCCAGCAAAAGCTCGCCGACATGTACACCGAGATCGAAGCTGCTCGGTCACTTGTTTACCGAACCGCAGCTATGTGTGAAGGCCTTGAAGAAGGCGCTGGCGGTCGTGGAGATATTCACACCATTACCGCAGCGTCGATCTACCAGGCGGCCAAATGTTGCTCCTTTGTATTGGATGAAGCCGTGCAAATTCACGGGGGCAGCGGGTATATGCGCGACACAGAAATTAACCGCCTCTACCGGACGGGCAAAGTACTGGAAGTCGGAGCAGGCACTCAGGAAGTCCGTAAAATCATCATTGCGGAAGGCTTGCTGACTGGGTAACACCTCCATCACTCCCGCAGTGCAGCCTGACAAAGTGGCACTGCGGGATAGTCCAAGATTTTTACGGTAACTTTAGTTAGACTATCGAGGATAAAACTTTAAGGATAAAGTAAGTCCAACATGCCAAAAAATCTTATGACTTTTCTACGTAATCTGGTGTTGTTTTTCCTACTGGCTGGCATCAGCGCTTGTGACGGCCTGGACGACAACACACCCAACCAGCCACCCGGGCAAGGTGGAGGAGACCCATCGGGCGATGTCTATGTTTCGCTGGAAAAACTGGAAGTCTCTTCAACGCCCCCTTCCGTCATTACCATATTTTTTCAGGCGCGAGATAAAAATGGGGACCCATTACCCAATCTCATCAACGACCAGTTCGTTGTTCTTGAAGACGGCCAAGACCCTGGTCTGGAAGAAGCCGGGAAAGAGATCGTCCCACGCGGCGAACTGCCTTACACCTTAAAAACGATTCTAATGCTCGACGTCAGTGGCAGCATATCCAACACAGAATTAACCCAAATGAAAGAAGCGGTTAAATCACTGATTGTCGATGAAAACGGAGAGAGCCGCCTCCAAGCCAAGCAACAAATGGCAATCTACACTTTTGATGAAGAAATACACACCATCCAAACATTAACGAATAACCCAGCCACCTTGGTCAACAGCTTGAACAACATTACTGGCGCTTCCGGCACACTCTTATCGACCAACTTATACGGTGCGGTTTTAGCGGGCATCAGCCAGTGGACCGATGTCTTTACGACAGAAGAGATTGTGCAAGGTGCGCTGATCCTCGTGACCGACGGTAAGGACGCTACAGGCACCTATGACCTCAATTCCACGGTTTCCGCCATCGGCAGCAAAACGGTCTTTACTATTGGTATTGGCGATAATACTGACCAAAATGCACTGTCAAAACTGGGGCGGTCCGGCACCTTCAACGTGGCCAACTTTGACGAACTCCAAGAAGCGCTGACTGAAGCCGGCCAAAATATGGCAGACTTGGCCAACAGTTTCTATTACCTTCACTATGCCTCTCCCAAACGACGTGCCGACGGCCCGAAGGAAAATAGCGATCACTTACTGACTCTGAAGGTGCTCAATAATAAAAATACAGGCTCTGGCAGTAAGATCGAAGCAACCTTTAACTCCTTTGACTTCAGTCTGACCATGCCGGAGGTGGTTGTCAGTGGTCCTGCACGAATCGACTCAGGACAGCTCGCCTCCTACACGGCCCGTACTCGCTGGACATCAAACCCAGGGCGCTATACATGGGACATCGTTGGTGACTGTATCGCACAGAGCCCGCCTGACAGCTCAACTCAAACGCTTTTGGGCAATTTCACCGGTACAACATCCGGACAATGCTTTTTAACCGCAACGGACACGATGAATAATGATATTACCAACGTGCCGCCTTACGAAGTCACGGTTAAACCGGTCCAGTAGTACCTTTCAGGTGAGTGGCAAGCTCTCTCCGCTTTTTGACACCACACGGCCTCTACTTCCCCAAAAACCCTGTTTTTTTTGACACCTTTTTCCTCAAAAAATACTAACTCTTTGTTTTCAATAAATTTTTATTTGATCCACGATTTGGCATGAATCTAGCTGTTTGTTTTCCAGACCCGTTATTCGAAAGCATAACCACTATGGATACAACAGAAGCCACCAAGCCCAAACCAGCCAACAACCCTGTTGTCAGCCTGGCCTCCAGCTCAACAGAAAGTACAGCCGTTACACATGAGCAAGGCGACCCGCAGATGCTCGCTGGTCTCAGTGAGCGCTTTTTTTGCCAGCTGGATATCAAACCACTCATTGATGACTTCTTTGTAGTCACCCGTGAACATATTCCCTGGAGCAGTATGGAATTTAACTGCAGCCGTTTAGGGGTCACAATGTCCACGGGGCAGTTAGCCCGGCATAGCCTTGAGTACGACTTGGTGATTGCGCAACAAGAGCTCGGCCAGATCCGGCTCACACGCGGCCGCATATTTACGAATAAAGAAATAAGCCTGCTGGAAAAATTACTCACCTGCCTGATGTACCCACTCAGAAATGCAGCCATGTATTACCAAGCGATTGAGTCCGCCTTTAGCGATCCTCTGACGGGTATCAGCAACCGTGCCTCAATGAACCAGGCGCTGCCCCGTGAAATACAATTGGCGCACCGCCGTAATGAGCCTTTATCTCTGCTCGCCGTGGATAGCGACAACTTCAAACAAGTTAATGACAACCATGGTCACGCAGCGGGTGACAATGTCCTGAAAACACTGACTCAAATTTTTCAGGACTGTGTACGCAACACCGACCTGATCTTCCGATTTGGAGGTGACGAATTCATTATTGCACTTCCCGATACAACGGTAGCAGGCAGCCAGGATGTCGCCGAACGGATCCGGCATAAGGTTGAGGCCTGTAAATTTCAGATTGATAATGTCACCTTGTTTTTAAGTGTCAGCATCGGCGCAACAGAAATCATACCGACAGACACGTTCGACAGCGCACTGGAGCGTGCAGACCAGGCGCTTTACAAAGCAAAGCGTAATGGTAGAAACCAGGTATTTTGCCTCTAAAAACAACGGTTATGTGGGTGACCAGCCAGTACAACCCCTGCGCTGATTGCATCGACTAACCTGTCGCCGATTCAGACCAGTGCAAAGGCCGTAGCTGGGGCGTTTTTTTGTGTTGATGAGCCTGCATGCGTTCCAAAATATCCGCCAACACACGGACTCCCTCTACGATATAAGGCCCCTTGTTCAACATGACACAATCTGCCCGGGCAGACGCCGCGGCATCCGTCATTTCTGGACGGGACAATTTACCCTCTTTAATCAGTGACTCCATCACCTGGGTCGCCCAAACAACCGGAATATGGGCCGCTTCGCATAACCACAAGAGTTCCTCTTGTAATTCCGCCATTCGTTCCCCACCGACTTCGACGGCCAGATCCCCCCGCGCAATCATCACTCCCAGCGGATGACGATCCAGCATATTCAGCAAAATGCCGGGCAATTGCGCCAGCCCTCGGCCTGTTTCAATCTTCAAGATAATCGGCAACATAGCCTCGCGCGACTTCAGCTGCTCAACCAGCAATTCAACATCTTGCAAACGCTCAACGTAGGATAAGCCCACCAGATCCGCGTGTGACACAACAAAATCCAGATCATATAAGTCTTTTTTGCTCAATGATGACAAACCAAGATTCACACCGGGAATATTGATGCCTTTATCCCGCGCCAATTTGCTGCCTTTCGGCGGAGCATGATCCAGCGTGATCAATACACCCTCACTTTCTATTGCGGTAATAGTGCCGCCCAGCTTGCCATCATCAAACCAAACCCGAGCACCAACGGGCAAACGATTTAGAACTTCGGGCACTTGAATTTCAATGTCGGCACGGGCTGTAGGGTGTGGGTGCCTGCCCTGTACGGAACGGCACAAGCGTATTTCGTCGCCTCGGAATACGCGAACAGCGTTGTGCGCTGTATGCAACCTGGTTGGCAGAAAAGCCGATGGCTGGCCGGTAACTGAGCCAGTATGCTTATGCAACTCGAACGACGTATCCAGAGATATCACCGCCTTATGTTTGCAGTACCCAATCAAATCGCCGGCCGGTGTCTTTTGGATCATGTCGATCCGTCGCGCTTTGCCCCGTACATCGATAAAATGCAGTTGATCGCCAATATCGATATGTGTAAATACGGCAGCATCTAACAAGAGGCCGTCTCCATTGTGCTCATGAAGGCGTGTGCACTCATCAGTCAATAACACACCCGCTTCATAGTCCACAGGGTATTCCCGGTGCTTAATTTGGAGCTGTTTAACCTGCGGTGATAAGGCACCTGTACGCAATTTTGGACCGCCTAAATCCATCAGAATGGTACAGCGGTGCTCATAACGCGACTCAGCAGACTGGATTCGCGCAATCATGGCTTCCCACACGTCGACACTGTCATGGGCGCAGTTAATCCGAAAACAGCTCACGCCTTCCTTCACCAATCGGTCGATCAAGGAGCTCTCCGCCGCAGCTTCTGTCGGTAATGTCACCATGATATGTGCCGGCAAACCACGAGACACGCCGAACATGCGCTCAGTGTGGCGTTTGAGTAACTCCTCACCCTCGTCAAAACTCAAAGGCGCTTTGCCCAGGGAAGCTACGGGCCGCCCGAGTGTATGCTCTAATAACCTGATTAACGTCTCTAGAGTGTGCATAACATGAGCTTCGCTACGCCCTAAGGACGTCAACGCACAATGTGCCAAGGTTTGTTGCAAGGGCCGCACGTCCTTTTCACGCAAGGCCAGATAATGGGCAAGGTTACGCAAACTCGGAGACGCCTGGTCTATCGCCATGTGGCTGTGTAACTCAATGCGCTTGGCTGACTCTTCAGATACCCAGTGATGCAAAGCCAACAACTCGTCCAGCAAGGGAGCAAGTAATGACAGATCAAGCATACTTTTGGCTGGTATTAAATCATTCATGACGACGCCCACTCAGACTCGGCTGGAATTCATATCGGCTTTAAAAGACACAATTTTTCCGAGTGTATTGAGGAAATATTTCAATGGCATGACAATATTTTTTTCCAATCTTCACTCAATACCCATTTTGTACCAACCCGCAACACAGGCTGCAAGCCGCTTTCGCTGCGCTGGGTCAACAACTCAAACAGCAGCAAGTGTTATAAGTAAAACTGCTCAGTTGTTCTTTGGATAAACTTGGGGATAGGCTAGCCATAACAACAAAAACTTACCCAATACTTTCGCATGTTGGAGACGAGCATGGCCAAATCACACGTTAAACGAGTCGTTCTGGATATTCTAAAGCCGCACATACCTAATGCTTTAGAGTTCGCACAACGCCTTGCCCAAGTTGGGGAGGACTATCATGTCAGCCTGACTGTGCTTGAAATCGATGAAGCAACACAAACCATCCAGATTGAAGTCACGGGCGACAGTATCAACTTTGAAGCGCTTCAATTGACCATCAACGAAATGGGGGGCTCTTTGCACAGCATTGATGTTGTCGAGGTCAGTAGCCAACCCACGTCAGATACCCAACATCAACCATGAATCTACTGAATGAAAGCCGTGAACTTCTGCACCTTGCCCGAGCTCACGGTATTGCACGACGGTATTTCGTGGTTAACGGGTTTGATGGTGCACTGACCATGCTTGGACTGATCATTGGTTTTCTCCTGAGCCCCCCCACATCCCTTTCGCTGATGCTTAATGCCTGCCTTGGCGCGGCCATTGCCTTGGGCATGAGCGGTATCAGCAGTGCCTATATCAGCGAGGTTGCAGAGCGCAAACTGGCGCTATCCAAGCTTGAAGAGTCGATGATTAAAGACTTGCAAGACAGCGCCCACGGACGCGCTGCCAAATGGGTGCCCTTTATTATTGCCGTCGTCAATGGTGCGGCACCTCTGTTTGTATCCCTTTGTATCATTAGCCCTTTGTGGCTTGCAAACGCTGGGATTTCTCTCTTCGTGCAACCGCTGTACCTCGCGGTCATCCTTGCTTTTTTGCTGATTTTTATGCTCGGTGTCTTTCTTGGCCGAATTGCAGACATTTCCTGGGTGCACAGCGGCATACAAACCGTTGTGATCGCCCTGACAACCACCGCGTTAATCTACATTTTTACAGGGTAGCCGTATGGTAGAGGTCCGTTGGCACCAGCAGGAGGCAAACGATGTCCTCAAAGCATTGGATTCCAGTTCGGAAGGCCTGAGTCAAAAGCGTGCTGAACAACGGCTCCAAGCGCAAGGCCCCAATGCGCTCCCTAATCCGTCAGAACATAGTCTGGCAAGCATTGTTATTGGGCAATTCACGGATGTCTTGATTTTGGTCCTTCTTGCAGCCGCACTGATTTCCGGGTTTATCGGTGACCTAACAGACACGGTAGCCATCCTGGTCATCGTGCTCTTTAACGCCATTATTGGCAGTGTTCAAGGCTACCGTGCGGAGCGCGCAGTCGCCGCACTCAAAAAAATGGCCGAACCCTCAGCGCGCGCCTTACGGGATGGCGCCTTGATAACAGTCCCCACCACCGCCCTCGTACCCGGCGATATCGTTGCTATTGATGTCGGCAACAGCATTCCGGCAGATCTGCGGTTATTGGAAACCGAGGACTTGCAAATCAACGAATCCACACTGACGGGGGAGTCACAACCTGTCAGCAAGCAGTCATCCCCTCTGGTAGAGCCCCAGCTGCCCTTGGGCGATATCAACAATTGTGCGTTCAAAGGCAGCCTGGTGACGCATGGCCGTGGTTTGGGTGTCGTTATCCACACCGGCCTGGAAACGGAGGTTGGCAAGATTGCAGCACTTTTGAAAGCGCAGTCGCCGGCCAAAACCCCTCTCCAAATCCGGCTCGCTAATTTTGGCCGCTATCTCTCCCTGGCAATATTGGCAATTTGCCTCATGATATTTACCGTAGGCCTGTTACAAGGCCAGGCCATTGGGCTGATGGCACTCACGGCCATCAGCCTTGCAGTTGCCGCCATCCCCGAGGCGCTTCCCGCAGTGGTCGCCATCTCTCTCGCGTTGGGGGCCCGGAAGTTACTCAAACATCATGCGCTGGTGCGCAATCTCCCCTCTGTCGAAACACTTGGCTCAGTCACATGCATTTGCTCGGACAAAACCGGGACTCTGACCGAGAATAAAATGTTGGCTGAGTTTTTCATCAGCAACGGTGAAAAACTGACAACCCTCTCGCGTGAGCAGCACGCTCGCCTGGCCACAGCCATGGCACTGAACAACGACATTGCAATGGTGAACGGCCAACCGACCGGTGAACCCACAGAGCTGGCCTTATTCGAAGCGGCACGCCGTAACGCTTTTGACAAGGAGTCGCTGGAGTGCCTACAGCCGCGCATAGCCGCCATTCCCTTCGACAGCGTGCGCAAGCGCATGACCACATTGCACCGCTTGGATACACAGGTTATTGCCTATGTAAAAGGCGCCCCCGAGCAGGTCCTGCCGCTTTGCACAGAAGGTCTTAACAAGTCGCCTGAAACCATTTTGGCCAACGCGGAGGCGTTTGCTGCGGAAGGGTACCGAGTCCTGGCACTGGCCAGCCGAGTGTTGCCTGCCCTCCCAGACACACTTGATGCGGCCGACATTGAACAAGCACTTGACTACCTTGGACTGGTGGCACTGGTAGACCCCCCTCGCCCAGAAGCGCAACCTGCCGTACAGGATTGCCTTTCTGCCGGGATCAAACCCATCATGATCACAGGCGACCACCCCGGAACGGCGCTTGCCATCGCTCAGCGCCTGACGATTGCAGATACCTCACACACGGTGCTGACGGCAGACGACCTCAGCCATTTGTCGGATGCTGAGCTGCAGGAGCAGGTGAAAACAGCCCGGGTGTATGCCCGTGTCAGCCCTGAGCAAAAACTACGTATCGTCGCTGCCTTACAAAACAACGGTGAGTTTGTCGCCATGACAGGAGACGGGGTTAATGATGCGCCGGCCTTGAAGCAAGCCGATATCGGAGTCTCCATGGGGCAAAAAGGCACAGACGTGGCAAGAGAGGCCTCTGATATGATTTTACTGGATGACAACTTTGCCAGTATTGTCAAAGCCGTTCGAACAGGTCGACGTATTTACGACAACATCCGTAAGTTTATAAAAGACACGATGAGTTCAAACTCCGGGGAAATCTGGACACTCTTGCTCGCGCCCTTTCTGGGGTTACCGATCCCTCTGCTGCCTATCCATATTTTGTGGATCAACCTGATTACCGATGGGTTACCCGGCCTGGCGTTTACAGCAGAGCCTGCCGAACCGGGTGTCATGTCACGCCCCCCCCGCCCACCGAGAGAAAGTATTTTTGCCCATGGCATGTGGCAACATATCCTCTGGGTCGGTTTATTTGTCGCAGCAATTTCAATTGCCGCTCAAGCCTGGGCAATTGCCCGGGAGGCGGCTCACTGGCAAACCATCGTGTTCACCGTGTTAACGGTATCTCAGCTCTTCCACTCAATTGCAGTGCGCAGTGAAACACTCTCAATTTGGCGTCTGGGGATTTGGACAAACATTCCCATGCTGCTTGCCATCTCTTCCGCGTTTTTACTGCAAATGGCGATTGTGTATCTGCCAGCGTTCAATGCAGTGTTTCATACTCAGCCGCTACCAGCTTTTGATTTGCTTGTTTGTCTGGGCTTGTCGTCCCTTGTTTTTTTTGCCGTTGAAGGGGAGAAATACTTTATTCGCAGAGGGTGGTTGTATCAGACCGCTTAAGATCAAAATTGAGAGACCCTTTGCACGTTTGCAAAGGGTCACGACAGAGGGATGCGTTTGATTATTTAGCGAACGTTAAGAGAATATTGTTCATGCGCCGTACAAAACCGGCAGAGTCTTCAAGCTGACCGCCTTCAGCCAAAATAGCCTGGTCAAACAACAAGTAAACCCATTCGTTGAATTCGTTTTCATCATTCTCGTTTTTTAACCGCTCAATCACGGGGTGATCGAGATTAATTTCCAGGTTAGGCTTGCTGGTTGGAATATTTTGTCCGGCTTTTTTCAGCAATTGCTGCATATAAATGGCCATTTCATGCTCTTTTAAAACCAGACAGGCCGGTGATGATGTTAAACGGTGCGACACTTTCACGTCTTCCACTTTATCTTCCAGGACCTTTTTAATTTTTGACAACAGGTCTTCCGCATCTTTTTCTATATCCTTGCGGGCTTCTGCGTCCTGTTCCCCTGCAAGTTTTTCAATATCCAGATCGCCTTTGGCCACCGAAGCAAGTGATTTGCCCTCAAATTCTGCCAGGTGAGAGATCATCCATTCATCCACGCGATCGTACATGAGTAAAACTTCGATACCTTGCTTACGGAACACTTCCAGATGCGGGCTGTTTTTTGCTGCTGAAAAATTGTCTGCTGTGATGTAGTAGATTTTGTCCTGTTCCGGCTTCATCCGACTGATATAGTCAAGCAGGCTGACGTTTTGCTCTGAGCCATCTGTGTGCGTCGATGCGAAGCGGAACAGTTTTGCAATCTGGTCACGGTTAGCAAAATCTTCTGAAGGCCCCTCTTTGAGCACTTGCCCGAATTCTGACCAGATTTTTTTATAGGTTTCAGGCTCTTTTTCACTCAGGTTTTCTAAAAGACCCAAGATTTTCTTCACGGAGGCTCCGCGAATGGTGTCAATGACTTTATTGCTTTGGAGGATCTCTCTCGACACATTCAGGGGCAAATCATTGGAATCAACCAGGCCACGCACAAAACGGAGGTAGCGCGGGATGAGTTTCTCCGCGTCGTCCATGATGAATACACGCTTAACATACAATTTAATGCCATGCTTTTGGTCACGATCATATAAATCAAAAGGGGCACGGCTGGGAATGTACAGTAATGAGGTGTAGTCATACTTCCCTTCTACACGATTGTGCGTCCAGGTGATTGGGTCTTCAAAGTCAAAGCAGGTCTGTTTGTAGAACTCTTTGTACTCATCGTCCGGGATATCACTTTTGGGCCGAGTCCACATGGCGGAGGCAGAATTAACAGCTTCATACTCTTCAGTGGTTTCCTCCTCGTCACCGTCCCCTTCCTTGAGCATTTCGATGGGAAATGTAATGTGATCGGAGTACTTTTTAACAATACCCCGCAGACGCCAAGCATCCGCAAACTCTTTACAATCTTCACGCAAATGCAGAACAATTTCTGTCCCACGCGCTTCGCGCTCGACTGGGGTCAGCGTAAAACCGGATTGACCATCAGACTCCCACTGCACACCCTCTGACGCGGGGTCACCGGCACGCCGAGTCATCAGGGTCACTTTATCAGCAACAACAAACGCCGAATAAAAACCAACACCAAATTGACCAATCAAATGAGAATCTTTCGCTTGATCACCGGTCAATGATTCCAGAAAACGCTTAGTGCCCGAACTGGCAATCGTACCGATGTTTGCGACTACCTCTTCTTTATTCATACCAATGCCATTATCAGAAACCGTGACGGTGCCTTGCTCCTGATCAAAAGCCACACGGATACGCAGATCGCTCGCACCTTCATAAAGAACTTCATTAGAAACGGCTTCGAAGCGGAGCTTGTCACACGCATCAGAGGCATTTGAAATCAATTCCCTTAAAAAAATCTCCTGATTGGAGTACAGGGAATGTACCAACAGATGCATCAGTTGACTGACTTCTGTCTGAAACTCCATCGTTTGCGCACGGGCTTCGCTTGTCATACTTGTGTATCTCCTTTGATTAGATCATGATCTGCTAAGGTTGGATCAGCACCCAACCTGTCAATAAAATAGGGCCTACCGCCGCAAATTCAAGCCATTACTCAGGGCAGCAAAATGGTTAACTGGGGTCTTCAGCCTCTTTTTTCTGACGGCTTACCCAAAGCTGTTGAATATTTCGCCGGAGACGTGCTCGCTGCACAGCTGATTCACTTTCTTCAAGCAGTTGTTCGTAGATGTTACGCGCATCGGCAATCAAACCAGCATCGGCCAGTGTCTTCGCAGCCTGATACCGAGCTGCTTGCCCCCATTGATCTTGTCCTTTTCCATCCATGAAAGTGGCTGACCGCAAGTAGAGCACAGCTGCTTCTTTCCGTTGGTTGAGCGCCTGGAGCGATTCAGCCCGCCAATAAAGCATTTCACGACGATGCTTGGGCGAAAGGTTCCATTGCTCCAGTTGTTCCAGCCGTTTTAGTGCCGCTCGGTGCTCCCCAATCGCTTGCAGATCAAACAACACCTGCAAAATCATATCGATTTGCTTATCGTTCGCGTCCAAGTGTTCACTGAGTAGCTGATCTAATGTTGTAACACCCTGCTCAAGCTCCCCGGCCATCACCATTATGCGGGCTCGGCGCAGCTGCCAATCGAATCGGCCCGCCCCATTAGGCGGTATTTCCAAACGATCGCTTAATTTAGACGCTGACTCAACGTCGCCAGCAGCAACAGCCATCTCAAATAAATAGTGGGCGGCAACTCGAGGCATATATTCAGAAGGTGTTTTAGCTCCCAAATCCATATAAAAAAACTTAAGGAAGGCAGGTCCCAGATTTTTATCCCCTACAACAAATGCTACAAATTGTGCTTCAGCCGCTTCGTGCTCTTCTTCCAATCCGGTCTTGAGTGCTATGGAAGATGCCGCCAGAACCAATGCTCGCGCAACCGCAGGTTTTTCCTTTGATAACGCCTTGGCTTTGTCAATCCACGGCTGTACTTGTCCAGCAAGCAGATGATTTTGATTGGCAATGCTTTGACCAACAGGAAGGTAAGCATCCCGCAGTGACTGAGCACTCACGGTAAATAAGCTGTTATCGCGTACGTGCATAGAAAGCTTGCCGCTCTGCTCAAGTGCACGTAGATGACCATCCCAGCCCTTGAGTTCTTTGGCCGCCTCCGCAGCAATAAACCAAAAATTGGCTTTTTGACGAAACGCGATTCCATCTTCTTTTGCTGCGGCAATCGCTTCTCTGTAAGCTTTAGAAGCTGAAACACTGCGGCTACGCAGTTGCGCTAACAACCTTAATTCCGGTGCAATTTTAGCCTTTGGGTATTGCTTAAGAATCTCCAGACTTTCATGAGGGCGCTTATTCATCAGCAAGGCTTGTACGCGTAAGCGTATCCATGCATCACTATTCCACTGATAATCCTGCTCAGCTCGGTTAATGGCTCGACGAAGGTCGCCCACACGGCCTGACGCGAGGTACGTTTCCATAATTAAACGCCGCCACTCAGGCAACTCTTTTTCACCCGCTAGGCCACTATGTAACCAGACGAGTTCTTGTAGACGTTCAAGTGCCGTGAGAGGCTGATAGGATTGAAGACCAAGCTGAGCGCGCGAAAGTAATATCCAGCGCTTGGTTTGCTGATCCGCTTTTGGGTAAATGCTTTCCAAGCGCTCTTCGGCCGCCTGGAAATAGCCAGCCTCGCTCATCAGACTGATACGCGAGCGTTCCCAAAAAAGCCACTCGATGGGCTCATCGGTTAAAACAGGCTGGTATTGATCAAATTGGCTGAGGGCAAGTTCAACGGCACCTCCTTTGCCCAGTATCTCAATCTCGTGGATACTTTTCTCAGCTGAATGCACAAAAGTTGCCAAAACAGCCAGGCAAAGGAAAGTAATGTAATGAAAAAAACGGCGGTGTGGCATGCCCACTATACTACGGAGTAGCGATGCTCAATCGCAACGCTGCTCCGAGGTCGACATCAGTTATCTGTATTAAAGTTTTTCTTTAATTCGTGCTGAACGCCCTGAACGCTCTCTCAAGTAGTACAGTTTTGCCCTACGCACCTTCCCTTTTCGCTTCACTTCAATTTCCGCGACAAGGGGGCTGTAGGTTTGAAAAACGCGTTCTACGCCTTCACCATGTGAAACTTTTCGAACGGTAAATGAAGAGTTTAAACCACGATTTCGTTTTGAAATTACAACACCTTCAAAGGCTTGCAAGCGTTCGCGATTACCCTCTTTTACTTTAACCTGAACAACAACCGTATCTCCGGGGCCAAAATCTGGCACAGATTTGCTCATCTGCTCTTTTTCAATCTTTTCGATGATTTTGTTCATCAAAATTCTCCCAACTCTTTAATTCACAACTCAATTCATGTATTCGGCGATTAACTGTCTATCTTCTTCAGATAAGTGAAGAGAATTAAATAAATCTGGCCTTCTCTCCGCTGTTCGAATCAACGCCTGCTGCCTACGCCATTTCGCTATTTCTGCGTGATTACCTTCCAATAAAACCTCTGGCACCCTCCGCCCATCAACAACTTCAGGACGAGTATAGTGAGGGAACTCTAATAACCCATCCGAGAATGAATCTTCTAAAGCAGACTCCGGGTCACCCAACACCCCTGGTAAAAGTCGGATCATCGCGTCGATAATCACCATTGCAGGCAGCTCCCCGCCACTGAGCACATAATCACCGATCGACCACTCTTCGTCGATTTCCATATCAATGAAACGTTGGTCAACGCCTTCGTATCGTCCCGCTATCAGTATGAGTGAATCATCCATAATAGCCTGCTCAATCAAATTTTGATCTATTAACTTGCCTTGGGGACTCAAATACACCGTCTTCGCTGACAACCCCAGTCTTTCTTTGCACTTTGTAACAGCAGCTTTCAAGGGAGCAGCTTTCATCACCATCCCTGGACCACCACCGTAAGGTCTGTCATCTACGGTCCTGTGTGCATCCAGCGTGAATTCCCGTGGGTTACAAGTGAACAGTTCAACCAAGCCTCCTTGCATCGCTTTACCTGTTACCCCAACATGCTGCATTGACTCAACAAACTCAGGAAATAGTGTGACAACACCGAATTTCATTTCAAAAATCAGGGTCCCAATTTACAATCAACCACCCTTCTTTAAGGTTAACCTCTGTAATAACTTCCTCTCTTAGCCAAGGTATGAGTCGCTCACGCTCGCCCCGAACAACGATGACATCATTAGCCGCCGTTGAAAACAAGTGGTCAATAACACCTAAATAAACTTTTTGTTCAGTAAAAACTTCTATACCTACCAAATCTGTCCAGTAATAACCCCCTGCACCAGACTCAGGTAATTCAGAACGATCAATAACAATATCAACAGACAAGAGTTCCGTTGCTTGGTCTCGATTGGTATAGTCGCTGAGACGTGCAAGTAAGTTTTTACCACGTTCTAACCACTCAGCAACCTCACATTTTACCCATTCTTCATTGACTTTTATGTGCCAGCAAGGATAAGTAAAAATTTGTTGACGCGGATCCGTATACGAATAAATTTTTACCCAGCCCTTAACTCCGTAAAAGCCATTAATTTTTCCTAACACGATAGGATTCATGGGCGCAGTATCAGACAAACATTCTCCAATATGCGTTTTATACGTTAATGAATCAACTAAGCCATTTGAGGTTTTTGTTTTTTGAACTGCTTTACTAAACTTGCCACACGATCACTCAACTGGGCCCCTTTACCAGTCCACTTTTCGATCCCAACCAAATCTAAGCTAAGCTCTACTTCTTGCCCACGAGCCATAGGATTAAAGTAGCCCACCCGCTCAATATAGCGGCCATCTCGTGGCATCCGGTTATCTGTTACAACAACATGATAGAAGGGTTTTTTCTTAGCACCACCCCGAGCTAATCGGATTATAACCATAAATTAAATACTCTTAAATTCTGATCAATTTAACGAATGTCGCCTAAAACCTTGGGATTTTACATTAATCACAGTAAAGAAATAAAGAAATAATCACAAAATAAATTGTGCACTTTGAACTGACATTACCCTAAATAAAAAACTTCATCGAGCATAGACAGAAAAGGCCGGCTGAGCCGACCTTTTCTTTATTACCCCAGAAAAACTACTTTATTCATCAACCAACTGGATAATAGCCATTGGTGCTTTATCACCGCTTCGATAACCACACTTCAAAATACGTGTATATCCACCAGGCCTACTTTGGTATTTGGGGGCTAACTCAGTAAATAACTTACCTACTATTACTTTATCTCTTAGCCTTGAAAAAACCAATCTACGCCGTGACACAGTATCAATTTTAGACGCTGTAATCATGGGTTCTACAACTTTTCTTAGCTCTTTAGCCTTTGGCAAAGTTGTCTTTATAGACTCGTGTTCAAATAGTGATGCCGCCATATTCCTAAACATGGCTTTTCTATGGCTACTATTTCGGTTTAGCTTTCGCCCACTTTTTCGATGTCTCATCTTTAATTTTCCAAAAATCAGTTCAAATTTACGAAGTCATACTTTCTCTATTCTGAAGTTCTGGAGGAGGCCAAGACTCAAGACGCATTCCTAATGACAACCCCTGTGAGGCGAGAACATCTTTTATTTCCGTTAAAGACTTCTTCCCTAAATTAGGGGTTTTCAGTAATTCAACTTCAGTTCTTTGAATTAAATCACCAATATAGTAAATATTTTCGGCTTTCAGGCAGTTTGCAGAACGTACTGTCAACTCAAGATCATCAATAGATCTCAATAGTACAGGATCCACTGTTGCTGTCGTGGCTTCAGGTTCTTCTATGACATCAGCTTTGAGTTCAACAAAAACAGACAATTGGTCTTGCAGGATGGTGGCAGA
Source organism: Halothiobacillaceae bacterium UBA5861 (assembly GCA_002432635.1). GTDB lineage: Bacteria > Pseudomonadota > Gammaproteobacteria > UBA5861 > UBA5861 > UBA5861. The sequence continues at coordinate 12,842 of DJFX01000028.1, read as the reverse complement.
TCGTCGGATTGCTCCTTCAGGGTCTATCGTACCATCAGTCTCAAGATCAATAATTAATTTATCCAAGTTTGTTCTTTGTTCAACTCGAGCAGACTCAACAGAATAAGCCACCCGCTTAACTGGGCTATAGTTCGCATCGATCTTTAAAACACCAATACGTTCACCGTCACCTTCGAGTTGAAATCGCTGACTGACAGGCTCATAGCCCCGACCCTTTCTAACGGTTAGGACCATGTTAATTTCGACGTCTTTATTTAAGCTGCATATCACATGATCTGGATTAACAATTTCAATGTCATGTGGTAATTCGATATCGCCTGCAGTAACAAGACCAACGCCTTTCTTACGTAACGATAAAGATGCCTCGTCATCAGAATGCATCCGAACTGCAACTTCTTTAAGATTCAGTAGAATTTCCAGAACATCTTCCTGCACACCTTCAATAGTAGTGTACTCATGAAGAACGTTTTCAATTTCTACTTCAACAATTGAGGCTCCAACCATTGAGGACAGCAGTATCCGTCGCAAAGCATTGCCTAAGGTATGCCCCATCCCACTTTCGAGAGGTTCAAGGGTTACTTTTGCCGATCGTTCACCCGACATACTGACATCAACGATCCGGGGCTTTAAAAATTCGTTATATGAACCAGTCACTGACATAATTCGAAAGTTTCCTTATTTGGAATAAAGCTCGACCACCAAAGATTCATTAATTTCTGCTGGCAACTCTGCACGTGTAGGCGCAGTCTTAAAAATTCCTGACATATTATCTATATCAACTTCTAGCCAGTCAGACACTCCACGCTGCCGTGATAATTCAATGGCATCTTTAATTCTAGCTTGTTTTTTCGCTTTTTCCCTCACGCTAACAGCCTGGTTAGCTGACAATTGATAAGAGGGAATGTTCACGATTTCTCCATCGACCAAAATGGCTTTATGTGAAATCAGTTGCCTTGCTTCTGCTCGAGTAGAGGCAAAGCCCATTCTATACACCACGTTATCTAACCGCTGCTCTAAGCAAACCAAAAGATTTTCACCTGTTGAGCCTTTTTTCTGAGCAGATTTTTTATAATAGTTTCTAAACTGCTTTTCTAAAACACCGTATAATCTGCGGAGCTTTTGTTTTTCCCGAAGCTGTCTTGCATAGTCAGAAGGACGAGCCGCTCGAGCAGCTTGCGCCGCGCCCGGTGGAGTTTCAGATTTACATTTATCTTCGTACGCTCTCAAGCCCGATTTCAAGTAAAGGTCGGTACCTTCTCTTCGGCTTAATTTGCATTTTGGGCCAATATATCTAGCCATTTAGAATAATCTCCTGAAGTTCAGGTTTATACACGACGCCGTTTAGGCGGACGACAGCCATTATGTGGAATCGGTGTTACATCACTGATACTGGTGATTTTGAAACCAACATTATTCAAAGCTCTCACGGCAGAATCACGACCTGGCCCTGGACCTTTGACCCTGACCTCAAGATTTTTTACGCCATATTCTTTCGCACCTTCACCCGCGCGCTCAGCCGCTACTTGAGCAGCAAAAGGTGTACTTTTTCGTGATCCCCGGAACCCAGATCCACCAGCTGTTGCCCATGTCAAAGCATTCCCCTGGCGGTCAGTGATCATAACAATCGTATTATTAAATGACGCGTGTATGTGCGCCACTCCGTCAGCGATTGACCGCTTAATTTTTTTCTTACTCGATAATTTTGTTGACATCAAGAACCCTAATTTTCAGATTGTCTAGCGTTTAATCGGGCGACGTGGACCCTTTCGAGTACGTGCATTTGTTTTGGTTCTTTGCCCTCTAACTGGCAACCCTCTTCTATGGCGAATCCCTCGATGGCAACCCAAGTCCATAAGGCGCTTTATATTCATTGAAACTTCTCGTCGAAGGTCACCCTCAACAGTAAATTTCTCTACTTTTTGTCTCAATGTTTCAATTTCTTCATCAGTCAAATCTTTTATCCGAGCACTTTCATTTACACCAGCTTGCTCGCATATCAACTTTGCTCTAACTCGCCCAACACCATAAATAGACGTTAAAGCAATACCTGCATGCTTATTGACCGGGATATTAATCCCCGCTATACGCGCCATAGAAACTCCATTAAATACTCAACACTTGGCAAATGCCTTTGGTTAACCTTGTCTCTGCTTATGTCTTGAATCGCTACTGCAAATTACTCGCACTACTCGTTTGCGTTTTACAATTCTGCAGTTTCTGCATATTTTCTTTACAGAAGCTCTCACTTTCATTTTTCACTGCTACCTTTATTGGGAAGCCCAAAATTCTCGCACTTATTATTAAGGGCTCTTTAATATTTAATTAATAATTAACTTTTCAAACTTGCTTTTTTCATCAAACTCTCATATTGGTGACTCATGAGATGAGCTTGAACCTGGGCAACGAAGTCCATTATCACGACCACAATGATCAGCAATGACGTTCCTCCAAAATAAAAAGGCACATTCCACCACAAAATCAAAAATTCTGGCAAAAGGCAAACAAGTGTAACATAAACCGCCCCTACCATTGTCAATCTTGTTAAAACTGAATCGATATACTTAGCCGTCTGCTCACCGGGGCGAATACCCGGAACAAAAGCACCTGATTTTTTTAAATTATCTGCTGTTTCTCTCGCATTGAATACTAAAGCAGTGTAAAAAAAACAGAAAAATACAATAGCTGCACCATAAAGTAGGACATATAAGGGTTGGCCAGGTTGCAAAACCGACACCAACTGCTGTAGCCAAGTCAATCCGCCTGATCCCGTGCTCGCAAAATCGCCTAAAGTAGCAGGGAATAAAATAATGCTTGACGCAAAAATCGGAGGAATGACACCTGCCATATTCAATTTAAGTGGCAAATGACTAGTTTGTGCAGCGAACATTTTTCGCCCCTGTTGACGCTTTGCATAATTTACCGTAATTCGTCTTTGTCCACGCTCAACAAACACAACGAAGGCTGTCACAGCCAAGACAAGAGCGGCTATAAGTAAAACAGTAAATATAGCGATCTCCCCTGTTCTAGCTAACTCAAGAGTTCCACCTATTGCTGATGGTAAACCGGCAATGATCCCTGCAAAAATTAAAATTGATATTCCGTTACCAACGCCTCTCTCCGTGATTTGCTCCCCCAGCCACATCAAAAAAAGCGTACCAGTGACCAAAGTAATCGCGGCAGTTAAAACAAAACCCGTTCCAGTTAAGTACACCAGTGGCTGACCACCGACTGCCTGAGACTGAAGCGCTATTGCAACCCCAACCGACTGAACGGTTGCCAGCAAAAGCGTCCCGTAGCGAGTATATTTCGTTAAGGTCTTCCGCCCAGACTCCCCTTCTTTCCTTAATTGCTCTAGTGAAGGCACGACGTGGGACATCAATTGGATGATAATTGATGCTGAAATATACGGCATAATACCAAGTGCAAAAATAGACATTCGCGACAGCGCCCCACCCCCGAACATATTAAACATGTCGAGAATACCACCTCGCTGTTGCTCAAAAAGATCAGCCATCACACTCGGATCAACACCCGGAATTGTAATATGGGATCCAATGCGAAAAATAACTAGAGCAAAAAGAACAAAAAGGAGTCTTTGCCTTAACTCATTATTTTTCCCTGCGCCTGAAGCCAGGGAATTCCGTTGTTGATTCTTCGCGCTTTTCGCCACAATCTTATTGCCTGCTATGAAGCCAGTTTTCCACCAGCCGCTTCTATTGCTGACGCAGCGGACTTGCTTGCTTTAACACCAGAAAGCTGAACGGCTCGGGTTATACTGCCTGTACTGATAACTTTAACCACCTTTGTGCGCCGTCCGACTAGTTTAGCTTTCACAAGTTCTTCAAGAGTTACAACTTCTACTCCTAAGCGATTAAGGTCGTCCAAAGTTACTTCATCATTGAATTTAGATTTTCTAGATTTAAAACCAAACTTTGGCAAACGCCTTTGTATAGGCATTTGTCCGCCCTCGAAGCCAACCTTATGAAAGCCTCCTGAACGAGATTTTTGTCCCTTATGTCCCCGCCCTGCGGTTTTACCAAGCCCAGAGCCTATCCCTCTACCGGGTCGTTTTCTGGTTAGCCGACTACCTGCATTTGGCTTTAGTGTATTAAGTTTCATAAACTCAGACCTCCACCTTAAGCAAGTACGACACTTTATTAATCATACCTCTATTTTCGGGGGTATCTTCAACCTCAGCAGTCTGGTTAATTTTCTTTAGCCCCAAACCTTTAACGCAAGCTTGGTGTGACTTCAAGCGACCAATTAAACTTCTTACGAGTGTCACTTTTACTTTATTTGATGATGTGGACATAAAACTATTCCAAAATCTGCTCGACAGAAAGACCTCTTTTCGCAGCCGCATATTCAGGAGAATGCATCTGAGAAAGACCAGCAATGGTAGCCCTGACAACATTGATGGGATTATTGCTGCCAATTATCTTAGCCAATACATCTTTGACACCAACAGCCTCGAAGACTGCCCTCATAGCACCGCCTGCGATAATACCGGTACCTTCCGAAGCCGGTTGCATATAAACCTTTGCAGCACCATGATAACCAACCGTTGAATACTGTAAAGTACCGCTTTCAAGGTGAATATCTTTCATATCGCGTCGTGCTTTTTCCATTGCTTTCTGAATCGCAACCGGCACTTCTTTCGCTTTTCCATAGCCTAACCCAACTCGGCCATTGCCATCACCAACCACAGTTAAGGCCGCAAACCCAAACTGTCGACCGCCCTTAACAACTTTAGCAACACGATTAACTGCAACGAGCTTCTCAATGAAATTGTCAGCTGCAACTTGATTATCACTTTTTGCCATATATACAACCTAAAATTGAAGGCCTTGTTCACGAGCAGCCTCAGCTAGCGCACGAACTCGACCGTGATAGTTAAAGCCCGAGCGATCAAAAGCGACTTTAGCCACTCCTGCCTCCTTAGCTTTTTGAGCAATCAATCGTCCAACGGCTTTAGCCGCATCAATATTCCCGGTATTGGCCACTTCGCTTTTTATTACTGATTGCTGTGTTGAAACCGAAACAACAACCTCGGATCCGGGCATTATCAGTTGAGCATAGATGTGTCTAGGCGTACGATGTACACACAACCTAGGACTCCCTAAGCGTTTAATTTTAGACCGGCTTTTTTTTGCCCGGCGTAACCTTGCATCCTTTTTATTCATATCACAATTCAAGTCAGGTAAATAAATTAAAATTACTTTTTCTTCGCGTCTTTTAATGTAACGCGCTCATCTGAGTAACGTACACCTTTACCTTTGTAAGGCTCAGGTGGGCGATAAGCTCTGATCTCAGAGGCAACTTGCCCTACGATTTGCTTATCTGCTCCCTTAACAATAACCTCTGTTTGGCTAGGAGTTTCAATTGTGATTCCATCGGGAACCTGATGAGAAACAGGATGCGAAAAGCCTAAAGCAAGCTCTAAAACATTACCCTTAGCCTGAGCCCGATAACCTACACCTACCAATTGAAGTTTTTTCTCAAACCCGTTAGAAACACCTTGAATCATGTTGGCGGCTTTCGCGCGCGCGGTACCCGCAAGAGATACTGCACTTTTAGACTTATTTTTGGCGGAAAATATGAGGTTACCTTCAACCTTTTCAACGTTCACCGCCGTATGGATAGGCTCAACAAGTGTCCCTTTCGGACCTTTAATCGTTAGGGCTTCTTCCTGCAAGTTGATATCAACTGAGGCAGGTATTTCGACTGGTTTTTTTGCAATTCTTGACATAGTTAGTTACTTCTTAGTTTTCTAGAACTAGAACCTAGTAAACAGTACAAATTATTTCACCGCCATAGCCCTGTTGCCTGGCTTGGCGGTCAGACATAATTCCTTTGGATGTTGAAACCACAGCAACGCCGATGCCACCTAAGACTTTAGGCAGCTCATGTTTACCCTTAAAAACTCTTAATCCAGGTCGACTCACACGCTTCAAAGACTCTATCACAGGCTTTGATTGAAAATACTTCAACTCGATTGTTAGCTCTTTTTTTCCATTACCTACATCAGCAATAGTAAAGTCATTAATGTAACCCTCGCTTTTCAGTAGGGCAACAATCGATTCTTTTTGCTTTGAAGAAGGCACAATAACCGACTGTTTTTGAGCTCTTTGAGCGTTTCTAATTCTTGTTAGCATATCGGCTATCGGGTCAGACATACTCATTTTAAAAAGTCCTCAATAAATCGCTACCAACTAGCCTTAGTTAACCCCGGAACATCACCACGCATTGCAGCTTCACGCAATTTATTCCGGCCTAAACCAAACTTCCTAAAGTATCCATGGGGCCTCCCCGTCAGTTCACACCGATTTCGTTGTCTTACTGGGCTTGAGTCCCTGGGTAAAGATTGCAGTTGATAAACTGCTTGCTGCTTTTCTTCATAGTTAACGGAAGGATCAGCAATGATTTTTTTAAGCTCATCACGCTTAACCTTGTACTTAGCAACAGCCTCTCCGCGTTTTTTTTCACGCGCAATCATTGATTTCTTAGCCATAATTAACTTATTTCCTAAAAGGGAAATTAAAAGACCTCAAAAGATGACGAGCTTCATCATCAGTTTTCGCCGAAGTCGTAATTGTCACATCCATACCCCGCAGGGAATCAATTTTGTCATAGTCAATCTCAGGAAAAATAATTTGTTCCTTAATCCCAAGGCTATAGTTCCCATGGCCATCGAACGAGTTGGGGTTCAATCCCCTAAAATCACGGATACGAGGAATTGCTATTGATACTAAACGATCAAGAAATTCATACATCCGTTCTTTCCGCAAAGTGACCTTGCAACCAATTGGGTAACCTTCCCGAATTTTAAAGCCGGCGATAGACTTTCTTGCTTTGGTTACGATTGGTTTTTGGCCGGTGATTTTCGTCAAGTCCGAAACGGCATGCTCAATAACTTTTTTATCGTTAAGCGCATCACCCAAGCCCATATTAATAGTAATTTTCTCAACTCGAGGGATTTCCATTGAACTCGAGTATTTGAATTCAGCCTGTAAGGCTTCAGTGACATCTTTGTGATAATGATCTTTAAGCCGAGCGCCCATTTTATCCACCAATAATATTTCCTGATTTCTTGAAAAAGCGGGCTTTTTCACCACCTTCCAGCACTTTAATTCCTACCCGCTCAGCCTGGCCAGACTCTGGATTAAAAACCATGAGATTTGAAAGCTGGATAGGGGCCTCTTTTTCTACAATTCCACCTGCAACCCCTGAATTAGGATTGGGTTTAGTATGGCGTTTAACTATATTAATGTTTTCTACCAGCGCTTTATTATTAGAAAGCACTGCTTTAATTTTCCCACGCCTACCTTTATCGCGGCCTGCGATAACAACAACTTCATCACCTTTCACAATCTTATTCATCTGAATAACCTAGCGAGTTAAAGCACTTCGGGTGCCAAAGAAATAATCTTCATAAAGTTTTCACTACGCAGTTCGCGTGTTACAGGACCAAAAATCCTTGTCCCAATCGGTTCAAGTTTATTATTTAGAATCACCGCAGAATTCCCGTCAAACCTAATTGTTGACCCATCAGGACGCCGAACCCCTTTACGGGTTCTGACAATAACTGCGTTATGAACCTCGCCTTTTTTAACTCGACCCCGCGGTATTGCATCCTTGATGCTAACCTTAATTACATCACCGATACCCGCATAACGGCGTTTAGAACCACCAAGGACTTTAATACACTGGACCTTTTTAGCGCCACTATTATCAGCAACATTTAAAACCGACTGCATCTGTATCATTGTTATAAACCTTATTTGAGCAAATCAACTCTTTTATACATTGGTTTTAATGACGCTATCCAACACCCATGTCTTTGTCTTAGACAAAGGTCGCGTCTGTTTCACACGAACAACATCTCCTTCTTTCGCCAGAGAGTTTTCGTCATGCACATGCACCTTTTTAGAGCGCTTAACATACTTTCCATAAACCGGGTGCTTAACTTGCCGCTCGACTAACACAGTAATAGTTTTGTTCATTTTTGCACTACTGACTACGCCTATTACTGAACGCTCAAGTGAGTTTTTATCAACCATGTTTAGCCCCTTTTCACTTACCACTTCGTTCATTAATTAAGGTATGAATACGTGCGATACTTTTTCTTGCTACCTTAAACAAATGCGGTTTAGGTGCTTGCCCAATACTTTGTTGAAGACGAAGACTAAAAACTTCTTTCTGAGAAGCTTCCAGCTCTTTCTCTAGCTCAGCAATACTTTTTTCACGTAAATCTTTAATTTTCATCACATTACTGACCGTTTAACAAATACTGTTTTCACAGGAAGTTTTGCGCTCGCCAACTTAAAAGCTTCTCGCGCCAGATCCTCAGAAACGCCTTCCATTTCGTAGAGAACTCTCCCAGGCTGAATCTTCATCACCCAATACTCCACGTTTCCTTTACCTTTACCCATTCTGACTTCAATCGGTTTTTTTGTAATCGGCACATCCGGGAACATACGAATCCATATCTTCCCACCACGTTTAACATGCCTAGTCATTGCACGACGAGCTGATTCAATTTGCCTTGCTGTAATCCGCCCTCGATCGACAGATTTCAATCCATACTCACCGAAACTGACCTTATCACCTGATAATGACAGGCCTCGATTACGTCCCTTGTGCTGTTTACGAAACTTTGTTCTTTTTGGCTGAAGCATAACCTTTAACCTTGTTTTGCAGAGGTAGACTGAGTTCCAGATACCCGCGCCTGCTCTAAATCAAATATTTCACCTTTACAAATCCAAGTCTTGACACCTATAACACCATAGGTTGTATTAGCTTCAGCTTGGCCGTAGTCAATATCTGCTCTGAGCGTGTGAAGCGGCACTCGACCTTCCCGATACCACTCTCTACGCGCAATCTCAGCACCATTTAATCGCCCAGAAACAGAGACTTTAATCCCTTGAGCGCCTAATCTCATTGTATTACTTACAGCACGCTTCATAGCTCTTCGAAACATCACCCTACGCTCCAGTTGTTGCGCAATATTTTCAGCAACAAGCTGAGCATCAAGCTCAGGTTTACGTATTTCTGCAACGTTCACTTTCACGCTATTAACACCGAGTGCCATCATTGGGGCAATTTGAGCCCTCAATTTTTCTATGTCTTCGCCTTTCTTACCAATAACAATGCCTGGACGTGCAGTATGAATTGTAATCACTGCAGCTCTAGCAGGGCGCTCAATCTGAATTTTGCTTACAGAAGCATGTGACAGCTTGTCTTTTAAAAACTTGCGAACACAGAGATCTTCATTTAAAAACTTTGCGTATTCTTCGTTTCCCGCATACCAAACAGAGTTCCAATATGTAGAAATACCCAGCCTAATACCAATCGGATGTACTTTTTGCCCCATATCAATAATCTCTATTTGCTATAGTTCACCAACAGTTACTGAAACATGGCAGCTCCGCTTAAAAATCCGGTTTGCCCTACCCTTCGCGCGCGCTTGGATCCGCTTCATAGTGGGACCTTCATCAACCCTCACTTCCGAAACAATCAATTCATCCACATCAGCGCCTTCGTTATGTTCTGCATTTGCAATCGCCGATTCAATAACTTTCTTCAAAAGGGCAGCCCCCTTTCTATTACTAAAAGTGAGCTTTTCCAGCGCACTTTCAACTGGGAGACCTCTAACCTGATCAGCCACCAAACGAATTTTTTGTGCTGATGAACGCGCATATTTTTGAGTAGCAGATACTTCCAACACAATTTTCTCCTAGCGGGACTTCTTGTCTGCAACATGACCACGATAAGTTCTTGTGGCAGAAAACTCTCCCAACTTATGCCCAACCATATTTTCACTCACGAGCACAGGAACATGTTGCCGGCCATTATGAACTGCGATCGTCAACCCAACCATATCTGGTGTAATCATTGACCGTCTCGACCAGGTTTTAATAGGTCGTTTACTGTTTGATGCTTTAGCCTCTGTGACTTTTTTTACCAAGTGCAAATCCACAAAAGGACCTTTTTTAAGTGAGCGTGGCACAAGGACCCCCTATTTATTTTTTCGCCGACGAACAATCATTTTATCTGTTCGCTTGTTTGATCGTGTTTTATAGCCTTTTGTTGGAACACCCCACGGACTCACAGGATCTCGCCCACCTGAAGTGCGCCCCTCTCCACCACCGTGCGGGTGATCAACTGGGTTCATAACAACCCCACGGACAGTGGGGCGCACACCACGCCACCTACTTGCACCCGCTTTACCGAGTTTACGCAACCCGTGTTCAGAATTACCTGCAACACCCAGTGTCGCATAACACTCTGCGAGAACTTTCCTCATCTCACCTGAACGGAGCTTAAGTGTCGCGTATACGCCCTCGCGAGCAACAAGCTGCGCAGAAGAACCAGCACTTCGAGCAAGCTGAGCACCCTTCCCGGGACGCATCTCTACACAGTGAACAATACTACCCACGGGCATATTGCTAAGGGGTAAAGCATTTCCAGTCTTAATTGGCGCTTCTCGCCCAGACATTAATGACTGCCCCACCTTCAAGCCTTCCGGAGCGATAATGTATCGCCGTTCACCATCTGCGTACAACAATAGCGCTATATTTGAAGTGCGATTGGGATCATATTCAATTCTCTCTACCTTCGCAGGAATTGAATATTTGTCGCGCTTAAAGTCAACAATTCTATATTTACGTTTATGTCCACCACCCTTATGACGAACAGTAATTCGACCTAAGTTATTCCGACCACCACTTCGAGTCTTTTTCGCTGTTAATGAAGATAACGGCCCACCTTTATGATTATCTTTATTTACAACACCAACAGCGAAACGGCGCCCAGGTGAGGTAGGTTTACTTTTCACTAAAGCCATTTCAACCTCCTCCCACACTCAAAAAATCAATATCTTGACCAGCTTCCAAACGAACAACAGCCTTTTTCCAATCGGATCTAACTCCTTCCAAACGTCCTGTTCGCTTCTTTTTCCCTTTAACATTTAAAATGCGAACAGAGCGAACCTGAACGGAAAAAATTGATTCGACTGCTTTTTTCACCATCAATTTATTAGCTCTTGAATCAACCTTAAAAGTATGTTGACCGCTAACCTCAGAAAGCAAACTTGACTTCTCTGAAACATGAGGAGCAACCAGAACCTGATATTTACTGATACCGCTCACGTAAGCGCCCCCTCTAATTGTTTTAGAGCATCAATTTCAAACAAAACCTTATCTGAACGAACGAGACTGACAGGATTAACATTCTTCACCGATAAAACTTCAACTTTTTCAAGATTCCTTGAAGCCAGTCGAACAGCATCATTCACTTCAGATAACACAAGCAACACATTTTGTATGCGACAATCAACCCCCAGCCCACCTAGCGCATCAACAAGCAACTTCGTTTTCGCTTCAGAAAAGCCAAAGGACTCCATGACAACAAGCCGATCACCTCGAACCAACTCTGACAATATAGAGCGCATTGCACTCCGATACATTTTTTTATTCAGTTTCTGTTGATAAGAGCGAGGGCTAGAGGCAAAAGTAACACCACCTGACCGCCATAACGGAGAGCGTATAGTACCTGCACGCGCACGACCTGTACCTTTTTGCCGCCATGGTTTAGCACCACCACCATTTACAGCGGATCGACTCTTTTGAGCAACACTACCCTGCCTAGCTGCCGATAGATAAGCAACCACCGCCTGGTGCACAAGTGACGGATTGTACTCAACCCCAAAAACCGAGTCTACGCCTTCAACAGCAGACCCCTCATTTACTGTATTTAACTTCACTTACCCAGCCCCAACTTGTTTCTTTACCGCCGGTTTCACGACGACATCTCCACCTTTTGGACCCGGAATACCACCTTTCACTAAAAGGCAGTTATCTTCCGGACGAACACCAATCACTTCAAGGTTCTGTATCGTCCTCCGAACAGCACCCATATGACCCGCCATCTTTTTACCTTTAAAAACGCGCCCAGGCGTTTGATTCTGACCAATAGAACCAGGCGCCCTGTGCGAAAGCGAGTTACCATGCGTCGCATCTTGAGTACGGAAGTTATAGCGCTTGATAACACCACCATAACCCTTACCAATCGTTCTGGCTGCAACATCAACCCGCTGCCCAACCGAAAAAACTTCAACCGAAACTTCCGACCCAACGGCGTAACCAGGATCATCACCAACAACCGGAACCTCCCAAAGCCCCCGACCGGGAGAAACGCCTGCCTTTGCGAAGTGCCCACTCTCTGCCTTGGTCAAAGAAGAAGCCTTCTTTTCTCCAGTTGTGACTTGATAAGCGACATAGCCATCCTCATCAACAGAGCGAGCAGAAACAATCCTGTTAGGCAGAACCTCCACAACCGTCACCGGCTCAGATCTCCCGTCCTCCAAGAAAATCCGAGTCATACCGCATTTTTTCCCTAACAAACCAATTGACATTTCGGGTCCTAACTAAAAAGCCTCAGTGAGCACAACATTATAACATTGAGAAGTGAAGTGGCCAACAAAATATTACAACTATTTCTTTAATTCAGTTTTATCTGAACATCAACTCCAGCTGCTAAATCAAGCTTCATCAAAGCATCAACTGTTTTATCTGTTGGATCCAGAATATCCAATAACCTTTTATGCGTCCTCACTTCGTACTGATCACGCGCATCCTTATTAACGTGCGGGGAAATCAGTACAGTAAAACGTTCTTTCTTAACAGGCAGCGGAATAGGGCCAAGTACTCGAGCACCTGTCCGCTTAGCTGTCTCTAAAATTTCCCGAGCTGAGCGATCGATCAACTTATGATCAAAGGCTTTTAAACGAATACGAATATTTTGTTTTTGAGTTGCCATCTTATTCAATCACCTTTGATACG
>DJFX01000038.1:8355-19397 GCA_002432635.1 Halothiobacillaceae bacterium UBA5861 | reverse complement strand
GCGCCATCTCATTTCTGGTTCACGAACCCGCACATTGGGGCCATCAAACCCTGTACGGACAATCACATCGCCGATTAAAGCCGGCTCTTCAAACTCCGCCAGAGCGACGATATTTTTGGCATCCGTGTAGGACTCCAGTGAACCCGCGCTGGCGCGAATATTCCGCTGAGCAATTGCTTGCGCCACCTGCTGTACTGGCAGTTGCAGATCCGCCATCTTTTCTGCGGAGACTTCGATTTTGACTTCTCTGTCGCGCCAACCGTATTTATTTACTTGAGCCACACCCGGCACTTCCAACAGTTTCTTCTCTAGCCGACGCGCATGTTCGCGCAACTCACGATAGGGTATGTCGCCGGTCAACCCGACTTCGATAATCGGGATGCCCGACGTTTTAATTTCGTGAATCTGCGGGTCTTCGTCCACTTCCTCGGGCAAGTCATTGACGCGATTCACTGCATTACGAATGTCCCGCTTGATGGCTTCCGGATCGTCGTCATTTTGATCAAGCTTAATGTGAATCCGCGATAAATTTTCCATCGACAGGGAGGTCATTTTGTCGATGCCGTCGATTTCTTTCAGCTCATCCTCGATTTTGCTGGTGACATTCACTTCCACATCTTGAGGCGAAGCGCCCGGATAAATGGTCGTGATAAACAACTCCCGCAAATCGACATTAGGCAGGTTGTCGCGAGGAATCGACAACAATGAACCCACGCCCAGCAAAATGACCGATAACGAAAACAGATAGGAAAACAAATGCCGTTCGGCGAAAAACCGAATAATAGGTTTCATGATGCTGCCCTCGGTAACAACGACTGTGATGGCCCTGATGCGCTCGATGGCTCAAGCACCAGCGCATCCAATAGGGATTGCAGTTGCAAATAAAGCACTTGGTAGCGGCCGGCATTCTGCGCGTAGGTGAATCGTGCTAGTTGCTCGCGGTCCTGACTGAGAATCACCGTTGCAAGGTCATTGCGGCCCTGGTTGTACAGGCGCCATTCTTCCCGCGTGGTCTGTTTCGCTGCGTCGATTTGCTGCCGATTAAGGTTCAGCAAGGCATGGATGCTCTGCAGCTCGTTCAATACTGCAATGGCATGCGACTGCATATCACGTAATGCACGGTCACGTTGTAATGCGACTTCGTGCAGATGCAATTTAGCCTTCTGCCATTGATGCCGGGCGCGACGATTGCCCAGCGGCTTACTGAAGCGAAGCCCGACACTGGCATCTTCCCGATTGAGATCAAGGCTGTCATCTGATGACTCGCCACCACCCTTCAGCGCTACACTGAGAATCAGCGACAACTCGCCTTTGGTTTGCTCCGCAGCGGTGAGTTCACGCCGGCGCAATTCCTTCTGTTGCAATGCGAACGCAATGGCGGTGCGGGAATCATTGCTTACAAAACGGCGCATCGCCGCATCCGTTGGCAATGCCTGTGTGGCATACAAGTCAAAATCAGGCGAAAGACGAATCAGCGTACTATCACCCGCCAGCTCTGCCAGGTGATTACGCTGGCTGTTCAGTCGTGCGTTGGTCAACGCCAAATGCTGAGCGGAATTGCGCCGTGAATCCTCAGCACGCAACAGGTCTACCTGATCGACCAGATTTTCCGCGCGCTTTTTGCGAATGCGTTGAATTTGTCTGTCGGACAATTCAATACGCTGCGCAAGGATACGTGCTTGTTCTGTCAGCAAGGCCCAATCAACAAAGACCAAACCGGCGGTGAGCAAGAACTGTTCTTCCTGCTCGCGCGCGTTGACCGCAGTGAACTCGACGACGAACTCGGCCGCTTCGTAATCACTTCTGTCTAACGACCCACCACGATTTTTTAGTAGTGGATGGACATATGACAGGGACACCGCTTGCTCGTAGGCACGGTCATCCAGCGGAAAAAGTGCCGCTTGCCACGCCGGGAAATCGAATTGCCCTTGGTGGTTATCCCAGCGCAGTGCCAGCCTGCCACCCGTTTGCCAAATCGCCCGGTCAACGCCGATACCCAACGCCAACTGATCCGCCTGACTCGGCGATTCGCCCGGCTGTACAGCCTGGAAGCGGCTGACGCCAACATCGGCGCCTAACCTCCAGTCTTCCGCGCCGCGGTAACTCGCCCGCTGTTCTTTCTCAATCTGTGTGCGGGTAGCGGCCAACTGAAAAATGGGGTGCTGTTCACGCAAGGTATTGAAATACGCCGCCATCGAAATTTCAGCTACTGGCCGCCGTACGCCATCTTCTGCTGCCACTGTGCCTGCAGAAAGTGCGCCGAGCAAAAACCCGCTTGTGACCGTCAGACATCGTTGCACTGTCTTGTGCGCCTGGATATTTGTTCCTGGCATCGCTTTTCCTCTCTCAAGATGTACTCGGTGAATATATTCTGCTTGAGCAATATACTCGGTGTCAACAATATATTCAACGAATACTTTAATATACTGATAACCCCCTTGGATTTGATCAAACAGACCGCACTTAAGATTGTGATACCGGAAGAATACCGGCGTATCAGGCCAGGCAGCAGAATGTAAAAAGTAATTTGGCCAACCCATACAGTGGGACAGCCATAGGAAGCCAGTTGATGAAAAAAGACGATACCACCCCCTACCACCACGGCAATTTACGCGCCGAGTTACTGAAAACCGCAGCGCAGGAGCTGCAATCGGTGGGGGTTGAAAAACTCAGCATGCGGGCCGTATCACGCGCCTTGGGGGTGTCCCAGTCCGCGCCATTCCGGCATTTCAAAAACAAAAATGAGTTGTTAACTGCCTTGGTCGAGAAAGGGTTTTCCCAGCTTGCTCAGTACCAGCGGCGAGCTAAAAAAGACCTGACTCCCACAGAGGCACTTTCGGCCATGGGTATCGCTTATGTCAATTTCGCATGCACCCACCCAGAATTGTTCAAGCTCATGTTCAGCTCTCAAATCTATTGCGAACAGAACGATGGCTTGTCTGAATCCAAAGGCGAAGCATTTTCAGGAGGTGAAGCGTTTAATGAGTTACTGGGTATCGTCGAAGAAGGTATTCAACAGGGCTACTTTCAAGAGCGTCCAGTCCAAGAAGTTGCTTTCGCTGCATGGTCAATTGTTCATGGCCTGGCTTACTTGACGATAGACTATTCGCGCATCGGTATACCTAAAGATGCTACGCACCATTTGGTCCAAAGCGCATTGGACGTTTTTATGCGCGGCGTAAGCGCTGAAGAGAAGTAAGAGCCTCTGAAAGCACTTACACTTGAGTGCGCTGATAGCTCGCCGTTGCAGGCGCCAAGCCAATCGCCGATTCAAGCTCGTCACCAAAAAATCGGGCAATTGCCGCGATAATGGCAAGGTGATGAATGCCGTGGCTGGCAACAAAACACAACTCCCGGCCCAGTGTAGACGTCAGTACGCAGGCTCTCTGGGTTGAAAGCATGACTTCACTTTTAATCTGAACGCGATCGCCGAGGCGTGCCTCATCAAGATTTTTGAGCCAGCCCAGTAGTTCCTCGACTTCTTCCAGACCCAGATGTTTATGGCATTCGACAGGATGGTTTCGCCGGCGCACGTCATAATCAATCACACCACGAGTCTGATGGTTTATAAGCGCCCGGTAGAGATCCAGAATATGCCGGGTATGTTGTCCGGCTGTACTGGTAAAGACCGGCTGAGGGTTCGCCACGTAAGTCGTTTGGCCAAGGGCTAACAGAGTGTTTTTCAATTGCTCTGCTGATTCAATCGCACCGTCAATCACTGCTCGCATCTATCCCCCTCAGTAAGGTACTCATCCCGCTTCAATTGCGACGGGCTCACCGTGAGAGGAACCTGCCGGTTTATGTGAAAGGCCGGTTGTCGAAAACATAAGTAGCCAACAGCCGCGAGCGCAGCACCAAAGTAAAGCCATGAAAAGTCAGCTGTTTGTCGACCTTGTTGAAGAAAAATAACATAGGCCGCACTGAAAAAAACCAAAATTCCCAGTTGGGAGTAATAACTTTTAGCAAGTAAAAAAAGCTGCGTATTCTGTTGAGCGGCGATGTCGTAGAAGCGCTTATTAAAAGCCAGCCGAAAAAAACTGGTCAAAAAGGCGATGAGTACCACGAGGGCATAAAGGTGCGTGGTGCTCCCTGAAGTATCCAACACGCCACGCAGCCACCAGGATAGAGCGTAAACCGCCACCGCCCCGACATAAACCGCGCGTTGATTCATTCGGTCGATTTGATTTTTTATCACGTAGAAAACTACCGCCAGGATCAGAGCCAGTGCAACGACTAAAATACCAAGGGTCATCACATTTTCTTGGGTCAACCCGTACAACGATAAAATCCAAAAGTAACTTTCCAGATACAGGAAAACACCATCAAACCAGAACATTTGTCGTGATCGGCAAGCATCACGGAAACGGTAAATATCCCGATAGCCGGTTTCAACCGGGCACTCGAACACCTCGCCCAGGCCATTTTGTGGAATGCGGAACATACTGATCAAGCCCAGTACGGAAACGCAGATGCTGAAACCCAGCAGAATGAACAAGGTCTCAGACGCCAACAGCGCCGAGCCGATCAAAATACCGGCTTTGAGCGCGACGGTAACCACAATCTGAAAATTACCAAACGTGGCGCCGGTGACCGATTGCGCTTGACCTGCCGGATCGGGTGCAGTAAGGGCGGCGAAAAAAAATCGCTGGGTTGTCCAGTAAAAGCAGTTGTATAGGCCATTTAATAAACCGAGTAGCAGCAATGTGTGGATCTCCAATGGCTGAGGGAGAAAAACCAAAAAGCCCACCAGAAAACACTCGGCAACCAATGAAAAAACAGTCATCGCACTGACATAGCGGTGCGACCGCAACCATTCCCAACCCATAAGTCCCAGGACAAACCCCGCCCCAGTCGCGGCAATCACCAAAGACAGTTCGGCCAATGAACCCCCATGCTGCCAGAGCAGTACGGGTATAAAAAAGGGCATCAGCCCAATCAAGAGCGCATGCAGTGCAGAAAACTGATAGAAATAGCGGCTCGTGTTCGACATTAAAACAGGTCAGCTTGTTTGATATTCAGCTGATCCAGTACGGCGAAATACTCGGAGAGATCCTCTTTCTGCCCGTAGCGCGGATAGTCGTGCATTTTTAAATAAGGCCGCGAGTTAACTTCCAGAAAAATACATTTTTGTGTGGTGTAATCTTCGGTGATGCCTTTTTCAAAGATCACGTCGATTCCCAGGATGTTGGCGTCAAACAGATCCAGTATTTTCAAAAACAACTGCTGATTTACGTCTGGAATCGTATCTTTGGCAATTGTTTCAACCACGCCGCCCGGCGCCAGCGAAATTCGATAAAACAACTTGGCCTGCTGACCTTTCTCTAATACGGAGTCGAGCGTGAGGCCCTGCTTCTTCAAATAGTTTTTTGTCACCACGCTTTTTTGCAAAGGCGCGTTACAGGGGAATAACCCCATTCCTTCACGAATCGTATTTTCCTCATCAATCAGTTCACTAATCGTTCGAACCCCATCACCGGTCACAAAAGGCGAGTACCGTTCAAGCACAGACATAATCTGTCCTTTCACCACAACAACCCGATAGTTATGACCTTCCAGATACTGCTCAACAACCGTTGTCGGCCACCATAATTTCGCCAAAAAAACCGCTTTCCACAGTTCCGAAATATTTGTGATCGGAAAATGGCTGCCTCGGGAAAATCCACTGACATTGGGCTTAATCACCAGTGGAAAACCATGCCGTTTGGCAAAACGGTAGGCTTGCCAGGGATTAAAAAACACCCGGCCTTGTGCATGAGGAATCGCGTTTTCGGAAAAAACTTTCCGGGCCTGTTTTTTGGAGCGACAACTTTTTCTAACATCCAGGCTGTTGTAGCTGCTACAGCCATTCATAAACTGTTTACTGATCCACTGGTATATCAGCTTCTTGGCGGCTTTCATTCAAATATGTCTCATGATGATTCACGCGATCAGGGGCCTTGACCGGCCGATTAGCGCTTAGTTTTCTAAAAAATACGGATGGGTAATGTCGTTTGGGCGGAATGGTCTTGGTGATGCGGGCCAAGTGCCCCATTGCCCCTCGTATAAAGTGGAATTTTGCACGCTCACTGACATTATGGCTTTGCAACATCAGCGGCATGGGCAAGAACAGATTCACCTCAAAAATATGAAAATAACCTGAAACCAGCTGCGCGGTCGTATCGGCTCGAAGCCCCACACGTGCGATGCGGAATCTCCCCAGCTGCCGCATGTGCTGCCAGATCAAAGCCCGCTCTGCTTCAGTGAATTGTCCGGTAATGTCTTCGTAGCAGGTGTGTGGATTGTAAATACCATTAACCGGCAGGGCTTCCGCCTGTGTATTTAAGACTTCCGTAATCGACAAAACAGCCACATTTTCTGGCGATGAGGACGAGGGAATAAAAAAAACCTCAAACTCCCGACTCCCGGGGGCCGCTTCCTGCACCAAATAAGGCAGGCGTGATGTAACAGAGGCGGCCCGAAACTTTTCTAACGCTTCCCGATTATCTGCCCGATAAACCCCCCGTGCATTTTGCCCCCACTCGGGCTTCAGAAATACCGGGTATTTTTCAGGCAGCTGCCCACAATCGAGGCTCTGCGCTAAACGCCACTGTGCGGGGATGCGGCAGTCCATTTCCAACTTGGAATAGATCCCCTTATCTCGATTGAAATATTCCGCATTCAGTTGAAAATACAACCAAGGCTTTGCACGGTAGCGAATGCACGAAAGAATATAAATGATCACCAACAAACTACGGGTAATCATACAAACTGCCACACACAAAAAGACAAGGGCATCCTAAAACCCATTATTTTTATTGAGCTCACCCCTGGAACGGCCCTGTCCCTGGCGGTGCTTAGCATACTAGTTGAGCACATCCGGCCAGTTCTTATCGGCCTGTTGAATCAGGGTGTCTTTGTCCTTTGCCCAACGTGCTTGCACTTCAGCGTCGTAGTTTAAATACAGTTTGCTGTTCACAATGCTCCATTGGTAAGGGTCTGCACTTGCGGTTTTATTCTGGGCTACCGCCCAGGCGCAATAGCCTCCGTATTGCGGGGCATATTTTTCAGGTGTCGATAAAAACAACGCCCGGTTTTCCGCGTTTTTAAAGTACCAGGTTGCCCCTTGGTACTCGGCACTATGCGCCTTATCCCCTTTCACAGGCTTGCCCTCAGTGAAATAAGCCACCGTGTCATAACCAGATACAGCCACATTACTCAAAAAGCGTGTGTAAACAGGCTCTTTTGCCAACGCCACATTAAACAACACACTACTGCAAACCAAAAACAACCCCATGAGATACCGAACACTTAATAAGCGCGCCATTTCATTTCCCCCATATGGCTCTCTTTTTTTTCAGCAATATACTGAAAAAAATACTGAACACAATTAAAAAAACTTAGTCCTCAAACCGTGGGGGAAGTTCAACCCATGAGCGCATCTAAAAGTGTATTGATGGATGTGTAAGAGCCACTTGTCTTGGGCTGCGGAGGTCTTGCCAGCATAATGACAAAGATCCCCCGCTCACGCGCAACCCGGATTTTATTGTGAACGGAGGCCCCCCCGCTGTTTTTACTGACCAATACATCCGGCTGTATTTCATTAAACAACGCTCGCTCGGCACTCAACCGAAAGGGCCCTTGATCCATGATCCGCCTGAGCTGAGGCCCCTCAGCTGGATGGCGATCCGGTGACGGCAGTGTACGGACAAACCAAACTTGATCGGCCCGGCGATCTTCGGCCTTTTCCAGAGGTTGCAACCCCAGCGTAAACAATGGACGCCGATAAGCCTGGAGCTTGTGCACAATGTCCTCCCAATCGTGGGCCATCACCCAATGGTCGCCCGGCTCGGGCGCCCAGGCCGCGCGCTGGTACGTGTACAGCGGCACCTGGCACTGCCGGGTAGCCTGAAGCGCGTGCTGGCTGATACGTGCGGCGTACGGATGTGTGGCATCAACCACCTGATCAATCGCTTGAACCTGCAAGTAGCTGACCAAACCATCAACACCACCAAACCCACCGTTTCGTGTTCCATAACCGGCTGATGGAGAGGGGGCAGACGTCACCCCAGCCAGGCTGTACACAACTGTGAGGCCCTGTGAGTGGAGTGCCTCGGCAATCGTTTTGGCTTCTTTTGTCCCTCCCAGGACGAGGATTTTCATTCTGCTCGACCAATGACCCGAGCACCACGATCAATGGCGATCACTTCAATAGGTATTTTCAGCCCTACAACGGACGCAATCACCGCCAGTGCTTTCTCACAGACCAGCCGGGCTAAATCCACACCCGCCTTGTCTGCATACAGCCAGGCTTCCAAACTGGTGTTGGCCGTTGTAATTTGCTGGATCAATGACTCACTGGCTCCCTTACTTTCAGCCCATTGAGCCAAGTGACCAAAATCAATGGACGAGTGACGGCTGTGCAGGTCGAGATGACCGTCCGCGAGCTTGCACAGTTTGCCAAACCCGGCCACAAAACTGAGCCGATCCACGGGATGACGGCGAAAATATTTTAAAAATGCGCCCGCAAAATCCCCCATTTCAATAATCGCGATTTCCGGTAGCCCCAAAACCTCCACAGCCACCCGCTCACTGCTCGAACCCGTGCAAGCAGCCAGGTGCGTTTGTCCGTTTTCCCGCGCCACATCCACACCCTGGTGGATCGAGGCAATGTAAGCCGCACAGCTGAAAGGCCGAACAATACCCGTTGTGCCCAGAATAGAAAGGCCACCGACAATGCCCAACCGGGGATTCATTGTTTTTTGCGCCAGCTTTTCACCCCCTTCGACAGCAACCTCGACGATAAAGCCGCCGTCATAGTCCACTTCTTCTGCCGCCTGGTGTAGATGTTCACTGATCATACGCCGGGGAACAGGGTTAATCGCCGGCTCGCCCACGGCAAGGCTCAAGCCGGGCAATGTGATCGTTCCCACGCCCTCGCCTGCTTTAAATTGAATACCCGGCTCATCCACCAAACGTACTGTGGAGCGGATTAAGGCGCCGTGGGTAACGTCTGGATCATCACCGGCATCTTTGATCGTACCGACAGTACAGCTCATGCCTTCACGATGCATCTCCGCCAATGCAAAGCGAACGGATTGGCCACGCGGCAGTGTGATCTCAATGGTTTGTTGGCCTTGTGGAAAGGGACACCCCAGCAGTAACCGAGCCGCTGCATAAGCCGTTGCTGTGGCGCAAGCGCCAGTGGTGTAGCCACTGCGCAGTGGCTTTTGGGCTTCAGATGTTTCTTCGCGCATCAAACTTCGTCATTCTCACGGGATAAACCCAAGCTCGCCTATCTGACGAGGAATGCTAACATCTTTCATGGTTGTCCACAGAGGAATAGCAAATATGACAAGCATACGCCAGCGCGGTATCGCAGGGATCCGACCCGGTGACACCTTTAGCGTGACACGCACCTTCTGTGATGACGACATCATCCAGTTCGCAAAAATTTCAGGCGACTATAACCCCGTGCACTTTGATGCGCCGTTTGCCCACGCGAAAGGCTTTAAAGCCTGTATCAGCCATGGTTTATTGAGCGCCAGCCTAACAACCGAAATTGGCGGGCAGCTGGGCTGGTTGGCATCACAGATGAATTTCCGTTTCAAAAAACCTGTTTACAGCGGCGACACCATCTGCTGCACAGTGAAGGTTGAATCTATTGACGAGCGAAGACGCGTACAGGCTTCAGCCACGCTAAACAATCAACACGGTGAAACGGTTGTACTCTGTGAGCTCGCTGCGGTTGCACCTACCGCTGATGAGCGTGGCCGCATGCAGGAGATCACACGAGGCGCCCCTTATAAGGAGTAGCTTATTGTACAGCCGTATCCAACCCAAAGGCGCGCAGCACTTGCTGTACTGCCAAGGTGGGTGTCAACTCTCCGGCCAGGACCTCTTTTTCTACACGCGGTAACACATCCGCGACCTGTTCGTTTGCGTGCAACGCTGAAAATAACTGATCTTCGATCATGTTCCACATCCAGCGCAGTTGTTGCTGCCGCCGTTTTTCCGGTAATTCGCCTGTTGCCGTCAAGCGCCGGTGGTATTCTTCAATTTGTTGCCAGATCTCATCAAGGCCCATGTTTTTCAGACCACTGCAACGCAGCACTGGAGGCTGCCAATTCGGACTCGCCGGTTTCATGATGTGCAGCGCATTGCGGTACTCGGCAGCCGCGGCCCGCGCAGCACGCTCGTTGCCACCGTCTGACTTGTTGACCGCAATCATATCGGCAATTTCCAACACACCTTTTTTGATGCCCTGTAACTCATCACCCGCTCCCGGCAGCATGAGTACCAGGAAAAAGTCGACCATTTCTGCGACCGTTGTTTCTGACTGCCCAACACCCACAGTTTCAATCAAAATGACGTCATAACCTGCGGCTTCACACAGCAACATTGTTTCCCGGGTTTTTCGGGTCACCCCGCCCAAAGTGCCTGACGACGGTGAGGGCCTGACGAAAGCATTGTCCGTATTGCCCAGTTTCTGCATACGGGTTTTATCGCCCAGAATGCTGCCACCCGTGCGGTTACTGGTCGGATCAACCGCCAGTACAGCCACTTTACTGCCCTGATCAATCAGGCTGCAGCCAAACGCTTCTATAAAGGTGCTTTTACCCACACCGGGTACACCGGTGATCCCAATCCGCTTGGCCTTCCCCGTATGCGGCAGCAGCATTTGCAGAACGTCCTGAGCCATCTGCTGATGACGCGGATTGCGGCTTTCGATCAATGTGATCGCGCGGCCGAGAAAGCCGCGGTCTCCAGACAACACCCCAGCGACATAATCCTCCTGGCTCAGCTGTTTTCTTTTGCTGAGCGCGGGCGTTTTCTCTGTGGCCATATCAGGCGGCTTCGTTGGAGTAGCCTAACGTTCTGTTCAGCTCTTCAATCAAGCCCACGGCGGCTTCACTGATGACGGTACCCGGCGGGAAGATCGCTTTGGCGCCCGCCGCATGGAGGGCATCAAAGTCCTGAGGCGGAATCACCCCTCCGACGACAATCAAAATATCTTCACGCCCCAGTGCGGCCAGGGCCGACTTTAAGGCCGGGACTAATGTTAG
>DJFX01000038.1:728-8164 GCA_002432635.1 Halothiobacillaceae bacterium UBA5861 | reverse complement strand
AAGGCCGGGACTAATGTTAGGTGGCCTGCCGCCAAGGAGCTCACGCCGACAACGTGCACGTCATTTTCAACCGCTTGGCGCGCTGCCTCTTCGGGTGTTTGAAAAAGTGGACCGATATCCACATCAAAGCCCAGATCAGCAAATGCCGTGGC
Organism: Halothiobacillaceae bacterium UBA5861; assembly: GCA_002432635.1. Lineage (GTDB taxonomy): Bacteria > Pseudomonadota > Gammaproteobacteria > UBA5861 > UBA5861 > UBA5861. Next base: position 8,012 of record DJFX01000038.1, on the reverse strand, counting down.
AATCACTTTCTGACCTCGGTCGTGCCCATCCTGCCCCATTTTTGCAATCAGAATTCGCGGCCGGCGGCCTTCGTTTTCTTCAAAGGTGTTGACCATTTTTTCAATTTTGCTGACGCTCTCGTCGTTCACACCCACCTCGCTACTGTAAATGCCTGTAATGGAACGGATTTCGGCCGTGTGCCTGCCAAAATGCTTTTCAAGTGCATCGCTGATTTCACCCACGGTGGCCTTGGCATGCGCGGCATTAACAGCAAGTTCCAGTAAGTTGCCGCTGCCCGTTTTGGCGCACTCTGTCAACGCGCTCAATGCTTTTTCTGTCGCCGCACTATCACGCTCTGCGCGCAATTTTTTCAGGCTGGCAATTTGCTCAGCGCACACGGCGGAGTTATCAACCTTAAGGACATCAATGGTTTCTTCAACATCAGGGCGGTATTTATTCACACCAATGACTGACTGGCGACCCGAGTCGATCCTGGCCTGCGTACGTGCCGCAGCTTCTTCAATGCGCATTTTGGGAATCCCCGCCTCAATGGCTTTAGCCATGCCACCAAACGCTTCAACTTCCTGGATGTGTGCCCAGGCTTTTTGCGCCAGCTCGTAAGTCAATCGTTCTACGAAGTAACTGCCACCCCAAGGGTCAATCACCTTCGTTGTGTTACTTTCCTGCTGCAGGATGAGTTGGGTATTCCGGGCAATCCGCGCACTGAAGTCTGTTGGCAATGCCAAAGCTTCATCCAGTGCATTGGTATGGAGCGACTGTGTGTGGCCTTGGGTTGCGGCCATCGCTTCTACACAGGTACGGGTGACGTTGTTATACACATCTTGCGCCGTCAAACTCCAGCCCGATGTTTGCGAGTGCGTTCGTAAACTCAACGATTTGGGGTTCTGGGGGTTAAACCCTTTCACCAGTTTGGCCCAAAGCAACCGGGCCGCTCTCATCTTGGCGATTTCCATAAAGAAGTTCATGCCGATGGCCCAGAAAAAAGACAAACGAGGCGCAAACGCATCAATATCTATCCCGGCCTCAATCCCAGCCCGGACATATTCCACGCCATCCGCCAGTGTGTAGGCGAGTTCCAGGTCTGCCGTCGCACCGGCTTCCTGCATGTGATAGCCCGAGATACTGATGCTGTTGAATTTCGGCATCTTTTGTGAGGTAAAGGCAAAGATGTCCGAGATAATCCGCATTGAGGGACCCGGCGGGTAAATGTAAGTATTACGCACCATGAATTCTTTAAGGATATCGTTCTGGATCGTGCCAGAGAGCTGTTCGGTTTTAACACCCTGCTCTTGGGCGACAGCGATATAAAGTGCCAAGATCGGTAACACAGCCCCGTTCATGGTCATCGAAACACTCATTTGGTCCAGCGGAATCCCGTCAAAGAGTGTGCGCATGTCATAAATCGAATCAATGGCCACACCGGCCATACCCACATCGCCAACAACACGTGGGTGGTCCGAGTCATAGCCCCGGTGAGTGGCCAGATCAAAAGCGACAGAGAGTCCTTTTTGCCCCGCCGCCAAATTCCGCCGATAAAATGCGTTACTTTCTTTGGCGGTGGAAAAGCCGGCATACTGACGCAACGTCCAAGGCTTGTTGACGTACATGGTGCTGTAGGGGCCGCGTAAAAACGGTGGCAGCCCCGGGAAGGTATGGAGAAAGTCCAGCCCTTCCAGATCTTTCTCTGTGTAAAGTGCTTTCAGATCAATACCTTCAGGTGTTTGCCACTGCATCTCACTGGGCGACTTGCCCGACTGCTTCGCACAGGCCGCTTCCCAGGCACTGGTATCTGTTTTTACTGTGGTACTGGCATTCAATTGAATGTTAGAAAAATCAGGTAAGCCGGCCATTAGTTCAGTACTCCCATGTTTTTCAGTGCAACTTGCAAGGTTTCCAGTGTCTGGTCCCCGGCAAAAATAAAGTGGTCAATACCTGCCTCGCGGTAGCGTGACTCATGCTCCCCAGGCTTACCCGCAAGATACAGGCATTCAACGCCGTTACTTTTCAGGGCTTTTGCAAAGGCTTCGGCCTGCTCGCTGTAAAAAGCATCCGATGAGCACAAAATAGCGTGTTTCAGGCCTGCTTTGCGGCACGCTTCAACCGCAGCTTCTGGGTTGGGGCTATCGGCGCTTACGACCCCTTCGATGCCGCCGGCTTCAAAATAGTTCTTGGCAAACGTCATGCGGGCTGTGTAATCCGCAGCGGTTCCCATATTGACGAGAAAAATGGCCGGGCGCTTACCTGTTTTAGCCAACCAGGCATCCGAGGCATCCCGAAGCCCTTCAAACGCTTCGGCCAAACGGTGAGGTGCCAAGGCTGTGATCTGTGCGGGTTTGTCCTGCAAGGCATTTGCAACGGTTTTCATATCCGCACCCAATTCGGCAGCCGCAACAACGCTGGCGGTCAATTCACCATTGGTTTTTTCTCGATTAGCCTTGATCGCATCGACCAGCGCCGCGTCGGCTTGGCCACCCGAGCGACTCAGAGCCGCACGGTGTAACTGGGCAAAATCCGGTGTTTCAACGTCAATAGAAGATTCCTGGATATTAGGAAACTCATTGATGCCGGTTAAGGCATCTTTGCGGCGTGCGATATTCGATGCCCGTGCGGTTTGCACGGTGGTAATCATGTCCTGGATAACGCCGGTTTCCAGCGCTGTTGCCATACCGCCAGCGGCTTCTATTTCCTGGAATTTTGCCCATGCTTGCTCAGCAAGCTGCTGGCTGGCTGTTTCAACATAGAGTGAACCGCCGGCAGGATCAATCACTTTGGCTAAACCACTCTCCTCTTGCAGAATGATCTGAATATTGCGGGCCACGCGGCGGGAGAATTCATTGGGCAAGCCCATAGCTTGGTCGAATGGCCGGACAGTCATGCTGTCGGCGCCTGCCACCGCGCCGGCAAAACTGGCAATGGTCGCGCGCAGGATATTAACCCAAGGGTCCCGCTGGCTGTACATGCGGTAAGCCGTCGTCACATGCATTTGCATGGCTGCGCTCGATTCGTCTGCGCCGCTGACTTCCGCAATCCGGCTCCAAAGGCGTCGAGCAGCTCGAAGTTTTGCGATCGATAGAAAAAAGTCCGTGTCGGTTTCATAACTGAAGCTGATCTGTCGGCACGCGGTATTCACGTCCAGTCCGGCTTCTGTCATCGCCCTCAAATAAGCCACGGCCGTTGCCATGGAACAAGCCAGATCCTGTGCTTCACTGGCACCGGCAGCGTGATAAACGCTGGAGTCAACCACAATGCTGCGAACCTGAGGGAAAGCGGTTGATGTGTATGCCGCCAAGTCGGCCACTTGGCTTAAGGCTGTCGGAACACTCGTCAACAAATGGCCTTTGGCCGCCAGTACGCCCAGTGGATCGGCCCCCAGGCTTCCGCGCACGTCTTCCGTGTTATGCCCGCGTTTTTTCCACAGCGCGAGGAGCATGGCGGCTTGTCCGAGTGCATTTTGGTTTGCGTTCAGTGCAACAGGCGCAAGCTCGAGAAAAACACCTTTGAGCAGCGCGTCAAGATCCGCCAGGGAGTACGCAAAAATACCTGCCTTTTCGCTCCCTTCGGCCATCGCATCCAATTGTAAGAGTAACGATGTGCACCCGCGTTCCAGTTCTGTCAGCAGGGTGTCATTGCTTTGCTGAATATCCGGGTGAGCATAGCTCTGTCGAACACCCCATCCGGCTTCTGTTTTCCCAAGCGCCTGGCTGCCACGAGTAAACGGGTACAAGCCCGGCAGCCCGGTTGCCTGCGGGTCGTTCGATGCGTTGTCCGTGGTGTAGAGAGGCTGGATTTCAATGCCGTCATATGTTTTTGAAATCAGCGCTGACTCAAAACGCTTCCCTTTTAAACTTTGCTCAGCCAGTGCTTTCCATGCTTCGAATGTTACGTCTGGAAATTCACTCGCCAAGTCTAATTTTTCATCACTCATAAGGATTGCCTTGCCCCGCTTGGCCAAATAACAGGATGTTTTTGTAATTTAAAGGAAGCAAAATATATCAGAAGAGGGGCATGCGCTCCAGATGACAGGCACGCCACCGGGCAGATTCAAACGTGATCAAGTGCCACAAAAAAGGGGTATTTATCTGTCATAAATACCCCAACGGTTTCAAACATTAAAGCGGTTCGTTTTAGCGGCCGAGCGTCACCATCCCGCCTTTTTCACGTGCAATCACCATTTTTTGTATTTGATGCGTGCCGTCTCCAATATGATAGCCCATCACATCCCGCAGCCTTTGCTGGTGGGGCAGCTCCTTGCTGTACGCATAATGGCCGTTGATGACAATGCACTGGTGGATAATGTCAAAAGAAATTTTGGGTGGCCACCACTTACACATCGCCGCCTCCGCAGTGTGGGGCAAGTCATTATCCCGGAGCCAGAGCGTTTTGTAGCAAAGGTTTCTGGCCGCTTCCATCAATGTTTCGGCCTCCGCCAGCGGAAAGCTGACACCCTGGTTTGTCGCGATGGGCTTACCAAAAGCCTGCCGTTCGGCGGCATACTGCCAGGTTTCTTCAACGGATGAAATCGCCGGCGCCAATGCCTGCAAACCAATCAAAGTACGGCTTAAATCAAATGCATTCATGATCTGGTAGAAGCCTTTTCCTTCCACAGTCCCAAGCATTTGGCTTTTGTGCACACGCACATTGTCCATAAAAATAGAACCACGGCCGATGGGCGTACAACCCACATCATCAAACCGCGTGGTAGTGACGCCTTCCTGCTTCATATCAATAAAAAACCCAGTGATGCCGCGCGCGCCGCCTTCACTTGTGCGGGCAAAAACAATGCCTTTCTCAGCCTGTGCCGCGAGGGAGATGGATGTTTTTTCACCTTTTAAAAGGTAGTAGTCACCGTCTTTTGTCGCTTTGGTTTGCAGGTTTGCCGCATCGGAACCGCCACCGGGCTCCGTTAAGCCCATGCATAACAGCGTTTCCCCCTGAAGTAACTTGGGCACAAACTCATTGGTGATTTCTGGCGGCGCCAGCTTAGACAGCAACACACCAATGGAAGATGTCATCAACTGCATAAAAGCATAATTGATATCCGCCTTGGCGATCTCCTCCATCACAATACCCGCGGTGATGCAATCCGCCCCCATGCCGCCATGCTCTACAGGCGCGTTGACACCCAACAAGCCCAGCTCCGCCATTTCCTTAACCGCGACCATGTCCAGGCTGGCTTCCTTCTCCCGCTCCATGTAGTAAGGCGCAAGCCGCTCTTGTGCAAAACGGCGGGTTGTTTCCTGAATGGCTAATTGCTCATCTGTAAATGCAAAGTCCATACATCCTCCAATCACTGATTAATTTAAAAGTTAAATGGCCCCATTTTTAACAACTCACCCCGGGTTGTCCAATAGTTTTCGCTTGATCAAAAAAGGCAGGCTCCTTGTGCATAGCGCATGCCTTGCCATTCAGGCAAGCGGGCGCCTTACCCAGGAAAACGGAATGATTTTAAAAGCTCTCTTAAATGAAACGTGATTAAACAAGAGCCGATGACTGCGGACCTGCTAGCCAAACAATTGGAGCCTTTGGAATGGAGTAATTAAACCTGAATTTACCGGCTAACGCCCGCTGGTCACGAAAGCTTGCGGCGCGAGGGAAGCTTGTAGCATTCAGCTGCAAATGAGCACCGCTAAGAAGCGCAGTCGGCTCGTCCGGTGAAGCGCCTTGTTATATTTTACTTTGCTCTCTCCGTTAAACTAAACCAATTTCCGGAATTGTCTATGCCTAGAGCTTCAATACCATAAAACTGTTCAGTTGGAGGTTGTGTAAACTCAACTCCTTTAGCGACAAGCTCCTCGTAGGTTTTTTGGCAATTATTTGTTTCAAAAACACCTGCACCAAAAGCCCCATCCGCGATCAAAGCTCGAATCTTTTCAGCGGCGTCCTTACTAAACATTGGTCCTTCTTTTGGCTCCGCTAAGACTAGCTCGAGATCCCGTTGAGCTTTTGCGAATACTGTTAGCCATCGGAAGCCTCCATCTACTGTAACATCTGATCCTACTTCGAAACCTAACTTCTTCTGATAGAACTCGAGAGCTTCATCTTGGTTAAGAACATAAACCGTAACATGAGCTATTGACTGAATCATTTGAATCTCCGGTAATGTGGTAAGTGGTGCTATTGATCTTACCCAAAGCGAACCGTGGCACCTTATTCAATATTGCTCTTTTCAAGTTTTGTTCCGAACAAATGATGCGCATAGCACAAAGGAATTGATTGCACGGGGTAAGTGAGAGGATCTTTGGTTAACTCCCATAGCTTAGAGCGATATTGTGTAGGAGACATACCCGTTTTCTTGCGAAATAAGAAAGAAAAACTACCGATGCTTGTGTAGCCAACCATTTCACAAATATCATTAATGCTGAGTTTGCTAGTTATCAAAAGCCTCTTTGCCTGCTCAATCCTCAGTTTTGTAATGTATTGATACGGTGACTCCCCAAACACCTCTGAGAATATGCGGCAAAAATGATATTTAGACATGCATGAATGATTAGCCACTTCGCCTAAGTCGAAATAACTAGCGTAATGCATGGTGAGATAGTCTCGACCGAGGCAAACTTTTCTATATTGTGAGTGCTTGATCATGATGAAAATTAAATATAACGCTCCCAATGAAGGGTCTACCGTAGCGGGGTGAGGCTTATGGCATTTAGCCACAAACGAACGCCGCGTAAGGTCGGCCCCTCTCGATTGCCATTGTTATGCGTATTTATCTAATCGCCTCCACTTATTGGCATATATCTTGTGACCTCCTCTACGTGAAGATCACTCTTCTCGTAGCAGTCTTTCCTGATATAAAGGATAAGCTTGGCCAACAGTTTTTTTAGATCATTTGCTTCTTCTACGGTAAGCCCTCTATTGCCTATCTTATCCAAGAAGGAACTAACCTCAAAAAACGCTCTAATTACTTCATCAGATGAAACAACATAAAGTCTAAGCCTTAAGCGACTATAAGTTGCTTCTATATCGGGGTTAGACTTCCCTGTATGCCGCATTAACCAAGCATCAAGAAATTCTGAATAAAATTCTCTGCGCATTGAGGCGATAGTATTTTTTCTGTCAATAGACTTCTGTACAGCGTACGCAACAACACCACCAATTACGGTTATTACAATAGGTAGACTCGAGTTCAATAATTCTTCTAGCACGTTTGTAACCACCGATTTTGTACAATCACATTAATATAACCACCAAGAACTGCATATGATATTTCCTTGAACTTCTTAGATGCATAACGGGTCGACTGTTGAGCGGCATCCCTGGGTTAACGAGAGCAAACGAAGCTT
>DJFX01000038.1:0-438 GCA_002432635.1 Halothiobacillaceae bacterium UBA5861 | reverse complement strand
CTCGTATAGAAACATAATTTATTATTATCTAGATCTCTTATATAAGCAGAATGCATATTAGAACGTATTCTAGGTTCACCTTCATTCACGCCTCCTAAATCAAGGGCTTTTTTATGTAATCGATTAACTTCTTCAATTGAATCAACATGGAAGCCAAGCATAGTGCCATTTCCGTTCGATGCAGGGTTTTCATCAAATGGCTCTGCTATCGCAAACATAAATTGTTCGTTTCCCCATAGTGTCATTCGTCCTTGATCGTGAATTTTATTTAATCCACACCCATCAAATAGATCATCATAAAACGTAACGGCTTTTTCTTTATTATTCGTTCCAAATACAAAATAATTCATTTTCATTGCAAATACTCTAATCGGATAATTTGAATACTTAACGAGCTTGTATATAAGCTCCAAATGCGGATGCCATATTCTCATTCTT
>DJFX01000001.1:100663-119611 GCA_002432635.1 Halothiobacillaceae bacterium UBA5861 | reverse complement strand
GGGTGTGTCGTTTACCGGGCTTGTCGCCGGTTCTGAGGCGAGTTCCGACAGCTTCTGTATGCCTTTTGCAGCCTTTTTCTTTTTTACGCGGGCCAAGGCTGCTTGGATGGCATCTTGTTTGGCGCCTCCGTCTGTATGCTGTTCTTTTGTTTTCTTTTCAAGTTGCAGGCGCTTTTTGGCGAGCCGCTCTTCTTTTTCTTGCGTGAGCGTTTCTTCACGTTTCTTTTTATTTTCGAAGCGTTGTTTTGCAATCTCGGCGGCAGCCATTTCCTGCTCACGCGTTTTGATTTCAGATTTGGTGTAACGGTAATGCTGAACCAAAGGGATATGACTGGGGCAGACGTAATCGCAACATCCACACTCAATGCAGTCAAAGAGGTTGTGCTTTTTAGCTTTTTCGTGTTCGCCTGACCGGCTGTACCAGAGTAGCTGCTGTGGTTGCAGTTGTGCGGGGCAGACTTCTTCGCAAGCACCACATCGGATGCAGGGAATTTCTTGTTTGACCTCCGGAATTTTAGACGTAACGAGAATGCAGTTGCTGGCCTTGACAATGGGAAGCTGGTCGTTTTCGAGTGTGAAGCCCATCATCGGGCCGCCCATAATGAGTTGGCCGATGCTTTCGTGGTAGCCACCGCATTCTTCAATGAGCTGATGAATGGGAGTGCCGATCAGGACTTCCAGGTTCTTGGGGTTATGAATGCCTTCACCTGTGACCGTGACAAGACGGGAAATAAGGGGGTTACCCAGCATCACCAGCTGGTGGATTGCATAGACTGTTCCAACATTTTGGCAAACGACACCGACATTGGCAGGTAATCTTCCACTGGGCACCTCTCGTCCTGTGAGTAGTTTGATCAGTTGTTTTTCACTGCCGCTTGGATAGCGAGTGGGAACTACCGTAAGGTTGATGCGGTCATCCGGCTTGGCTTTGAGGGCGTGCTGCAGGCTTGTGATAGCGTCTGGTTTATTGTCTTCAATACCAATAATGCATTGTGGCGCGCCCAGTAATCTCAGCAGGATATCAATACCGCGGATAATTTCGCCGGCGAAGTGCTGGGTGAGTACGTCATCACAGGTGATGTAGGGTTCACACTCAACCGCATTGATGATCAAGGTGTCGATGGGGTGAGCAGGGGTGAGTTTTATTGCAGTGGGAAAAGCAGCGCCTCCTAGTCCGACGATGCCACCTTCGCGAATTGCTTGGCGCAGGGTTTCTGCGGGTAGTTCGGAGTAGCGATTGCCAATGGGTGCGCGGTCGGTCCATGTGTCTTTGCCGTCAGTGGCCAGAGTGATGCAGGCTGCCGGCAACCCTGAAGGGTGTGGGATGGCGCGCTCATCAATGGCGACAATTTTTCCGGATGAGGGGGCATGAATGGGCGCACCGACAGGGCTTTTGCTGTCTGCAATTTTTTGCCCTTTCAGCACAGTATCGCCTACTTCAACGAGCGGTGTATTGACGCCTCCTGCCTGCTGCTGCAAAGGAATGATCAGCTGTGGGGGGAGGGCCGCTTTTTTCAATGGGTGCTGCTTTGAAAGCGCCTTATGGTCAGGCAGCACTAAGCCCCCATGAAATGACCAATCCGTATCGTGCGCTGTTTGAGTATTTAGCGGCTTTTTGCGTCGAAAAAAGTTCAATTTACGTGTGTCTTTGGTGTCGTTTGAGCTGGGTGCTCAGGTTTCGGCCACTTCCAGGTAATCACTGTTTGCTTAACCGGCTCCATTGTAATGCAGTCAACGGGGCAAGGTGGAAGGCATAACTCACAGCCCGTGCACTCATCTGCAATGACGGTATGCATTTGTTTGGCGGCCCCTAAAATGGCATCGACCGGGCAGGCTTGAATGCACAAAGTGCAACCAATGCATGTGCTTTCGTCAATCACGGCAACCGCCTTGGGCTTGACTTCTCCATTTTCAGCATTAAGAGGAATGACCTCTCTGTCTAGGAGATCGGCCAGTGCCTGGATGCCAGCCTCTCCTCCAGGCGGACACTGGTTGATTTCGGCTTCTCCGTTGGCGATCGCTTCCGCGTAGGGGCGGCAGCCCGGGTACCCACATTGTCCGCATTGTGTTTGCGGTAAAATATTGTCGATCTGATCGACGATCGGGTTTCCTTCGACTTTAAATCGGATTGCGGCATAGCCCAGCAGCAGGCCAAAAGCCAGTGCCAGGGCGCAAAGGATTGCAACGGCGATCACCATTTGTTAGGCCCTCACCAGGCCGGTAAAGCCCATAAACGCAAGTGACATCAGTCCGGCTGTAATCATGGCGACAGCATTCCCCTTGAAAGGGGCTGGCACATCGGCGACTTCAATCCGCTCGCGCATTGCAGAGAATAAAACTAACACCAGGGAAAAACCTATCGCGGCGCCTGCGCCATAGAGGGCGCTCTCAACCAGCTTATGTTGTTCTTGAACATTCAGCAGTGCCACACCCAAAACTGCACAGTTAGTCGTAATCAAGGGAAGAAAGATACCCAATACATTATAAAGCAGAGGACTGGTTTTGCGTACGACTGCTTCTGTGAATTGGACGACGGCTGCAATGATGAGGATAAACACCAGAGTACGCAGGTAGGTGATCTCAAACGGTTTCAGTAAGTAGGTGTTGGCCAGGTAGCTGCAAACCGAAGACAGTGTGAGTACGAACGTCGTTGCCAGGCCCATACCGAGTGCCGTTTCCAGTTTGCGGGAAACGCCCATGAACGGACACAGGCCCAAAAATTTCACCAGCACAAAGTTATTAACAAGAATTGTGCTCAATAAAATAAGGGCATACTCTATCATTGCGTTCCATTAAGTCGTAAAGTTAGCCGCTTTCCAGGCGCGTGGCGGAGTGGATCTAGTCCCCTCTATCCGTTGCCAAAGCAGTCAAAAGCCTAATTTTATCAAATCATGCGTGTTGATGTATTTGACGATCGATTCTATCAATATAACTGAATTCATTGGCGTGTATGTTGTCTGGTTTGGCGGCTATGGTTTTTATTCCCATGGGACCAGGTAATCAATTGAATGGATAGACTTTTTATTAACAATTTACAGTTTGACGTGGTCATTGGTGTGTACGACTTTGAACGCACACAGAAGCAGCGGGTAATTGTCGATATTGAGATGATGGTAGATACTCGTGAAGCAGCCGCTTCCGATGCCTTGGACAAAACCATTGATTATGATGGTGTGGTTCAGAAAATTGGGACGTTAATGTCCGCCAACCAGTGCCTGTTGATCGAAGCACTCACGGAGAAAGTTGCTGACCTTATTTTAACGGAGTTCGACATCCACTGGACAAAGGTCACGTTGAAAAAACCGGGTGCCTTACCGGGTGAGGCCTATGTGGCACTGTGTATAGAGCGCGGCAGCCGTAATTAGCGTGAGCATGCGGCGAATGTATCCCGCAATCTTTTTGCAGATGTTTCTATCGCTTCCGGTTCAAACGGCGCATAGCCGAGAATAAGTCCCGGCTTTTGGTTGCCTTGTAAGTCAAACTCAGACAGCGGCAGCAGATCAATGGCGGCTTTTTGTGCTGAAAATAACAATGCTTTTTCATCCACGCCGTCTGCTAGCCAGCCAATCAGGTGCAGGCCACTGTCTTTGGCCTCAATGCTGATCACATCATTCAGGTATTTTTTCGCGGCGCTCACAAGGGATGCTTGGCGGGTTGCATAAAGTGTCCTCATCCGGCGTAAGTGCCGGGCAAAATGCCCTTCATTAATAAAGTCCGCCAGCACTGCTTGCTCAAGAGGTGGCGAATGGCGGTCCACTAACCAGCGAAGTGTGGATAGTGGTTTGATAAATGCCGGAGGAACAATCATATAACCAATACGAAGGGCGGGGAAAAGCAGTTTACTGAAACTGCCGAGATAGATGACTTGACCACTGTCTGCAGTGGTATGCAGGGTGGTCAGAGGCCGGCCACGATACTGATATTCACCATTGTAGTCATCTTCAATGATCAATGCGCCACGCTTACAGGCCCATTGCACCAGCGCTTTTCGCCTTGTTTGATGCAAGCTGACGCCCAATGGGTACTGGTTCGCCGGTGTTACATAGATGAGCTTTGCCCGTTTTACCTTATTCGCCAAAAAGTCTACGTTTAAACCGTGCTGGTCGACAGGAATGGGAACCACTTTTGCCCCGGCCAATTGGAATACAACGGTCGCGGGTGTGTACCCGGGGTCTTCGACGCACACGATATCTCCCGGATTAATCAGCAGCTTTGCCAGAAGAATAATGGCTTGCTGAACACCCGCTGTTACAAAAACTTCTTCGGGAGAAGTCAGCATGTTGCGTGAGGCACCCAGGTAACCTGCAATAGCTTCCCTCAGGTGCTTGTTGCCTGCAGGTGAATGCCTTTCCAGCCAGCTGCGGGGCATTTTTCGCAAACGGCGTGTTGTCAATTGCGCCCATATGTGCCGGGGAAATTGATCACAGGCAGGTGTGTGTGGCCGAAAAGGACGGAGGGGAGGGCTGTCTTTATTGGGTATCAAGCGTTCAATCGGCGTAAGGTGCTGTAAATGGTGGGCAAAGACAGAGGTATCTTCAGGCGTGTTTGTGAGCGTCTTATCGTGAGTGACAGGGATATTTTTTAAAGGGGGCGGGAAGTGTTTTGCTACGGAGGTGCCAGAACCTTTGTGAGTATGAATGAAGCCCTCAACGGAAAGTTGTTCGTAGGCACTGACAACGGTATTGCGAGCAATGCCAAGCTCGTTGGCCAGTTGCCGGGTTGATGGCAGGCGTTCCCCAGGCTTTAAGCGACCCTGCCAGATAGCGTCTCTTAGCTGCTCTTCTAACTGCCGGAATATCGCAACAGTACCTGATCTTTTGAGCCTTAATGATTCGACCGGGAAGCGTTGCCGAGGCTTATTATCTCGTGTTTTCACAGTGAATTTGAGTGTGTCAAGTGGACCAGCTATTTACTTCAAAAGTGGCTCTTTTAATAGAGCCACTAAATTTTACTATGTTCCTGCGGGTTTGCCACTTGCTCATGCTAGGTTTGGCCTCTCGCTTTAGTATTTTTTTCGTGTGTTTTATCCCTCATATTTATGTATAAAAAAGGAAATCATCATGGTTAATTGGTATCGATCAGGAAAAAGAAAGGCCGGAGGCTTTTTTTCGGCTGTTGTTGCTTGGTCATTGTTTATTCTTCTTTCAATCCTGTCACTTTCTGTCCGTGCGGCTGACTCAAAGATTGGCATTATTGCCTTTGATGGTGTCTTGACGAGTGACATCACGGCACCTATTGAGGTTTTTGGTGCGGCCAGCAAAAAAGCCTGGTTTTCAAACTATGAGGTGATTGTTATTTCTGCAACAAAAAATAAGGCGTTGGAGTCAGAAGAGGGACTTAAAATTTTAGCAGACAACACCATTTACGATGCGCTTGCGCTGGATGTTTTAATTGTCCCGAGCGCCTATGATATGTCGTCTTATTTGAAAAATGCCGATCTTATTGGGTTTATCCAACGGCAGGGTAAAAAGACCGCCTGGATGGCCAGTAATTGTTCTGGCGCACTGTTGTTGGGAGAGGCAGGTATTCTGGACGGCAAAAAAGCCACTACCTGGGCCGGGGGTGAAAAAAACCTAGCCAAGTCATACCCTGCTGTCCGTGTTCAGTATGATCAAAATGTTGTAATTGATGAAGGTGTGATCACGTCTAACGGTGGGCCAGTAAGCTATCAAGCGGCTTTTGAACTGTTAGCAAAGCTCAGCTCAGAACAGTTTGCCAAAGAAATTTCTGAACAGATTCAATTCAATCGGCTGAGGCGGGCTTTTTAAACGCATCCACTTAATATTGACGGTTGGAAAGACTTGGGTGACTCAGCCAAGTCTTTTTTACACGGTGTCATGCCATTGTTAGTTTTCACCGAAAACTCTTTAAAGTATGTGGGTTGGCTGTGAAAAGCCTTGATCTATATCATCGATATCCAGCTTACCTTCTGCCAATGTTAGCGCGGGTGACAGCAAATACTTTCCTGAGTATGCGCGGTCGATTTGTCCTTTGTAATGTTGTGAGACGGGTATGGATCTGGTTTGTCCTGCTGGTAATTTTCCTTCACTCAAAGCCGCTGTCGATAACGGCGCTAATGCGGTGTATGCCGGCTTCAAAGATCAAACCAACGCGCGGCACTTTGCCGGTTTGAATTTTGATGACACGGCGCTGAGTCGAGGGATTGAGTATGCACACAGGCAGGGTGTCCGTGTGTTTTTAGCGATCAATACTTATCCTCAGCCCAGTACCTGGCACCGCTGGCAACAGGCGGTTGATCACGCCGGTGAGCTGGGGGTTGACTGCTTGATTATCGCCGATCTGGGAGTGATGGACTATGCGCGCAATCGATGGCCCGATATGGACTTACATCTTTCTGTTCAAGGCTCTGCGACTAACTACGAAGCAGTAGAATTTTTCCGGCGCCACTTTGGGATCAAGCGTGTGGTTTTGCCGCGTGTGTTGTCAGTCAAACAGATTCAACAGGTCATTGCCCATACTCAGGTTGGCATTGAGGTGTTTGGGTTTGGCAGTCTTTGTGTCATGGTCGAGGGGCGTTGTGCCCTGTCATCTTATGTGACAGGAGAGTCACCAAACACCTATGGAGCTTGCTCCCCGGCTAAGTCGGTTGAATGGATTGAGCGCTTGGATGACGGCATGGATACCCGTTTAAATGGTTTGCTGGTTGACCGGTTTAACGCTGAAGAAAAAGTGGGTTATCCCACCCTGTGTAAAGGCCGGTTTGGTGTGGCGGGCAATACCTATCATGCTATGGAAGAGCCAACCAGTTTGAATACATTGGCAATATTGCCCGATTTGTTTAAGGCCGGGGTAAAAGCTATCAAGCTAGAAGGCCGTCAGCGGAGCCCTGCTTATGTAGCGCAGGTTACTTCTGTTTGGCGAGCGGCTATTGACCACTGCCAAAAAGATATCGACAGGTATCTCACGCAGGCGGACTGGGTCTCTCAACTGGAAAAGGTATCAGAGGGGACGCAGACAACTTTGGGAGCATATTCCCGGCCTTGGCAATAAGGAATAAGAAAAGGATGAAACTTTCTGTCGGCCCCAATTTTTACTATTGGTCAAAAGAAAAAACGTTGGCATTCTACCGGCGGCTCATCGATTTGCCAGTCGATATTATTTATCTTGGTGAAACCGTTTGTGCGAAGCGTAAGCAGATGCACACGGAAGATTGGTTAGCGCTGGCAGAGGAACTGGCTGCAGCGGGGAAAGAGGTTGTTTTATCAACGCTCGCACTCTCCGGGGCTGAGTCTGACATGCATACACTCAAACGGATTTGTCACAACGAGCAATTTGTGGTTGAGGCCAATGATTTCGGTGCGGTTGGTGTTTTAGAGGGTCGGCCATTTGTCGCGGGGCCCGGTGTCAATCTTTACAATCATAAAAGCATAGCTTGGCTGGCGCAGTTGGGGCTCAAGCGTTGGGTGCTCCCGGTTGAACTGGGTTGTGAAACACTGAAGACTCTACAAGCACATCGGCCCGATAATCTGGAAACGGAAGTTTTTGCGTTTGGTCGGCTCCCGCTGGCCTATTCTGCCCGGTGTTATACCGCTCGTGCCCATCAGTTACAGAAAGATCAGTGTCAGCACCGGTGTCTGGAATATCCCGAGGGTATGGTGTTATCAACGCAAGAAGAGCAGGTGTTTTTGGCGATTAATGGCACGCAAATGCTCTCTGCGCAAACCTATGATGTGATTGCGGAATTGACGACGCTGGAAGCCCTGGGTGTAGATATTCTGCGCTTGAGTCCGCAACCTGAATATATGGATAAAGTGATCGATACCTTTCATTTGTGTCTCAGCCATAGGCTGACACCGGCTGATGCGGCTACAAGATTGAAGGATTGGGTGCCCTCTGGCGTGTGTAATGGGTATTGGTACGGGGATGCCGGTATAAAAAGCATCTGAGACGAGAAAGGCCGGTTTGCACAGCAGCCGTTGTTGGCCTTGAGCGATCGCTGGGTAATACCTGTTACGGGTATGAGCGGATGTACCCCAACGTTTCTAAGAGCCGGCTGGTTTTGTCAGTTAGCCACTGTAAATATTTCCATTGGTGTGTTAGATCCAATGCATCAAGGAAGTTTTTTACGTATAGGCCCAGCTCGGTGTCCCCGCTGAGTTTTAAGCGGCGGTTAAAAAATAAGGTATCTGGATCTTCTCGGCGACTGGCTAACAGCAAAAAGTCATAAACTGTGCCTTGCATGGTTAAATCCGGGTGGGCTTTCTGCCGAGGTACCATGATTTTTTGGTTGACCAGTGTGAAGTACACAGTGAGTTTTAAATCGTTGACTTCTAGGGCGATGACTTTCTTCTGTAGAAAAGATAACTCATCATTGAGCCGCTCTTTTTTAAAGAGCTGATTAAGAACCTTCACAAATACATGGTTATGTGATGTCACGGGGATCAGCTGACACGGCAAACGAAAAAAAACAGGCAGTCGAGGGCTTTTTTTAAGGGCTTGGGTTTTCATGTCAGGCGTTATGACATGAGTAACCGGATTCAGCCTTAATCTAAATCAAGTCGAGACGGGTATGTGTTGATATTACAAGGGTCCAACGGGTTCGGTTGTTGGTTGAGAGGGTTATCTGAATCACCAGGTGTTAGGGAAGAGAGAGCCCACCATCAACGGCGATAATTTGACCGGTGATGTAGTCGGCGTCATTCGCTAAATGCACGACCATTTTTGCGATATCTTCCGGTGCGCCCATCCGCCCCAAAGCGGTTTTTTCGATGATCTGAGTCTTCATCGCCTCGCTGAGTGATGATTTCCCTTCTGGCCAGATGATGCTTCCAGGTGCAATACCATTGACACGTATGTTAGGCCCTAGTTCCATCGCCAAACACTTTGTCAGCATGGCGAGGCCGGCTTTCGCAGCGCAATAAGTGGTGTATGTTTTGAGGGGTCTCTCCGCATGAATGTCCACAATATTGATGATATTGCCATGGCTCTCTTTCAGCCAGGGAGCTGCTGCTTGGCTGAGAAACAAAGGGGCTTTAAGGTTAGTCCCGACCAGGTCATCCCACATCGTCGGTGTAATTTCGCCGACAGGTGTAGGGTAGTAGGTCGAGGCATTATTGACCAGTAAATCGATTCTTCCCCACGGTTTTGTGCTTTCGTCCACGATTTGAAGTATGTCTCCGTGGTTCAATAGATCTCCGTAAAGTACGTGTGCCGAGTTTGTCCGAATAGTATTCAACGCTTCCGCGAGCGAAAGAGCCTCTTCTTTGGAGTGGTTACAGTGAATGTTAATGTTCATGCCCGCAGCGTGCAGTTGTCTTGATATTTCTGCGCCTACACGCCTCGCGGATCCTGTTACCAGTGCCACTTTGTGATTGATGTTTTTCGAGTTATTTGTGCGCATTTCTCTAAAGTAAGAAGTTAATCAAATTAATGGAAAAGAAGTTTGGTTCAGTTTTATTGCTATGCTATTGTTCTCGCCGAATTTCCTTCACTCAGTGCGTATTGTTTGTACTCAACTGTAAGTTTACACGTCAACAATTAACCTTCCCAGACTTTGGTTGGGCTTTATTGTCTCTTTGACTGACGATAATTTTACTATTAACAAATGGCTTTATAGCGCTATTTAATAATAAAGGAAGCTGCTAAAAATGATGGACTTTGCTCAAATTGCCTGGCTTGCAGTTCTTCAAGGTCTCACTGAGTTCTTACCGATTTCCAGTTCGGCCCACCTTATTCTGGTTCCTCCCATTGTGGGTTGGCAAGATCAAGGTCTTGCCTTTGATGTTGCTGTGCATGTAGGGACTTTGTCTGCGGTAATTTTTTATTTCCGCCGTGAGATTGGCTGCATGTTTGTGGATTGGAGCTTGTCTTGTGCGGGAAAGGGGTTAACAAACGATGCTGTTATTGCCTGGGGCGTACTTGTTGGGACAATTCCTGCAGGTATTGTGGGGTTATTATTTAAGGACTATATAGAAATCTATTTTCGTTCGCCAACCATTATTGCTGTAACAACAATCGCATTTGGCATTTTATTATGGCTTTCGGAGCGCTTGGGGAAAAAAGCGTACAGTGAAACAAAAATGGGGATGAAGGAGTTTTTCGTCATTGGTTGTTTTCAAGCGGTAGCATTGATTCCAGGAACTTCGCGCTCGGGTATTACAATGACAGCTGGATTACTCTTGGGGTACACCCGGGAAGCCGCTGCGCGTGTTTCCTTCCTGCTTTCTATTCCGATTATCACCCTTTCAGGAGCGCTGGTTACAAAAGATCTCATTGAATCACCTTTGCGAGTTGACTGGGTTGCTTTAGGCTTGGGATCTGTTATTTCATGTGTTTGTGCGTTCCTTTGCATCCATTATTTTTTGAAGTTTATATCTACAATTGGCATGTTGCCTTTTCTTATCTATCGAATTGTGCTCGGCGTTTTCCTATTTGTGTTCTTTGCGAGCCCTTGAAGAGTAAGATATTGTTTTCATTTATTTAATTCTAGTTAATCTTTTATTTTTTCTGTTTTAAATTTCTTGGTAATAGAGTATATGCTTGCTGCCATCGACAGCCTGTAAGGCCCACCCTTTGCAATAGACTGTTTTCGTATTGCTAGGGTCGTTTTTTAACACTATATCTCGATATATCCGTTTATTTAAAAAAAGTTTTTTGGGGAAATTGTAGTTATTTGTTTGACTAGCTATAATTGCTTGGTATAAGACTTTGGAAGATGCTTTCTATAGCATGATATTTATTTTTTGTTTTTAGTGGTAATTACTTATGAATAAACAACGTCAAAAAGAGATTGATGACTTGCGTGCGCGTATTGAAGCTTTGCAAGCAGAAGAGCAGCGAGAGGCTGAGCAGAAAAAAGCAATCGAAGATTTGCATGCCCAGTTAGAAAAAGGCCTGGAAAAGGTGGGTATCTCATTAGATGAGTATGTCAAGGCTAATATCAAATTGTATAAAAAAGCCGTTGCTATGGCTGAAAATAAAGCGGTAGCCAAAGCCAAACGAAGCAGTGGTTCCTCAATCAAGATACCGGCAGGCCGGTATGGCAACATTCCCTCTGCACCGGGTAAAGTATTCCAGGTTAAAGAAAAAGGCCCCAGGCCGAAAGCCGTGAAAGCTTATGCGGAAGAGGTGGGTGTCGATGTCTTTTTGTCTCAGTGTAAGCTGGGATAGATCATAAATATTTAAACAAAATAAATGATTCTTGTAATGGGCTTAGCCAGCGATTGGTTAAGCCCTTTTTACTTTTGCTTACTGCCTTAGGGCTTGCGTATAATCGCTGTCCGATTTGATGCTTCTCCCGGAGATATGACATTGGCTAAAAACCTTCGCAATATTGCCATCATTGCACACGTAGATCATGGCAAAACCACGTTAGTCGATCAGCTTTTACAGCAGTCGGGGACTCTGGGCGAGCGTATGGAACCGCAAGAGCGGGTGATGGACTCTAATGACCTCGAAAAAGAGCGGGGTATCACCATTTTGTCGAAAAATACCTCAATTGTTTGGGGTGATTATCAGATTAATATCGTCGATACCCCAGGACATGCTGATTTTGGTGGTGAAGTCGAGCGTGTTTTATCAATGGTGGATTCTGTCTTATTGCTGGTTGATGCGGTTGAAGGTCCAATGCCGCAAACACGGTTTGTTACGCAAAAGGCATTTGCACTTGGCTTTAAACCCATAGTCGTGATTAATAAGGTCGACAGGGAAGGCGCACGGCCCGATTGGGTATTGGATCAGACGTTTGATTTGTTTGACAATTTAGGGGCGAGTGATGAGCAGCTGGACTTTCCTGTGGTCTATTGTTCAGCGATCAATGGCTATGCGGGTACTGAGCCGGAGGTTCGAAGTGGCAACATGGAACCGCTTTTCCAGACAATTGTTGAACAGGTTTCTCCGCCTGAAGTCGATGCAGACGGTACCTTTCAAATGCAGATTTCCACCCTGGATTACAATAGCTACCTGGGTGTGATCGGTATTGGTCGGATCACGCGCGGTAAAGTGCAAACAAACACGCCAGTTAAAATTGTTAATAAAGATGGGGACGTACGCAGTGGCCGTGTCCTGAAGATAATGGGTTTTCATGGCCTTGAGCGCATAGAAGTCCCCTCAGCAGAGGCTGGTGATATCGTTGCTGTAACGGGAATGGATCCACTCGATATTTCGGATACCTTATGTGACCCTAATCGTATCGAAGCGTTACCCGCGCTGACGGTTGATGAACCTACCATTAGTATGATTTTCCAGCCAAATACGTCACCTTTTGCCGGACGAGAAGGCAAGTATGTTACGAGCCGCAACATCCGTGATCGTCTGGATCAGGAGTTGAAGCATAATGTCGCCTTGCGCGTTGAACAGATGGATGATGCAGAAAAGTACCGGGTTTCCGGGCGGGGTGAATTACACCTGTCGGTATTAATTGAGACGATGAGGCGAGAAGGCTATGAGTTGGCTGTTGGACGCCCTCAGGTTGTGGAACGAGAAGTCGACGGAAAACGAGAGGAACCTTATGAGCAGCTCACAGTAGATCTCGAATCCGAGCATCAAGGCCTAGTGATGGAGCAGCTGGGTACTCGGCGCGGAGAGCTAAAAAATATGGTCCCGGATGCGAAAGGGCGCGTTCGGCTCGAGTACATTATTCCTTCACGTGGCCTCATTGGTTTCCGCAGCGAATTTTTGACGTTGACCTCGGGCTCAGGGCTCATGTACAGCGTCTTTGATCACTACGGCCCGGCATTACCCATGCAACTGGGGCAGCGTAAGAACGGAGTGCTGATCAGTAATGGTACAGGTAAGGCACTGGGCTATGCATTGTTTAGTTTACAAGAACGGGGACGACTCATTATTGGTGCTAATGAAGAGGTATATGAAGGTCGAGTGATTGGCATTCATTCGCGTGATAACGACCTTACCGTTAACCCGCTAAAGGCCAAGCAATTAACAAATATCCGTGCAGCCGGGTCCGATGAAAATATTATTTTAACCCCGCCTGTTTCCATGACATTGGAGCAAGCACTGGAGTTTATTGACGATGATGAGTTGGTCGAAGTAACTCCCGAGTCGATTCGAATACGCAAAAAGCATCTGACAGAAAATGAACGAAAGCGTGCATCCCGACAGCCTAAGGCTGAGGCCTGATAGCAGCCCTTAATAAGATTGCTTGCGAGGCCTCATCTTAAGATCGTATTGTTTGGAAAAAAGCCAGAGCCTTTTGCTTGTCTTGTTTTAATGCGCTAGATAGCTCACCCAGATCTTTGAATTTTCTTTCTTCACGTATTTTATGGCGGAAAACAATTTCAAGGTGCTGGCTATATAAATTATGCTGACAATTAAACAGATGTGTTTCTAACAGCTGTTTTTCGCCGCCAATCGTGGGGCGGGTGCCGATGTTGGCCATGCCTTCGTAGATCGTTTTCTGCTCATCAACAACATGAACGGCAAAAACACCACGCAAGGGCACGTTTCGGTGCTTCAGGGCGATATTGGCCGTTGGGAACCCTAATGTACGCCCCAGTTGATTCCCGTAGGCGACTCTGCCACTAATAGAGAAAGGCCTTCCCAGTAGTCTTGCTGCGCTTTTGAAATCGGCTTTCTCCAGTAGTGCACGTATTCGGGTGCTACTGACTCGCTGCCCATCCATTTGATACGTTTGCGTGGATTCGACGCCAAAGCCGTACTGCACGCCAGCTGTTTGGAGGAATGCGAAGTCTCCCGCTCGCTGTTTACCAAAGCGAAAGTCATCACCTACGATAAGATGCCGTGTGCCAAGGCCTTGATGCAAAATATCGTCAACAAAGGTCTCGGGTGGCAGGTCAGCCAACTTCCGACAAAACCTTAAAATAACCAGCAGATCTATACCCAGTTTTTCAAATAAACGTGCTTTTTCACGAAAGCGTGTTAAGCGGGTGGTTTCTTTTTGACGGGTAAAGTATTCATGAGGCAAAGGCTCAAACGTTATAACACAAGCGGGTGCGTTCAGGCGTTGAGCCTGGTTATTCAGCCTATGAATGACTGCTTGATGCCCTTTATGAACCCCGTCAAAATTGCCAATCGTAACAACACTGCCACGGTGCTTGGACTTTAAGTTGTAATTTCCTCGGATGATTTCCAATAGCAGGCTTCTTTAATTATTGATGTTTCTGAGCATTATACCGACTAATCGAGCCAATCAGGATCATTTTGCAGGCAGGCAATAGCAACACTTTTACAGGTTTGCTTACTGTATATATCGGATGAGCCCTTCTTGTGCGGTGGACGCCACAAGTTCTCCGGAGCGATTATAGAAAAAACCACGGGCCAGCCCTCTACCTTGGGCGGTGTTTGGGCAATCATGGACGTAAAGCAGCCACTCATCTACTTTTACCGGCCGGTGAAACCACATGGCGTGATCGAGGCTCGCACCCTTCACAGAGCCATTAAACCAGCTCAAACCATGCGGTTGAAGACAGACGGTGAGAAACTCTAAATCTGAAAGGTAGGCCAGCGCGGCAGTGTGAGTAGCCGTATTGTTAGGCAAAGCACCCCGTGCTTTGATCCACATCATTTGTTTTGGAGGGCGAGGTGCTTCGCTCAGCTCTTGTAATCCACCAATGCGCTTTGTTTCGATTGGCCACTCGTAATCAATCAGCCACTCCGCGACGTATTGATAAGGGGATTCGCCTGCTGTAGCTTTTATAATATTCAGCCGTGCTTCCCTGTCAGATAAGAGTTCTTCTGGTTCCGGAATGTCGAGCGGCATTGGTATGTGAAAATCTGGCCCTGGTTCCTTGGCATGAAAAGAAGCCGTCATCTCGAAGATAGGTTTTGCGTGTTGTATGGCAACGACGCGCCTTACACAAAAGCTGCGACCATCTTTTGTGTTGTTGACTTTATATAAAATTGGGGCGCCCACATCGCCAGTCGATAGAAAGTAAGCATGCATTGAATGAGGCGCCATATCCTTGACGGTTTTCGCTGCTGCGGCCATTGACTGGCCGAGCACATGGCCGCCATACACTTGGGGCAAAGGAATATGGGATTGTTCCCCCCGGAAGAGATCAATATCAATTTCTTCCAAGTTCAATAGACGTGCAATATCGGTTGGTGTTGCTTTCATAGATGCTCTTTCAGTTAACAGATAAGCGTTTATGGTAGCGTGAATATCTACTTAAGGCACCTACTGGTAGAGGCTGTGTGGTTTGTGTTGCACCCGATATGAAGCGGTAGATATTTGTCAGAAGTAAGCAGGTTCTGGGTTTGAGGCACTCAATGGCATATTAGGCCAGAAGCACTTAGGAGTGGAGCCGCGTTTATGCCGCCACTCCCTGAATCGGATACGTTTGCTTGAGAGCTCAGTGTGTGAGCTTCAGCGGGTCCCGTAAATGACCATGGTTTTGCCGCGAGCAGTGATCAGCCCTCTTTCTTCAAGGTCTTTTAACACGCGTCCAACCATTTCTCGCGAGCAGCCAACAATGCGGGCGATTTCCTGACGGGTGATTCTGATTTGCATCCCGTCCGGGTGAGTGATGGCATCAGGCTCTTTGGCCAGCTCCAACAGCGTGTGCGCTACTCGGCCAGTGACATCCAAAAAGGCCAAATCACGGACTTTGGAACTTGTTCTTTTCAGACGATTTGAAATCTGTCCTGCCACAGCAAAAAGAATATCAGGCTCTTCTTTCGCGAGCCGTTTGAACTGGTCGTAATTAATTTCGGCCAGTTCACACTTCGTGCGTGCGATAATCCAGGCGCTTCTCTGGGCTTCGCTATCAAAAAGCCCCATTTCGCCGAAAAAATCACCTTTATTCAGGTAAGCCAATACAATTTCCCGGCCTTCACTGTCTTCCATGACAACGCTGACGGAACCATCGATGATGTAATAAAGAGTATTAGGCTCATCACCGGAATGAATGATTGTCGACTTAGATGGGTATTGGCGGCGATGGCTGTGACGTAAGAAAGTGCTTAGCCATTCAGGTTGTTTCAGATTTTCTCTAACAGGTAACATGAGTATGGGCTCCCCTTTCCTTGGTAAGGCCTGATACTATCGTATTTTTATTGACTTGGGAAAGTATTATGTATTCACGTGTGAAGTGGTTGGATTATATGACATTTGTTGGTGAGACAGGAAGTGGCCACTCCGTAGTGATGGACGGTCCTCCTGAAGCAGGTGGGCGGAATTTGGGAGTCCGCCCAATGGAGATGTTACTGATGGGAATGGGGGGGTGTACCGCTTTCGATGTTGTCATGATTCTTAAAAAGTCACGTCAAGCTGTAACGGATTGTATCGTGGAGTTGAAGGCTGAACGCGCAGAGTCTGACCCGAAGGTTTTCACGAAGATCCATGTGCATTATGTCATCACAGGACGAGCGCTCAGTGAAAAGCATGTCCAACGGGCGTTAAAGCTTTCTGCGGAAAAGTACTGCTCTGCGTCCATCATGCTGGGGGAGACGGCAACGGTAACACATGACTACGAAATTATTGAGGATGGGGCCACGCAATAACGAGTGTTTGTTGTGATCAGTTCTTTTTCAAAAAAAATGGGGCTTAAGCCCCATACCAGATTTCCAGTAATACTGTTGAATTTTATAGTTATAGTATTCGTTTCGTTTTTTGCTAATCAGTCTGCATAAAAAAAATCTGCAATCTATAAAATTCTCTACTATATTTATTTGAAGATTTCAAGCAGATGATTTCTTTCCTCCTCCATCCTCCTTTGGTGGTTTAGGCGCGGTCCTCTTATACCGCGCCTCTTTTTTATCAGGCTTTTTCTTTCGGTGCAAGTTTTTAACTCAGAGAAGATTGCTTTAATTTCGGTCATTTTAAGACAAGCCGCCTGATAAGATGGCAACAAAACGATTCTTAGCGTATATTTGCTCCTTCGACGATAAGCTCTGTGGGAGACGCCCCTATCCACTAGGGGGACCGAAGGCGCAACAGCCCGGAAACGCTCAGGTAAAAGGACCGCAAAGCCTTGTCGACTCTGGAGAGTAATGCCGAAGCATTCACCCAAGGGGTAAAGGTGGTAAACACCCATCTAATCTCTCAGGTTTCAGGACAGAGGGGCGAGCCCAAAAAAAGACATTGGGCCGTTCGTTATGCCGCCTGCTAAGAGACTTGGAGTGATGACACTGAGAACCCCGCTGTACGATTCCCATATTTCCCTTGGTGCAAAAATGGTTGATTTTGCTGGCTGGGAAATGCCCGTGACTTATGGCTCCCAAGTCGAAGAGCATCATTCCGTGCGACGCAATGCCGGTGTGTTCGACGTTTCCCATATGGGCGTGGTTGATCTGGAAGGAACGCAGGCACAAGCGTTTCTGCGCTTTTTACTGGCGAATGACGTAAGTAAATTGGACAAGCCCGGCAAAGCACTCTACAGCTGCCTGTTAAACGAGCAAGGCGGCATTCTGGACGACTTGATTGTTTATTTTATAGACCCCAACAGGTATCGGGTGGTTGTCAATGCTGCCACTCGGGAAAAAGATTTAGCTTGGATGGCCCGTTACGCGTCCCGATTTGATGTTGCTGTGAGCCCCCGCAAAGATCTTGCAATGCTGGCTGTACAAGGTCCCCTTGCTATTGAAAAAGTTCAACCTGTTTTAGAACCCTCCTATGCAGAAACAGTTTCCAAGCTGCCACGCTTTTGCTCTGCCGCACGAGCAGAGTGGTTTATTGCACGGACGGGGTATACCGGAGAAGATGGCCTGGAGATTATTTTGCCATCTAATGAAATAGTAGACTTGTGGAATCAGATTTTAGCGCAGGGAGTGACCCCCGTTGGTTTAGGCGCGCGCGATACGCTCCGATTGGAGGCAGGAATGAGTCTCTATGGCGCAGATATGGATGAAACCACCACACCGTTTGAGTCTGGCCTGGGGTGGACAGTGGCTTTGGACAGTTCTCGAGATTTTTTAGGCAAGGATGCGCTGGTTGAACAACGCCAGCGGGGCGTCACGCAAAAAATGGTGGGTTTATTACTCGAAGGTCGAGGCGTTCTTCGCCACAATCAACGCGTGCTTTCTCCCAATGGCGAATCTTTAGGGCGCGTGACCAGCGGAAGTTTTTCACCAACCTTGCAGCGGAGTATCGCGTTGGCGCGTATTGATAAAAGCCTGGAAGGCGACTGTTGTAAGGTTGAAATAAGGGATAAGCAAATCCTCGCTAAAATTGTAAAGTATCCTTTTGTTAAGGGTGGAATAGCTAATATTTGATCTGAACTGGAGAGAAAAATGAGTAATTTGCCGGAAGAGCTGAAGTATGCTGAAACGCACGAGTGGGCTCGAGAAGATGGGACAGGAAACATCATTGTCGGGATTACTGATCATGCTCAGGAGTCACTGGGTGACCTGGTATTCGTCGAGTTACCCGAGGTGGGGGATGAGGTTGAAGCCGGGAGCGCCATTGCTGTCGTAGAGTCCGTCAAAGCCGCATCAGATATTTATGCCCCCGTGAGTGGGGAGATCATTGCAATTAATGAACTCCTGGAAGATGAGCCGCAGCTCATCAACTCAGGACCCTACGATGAAGGTTGGTTGTTTGAAATACAGCCATCCAATATCAGTGAGTTGGAAGATTTAATGAGTGCCGCAGAGTACCAGACGAGTATTGAAGAATAATTCTGCTCTTCGGCTACTTCAAACGCTTTTATAATGGTGAGGAGGTTTTCTCCTCGGATTTTTATTCCTAGCGCAAAGCACCTAATACCGCCCTGTCATTTTCCAAAGAGTTATTTCATGGTTGAAACGCATCAAAACTATTCTTCGTTTGTTCGTCGTCATATTGGTCCTGCTGATCGGGATATTCAAGAAATGCTGAGTGTGCTCGGACTCGATTCCCTAAGCAGTCTGGTCGAAGCGGTTGTGCCGGAAAGCATCCTGGATGTTTCGGACCCTCATTTACCGGCCGGGTGCTCAGAAGAGCAAGCCCTCGAAGATATTCGACAGCTAGCCATGAAAAATCAGGTTAAAAAATCACTAATAGGACAGGGCTATTACGGTACATATACGCCC
>DJFX01000001.1:0-100515 GCA_002432635.1 Halothiobacillaceae bacterium UBA5861 | reverse complement strand
AAAAAATCACTAATAGGACGGGGCTATTACGGTACATATCCGCCCGCCGTGATCGCGCGCAACCTATTAGAAAATCCGGCTTGGTACACGGCTTATACCCCCTATCAGCCTGAAATTTCACAAGGCCGCCTTGAAGCGCTTTTTTATTTCCAAACCATGGTGACCGAACTCACGGCAATGGATATCGCCAATGCCTCATTACTGGATGAAGGTACGGCGGCGGCTGAGGCGATGGCAATGTGTTGGAAGGCTATCAAGCAGAAGAAAAAACGCTTTTTGGTTGCACGTGATTGCCATCCCCAAACGATCGACATTTTAAAGACAAGAGCCGAACCACTGGGTATCGAACTGGGCTATGCAGATCTGAATGTTGAATTGGACTGGCACGATGTTTTTGGCATTTTGTTCCAATACCCGGCCACAGACGGCCATGTGCGGGACTATTCAGCACTCTCAGAACAGGCCCACGTGGCAGGTGCTCATACGGTGTTTGCGGCCGACTTACTTGCTTTGACACTCCTGAAGCCCCCAGGGGAAATGGGCGCGGATATTGTCATTGGGAATACCCAGCGTTTTGGTGTCCCCCTGGGGATGGGGGGGCCACACGCGGCATATATGGCGACAACGGAATCTCTGAAGCGTTCTATGCCAGGCCGCTTGGTGGGGGTGTCTGTTGATGTTGCCGGTCGCCCAGCTTATCGGTTGGCTTTACAAACACGCGAGCAGCATATTCGGCGTGAGAAGGCGACGTCGAACATCTGCACGGCACAGGCACTGTTGGCCAATATCGCCGTAATGTACGCGTGTTATCACGGCCCGGACGGTTTAAAAGCGATTGCCCAACAGACCCATCAGCTCGCGGTCAAATTGGCTCAAGTGCTGAAAGCACGAGGTTTTCATGTGGATACGCCGTTTTTTGATACGGTTAAAGTAGCAACCGGTGAGCAAAGTGCGGACATTCTCCAAGCCGCTGAACAAGCCGGATATAACCTGCGGCGGTTAGACGAGCAGCATATCTCCATTGCCTTTGACGAAACCTGTTTGGACGCAGATGTTGACCGTCTGTTGGACTGCTTTGAGGTGGCAGGCCAGCTCGACAAGGCGTCATCAGAAACCTTTGAGGACATTCTTCCTGTGGACTTGCTCAGGACAAGCACCTTCATGAGCCAGTCTGTTTTTCATGACTATCATTCTGAAACGGAAATGATGCGTTATCTGAGGCGCTTATCGGATAAAGATTTGGCTTTGGATCGTGCCATGATCCCCCTTGGCTCATGCACCATGAAATTGAATGCCGCCGCTGAAATGGCGCCGATCTCCTGGCCCGAATTCTCCCAGCTCCACCCGTTTGTGCCGGCCAGTCAACGGCGGGGGTATGATGAGCTGATACAGCAGCTTGAGACCTGGTTGTGTGCCTGCACGGGCTATGTGGCTGTATCACTCCAACCGAATGCTGGCAGCCAGGGGGAATATGCCGGCCTTCTCGCCATTAAGCGCTACCATGAAAGCCGGGGTGAAGGCGCAAGGAATGTTTGCCTCATTCCCAGTTCGGCTCATGGCACGAATCCGGCCAGTGCGCAAATGTGCAATATGAAAGTGGTGGTAGTTGCGTGCGACAAGCAAGGAGACATTGATCTGGACGACCTCGACCAAAAGCTGGCGCAGCATGGCGAAAAAGTTGCCGCGATTATGATCACCTACCCATCGACTCATGGGGTGTTTGAAGAAAGGATCACAGAGGTGTGTGAAAAAGTCCACCGTGTCGGGGGGCAAGTCTACATCGACGGCGCGAATTTGAATGCACTGATTGGCCTTGCCAAACCAGGCCAGTTTGGTGGTGATGTTTCACACCTGAACTTGCATAAGACTTTTGCGATCCCTCATGGCGGTGGAGGGCCGGGTGTTGGACCTGTAGCCGTTGCCAAGCACTTGGCGCCTTTTTTACCGGGGCACCGCATATGGGGCGAAGGTGACACACACGGAGTTGTCAGTGCTGCGCCTTGGGGTAGTGCTGGTATTTTGCCCATCAGCTGGATGTATATTCGCATGATGGGTGCGTCAGGCTTAGCGCAGGCTACACGAATGGCTATTTTAAATGCGAATTATTTGGCCAAACGGTTAGAGGCACATTACCCGATTTTATATACCGGCAAGCATGGCTTTGTTGCTCATGAGTGTATTATCGATATTCGAGGGTTTAAAGACACAGGCGTGACGGTGGATGATATTGCCAAGCGGCTGATGGATTTTGGTTTCCATGCGCCAACCATGTCGTTTCCGGTGGCAGGGACCTTGATGATTGAGCCCACTGAAAGCGAGTCGAAAACAGAGCTTGATCGTTTTTGTGATGCGATGATTGTGATTCGTGAAGAAATTCAACAGATCATTGATGGCCATATTGCGCATCCACAAAGTGCTTTGGCCCAGGCGCCTCATACGGCAGAAGATGTGCTGGCGGACGAGTGGCGCCGGCCTTACAGCCGTCAGTCCGGTGCATTCCCGGCGGGCGATGCTGCTGCGGGAGTGAAATACTGGCCGCCCGTCAGCCGGATTGATAACGCACATGGGGATCGAAACCTTGTCTGTTCATGCCCGCCGATGGAAACCTACCAGTAAGTTCATGATTTAACTTTTATACCACACAGCCGTTAATCAATCGAAAGCCATCAACATCTTTAAATGGCTTTTGAACAGATGAATTACTGGGCTGTGTATGTATCAAAAATTTTATGGTTTAGCGGAAGCCCCCTTTTCGCCTTATCCCGATGTGGATTTTTGGTATCAGAGTGGCCGTTATCAATCGGCACTTGACGGTGTGCGGTTATCGCTGGCTGAACAGGCTGGACTGGTGGTGATGACCGGGCCTGCGGGAATAGGTAAGTCCACTGTGGCAGGGCAGTTCCTGTCCAGTTTGTCTTCCGGGGTAACGGCAGGGTACTTATCCAATACAATTTACCGGGATGTGGAAGAGCTTTTAAAGTGGATTCTCTTGTCATTTGACTGTGACTACCGCACGGGGGATCGGGTTTCTCTGTTTCATATCTTTGCGGACTTTTTGATCAAGCAGCACCAAGAAGGTCAAAAAGTTGTCTTGATGCTCGATGAAGCCCATACACTCTCACACCGGGCATTTAATCAGCTAAAGATGTTGACGAACATCAACGCAAACAAGCGCCAACTGCTCCGGCTTGTATTGATTGGCCAGCCTAAGTTGATCGAACTGCTAAAGGATGCACGTAACAGTTTTTTTACTCAGTGTGTGACCGTTGAGCGACAACTATTTCCACTCAACTCAACAGAAACGGTTGAATACATCCATTATCGGATTCGGAAGGCTGGGGGAGATCCGTTTTTCTTTCCGGAGGATGCTTGCGAAATGGTGTGGCAACATGCCTCTGGCCTTCCGCGTGTGATCAATGCATTGTGTGATGCCAGTTTGTTAAAAGCACACGCTGAGCATATTGAGGTGGTTGACCCTAAGACGGTGGAAGGGGCTGCCAGTGAACTGTCAGTGAGTATTCACGCCGCCGAGCATATCTGTGAGGCTTTGAAAGCCGCACAAAGTTCATGAGTGAAGCGGTTTTCCCCACAGGTCATAGTCGCCAGCAGCATCAATTTCGCAGTCAACCCAACTGCCGGATGATGTTTGAGTAAACCCATCCAGAAAGACTTTGCCGTCGATTTCAGGTGCATCTGCATAGCTTCTGCCAATGGCGCCTTGTTCGTCAACTTCGTCAATCAGGATCTGCATGTGCGAGCCTACTTTTTCCTGTAGCCGTTGGGCACTGATTGCAGCTTGTACTTCCATGAATCGAGCATAACGTTCCTGTTTGACTTCCTCGGGAACCGGGTCGGGTAATTGATTGGCCTGAGCACCTTCGACAGCGGAGTAAGTAAAGCAGCCGACCCTATCCAACTGTGCCACTTGAATAAAGTCCAGTAGCGCTTCGAAGTCTTCCTCGCGTTCGCCGGGGAAGCCGACAATAAAGGTGCTGCGCAGGGCGAGTTCCGGGCATTGCTCGCGCCATTGGTGGATCCGCGAGAGTGTGTTTTCAATACGGCCTGGCCGCCGCATGAGCTTGAGAATTCTAGGACTGCCGTGCTGAAAAGGAATATCCAGGTAGGGTAAAACAGCACCTTCGGCCATGAGCGGGATAATGCGGTCCACGCTCGGGTAAGGGTACACGTAATGGAGACGAACCCAAATGCCCAGAGAGCCTAATGCCTTGCAAAGGTCCTCTAATTGAGTCTTCAGTGGGCGCCCACCCCAAAAGTCCATCCGGTGTTTAATGTCGGTACCGTAGGCACTGGTATCCTGTGAGATCACAAGAAGCTCCCGCACACCTGCCGCAGCCAGTGCTTCCGCTTCTTTCATGACCTCTCCAATGGGGCGACTGTGGAGTTTGCCGCGCATGGAAGGGATAATGCAGAAGCTGCATTTGTGGTCACAGCCTTCACTGATTTTCAGATAAGCGTAATGCCTCGGTGTCAGTTTAATGCCCTGAGGAGGAACCAAGTCCGTAAATGGATCATGCGTATGGGTTTGTGGCGCGTGAGTGTGCACAGCATTCAACACCTGCTCGTAGGCCTGGGGTCCCGTCACACTGAGGACATTGGGAAACTGGGTCCGAATGGTTTCTGCATCGCTGGCGCCCATGCAGCCGGTGACAATGACTTTACCATTTTCAGTCATGGCTTCCTGGATCGCTTCCAGCGACTCTGCTTTGGCCGCATCAATAAAACCGCAGGTGTTGACAATAACGACTTCAGCCTCGTCGTAGCTGGATGTGGTCGCATAGCCTTCTGTACGAAGTTGCGTCAGAATTCGTTCTGAATCGACCAGTGCCTTGGGGCAGCCAAGGCTCACGAAACCAACATGTTGCTTAGACGCTGACATGAAATAAAACCCGCAGGATAGATGATTTAAAGAGAGGGCATTGTACTGGAAGTGGTCTTTAGGCGCTATTTCAAGCTGAAATCAAGAGTTGATTTCAGTGCGATTCGAGCTTGTAAGAAATACGTGAGCAGTGAGCGCTAGGCTTTGTTCGGAGAAACGGACAATATACCGGCCTTGATTTAAATAAACGGGCCACCTGACTGGCAGCCCGTTGTATTCATTACCCTTGCATACTCAGATAACGTTCGCCGGTGTCGCAAACCACTGTCACAACCGTTTTGCCAGCTCCTAGTCGTTTTGCAACCCGTAGTGCAGCAACGACATTTGCGCCTGATGAAATCCCACCCAAAATACCTTCTTCCTGACTGAGTCGAGCACGCATTGCAAAAGCCTCCTGGGTATTGACCTTTTCAACGCTGTCGAGAATGGACGTGTTGAGGTTGGCGGGAATAAAGCCGGCACCAATACCCTGGATTTTATGAGGGCTGTGTGCGCCCCCTGAAATGACGGGCGACTCTTCGGGTTCAACCGCGATGGCTTGAAAGTCGGGTTTTCTGCTTTTGATGACTTCACCCACGCCTGTGATGGTGCCTCCAGTGCCAACGCCGGCAACGAAAGCGTCAATAGCGCCCTCCGTATCACGCCAGACTTCTTCGGCAGTGGTTTTGCGGTGAACCTCTGGATTGGCCGGGTTTTCGAATTGTTGCGGCATAAATGCGCCCGGTGTTTCGGCGAGCAGCTCTTTTGCCCGCGCAATTGCGCCGCTCATGGCTTGAGCGCCGGGTGTTAATTCAATCTTGGCGCCGAGAATCGATAGCATATGCCGGCGCTCGACAGACATGGTGTCCGGCATGGTGAGAAGGCACTGATAACCACGTGCTGCGGCAACCATTGCCAGTGCAATACCGGTGTTGCCAGAAGTTGGCTCGATAATGGTCCCACCGGGTTTTAACTGGCCGGATTCCTCAGCGGCTTGAATCATGGCAAGACCGATCCGATCCTTCACGGAAAAGCCAGGGTTACGTGATTCCAGTTTGACATAAACATCCGCAGAGCCGGATTCCGCTAGGCGCTGGAGCTTAACCAGGCTGGTATTGCCAATCAGGTGGGTGATGTCGGCTGAAGCGTGCATATTGATTTCCTCTCTTTATCGTCGATGTGGGTCCAGGTTGAGCTGGACTTTTCCATGATTTATTGAGTACCCCGGGTACGGGCCCACTCAAACCGGGATGTAATGGGGTAGCGCCGATCGCGGCCAAACGCGCGTTTCGTAATGCGAACACCCGGTGCTGCCTGGCGTCGCTTGTATTCATTCCTCGCGACCATTGCAACAATACGTTTCACAGTGGCTTCATTAAAACCCAGTTTGACAATCTCTGCAATTGACCGGTCTTCCTCGACATAGGCCTGCAAGATGGCATCCAGCTCTTCGTAGGGAGGCAACGTATCCTGGTCTTTCTGGTCGGGTGCTAATTCGGCCGACGGTGGGCGGTCAATCACCGCTTGTGGGATTACGGCGCCCCTTGAGTTTCGGTACCTCGCCAGTTGATAAACCAATGTTTTGGAGGCATCTTTCAAAGGCGCGAAGCCCCCGGCCATATCACCGTAAAGTGTCGCATAGCCAACAGCGACCTCACTTTTGTTACCGGTTGTCAGCAGTAAGTAGCCTTTTTTATTAGAGATCGCCATGAGTAATACACCGCGTATCCGGGCTTGAAGGTTTTCTTCCGTGGTATCGCTCTCCAGTCCGGTAAACTCTTTGGCCAAGGCGCCGTGAAAGGCATCTAACATCGGTTTGATGGCGATCGTCGAGTAGCGTACATTTTGTTTTTCTGCCTGGTTTGCGGCGGCATCAAGGCTGAGTTGTGATGTGTAATCTGAAGGCATCATCACGGCTTGTACATTGTCACTGCCCAAGGCATCCACTGCAATGGCCAGCGTTAAACTGGAATCGATCCCGCCGGATAGCCCGATGACCGCGCCTTGAAATCCGTTTTTATAGATATAGTCGCGTGTGCCACAAATCAGTGCCTGGTAGATAAGTGCTAATGGTTCGGTCGTTTCCTGAATGGGAGACGGCGTTGTGATCTGACGATGAGAGTCAACTTCCAGCAAGACGAGTTTCTCGTCAAATACCGGGGCCAACTCAGTGAATGCGCCCGTTGAATTGATCACCATAGAGCCGCCATCAAAGACAAGCTCGTCCTGACCACCCACTTGATTGACATAAACAATCGGTAAACCGGTTTCTTGAACACGTGCGGTTAATACAGCCTTACGTTCAGCCTGCTTGTTGGCATGGAAAGGAGATCCATTCAGGTTGAGGATGAGCTCAGCGCCGGCCTCCAGGCTTTGCTGTGCTGAATACTTAAACCAGATATCTTCGCAGATGGTGATCCCTGCGCGTACCCCCTTCACTTCGATAACCAAGGGTTGGGTGCCAGCCTGGAAATAGCGCAGCTCATCGAAGACACCGTAATTGGGCAACTGCTGCTTATCGTAGCGCGCCTGTATCTTGCCATCGGATAACACATAAGCGGCGTTATAGGTTTGACCGGCTTCGCGTGCAGGCGCACCGACAACGGCCACAATGCCGTGTGTGTGCCCGGCAATTTTGGACAATGCCTGATCGGCCATTTCGTAGATATCGGGCCTGAGTAAGAGATCTTCGGGTGGGTAACCTGTCAGCGTTAATTCGGGAAAAACGATCAGGTCAGCTTTCA
This sequence comes from Halothiobacillaceae bacterium UBA5861, assembly GCA_002432635.1. Lineage (GTDB taxonomy): Bacteria > Pseudomonadota > Gammaproteobacteria > UBA5861 > UBA5861 > UBA5861. The sequence continues at coordinate 92,895 of DJFX01000001.1, read as the reverse complement.
ATTTATCACGCGCCTGGCCGATCCAATCAATGATGCGGCGTGTATTGCCGCCAACATCGCCAACAATAGGATTGAACTGTGCTGCCGCAATGCGGAGTGTTTTTTCAGACATTTGGAATGGGTGCAAACAATGTATCGGAAAAGGAATTTTCCGGGATACCGCTGCGAAGTGCAAAGTTTTTGTTGATTGAGGGGCTTCCTGTGGCGGGTTGTCCTGGAATTTTGCGGAGTAGAGAGGTATTTGCCGTTGACCAGAACCGTCTTTAGACTGCCCGACAGCCTCTTGCAGGTGTTTTTCCCGGCCACAGAAACTGCCGAGGTGAACGAAACCAGCTGGGCATCACTTTACACCTTAACCACCTTTCGCCTGTTTTTGGTTCTGGTTTTGGTGGTGATGTTTTTTGCCGCTGATGACCCGGGGTTACTGGGCTCCAAACAACCCATGATGTTTGCCTGGATCAGTATTGCTTATACCTTTACCAGCATTGGTTTTTCGCTGCTGAGAACACACGTTACGATCCCGTTTAAGCAACAGGTTTACCTGCAAGTGTACGTGGACATCACGGCGATTGTGTTACTCATGCATACCAGCGGAGGTGTGGGGACGGGGCTGGAAATTCTGCTGTTATTGATCGTTGCTGTGACAGGCCTTTTAATGGAAGGTCAATTTGTCATGTCCTGTGCGCTTTTGAGCTCTGCACTGGTCTTGCTGGAACAAACGTATACTGATTTTACAGGCTCGGGCTTCAGTGCTTATTCCCAAGCCGGCGTGCTCTGCGCCGCTTTATTTGCCGTGGCGATTTTTACTTTGTTCTTGTCGCGCCATCAACGCGCGAGTGAGGCGTTGGCGGCACAAAAAAGTCTGGCATTGGAGAAGGCATCCGAATTGAATCGTCAGATTGTCCAGCACATGGAGCAAGGAATTGTACTGGTAGACGATGAGGGAACCATCCAACTTTTTAATCAGGGCCTCATGCAGATGATGCCAACACCCGGACTGGTTGAGTCCGCACCACTTGGGAACACTTTTCCTGAACTCCAGAGTGCGCTTGAGCGTTGGAAAGCACATCCGGATACGTCTGCTCAGCTGGTGGATATCCCGGATACGGCACTGGAGTTACGCGTCCGCTTTACCGACCTGCCCGCACTGGGTACTTTGTTAGTTATTGAAGACAATGCTGCTCTTTCACAACAGATTCAGCAACTTAAACTCTCTTCCCTGGGGCGTTTAACCGCCAGTATTGCCCATCAAATCCGCAACCCACTGGGGGCCATCAGCCATGCAGGGCAGCTGTTGGGAGAGTCAAAAGCGCTGACGGACGCAGACGGGCGGCTTTGCCAGATTGTGCTTGATAATGCACGGCGGATGAACTTGATCGTGGAAGAAATTTTGCAGCTCACGCGGCAATCACATGGAAAGCCTGGGAAGATGGCTTTGGTTGAAGAGCTCAAGATTTTCATCGAGCGCTTTTCCCGCGAGCAGCAGGTTGAAAATACTGCGTTTGAATTGCACAGCACATTTAATCCCAATGTTGATTTTGACGCAGGGCATCTGCATCAAGTACTGGGCAATTTGTGCCTCAATAGTCTGTATCACAATTCGGGCACGGCTATTCAATTGACCTTTGTCGTGGCGCTGGCGGCGGATGATAAAACTGTGGTACTGGACATTGCCGATAATGGGACCGGAATTCCAACCTGCAAAAAGCACAAGGTTTTTGAGCCGTTTTACACCACATCGCACACCGGGACTGGTTTAGGTCTCTACATTGCGCGTGAGCTCTGTCACTTCAATGGGGCTAAGCTGAGTTTACTGACAACACGCCAAGGCACATGCTTTCGGATGGCCTTTGCTGAAAAATCACAGGAAGCGCATGAGTGATGGGCGATTTTACGGCATTGGTTATTGATGATGAGCCCGACATCCGGGAATTGCTGGATATTACCCTGGCGCGCATGAATATCGACTGCCACGTGGCCGCGAACCTCAATGAAGCCCGGCATCTGCTGGAACAGACATCCTTTGATTTATGTTTAACCGATATGCGGCTCCCTGACGGTAACGGACTCGACTTTGTTGATCATATTCAGGCGAATTACAGTCAACTTCCGGTTGCGGTGATCACCGCCCACGGAAATGTCGAGGCGGCTGTGCGTGCGCTCAAAGCGGGTGCGTTTGATTTTATTTCCAAACCGGTCGACCTTACACAGTTACGTGCACTGGTTTCATCCGCATTGTGGCAGGCAAAATCGGACCGGTCTGCGAAAGAGCAATCTAAACTGGAGGCTGAACTGATCGGCCAATCCCGCGCGATGCAATATGTCAGGAACACCGTCAGAAAACTCTCACGCAACCAGGCCCCTGTCTGGATCAGCGGGGAGTCCGGTACAGGGAAAGAGCTGGTCGCCCGGCTGATTCATCAGGGCGGCAGCCGTGCACAGAAAGCCTTTGTGCCGGTTAACTGCGGAGCAATCCCCAGTGAACTGATGGAGAGTGAATTCTTTGGGCACGAAAAAGGCAGCTTTACCGGTGCTCACGCACATAAAGAGGGATTATTTCGTGCGGCAGAAGGCGGCACGCTGTTCCTTGATGAAGTGGCCGACTTGCCTTTACCCATGCAGGTCAAACTCTTGCGCGCGATTCAAGAGAGAGCCGTTAGGCCAGTTGGGAGCCAACTTGAACAGGCAGTGGATGTGCGGATTTTAAGTGCGAGTCACAAAGACCTTGCCGAAGAAGTTCAAGCCGGTCGTTTCCGGCAGGATTTATTTTATCGGCTTAATGTCATTGAATTAAAAGTGCCGCCTCTGCGCGAGCGAAAGGAAGATCTTCCACTGCTGGTTGAGCATCTCCTCATGCGCATGAGGCAGCAGTACGGCAAACCCAACATGGTATTTGACGCCCAGGCACTGGATAGGTTAGCGCTCCATGCCTTCCCGGGGAATATTCGTGAGCTGGAAAATATTATTGAAAGAGCGGTCGCACTCAGTGAGTATGAACACATTGGTCTCCATGACTTGCATCTGCCCGAGCTTACCGAGCCCCAAGGGAATTGGGACGAAAATACGGATCTTGAGCTGGATCAGCAGCCAGTGTCAGAGAAGCGCGCCCTGCTTATCGCACTGGAGGCCAACCGCTGGAATAAAACGGCAACAGCAAAAGTACTGGGCATCACCTACCGTCAACTACGGTATAAACTTCAAAAATTTGATCTGTGACGGAAAGTGACAAGGAGAGCCGCTTTTTTGTCAAAAAGTGACACATTTTGTCAAAATCGCAGTGGGCGCTTGTCTACGGAAAACTTGTGCGGATTGAAAAAAATTAAATCTTAAATTACTAAAAAACAAAGGTTTTTATTCTTTTATCACAAAAAAGCTAAACCTTGGCACATCCTGTGCGATAACTACTATGAAGCCAATAGCATTTCAACACTCCCTTGCATCATTTGGCTGACTTTATATGTTACCCATCAGGAGATATTGAGTATGAAGAATTCAAAAGGTTTTACGCTCATCGAATTAATGATCGTCATCGCCATTATCGGCATCCTTGCGGCTGTGGCTGTTCCACAGTATCAAACGTACACAAAACGTGCACAGTTTGCGGAAGTCGTGTTGGCGGCCACTCCCTTTAAAACAGCCTTTTTGTTAGCAGCACAACGCGGCCGACTTTCGGCCCTGGCGGATGCGGACGCCGGCACTAATGGCATTCCTGCTGCGGTAGGCGCTTCCGGTGTGGTTGCCAGCGCATCCATGGCTGATGGCGTCATCACAGCCACTGGTTCAGCGGCCGTTGATGGTGCGACTTATACCCTGACAGCAGGTGGTGTCACGCCACCGGTTCAATGGACTGAAGGTGGTACTTGCCTCACCTCAGGCATGTGCTAATCAACCGGCTCAGGTTGTTAAAAAAGCCCCTTTTACAGGGGCTTTTTTATTGAAACGATTAAGATAAGAAAGAGGTATAGGCAATGCCTAATAAAAATGGATTTACGTTAATCGAACTCATGATTGTGATTGCCATTATCGGAATTTTGGCAGCGGTAGCGGTTCCGCAATATCAGACGTATACCAAACATGCAAAATTTGCCGAAGTTGTTCTGGCCACCACACCTTTTAAAACAGCCTTTTTGTTAGCGGCACAGCGCGGCCGACTTGCGGCTCTGGCGGATGCGGACGCCGGCACTAATGGCATTCCTGCTGCAATGGGAAGCTCTGGCGTGATTGCCAGCGCGACGATGGCCGATGGCGTGATCACAGCTACCGGTTCAGCGGCAGTCGATGGCGCGACTTACACGCTGACAGCGGCGGGCGTTACACCGCCGGTTCAATGGACTGAAGGTGGCACTTGTTTAGCCAGTGGCTTGTGCTGACGGGTACGTATTTTGAGATAACCGGTGCTTTGCGTTTCCCCCCTAGACTAAACATTTTTTTGATCAGGTCGATGGATGGAAAGGGTATAAACGTTTCAGTTTAACCGTTATTTGAATGGAGTATGTTCTCAGGTGGCCTCAGCAGCACAACAACAGTTAACCGGTTTGCCTCGGCGGCTGGTTGAAGAGAATATACTTTCTGGTGATCAGGCACTGGAAGTACTTGCTTCATCACAAAAAGAAAATAAACACTTTGTTCCTTATGTTGTCGAGAACAAACTGGCGCCAGCCAGAGCAGTTGCCCACGTTGCTTCCCATGAGTTTGGACTGCCCGTTTTTGATTTGGACGCTTTGGAGCATGATACGGTTCCGAAGGAACTGATCCTTGAAGATCTTATTGCCAAACACCGGACGCTACCTCTCTTAAAGCGCAGTAACAAACTTTATCTGGCCATCTCAGATCCGACGAATGTACGGGGTTTAGATGAGTACAAATTCCAAACGGGTTGTTCAATTGTCGCCATTTTGGTTGAGGACGATAAGTTAACCGGCCTGATCAGTAAGCTGCTAGACGCCAGTGAAAGCCGATTTGATACCGATCTTGATGAAGACCTGGATTCACTCGAAATCGCCTCCGAAGAAGACAATGTGCGTGAGGAAGAAGCTTCGGATATTGATGACACACCGATTGTCCGGTTCGTCAATAAGTTGTTACTGGATGCGATCAATAAAGGCGCGTCAGACATCCATGTTGAGCCCTATGAAAAGCGATTCCGTGTGCGTTACCGGGTGGATGGTGTCCTGCAAGAAGCGGCTTTCCCGCCGCTGAACATGGCCGGGCGGATTATTGCACGCATCAAAGTCATGTCACAAATGGATATCTCCGAGCGCCGGGTACCGCAGGACGGTCGTATCAAAATGAAGTTGTCAGCCAAACGGGCGATCGACTTTCGCGTCAATACCTGTCCGACCTTATTTGGTGAAAAGATTGTCCTGCGGATATTGGACCCTTCCAGTGCTCAATTAGGCATTGAAATGCTGGGGTATGAGCCCGATCAGGAAAAGCTTTATTTGGATGCACTGGCGCAACCTTATGGCATGATTCTGGTGACCGGGCCAACCGGCAGCGGTAAAACGGTCTCCCTTTATACCGGGCTGAATATCCTGAATCGTCCGGAAATGAATATTTCCACCGCGGAGGATCCGGCAGAAATTAACTTGCCGGGTATTAATCAGGTTAATGTGAACCCCAAGGTTGGGTTAACGTTTGCCGAAGCCCTGAAAGCTTTTTTACGGCAAGATCCGGACGTCATCATGGTCGGTGAGATCCGTGATCTGGAAACGGCCAATATTGCGATTAAAGCCGCACAAACCGGGCACCTGGTGCTCTCAACATTGCATACGAACGATGCGCCCCAGACCTTGACGCGGCTCGCAAACATGGGTGTACCCCCGTTTAACATTGCCACTGCTGTTTCATTAATCATCGCTCAGCGTTTGGCGAGAAAACTGTGTGATCACTGTAAGGAAGTTGAAGAAGTCCCTGAGGCGGCATTATTGCAGGAAGGGTTCGATGAAAGTGAGGTGGGTAGCTTTCAAGTGTATAAGGCCGTGGGCTGCAATCAGTGCAATGGGGGTTACAAGGGAAGAGCCGGTATTTTCCAGGTTATGCCGGTCTCCGAAGCTATGGGAAAAATCATCATGGACGGTGGTAACTCCATGCAAGTCGCCGAGCAGGCCGCGCTTGAGGGCGTGACTGATTTACGCCGCTCGGCACTCAATAAGGTGATGGCTGGTATCACCAGCTTAGAAGAAGCAAACCGTGTAACAAGAGACTAATCATTATGGCGACGACATCCAAAGTATCCTTGCAAACCTTTCTATGGGAAGGCAAAGACCGAAAAGGAAAGCTTGTTAAGGGTTCTGTAAACGCAAAGTCAATCGCAATGGCTAAAGCGCAATTAAGAAAGCAGGGCATTATGCCCAAGCGGGTTAAAAAAGAAGCCAAATCACTTTTTAGCGCCAGAGATAAAAAAGTCACCCCGGGCGACATTGCCGTTTTTGCACGGCAGTTGACCACGATGATGACCGCCGGGGTCCCGTTGGTACAGTCCTTTGATATTGTTGCCCAGGGACAGGAAAACAAAACGATGCAGGCACTGGTTTTTAACATTAAGGCCGACGTCGAGTCCGGTGCTTCGATGAGCACAGCGCTGCGAAAGCACCCGGCACATTTTGATGATTTGTTTTGCAGCCTGGTTCAGGCGGGGGAGCAGTCGGGTACACTCGAGACCCTGCTCAACGAGATTGCAACTTATAAGGAAAAAACAGAGAGTCTGAAAGCTAAAATCCGCAAGGCCATGTTTTATCCCATTGCCGTTTTAGTGGTTGCATTCATCGTGACCGCGATCCTGCTGATTTTTGTTGTCCCGCAGTTTGAAAGCCTGTTCCAAGGTATGGGGTCGGATTTGCCGGCTTTTACCAAACTGGTTGTGAACCTGTCGGAATTCATGCAGGCGTGGTGGTATGTTATTTTTGGGGGGATCGGTGGGGCCGTATTTGGACTGATCCGGTTGAAAAAAACCTCTCGTCCTTTTGCCGATGCGCTTGACAAAATCAGTCTGAAATTACCGGTCATTGGCGACATCATTAACAAAGCAGCCACTGCGCGTTTTGCTCGTACATTGGCAACCATGCAGTCGGCGGGTGTGCCTTTAGTGGAGGCGATGGATTCTGTCTCTGCCACAGCGGGCAACAGTGTTTATCGCCAAGCGATTTTGAAAATGCGTGATGACGCTTCGACTGGTCGGCGTTTACAGGAATCCATGAAAGAAGCCGATCTTTTTTCCCCGATGGCGGTACAGATGGTGAGCATTGGTGAAGAGTCCGGGTCGCTCGGGAATATGTTAGCCAAAGTTGCCGATTATTATGAAGAAGAAGTGGATAATGCCGTTGATTCTCTAACGAGCCTGATGGAGCCGGCCATCATGGCGTTTCTGGGTGTTGTGGTGGGTGGCCTGGTCGTTGCCATGTACCTGCCCATTTTCAAAATGGGTGATGCATTCTAGCGACCTGCCTGTTAACGTTGCACACGGATTAGTCTGGCTCGGTATTCAAATAAATGGACGGTTTGCAGTTACTTCAAGAAAACAGTGCGCTTTTTTTAAGTGTCATTTTTGTCGTCGGGCTCCTGGTAGGCAGCTTTTTGAATGTTGTTGCCTACCGCTTACCGGTGATGATGGAGCGACGCTGGCGGCAGGAATGCCAAGACTATTTGGGGCAGGCAGGGGAGACTGATCCGCCAGCACGGGCGGAACCTTTTAACCTTATGTGGCCCCGCTCTCGCTGTGGGCACTGCGGACATATGATCTCGTGGTGGGAAAACATACCCGTGCTCAGCTATCTCTTTCTGCGCGGTCGGTGCCGGGGGTGTCAGCAAAAAATTTCAGTGCTTTATCCCTTAGTGGAGGTGATAACGGCTGTGATATCTGTAGTGGTTGCCTGGCGTTTTGGGTTTTCTCTACAGACTGTTGCGGCTCTGCTACTGACCTGGGCATTAATTCCCGCATGTTTGATTGATTTAAAATACATGCTCTTGCCGGATAGTATTCTGCTGCCCTGGTTGTGGCTGGGACTGCTACTGAATGTGGTGGGAGTCTTTACGTCACTGGAAAGTGCTGTTGTCGGTGCCGCTGGCGGCTATTTGATCTTATGGTCCGTTTACCAGGTGTTTAAAGCGTTGACCGGTAAGGAAGGCATGGGTTTTGGTGACTTCAAATTACTGGCATTAATTGGCGCCTGGGTCGGCGTGGAATACCTGCCCATGGTGATTTTGTTTTCGTCCCTGTCGGGGGCGATTGTTGGATTGTCGTTAGTCGTATTCCGTCGCCATTCCCGGGAAACCCCCATACCTTTTGGTCCTTATCTTGCCATGGGGGGGTGGGTTGCACTAGTCTGGGGACCGGACATCAGTCAAAAATATCTGCAAATTTTGCATTACTAACAAACATTAACAGAAGTTCGGGTGGTTGATTATGTACACAGTCGGGTTGACGGGTGGAATTGCCAGTGGGAAGACAACAGTTTCGGATTTATTTGCAGAAATGGGTGCCGGTGTGGTGGATGCCGATGTCGCGGCACGCAAGGTTGTTGAGCCTGGCCAGCCTGCCTTGTCAGAAATCGCGGATGCCTTTGGTCCTGATGTGTTGGATGATAAGGGGGAACTGAATCGTAAAGTGCTGCGTGACCGTGTGTTCGCTGATGAGCAAGCGCGCAAACAGCTGGAAGCAATTTTACACCCTGCTATTCGTGAATATATGGCTAGGTGGATCGCTCGCCTTGCGTCTGAAGGTGCTCCCTACTGCATTCGCGTTGTTCCTTTATTAGTGGAAACGGGGCAACAACACGATGTAGACAGAGTGTTAGTGGTTGATGTGCCGCGTGAAACACAAGTCACGCGTTTATTAATGCGCGATGGGGGGAGTGAAACCCAGGCGGACCAGATTCTCGCCAGTCAAGCCAGCCGGGAAGAGCGTCTGGCAGCTGCCGATGATGTGATTCAAAACACGGGTGAAATCGGTGAATTAAAAGCGCAAGTCGAGAGGTTACATCAACAATACTTAACGCTTTCGTCAGCTTAAGCGTCTACTTACTGACCGAAGCGCTTGCCGCCATTTTCCAGATAGGCGACTTCAGCAGACGTTGGGGTGCGCCCGAGCACAGCATTGCGGTGGGGGAAACGTCCGAACTCGGCTACGATATTCCGGTGCTCAACTGCGAACTTTTGGAACCCCTGCATCTTTTCTTTTAAAGCCCCTGAGGTTGTTTTGACCAGTTGATTGAAGAGTGCGACGCTTTGGTTTTGGTGATCAAGGCTTTCGGAATGCTCCAGCGGTAAATAAAAAAACACGCGTTGTATGGGGGCAAGTGCTTGATCAAGCCCCAGGTCAAGCCCTGTCAGGCAAAGCGCGAGTGCATGGTCTGCAAAATCATACGCTTTTGGGGTTTTTCGGTAGATATTCAGTGGAAATTGATCGAATAAAATAATGAATGCCAGGTAATGTTCGGCCGGCGCTTTCCACGATGAAAAATCTTTTAAATGCGCTTTCAGGAGTGCTTTTTCAAAGCGTGTTTTAATGGTTGTGTCAATATCCGGTTTACCGCTCCACCACAGTTCATTGCGGTCTGAGGTGACATCCCCGTTAACGATGTCACCAAACCAGAAATCTAAAATCTCACGATGAATTTGCATGACTTCTTTTTTCTGAGTCATTTGGGAGCGCAGGGGTGTCGGGTATGGGCGGAGTGGGTTTGCCCGCTATTATGCGTTTTGTCTGGGTCGGGATTTCCGGGCCCAGGAGAATGGCGATCCAGCGCGTATTTTCCCGGACCTCCAGGATAATTTTAATTGTCATGGTCAGCGGGACCGACAGTAACATGCCCACCGGTCCAAGTACCCAGCCCCAGAAGACGAGTGAGAGGAACACCACTAATGTGGATAGCCCAAGGCCTTTTCCCATAAAGCGCGGCTCGATCATATTACCAATGACGGTATTGACGACGACATAACCGGCTGCTGTCAATAAGCTGTAAGTAGGCCCCAACTGGACCAGTGCCAGGAGCGTGGGGGGAACTGCGGCAATAAATGAGCCGATATTAGGGACAAAATTAAGTAAAAAAGCCAAAAGTCCCCAGAGTAATGGGAAATCCACGCCCAGAATATACAGCCAAAGCGCTAGAATGGTACCTGTACCGAGGCTCACAACTGTTTTAAGTGCAATGTAGTGTTCAACCGTTTGAGTGATCCGGCGGTAGTGCCTCAGGCTGGCTTCCGGGCGGTCACTCAAGGCCCGTAATTTGTTCGGGAAGCTGGAGGCTTCAAAAAGAATGAAGATCACCGTGAGTAGAATAAGGAAGCCGTTGGTGAGCACAATACCGAAACCGCTCAAGGTATTTGCCACCAGCGTCAGCGCGGAGGACGGGTTGAAATATTCCTGAAAGAGGTCTGAGCTGATGGTCACCCCGTGGGTCCCTAACCAGCTGATCAGGCCTGAAAGCTGTGATTGTAATTGATTCGAATATTGTGGGATGTTGCGGGTAAAGGACTCCACCGAACTGCCTACAAGAGAGAAGATCGCAGTGCTAAAAATAACGATCCCCGCAATAATGATTAGCATCGCCAGTACTTTGGGCACTTTATGCTTTTCCATCCAAAATAACGGGGGGGAACTGATGATGGCAATAAACACGGAGAGGATAAAAGGACTGACAATTTCAGCGGCGGTTTTAATGCCGGCAATGATGACAACGATGCAGGTCATGATCAGTAAAACCTGCACGCTGGAAGCACTGGTCTTTTTGCGTCGCCTCATTACACTCACTCAGTATTTTAACGGGGATGGTTACGAACAAAACTATGCGCCATGTTACAGTAATCATTTTAAATGCATAAGAGTCCGGCGGGTATTTCTATCGTATGAATAAACAACGAGCAGGCGTTTGGGTATTGATGGTAGGCAGTCTTCTGATGGGAGGGTGTGCTGCGGAATTATCGTCATGGCATGAGCCAGTTAATGAATATAAAAAAATCGACTATCAAACCGCTTCTTTTTCCGATTACATAAGCCAGATGCGGGCAATGATTCAACAGCATAATCCGCGCGCAGATGTGCAAACGGGCGCGGGCCTGAGTGTACTTGACGCTGTTTCGCCATTTGATTGGGAGCCGGATGCCGATTGCACAGGCGAGGGCACTAAAAAAGGCGTTTTATTGATCCATGGTTTGAGCGATAGCCCTTTTCTGATGCGCGACGTGGGCAAGTTTCTATTAGAACACTGCTACTGGGTTCGCTCATTGCTGTTGCCAGGCCATGGCACCGTTCCGGGTGATTTGCTGGAGGTCCATGTGGACGAATGGGTTGAAGCCACGGCGTTTGGTATCCGTCGTTTCGCACAGGATGTTGACCAGTTGACGGTTGCTGGCTTTTCCACTGGTGGTGCTCTGGCATTAAATTATGTCTTAAGTCGGCCAGAGGAAGCGCCAGAGGTGGATGCACTTGTTCTTTTTTCGCCCGCTATTCGAATTAATACCCGTTTTGCTTTTATGAGCCCCTGGTTGAATCAGCTTGGCACGCTTATCCCAAGGCTTCAATGGGTGCAGGTTCTGAATGATGATGATTTGGTCAAGTACGAGTCACTGACCATGAATGCCGGTGCCCAGATTTATACCTTGACCCAACGTTTGGGGGCCTTACAGGAAGACACTCTTGTGCCTGTTCCCGTTTACATGGCCGCGGCTGTTGAAGATACCACTATTGATGCGCATGCAACGGAGACGTTTTTTAAATACCGGACGAATGGCCAGAGCATATTGCGTTTATATCAGGGTCATGCTGAGCCTCAGTTGATGGCTTCAAGCTCAGAGGTAGCGCCGGTGAGCGTTCTGAGTCAGTCTCATGTATCCATCCCGGTGCACCCTCAGAATGGTCACTATGGTGAGAAAGGGCAGTATATTAATTGCTTGCATTATTTTTCTGGAGAACCGGATCAATATGCAACCTGTCTGGAGCAGGGGAAAGTGCCGTATTTTTATGGTGAAAATACGAAAGATAACCAACGTCGCGGTGTACTGCGGCGCTTAACCTGGAACCCTGAGTTTGACTCAATGATGGAGGAAGTTGTGTTGTTTCTTTCGGCACACACGGAATAAATTTTGTCTGTCATAAAAAAGGCGGCTGAAAGCCGCCTTTTTTGTTTGGGTCTGTTTTATCGCTTCAAGACCAATTCAACCCGACGGTTTTTAGCCCGACCACTTGCTATTGCATTGTTGGCAATGGGTTTTGTAGGGCCATAGCCTTTAGCCGTGAGCCGGTCAGCAGCAACACCTTTCTTGACAAGGTAACTTCTCACCGCTTCAGCGCGGCGTTGCGAAAGTGCAATGTTCCGGCTGAGACTACCGGTGCTGTCGGTATGACCGGCCACTTCAAATTTCAAATGGCTATTGCTGACCAAGGTATTGGCAATGATGTCTAGCTCGGTTTGGCTGCTAGCGCTGAGCGCAGCGGTTCCAGTTCTGAATTGGATATTTGAGAGGTCAAGACTGGCCTTCAACTCACATCCGCGCAGGTTAGTCACCATACCTTTTGGAGTATTCGGGCAGGCATCGCGCGAATCGTAGACGCCGTCATTGTCGCTGTCTTTCGGGCAGCCTCGGCTATCAACACTTATCCCCTGTTCAGTATTTGCGCATTGATCCAGATTATCTTTGACACCATCATTATCAGCATCACCAATCAGAGCGCAACCTTCACCATCGACAGCGGTACCTGCGGGTGTGCCTGGGCACTTATCATTTTTATCCAAGATACCATCATTGTCTTGATCTGTTTCGATCACACAGCCGGCTGCGTCCACGTCTGAACCTTCAGGTGTATCTGGGCATTGATCTTTTTGGTTAATAACACCGTCGCCATCCGCGTCACCTTCGCAAGCAGGAACAGCGGTATCCGGTGTCCAGTGGATTGTACGCCAGCATTTTCCCTGAATAGTTTTTAAGTAACCGCCAGCAATGTCGTGATAGTAGGCATTACTTGTTTCTGCGCTGGCAGAGGAGATACCCCATGTGCACAAAGCAATGAATGGCACCATATGTTTTATTTTGAGGGTCATTGTTTTTATCCTTTGATGGGTAGGGTTAATGGTTAGGTCAAGTCAGCCTCAGCTGACGGAGAATCTACTGTGATATAAAGTTGGGTCGATCAAAAAGCAGATGAGCGTACTCATTGTATCGATAAATGGTTGATTTTTCACTAAAGCTTCTGAAGAGTCTGATCTTGTTGAAAGGCAGTAGGAAGACCAAAAGGCGTCAAACAGTCAGGAGGCGGTTGAGCGTATGGGGGGGTTGTGGTTTTCCGAAGTAATAGCCTTGGAAATAGTGACAGCCTTGGGCTTTGAGTAATTCAAATTGCGCTTTCGTTTCCACGCCTTCGGCAAGCACGGATAGCTCCATGTTGCGGCCCATGGAAATGATGGTCGAGGTGATTTCCCTATCACCAATATTTTGGGGGAGGTCTTTTACAAAACTGCGGTCAATCTTTAACTTGTCAATGGCATAGTGCTTGAGGTACGACAGAGATGAATAACCGGTACCGAAGTCGTCGATGGCGATGGAGACACCCAGGCGCCGCAGGCTATTAATGATGACAATGGCATCGCGGCCTGTCTCCATCAGTGCGGATTCGGTAATTTCGATTTCAAGCTGTTCAGGGTTGAACGAGGTACGCGCCAAGGTTTGCTCTATATGTTCGGTGAGATTGGTTTGCATGAACTGTTTTGCAGAGAGGTTGACGGCCAGTTTCAAGGACGAATCACTTTTGTTGAAGAGCGGTTCCATCAGTCGGCAAGCCGTCTCGAGGACATACTGCCCCAGTGGAATGATGAGCCCTGTATCCTCGGCGATGGGTATAAATGTGATGGGTGGGATTTCCTGTTGATCAGCATCTTTCCAGCGGGCGAGTGCTTCAACGCCAACCAATTGCCCGTTGACATCAACTTGAGGCTGGAAAACAACCTTAATTTCTTCATTCTCGATGGCCTTACGTAAGCTGTTTTCCAGTGTCAGGCGCTGATCAGCAGAAACCGACAGCTCGTATGTGTAAAAATGGAACGTATTGCGTCCCGACTCCTTGGCCTTATACATGGCCGCATCCGCATTTTTTTCCAACTCGATACTTGTTCGGCTGTCATCCGGATAAATGGCAATGCCAACACTGGCGCCAATAAAAATTTCGTGCGTTTCTGCAATGCTGAAAGGTGTCGCAAGTGTTTCGATGAGGTCTTGGGCAGCATGGGCGGCATCAGAAGGTTTTTGTATATAGTCCAGGACAACAATAAACTCATCACCGCCCAGACGGCACAGTGTGTCGCCCTCACGGATTCTCTTGGACAGCCGATCGGCAATCGCCTTGAGTAATTGGTCACCGACCGGGTGTCCCAGGCTGTCGTTGACGTTTTTGAAACGGTCCAGGTCTAGGAAAAGCAATGCGACTTTGTGTCCATGGCGGTGGGCCTGTTCCAGGGCATGAGCGAGTCGTGATCGTAAAAGTACACGGTTTGGTAGACCTGTAAGCGCATCATAATGCGCAAGGTATTCCAGTTCTTTTTCTGCTTTTTTAAGATCAGAAATATCTGAGAAGACGCTGATGTAATTCGTGACCTGATTATCTGAATAAATGGGGTTGATTGTTTGCCAAACAGGATAAATGCGGCCATCTTTATGTTTGTTCCACATCTCACCTTGCCAGACACGCGAGGTATTCAGCTGCGCCCACATTTTTTCGTAAAAACTTTGATCCTGGATGCCTGACCTGAAAAGACTGGTTTTCTGGTTGATGACTTCGTTTCGGTGATAGCCAGTAATTTTTGAGAAAGAAGCATTGACAGCAATAATGCGGGTTTCTGCATCTGTGATGATGATGCCGTCATGTGTATTGGCAAAGACTGTGGATAAAAGTTTTAATTCTATTTCGCTTTGTTTGCGGGTTGTAATATCAGAAAACAAAACAAGGTAAGCTGGTTGACTTTCGTAGACAAATTTGGTCCCGCGCGCTTCATAATGCATGGTTTCACCGGATTTTTTTATTATTGTGCCTTCTGTTCGGCTGATTTGCTGGCGCTCTATTTTTTTCGTCGTCGACCAAAAATGGGATTCGCTGGATAAGGTAGGGCTCTGAATATCAAATAATTTTTTATGGAGCAGTTCTTCTGCAGAACATTCCAGTAACGCAAGTCCTTTCGGGTTGATGCCGAGGATTGTTCCGTCAAGTCCCAGAATGATGATTCCATCGCCGCTGGAACTGAAAATGTTGCGGTATTGCGCTTCGCTTTCTCGGAGTTGTGCAACCTGCTGATATTTTTCAGTTACGTCACTGAATACAAGAATGACCCCTGAAGTGTTGCCCGCTTCGTCAATGATGGGGGCGCCGCTGTCGGCGATATGCCGTTCCTCACCGTCTTTTCGTATGAGAGAAGTGTGATTGGCTAAACCAATGATTTTTCCTGTTCTAAGTACTTCTCTGGCAGGGTTTGCTACTTTTTTCCGCGTTTGTGTGTTGATAATGTGAAAGACTTGCTCGATCGGTCGGTCCAAGGCCTCTTCAATCGCGAATCCGGTCAGTATTTCTGCTGTGCGATTCATCCGCGTGATACGGCCGGTTGCGTCGGTGGCAATCATACCGTCGCCAATCGACTGCAATGTGGTTTCCAGACTTTTCTCACTCGCTTGGAGTTTGTCGGTTGACTGACGGATGTCATGAACCATTTTTTTGAATGCGTTTGTAACAACACCGACATCATCGAAATGGTCAGGGGGGAAATCAACATCAAAGTTGCCTTTGCCGATACTTGAGGCGGCTTTGGCAAGGCCATGCAGGTTTTCCGTAATTTTAAAAGTGACCACAATGGTGACGACAAGGGTGAGTGCGATGCCGATGAGGGCGGCAAGGAGGCTCTGCGCAAATGAAGCCTGGAGGTGGGTTGACATTTCGCTTAACGAAAACGTCATGTGGACTGTGCCGTAGTTGATTCCACCCAAGGATATTGGGTTAGCTATTTCAAACGTCTGATCTGTGAAAACCCCTAGCCGGTATTTATTGACGTCTTGAGTTGTCTGTTGTGTCACCGCATCAATTTCTGCTGCAGACAGGGTTTGTGCAAACATGTCATTATGTTGAGCGAGCGTGACACGGTTGCTGAGCGCAATCAGAGGTTGTCCAGTTGAACTTAGGATACCGATATGCAGTAGCTCAGGGTGATCAAGTGTTGAATAAATACTTTCTTCCAGAGAGGCATAGTCAATCTGTGCGATCAGTGGCACTGCTGAGCGACTGAAGCTGCCGATCAAACTTTGGGCTGTTTGCTGTAAATGCTCGGTTTCGATCAGGTAGGTGTTGTGATAGTTATTCCATGTCAGCGTGGCTGCCATACCTGCTTCAATAATAAATAAGTATGCGATTAGGCGAGAACGAATGGATCTAAAAACAGGCAATCTCACAGTGTCATCTCTCATTTTCCAGAAGCGGTAAAGCCCACTCCAGGCTTCGGTAGTCCTCTGTACTGGCTTGCAGCATTCCAGACCATTTTAAATGCTTGAAAATATAATTATTTTTAGGAGAGACGAGTGTTTTTTGGATACGCTCCCGTTCATCACTCGGTATCCAGGGGGCAACGGCGATGGGAGATGTTTGAACAGGGTCCGATTTTGCGATAATCCGTGTATTTTGGAGAAAGTTTACCGTGCTGCGTTCGTAGATAACCTTGATTACTGCTGCAGCATCAGCTGTATGGTTCGTAATTGCAAAGAGAGCGGCATCGTGAGTGGGTGTTTCGATCAGCTCGATATCTTTGCCTGGGTGTAATGGTATTTGAGAAAGTTGCTGCTTCACCAGCAGAGCGACGAGTGCGAATGAATCGATAATACTTAACTTTTTCCCCCGTAAATCCTCCATGGACTGAAGCGGACTGTTTTGGTTCACGACGATGACAGCCTGCATATGTTCCGTGTCAGCGCGGGCGATCGCTTCATAGTTGGCTTTTGTGTGCGTGAGAAGGTAGAAATGAGGCGGAGGCAGAATAATGTCATAGCGTTTTTCATCAATGATGCGCGACAAAAACGTCTTAAAGTCAGGTGCGGTTTCAATTCTGACAGGACGACCAAGTGAAATAGACAGCAAATTCGCGACAGGTGCAAAAGATTTGATCAACTGGTTTGTACTCAGCGCGGGCAAAACGCCGAAAATATAAGGTTCTTCTGGTTTTTTGTTGGCGGCATGAGCCAGCGCTGCAAACAGGTTGGCGGCACATATCGCTGTAAAAACCAGCGTTTTGATGAGCTTGTTATCGCGAAAATTCACCGATTATCGGCCCCTTTTTTTAAATTTATTATTAATGAACCTAAAAATATCTATTGAAGACTAATAACATCAATCCGTCAATTGATACGCGAATGAAAACGTCCTAAAGATACAGGAATAAATATAACTTCATCACAAGGTCAATAAACACATAATTAATATGCCAAACGATGCCAAGTTCCGCTATAAACGATACGGCATAATTCACCAAACTTGATACACGTTCACAAAGGGAAAGCTATGGTGGCTAAGAAAAAGGTATTGTTTGCAATTGGCAGTTTAACCATGGGAGGGGCCGAACGGCTTGTCATCGAGCTCGCAAATCGTTTTGATCGAACCGCTTGGGAACCCCATGTTGTTTGTTTAATGTTCAAAGGAGAGCAGGCGAATCTCTTGTCAGACAGGGTGCCCTTGCATCTGCTGAATAAGAAACCCGGCTTTGACTATGGTCTCCTCAAACGTATCCAGCAACTGGTCGCGGACATACAACCGGCTGTGATAAATACTCACCTGTGGACAGCCAATACCTGGATGCGCGCTGCGCTGCGTGGACGTGTGCCTGTGGTTGTTACAGAGCACAACCGGGATGAATGGAAGTCCTGGCACCACAAAATGATCGACCGTTATTTAGCCCGGTCAACCGCCAAAATGATTACGGTATCCAATGACTCCGGCCGGTTCTACCATGAGCAGGTCGGCATCCCCAGTGGGTTGATCGAAGTTATTTACAACGGGATCGACGTAGACAATTATGCAACTGGGCAATCCGCACAGGTGAGGGAGGAGCTGGGTATTGAGCCAGATCGTTTGCTGATTGGTATGGTGGGTCGCCTGGTACCCCAAAAAAATCATATGCGTTTTCTCGAGAGTGTGGAAATCATGAAACAGCGTGGTTCAAATGCTCTGTGTCTCATTGTGGGTGATGGGCCTGAGCGCCCTAAGCTGGAGGCTGCGGCGGCAGAAAAAGATTTGATGGAGCACGTCAGGTTTTTAGGTTCGCGGGCGGATGTCCCGGATATTCTTCAGGCATTGGATATTTTCACACTGTCGTCTGACCGTGAAGGGCACCCTTTGACCGCTTTGGAAGCTCAGGCAGCGGGTGTACCGGTGGTGTTGACGGATGTCGGGGGCTCGGCTGATGCCCTATCGCGAGAGGGTGACAAAACTGGTGGAATCCTGGTGCCGCCGGATGCACAAGCATTGGCAGACGGTTGGTTGCAGCTAATCAACGATGATCAAAAGCGGGCTCAAATGTCGCAGTTCGCAGCCGATCATACGCGCAAACACTTTGGTCTGGCGCGCATGGTGCAGGATTACGAATCGCTCTTGGCATCGGTAAGTTGACGGGGCTGGGGCGCTAGTTTGTGAGCGTTGAACTCAGGTCCCACATTGGCAGAAAAATACCCAAGGCCAACACAAGTACCATCAGGCCGATGCCAATAATTAAAATGGGTTCAATAACATCGTTAATTTTTTTCAAATCGTACTCCACTTCGCGTTCGTAGAATGCGGCATTTTCCTTGAGCATGTCGTCTAGCCGGCCTGTCTCCTCACCTACGGCGATCATTTGCAAAACCAGTGAGGGGAATAAGCCGCTGAGCGTTGCGGCTCGGGTCAATGATTCACCATTTTCGATGCCTGTTCGGATCGATAACATCCGGTCTTGAAGATAGGCATTGTCCAATGCGCCGGAGACCACCGTCATACTCTGAATGAGCGGAACACCCGAGGCTGTCGCCAGTGATAGTGAGCGCGTAAATCGCCCCAGAGTCGCCCGGTTGATAATATCGCCAAATACGGGGATTTTGAGTTTCCACTTGCCCCAGAACAACTGGCCTTTATCGGTGTTTACCCAGGCCCGGGCCCCCAGGAATATGACAATCATGAGCCCCAGCAGTTGTGGCCACCAGTCGACCATAAACCCGGAAATGGCCAGCAGAATTTGAGTGGCCCAAGGCAGCTCGGCGGAGTGGGAGGCAAAAACCTTGCTAAAAGCTGGGATAACAAAAACATTAATGATCGCAAAAGCAGCGCCCATCACCAGAATCACAATGCTGGGGTAGCGGAGTGCCGTTTTGATCTGAGCGCGGTTCTTTTGCTCCAGTTCCAAGTAATCGGCCAGCTGCTTAAACGCTTCATCGAGCCGCCCGGTTGTCTCACCAATCCGGATGATATTCGCCACGAGCGGGGCAAACACAGTCGGGTGCCGGGAAATGGCTGCGCCCATGGCAACACCGGACTCAATATCCAAAATAATATCCTCCAGTGCGTCCTTGAGTTGCTGATTGCGGCAGGTATTAATTTGTGTTTTAAGTGAGCGCACAATGGGAATCCCGGCTTTGATGAGGGTATACATCTGCCGGGAAAACAGGCTTAATTCCTCCAGCGTGACTTTTTTCCGAGCAAGACCTTCTAACAGCTTGTTCAGCTTCTGGCTCTGTTGCGGTTTTTGCGTAATGGAAACCGGTGTGATTTCGCTTTGAAAAAGCTGATTGGCGACAATGTCCGCAGTTTCGGCTTCCACGTTGCCAGAGACGGCCTCGCCCCGCCGGTTTCGTCCTTTGTAAAAGAAGGTTGCCATTGTAACTGTTTCGCACTCAGTGAATTTAACGGCCGCTGTCGCTACTCAGTCGGATGACTTCGTCCAGTGAGGTTATGCCGCGGATCGCGTAGTCCATCACCTGGTCTGATAACGTTTGATATTGCTCATTGGCCTGAACGGCTTCGTTGAACCCTTGCAGGTCGTTTTTCCGCAGGGCGTCGGTCATTGCCGGGGTGATTTCCAGAAGCTCATAAATACCCACCCGCCCTTGATACCCGGTCTCGCTGCATTGAGGGCAGCCTTTACCTCGGTTGAAAAGAATGCTTTCGTTAATGTTTCGCCCCTGTAACCAGGCAGTTTGCTGAACATCAGGCTGGTAGACTTCTGCACAGGATGAGCACACTTTTTTGACCAGGCGTTGTGCCACGATGCCAAGCAGGGAAGACGCTAACAAGTAACCATTAGCACCCATGTCCAAAAGCCGGCTGATTGTGCCAATTGCGCTGTTGGTGTGCAGTGTAGAAAAGACAAGGTGGCCTGTCATGGAGGCGCGGAGCCCGACTTCAACGGTGTCGAGATCCCGCATTTCACCCACCAGTAGAATATCGGGATCTTGCCGGAGTGAGGTGCGGAGCACCTGGGCGAATGTCAGCCCGATTTTTTCGTGAACCTGAACCTGGTTGACGCGTGGTAAACGGTATTCCACAGGATCTTCGATTGTGATGATCTTGTTTTCGGGGTGATTCAGTTCGTCGAGCGACGCGTATAGTGTCGTGGTCTTACCACTGCCGGTGGGGCCTGTCACCAGTAACATGCCGTGTTGATGGTGGATCAGCCGTTCCCATTGCGTACGAATCGCCTCTGGCATACTCAAGTCGTTCAGTTTGGGCGCGCCGTGTGTTTGATCAAGCAGTCGCATCACCACGGCCTCACCGTGCTGTGTCGGCATGGTGGAGATGCGAATATCCAGACTGTGTCGTCCAAGTTTGATGTGAAAGCGACCATCCTGAGGAAGCCTTTTTTCTGAGATATCCAGTTCTGAGAGAATTTTCAGACGTTGGATCAAGGCCGGCGCGATGCGTTTTTCATTCATGATGCGCTCATGCAAAAGTCCATCGATACGGTTGCGAATGCGCAGGACTGTCTCATCGGGTTCGATATGAATATCAGACGCTCGGCGTTGAAGCGCATCCTCAAACAAGTGGTGGAGCAGTTTGAAAACCGGTGTCTCAGAAGCTTCGGCCGTTTGCAGCATGGCCTCGAGGTTGACATCCCGATCAGATAATTGCTCATCGAGCTCCTCCGCCAGACTGGTAATTCCTTCATGAGCCTGGTAGGCACGGTCGAGCAAGTCCAGCAAGTCTGATTCACGGACCACGGCCTGACGTATCCGGCGCTTGAGCACTCGGCTGATTTCATCATAGGCGAATAAATTGGTTGGGTCAGCCATGCCAACCAGGGCATGGTGCTCGCTGTATTCCAGGACAACGGCGCGAAATCGTCGCGCGAGCCCTTCCGGGAGCTTCTGGATCGTGTCTTGTTCAACGGGATGGCGGGTCAGGTTGATTTGTGGAATTTGTAGTTGTTGTGATAAAAATCGCAGCAGTTCATCTTCTTCGATAAAGCCCAGTTCAATCAGTGTGCTACCCAGTTTGTGGCCGGTTTTTTTCTGTGTACTTAAAGCTTCCTGAAGTTGTGCCTCTGAGATGATGCGGTTTTCGACCAGGGTGTCACCAAGACGGATTTTTTTTTGGGGGTAAGTGTTGGGTGTTTGCATGGTTAAAGCCCGGCTAGCTTGATTTGTTCCTGCGCAAAGCGGCGCAACTCAGGTGAGGAAGAGGGAATGTCCAGCACAAAACGGTAAGCGCGCTGGGCGGCGGTGTGCTCACCGAGTGCATTGAGTGAAATGGCTAACCCTGTCCAGTGCGCGCTGGAATGCGGGGCAATTTTTAAAGCACTTTTATAAATTTCAACCGCCTTTTCATGGTCATCGGTTTGCCGGTAGAGCGAACCAAGCAGGCTGAGGTAACCAATATTATTGCTCGCCAGAGCCATATTTGTTTCCAAGATTTTGATGGCTTTTCCTGGGGTTTTCAGGCCAATGAGGGCTTGTACTTTCAGCAGCAGGAAGGCCATATGCTGAGGTTGATGAGATAAACCTTCATCCAGTATCACGTTGGCTTTTTCATGCTGCCGGTTGGATAGCAGGGTTTCGGCCAAAAGCTCCCTTGCCACTAAGTGTTCGGGCGCCAGTGCGAGCGTTTCTGTGAGCAGCCTGATCGCGGTATCGTTTTTTTGCTGACGTAACAAGTTACTCGCTTCTTGTATGCGCTGTTCGATGGGAGACGCACTGGGGCGAATGCGGATGACGGCCGCCTTTTTGCTCACAGATTTTTTTGTTGTATGGGTGTTGCTTATCCGGGGTTTCTTACTTTTTACTTGGCTGAGTGGCGTCGCCTCTTCCAGTAGTTTATTGGCAAATGCCACTGGCCGGACAAAGGTGGACTCAGGAAGGGGTAATGGTGTTCGAATGACAATCGAGTCTGACATTGAAGGCTGCTTTGTCAGTAGAAAGCCCAGTGCGCAGCAAACGGCAAGCAGTGCGATCAGGTAAAGCCAGGGTTTTAGCCGACGCTGTGTTTTATGCATAGGCACAGGGGAGGAGGTTTTTGTGTCCTTCAGAGCCGTAGGTTTATCATTCCCTGGGCTCTGTTCCAGGTCACGCAAAAAGTCGTTGACCAAACTCATGAGTTAGACTCCTAAGACAAAAAATCCTGCGGTCAGGGCGATACATATCGAGGCGGAAACACCTAAAACTGTGAGAGGGACGCGTGTGTTTTTTTCGGGCATAACGGACTCTGTGTCGCGAATGGCGGCAGAGACATGCCGACTTTCAACCGTCGTGGAATGTTGGCCGTAAGCGGCCATTAAGGCCTTGTGTGCGAGAATATTGATCAGCCGGGGTATGCCCTGAGAATGCTTGGCAATCTTCCGTTTGGCACGCACGCTGACGAGTGGTTGCCCCTGATAGCCTGCGCGTTCCAGACGGTGGTCAATATAGTGCTCAATGGCTTTAGGCGCCATGGGCTTGAGGTAATAATTAAACACAATGCGTTGCTTCAGTTGGCGTAAATTGTCTTGGTTGAGGGTGGTGTCCAGTTCGGGTTGTCCAAACAGCACAACTTGCAGCAATTTGCTTTTTTCGGTTTCCATATTGGTGAGCAGCCGCAAGCTTTCCAGCGTGTCTTCAGGCAAGGTCTGTGCTTCATCAATGACCAGGAGAATGGGTTTTCCCTTACGCTGGCGTTCGATCAATTTCAAATAAATGGCATTGAGCAGCTGGTGCGCATCGTGGTGAAGCTTTGCCGGGATTTCGAGCTCTGTGGCCAAAGCACGTTGTAAGCCTGCCGGTGAGAGGCGTGGATTGGGGATGTATGCCAGTGTAAAGCTGGCTGCGCACATGCGCATCAGTTTGCGCGATAGCAGAGTTTTCCCCGTGCCGACTTCACCGGTTACTTTAACGAAGCCTTCACCGGACTTAATCGCCAAAATCAGTGTGTTCAACGCTTCCAGATGAGACGGATATTCGAAAAAATAGTGTGTATCGGGTGTGAGTTGGAAAGGTGCTTCTTTGAGCCCAAAAAACTGGTTGTAAATCATGCTGACACTCCTTGTCGGGTTAACGATGATTTTTGTATGTGCTGATTGCATTAATGGTGTTGCTGGATTCGCGAATCGATTGATTCCAGTTGTCGACAGACTCGACGACAATCGGGCGGAGCAAAATCACCAGCTCGCTTTTCTTGTAACGCTTTTTGGTGTGGCGGAAGAGCGCCCCAACCAGCGGTAAGTCACCCAAAAGAGGGGTGGCGCCGCGCTGATTTTCCGTTGTGTTCTGCATCAGACCACCGATCACAATCAATTGCCCGCTTTTTGCGTGGACGATGCTGTCGGATTCACGCACGCTGCTGAGCGCCAGCGGTAGCGACTGCTGTTGTCCGTTGACGGTAATATTTTTTGTCTGGTCCACAACGTTGCTCACAGACGGGTGGATGTGCAGGGTCACTCCGTGATTGACATCGATTTGGGGGGTAACGTCCAGCGCGATGCCCGAAAAGAAAGGCGTGAGGGTGATATCGGGGGGGACTTGGTTGTCTGTATTACCTGTGCCAGAAATATCGCCGCTGGAAACCTCGGTCACGAAATATTCATCACTTCCTACTTTGATGACGGCCTTTTGGTTATTGATGGTTGATACGCGCGGGCTTGATAAAACCTGAACATCACCTTGGCTTTTGAGTAGCTCAATGAATGCGGTGAAGTCGTCGATTTGCAGTGCCGCGCTGAAAATGCCACCGAATGCGGAGGTTGCGGCATTGGCGACGGCGGAGTAGGCATCCGGGTCGAGGTTGCCGACATTGCCAGCAATATCGGAAAGCCCATTATTGAATACTGTGCCGCCGCCAGTTTGGCCTGCTAGCAAAGTATTGCCATCATCTTTCCCGAGTGCTGCCCAGTTGATGCCGGCTTGAAAACCATCACTGAGTTCAACCTCAATGATTTTGGCTTCCAAAATGACTTGCCGGTGCATGGTGTCTTGTGTCGAATGCAAGAAAGCTTCTACATCCCGAAGTTCATCAGGCATCGCACGAACCACAATCGCGCCCGATTGTGGGCTGACGACAACCTGCCGGCCAGCACCCCGATTAATGATAGAAAGCACGGACTCCTCGATTTCCTTCCATAAATCCGCTTTTGAATTGGTTTCAATGACACTGCCAGAGGATGATGAAGAGCTTTGGGAGGATGAGCCGGAGGAGCTGTTGGACTCCGAACTGCTGCCGCTGGCTTGACCACCTGCACTGATATTCGTCTGTGAGTAGCCATTGCGTGTGACATTAATGTAATTCAGATGATAGATCCGTGTTTGCAGCGTCGGCTTGTAGACGCGGTATGTTTTGCCCTTTTGGGTATATTCATAGCCATAGACATCGCGGAGTGTTTGCATGACTTCATCGACGCTCACATCTTTAAGGCTTAAAGAAATGTTTCCGCTGACGGCCGGATGAACCACCATGTTTTCCTCGGTATTGGCGACCAGCCCCATGAGCACATCTTTAATTGGGGCTTCGACAACATCAATGTTGAAGCGTGGGTTTTTATCGGCCTGACTCGCTTTGTCTGACTGACCTGCACTGAGTAGGGCCTTATTCACCGCCGTGGGTATGGTTGGGCGGGTGGGTACTTGTTTTGATGCGGACGCCATTAGGGCTTCAATTTCCGTCAATGTTGTACTTTTGGGCGCAACAGGGGGCTGTGGCGTCTGGCCAGGACTCTGGCAGGCAGCGAGTGCAACCGCAAATATAAGAGAAAAATAACGGCGGTATTGAATATGGAATTTAATCATGTGAATCATCCTTGCGTGGCGCCTGGGTGTGCCGCTTAATGTCCTTTTTATACGTTGTCAGTCGCTTTTCTTTTCCACGGTGGCGGATTTTTACCTCGCCTGGGCCGATTGAGAGAATGGTTGCGCCCGCTATCTGCTGGCCGGTTTTCAGCAACTTGCCATTGATAACGGCATAACTGTTATCGGCCTGAGGATGAGAAAACACAGCGGTGAGTTTCAATGTGACGTCTTCGGCTGCTGGCGTTGATTTTTGGCGCGCCGGTACGGTCATGCCGGAAGGCTGTGTGGGGTCGTTCAGTACCAGTGGCGCGCCCATAGCGGTGGTTACAAAAAGCGTGGTGAGCCCGATGCTCAGTAGTAGCGGCTTATGGGTGTGCTGTGTGTTAAACACTGATCCAACCCTCCGACAGGCTTAATGTATGGAGGTGGATTTGGATGGTGTCTGCCCCCGACTCTTGCGCTGTATAGGCAATGGAGTCCAGTGTGATTCGCCAGGGCAGCTTTTCAATGGCCTGCAAATAGCTCAATGTGCTGAGGTAATCTCCTTCGAGTTCCATGACAAAGGCATGTTTGAAAATTCTGGGGCCATTGCTTCTGCTTCGTTTGTCTTGAACGACCGTTGCTTGCTTCGAGGCCTTATCAGAAGAGGCCGCATTCAGTTCGTCTGTGGGAATATTTTCCAGTTTCACCAGCTGCAGTGATTTCTCTTCACGCAGAAGATGTTTGAGTATTCTCACCATTTCACTGGAGCTAATGAATGTGCTGGAGAGAGTATCGAGTGTGGAGACCGTTTCGTCTAGCTGTTGCTGAACCGCCGTAAGCTCTCGTTGCAGCTTTTTCTCTGTACGGCCCGATTTTGATGCAATCAGTCGGCCGATCGCCATTTGCTTTTCGTTATTTTGGTGCTGGGCTTCTTCAATCGCGGATTGAAGTTGATCACTTTTTTCGGTCAGCGGTGTATAGACCCAGTGATTCCACAGCGTGTAGAACACTAACAAGGTTGCGACCAGGATGATTAACCGCTCCCGCTGATTACGTTGATTAAACCGGTCGCAGAGAGAAAGAAAGGCTTGTTTAGCGTTATTCATTCGTTGAACTCTCCGAATTTGTATTTTTGGTGCGCATCTGAAAGTCCAGAACTGTGTTGTCAGCTGTGCCGGAGGAACGTTGAATGGCGAGGCTTTGGAATGCGGTGCCAGAAAAAGCGGTTTCTGAACGCAGTGTTTCGATAAACGTGGGTAATAAGTCTGGAGAATACGTTTTCCCGGCGAGTATGATTGTTTCCCCGCCTTGTTGGATCACAATCGAATTCAGCCAGATGCCGCTTATGGTTTGCCGTGCGAGGGCAAGAAAAAACTCTGACATCGGCGCGGGCATTTCATTGGTTTGATTTTTGAGTAACGCCAGTGTTTCGAGTGATAAGTTGCGCTTTTCTTTCAGCGCTTTTAAGCGTTCTTCCAGTGTTGCTGCCTGATTTTTTTGGGTGGACTGAGCGCTGATAGTCTCCAGTTGAGTTTGTATTTCCTGATTTCGGGATTCGAGCTGCTGCTGTTCACTGGCTAATTGGGCTGTGCGATAGTAACCATAGGCCGAAGCAGCACCGAGCAAGAGCACCGTCAAGGCTGTCAATTTTATGAGTGAACCGGCTGACCAGCTGATTTTCTGGGGGCGGAAGACCGGAGCATAGAGATTGATCTGCTGTTTCATGGTTCTGACCTCAAAGCACCTCCCAAAGCAGATAGGCAGTGCATGATCACGTCATCAGAATATTCATTGAGCTTTGGCAAAAGGTTATCCAGATCAGCGCGAACGACCGGGAGTTGAAAATAATCGGCGGGATTTGGGGTGTTTTTACGGTTTGAAAACACACTCAGTTGAGCAACCGCTCCCTTACCGTATTGACTTTCGTAATAATCGAGTGAGCGTTGGATTTCCAGCGCAAGCTGATTATAGTCAAGTTCGCCCTCTGACCCCGGAACTGTGTAGTCATCGATATGACGGCAGAGATACATCTGGTTTTTATCCGATATCACAATATAAAAGCTGTCGTGGAGGCGATAGCAAGCGGCAACAACCTGTTGGTCGTTTTCCAATTGCGTTGTTGTCAAGTTGTGGAGAGCAAGCTCGTTGATGTCAATCGCAGTCAGATTAATATCGACCGCCAGAAGCCGGTCGACGACCGACTGGATAAGTGGTGAGCGTGCGGCTACCACATACATGAGTTGCACCGCGCTTTGACGGGCGGATAAAGGCAGTGAAAACGCGTCAATCGTGGCATCGTCGATATGGAAGTCGAGCATATCTTTGATGCGCCAGCGCACGGCCGATTTCAACTCATCGGTTTCGACATTGGGCGCTTCAATCTGGATGAACGCATATTGGTCAGGATTTAAAATAAAGGTACAGGGAATTTTGTTGAGCTGATGTCTCTTTCGCAGATCTGTCAGGGCCTGGTTCTGCTCATGTTGATCGACACATGCGATGGATGCTAAGTCAACAATCTCGTGGCTTTCCGGGTCACAACGATTGACCAGAGCAAAAGCTAAGCGATCAGGCGATAGCGCTATCCCTGCTTGTAACTCATTTTTCCGAGACGGCTTCCAAAAGTTAAACAACACGACACTCCACTGTCATAAAAAAAGCACACTATGACCGACTTAGCGGCGGGCCGAGAATTCCCTTTACTGCTTTCTACGGACGAGCGTTCGTGCCCAACCTTGAAGGTGATAAACTGACGCCATTTGACGTAAGAGGGGATGAAATGGCCGGTTACTACTTTGAAGAATTTGAAATCAACCAGACATTTGACCACGAGATTCGGCGAACCATCACCGAAAATGACAATGTCATGTTCAGTTGTATGACCATGAATACCCAGCCACTGCACATCGACGCGGAGTTCGCGAAGCAGAGTATTTATGGCCAGCCGTTGGTCAATAGCATGTTCACACTGGCGCTTGTCGTTGGGTTACAGGTTACGGAGCTGACACTTGGCACAACGCTGGGAAATTTGGGGATGACAGATATTGCTTTTCCCAAGCCGGTTTTTTATGGCGACACAATCCGTGCACGCAGCACTGTGCTTTCCAAACGGCTCAGTCAGTCTCGAAACGACTCAGGCATCGTCGTGTTTAGGCATGAGGGGTTTAATCAACGTGATGAACAGGTTGTGACCATGCAGCGCACGGCTTTGATGGCCACCAAGCCTCAATCGGCGGCTTAGGAGGAAAGTCATGCGTTCAATGTTATTTTTACCTGCGGACAGTGAAAAAAAAATAGGTAAGGGGGAATCTTCCGGCGCGGACGGTTTAATCCTGGATCTGGAAGACTCTGTTGCCTTGAGCCGTAAAGCGGTTGCCCGCAGCCTGGCTAACGACTATCTTGCAGCGCATCCTCGCGAAACTCGGCGGCAAAAATTGATGGTGAGAGTCAACCCCCTCGAAGGAGGGATGACTCTGACCGATCTGGCCGCCGTCGTCAGCGGCGCGCCCGACTACATCGTACTGCCCAAATACCGGACTCGGGAAGATGTGATCCGCGTTGATCACTATCTCTCTGCTTTGGAAGTACGGGAAGGTGTGCCGCCGGGTTTTATCAAACTGCTGGTGATCGGCACAGAAACCGGGCAAGGGGTTTTAAATCTGGCAGGGCTGACCAACTGCTCAGAGCGTCTGGCCTACATTAGTTGGGGTGAATACGACCTTTCGGCCGATATTGGTGCGGAAACGCATCTGCTTCCAGATGGCCAGTGGGATGACCTCTTTCGAACGGCACGCGCTTTATGTCTGGCGGCAGCCGCTTCAGCCGGTGTGGAGGCCTGTAATACTGTGCACACAGATTTTAAAGATGCGGATGGACTGGAGCGCGCAGCCCGCGCGGCCCGCACAGCCGGTTTTACGTGCATGATGGCGATTCACCCGAATCAGGTTGAAACGATTAATCAGGTTTTTTCCATTGACGAAAAGACGATTGCCTGGTCAAAGCGCGTCGTAGACATGTTCGAGGCAAACCCAGAGTTGGGTGTGGTTGGGCTGGATGGTGTGATGCTGGATAAGCCGCACTATACACAAGCGCAGCGTATCCTCGCGCGGGCGGCGCATCAGGCCTGAGCTTCGAGTCCCGGTTGTTCCAATTCGGGCTTGTACACCCGCTCTGCCGGGAAGGTACACTTGAACGTTGAACCTTTGCCTCGTTGACTGGTGATTGTGAGTTCCCCGCCATTTCTCTGAATGGCATGCTTGGCAATGGATAAGCCTAGGCCGGTTCCACCCATATCGCGGGACCGGCCTTTGTCTACTCGGTAAAACCGTTCCGTTAGCCGTGGGATATGTTTCTCATCAATGCCGAGTCCATTATCCTGTACGCTGAAGCATGCGCCGCCGTTAACGGTGTCCCAGCGGATAAGAATAGTAGAGCCCGGCGGTGTGTGGCAGATGGCGTTATCAATCAGATTGCGGAAGGCGCTCACAATGTCTGACTGATTACCCAGAAGGCAACTGCTACTTTGGACGTCAAGATGAACGTGATGCTTGGCGTCGCCGCTCAGTAAAGTGGCATCTTCACACATGCTCTCCAGCATCAGGGGAACCTGTACAATCTCGCGTTCTGTCTGCGCCTCAGAGGTTTCCATTTCCAGACTGGATAACATTAAAAGATCTTCAACAATTTGAGTCATGCGTTTGGCTTGTTGAGAAATGGCGCTGATCCCTATCTGGATATCATCTGGCAGATTTTCATCACCCAGCGTTTCGGTATAGCCGGTGATAACGGTGAGAGGCGTTCTTAATTCATGTGAAACATTGGCAACGAAATCACGTCGAACATCCTGGATTTTTTGCATGCTGGTGACATCGCGTGCCGAAAGCAGGAGCTCATTGCGACCAAATGGTGTGATGCGGATATTGAGCGTGATTGAGGGATGTTCTGGTGAAGGGATGTTCACTTCCTGCCCTCTTTCGTAATCTGCATGATTGAGGTAAGTCTGAAAAGTCGGGTGACGAATCAAGTTTCTGATATTTTGATGAACGTCTTGTGGCTTTTTCAGACCGAGCAGATTTTGAGCCGCGGGATTAAACCAGTCAATTTTACCGGTTTCTGTCAAAATGATTGTGGCGTCAGGCAACACAGCACTGGAGCGCCGGAAGCGTTTAAGCACCTGGCTCAAGCGGCGGGAACGTTTATGAAGCTTAGAGCGGGTGATAAAGATTTCTTTGACCAGATTATTCCAGGGTCCATGGACTTCAGGTAATTGTGACCGTTGGCTCCCTTTGGCCAGCCAGTTGTTGATGCGCTGAAGCTGTTGCATGTTCCATGCAATGTAAACACCAAGCGCAATGAGCAGTGAGGCGGTCGTAAATCCAGAGATCAAGGCTAAAGCTATGCCGAACAAGAGAACGCCCGCCAGCCGCCAAAATTCTACTGCCCACTCGTCTTTCACTGTCTCGTATACCCTGATGCTCGCTAATGATACGAATCAGCCCGTTTTGTCGCTAAAGCGGTAGCCAACACCCCGGACCGTTTGTATGAGTCCATCGTAACCATGTGGGGACAAGGACTTTCTCAGTCGAAGGACATGAACGTCAACCGTTCTTTCCTCAACAAAGTGGCTTCTGCCCCAGACGAAGTCTAGCAGTTGTTCGCGACTGTAGACACGATTTGGATGACTCATGAAAAACTTCAAGAGACGGAATTCTGTGGGCCCCATATCAAGCTCTTTGGAGCCGGCCGTGACGGAGTGAGCCTCGGGGTTGAGTATCAAGTCGCCTGATGTGTATTCTTCTTTTTTGTCGGTTTGACAACGTCTTAAAACCGCATTGATACGTGAAACCAATTCACGCGGGGAAAACGGTTTAGTGACGTAATCATCGGCTCCGGAGTCCAGACCGTATATTTTGTCGCTCTCCTGAGCACGGGCGGTCAACATGATCACCGGGAGCTTTTTTGTAGTTTCTTCCCGTTTGAGCCGTTTAATCCAGTCAATACCACTGATGCCCGGCAGCATCCAATCCACCAGCAGCAAGTCCGGCTGGGAAGTTGATAAGGCTTTATCAGCGGATACAGAGTCTTCTGCCTCGTCCACCTGAAAACCCGCGCGCCCCAATGCAAACCCAGCCATCAGTCTTACGGCCTCTTCATCTTCCACAATGAGTATTTTTGGCATAGTTAATACACTGCATTCGTCAAAATCGCATTAAAGCGCAGTTTTATTACAGCTATGTTACAGCACCTGACGCGGCCTGTGTGAAAGTTCACGTTTGGAGCAGGTTGTGAACAATCTCGATTTCCTCTTGCGCTTCTTCCAGGAGGCTATTTTCTTCTTCGGGGTCGAGGAGGTTAAGTGCGGGTTTCGAGAGTGCGGGAACGCTTTGGAAGCTCGGTAACTGGCTCTGTTTGGATGTTGTCAGGTAGCTGTGCCAAAGCGCTGCGGTGACAATATCACAATAATCGGGTTCTTCTTGCCCTGATTGTCGGGACCATATTTCACATTCTTCTGCAACAGTGATCAGTTCGGCATCAAACCCCCAGTGCCCGAGTAGAATGCCCCCGATAGGCCCTTGTAGCTTTTGAAGGCAATGGTCAAGCTCCGCTTGTGAGGAGAAAAGTGATGGGTTTTCGTCGAGAAAATTAAGTATGGGAATTGCGCCAATGCGAGACAGCAATCCCGCCAGTAAGGCACGCTCAGGATCAGCTGTTTTGACTCGTTGAGCCAGGACATAGGCAATTGCAGAGACAAACGTGCTGTGTTGGTATACCTCTTTGATGTACTGTCGGATATGCTGTGTTTTAGCCTTGAAAAGCTGTTTCATGGCTAAAGTAATCGCCAGTGTTCGCGTGGCTTCCAGCCCTAATCGTTGAATCGCGTCGCGCAAATTGCCGACCGTTTTCCAGCCGCGATAAAGAGGGCTGTTCACTACCTTCATCAACCGGGCAGCCAGTACGGGGTCGGCCTGGACGATTTGGCTCAGTTCTGAAACGGTCACACGGTTATCGTTAATTGCCGCACGGACTTTCAGTGCAACATCCGGGAAGTTGGGAATTTGCAGATTGCCATTGACGAAAGCCATATACAGTTCGCCGAAGACGCTGTTTTCTTCATCCGTCAATTCGATTTCGGCAATGTTCAAGCGCGCTGCGTTTTCTTCTTGTTGTAAGCGCTCGTAAAGAGACTTATTGATTTGGATGATGCGGGCGCCAAGTTGGGTGACAGCTCGTGCTTCCGGTTGATTTTCTCCAAAAACAGGCCATTCAGACCGGGGTGCCCCGCCGCAGATTTTTTCTTTCACAAACCCGCTTTCCAGGATGGTTAATTCACCCTCGAGCAGGTAAGTCAGCCATTCCTGCTCGTCCACAGCCTGAAGGAGGGACCGTGGTGGTAAACGTTCGGACTGGCTCCCTTGGAAGAGTTTTTTTTGGTTCCCCTGGGTTAAATCAGATAAAGGGTTAAGGTTTGGATATTCTCTGTGATTCATCAGTCTGCTTTTTTACGGGCGATAGCTGTCCGGTTATCGGCAGAAAAAAAGTCCCGTAAAGTGGCAAGCGGGCGCAAAAGTACATTTTTACGCCCGCTGCTGATGAGTGGTTGTTATTGGTAGACAGGGAAACGCTCACAAAGTGTGGCAACCTTTTCTTTCACGGCCTTGATCACGGATTCGTCGCCCATGTTGTCGAGGATGTCGGAAATCCAGTGTGCTACAGATTCCATCTCTGCTTCTTTAAAACCACGGGTGGTGGCCGCTGGGCTGCCAATGCGCAGACCACTGGTGACAAACGGTGACTGCGGATCATTGGGTACACTGTTTTTGTTGACGGTGATGTGTGCTTTGCCAAGGGCCGCATCCGCATCTTTTCCTGTAATGCCTTTGTCAACGAGATCAAGAAGGAAAAGGTGATCATCTGTCCCGCCTGATACCACCTTGTAACCCCGCTCAATAAAAATATTGGCCATTGCTCGTGCATTGGCCAGTGTCTGTTGCTGGTAGTCTTTGAACGCAGGTTCCAGTGCTTCTTTAAAAGCCACCGCTTTAGCCGCGATGACATGCATCAGTGGTCCGCCCTGGGTGCCCGGGAAGACGGTGGAGTTAAGCTTCTTTTCAATCTCAGCGTTGCTGCGAGCCAGAATGAGGCCACCGCGAGGGCCGCGGAGGGTTTTATGCGTGGTGGTTGTAACAACATCCGCAATTGGAACCGGGCTGGGGTAGAGTCCGGCTGCGACCAGACCCGCAATATGGGCCATATCGACAAAAAAGTAAGCGCCCACTTCATCGGCAATGGTGCGAAAACGTTGCCAGTCGATGACACGGGAGTAGGCAGAAAAGCCAGCCACAATCATCTTTGGCTTGTGCTCGTGCGCCAGCTCAGCGACTTGCTTGTAATCGATTTCGCCGGATCTATTGTCGAGCCCGTATTGGACCGCGTGATAAATTTTTCCAGAAAAGTTAACTTTTGCGCCGTGTGTGAGGTGTCCGCCATCGGCAAGGCTCATACCCAGCACCGTATCGCCCGGTTGTAATAAAGCCATGTAAACGGCCGCATTGGCCTGGGAGCCAGAGTGAGGCTGGACGTTGGCGAAGTCGGCACCAAAGAGCTGTTTTGCACGGTCAATGGCGAGGACTTCTGCTTGGTCCACAAATTCACACCCCCCGTAATAGCGCTTGCCAGGGTAGCCTTCCGCGTATTTGTTGGTCAGGACAGACCCTTGTGCTTCCATCACACGTGGGCTGGTGTAATTCTCCGAAGCGATTAATTCAATGTGTGCTTCCTGGCGCTGGATTTCGCCGGAAATGGCTGCCCAAAGTTCATCGTCATAATCGGCGATTTTGTCAGACTTATTGAACATGCGCGTGTCTCCCGAGGGTGAAGTGTGGATGTGATCGAACCTGCGATGTGGAAAACGGCACATTTTATCAGGCTTCAGAAAAAGATGCTGATTTTCCATGGTTGGAAAGTGTTGTGTGATGGTGTCAGATGAGATTGTTTATTATAGTGTGACTCTTAAGCTGGAAAGGGTCGGCAAAGGCCATCTCAATAGGCTCCGACTTTAAGTTCGTTCTAGAACAAAGACATCAGTGATCAAGCATCTCGAAAAAACTGTGGAGGTAAACATGAAGTTAGGACTGGTTTTGGGTTACGCCGGTGGGGCAGACGGCATGAACTTAGCGCTTGTCAAAGAAGCCGAGGCGCTCGGCTATGATTCTGTTTGGACATCGGAAGCATACGGTTCTGATGCGGTGACGGCAGCGGCTTGGGTACTTGCACAGACCACGAAAATCAACGTGGGTACGGCAATCATGCAAATGCCTGCGCGTACACCGGCTATGGCAGCGATGACGGCGATGACTTTGCAAGACTTGTCGCAAGGGCGTTTTATTATGGGGCTAGGCGCATCGGGTCCCCAGGTTGTAGAAGGTTGGCACGGTGTGCCCTACGGCCGGCCAATGACGCGGACCAAAGAATACATCTCAATCATTCGTAAAATTCTCGAGCGTAAAGAGCCTGTCACACACGAGGGTTACCATTACCAGATACCTTACAAAGGCGAAGGCGCGACTGGGCTGGGTAAACCGCTCAAAAGTATTTTGCATGGTGACCCTTCTTTAAAAATTGTCACCGCATCCATTACCGATGCGGGCATGCGAACCAGTGGTGAAGTCGCTGATGGTGTGATTCCTGTGTGGATGGATCCATCACGTTACGACTTGTTTGAACCCTTTTTGGAAGAAGGGTTTGCGAAGGTACCGGGTAAAAGTCTGGAAAATTTTGAGGTGACACCGTTTGTGTCCGTTGTGATGGGCAATGACATTGACGCTTGCCGCCAACCTGTTAAGGATAATTTAGCGCTATACATTGGTGGTATGGGCGCCAGGGCAAAGAACTTTTACAACGACTATGCCATTCGCCTGGGTTATGCCGATGAAGCAAAAGTCATTCAAGATCTTTATCTGAGTGGCAAAAAGAAAGAAGCGGCTGCTCAGGTGCCGGATTCGCTGGTTGATGAAACTGCTTTGGTGGGGCCGCGCGAGCACATCGCCGAGCAATTGAAGGCCTGGAAAGCGGCGTCAGAAAAGCGCCATATTTCCAGCTTGTTAGTCAGGCCGATGGATACAACCGGCGTCGATGCCAGTGTTTTGAGAGTGCTGGCTGAAGAAGTTTTGTAACAACAGTTTGAGAGGTTACGCAGGCCGTCTGCTGACAGAGGGCCTGTTTTTTTTGGATGTTTTGTGATGGAAGACGAGTTGTACACATCAAGCGCGGGCGTCGTTAAGCCCGACTGGATTGATTTCAATGGCCATATGACCATTGCGCGTTACCTGGATGCTTTCACCGAAGGTGTGGTGAGTTTTTATGACTACCTCGGCGTGGGCGAAGCGTATCGACGGGAGATGGGTTACTCGCTTTTTGCGCTTGAGAATCACAGTTCCTATCAGCGCGAACTGCTTGAAGGTGACCCCATTAGCATGTCGAGCCAATTACTGGCGTTCGATAAAAACAAAATGCGCTACTTTTCACGTCTGTATCATGCTGGAAAGCAAGAGCAAGCCGCAGCAGTTGAAATGTTTGTGATTAATGTGGACCTCACGCATCGACGGGCGGTGGACTTTCCTCCCACTGTGTTAGAGCGCCTTGAAGCCGTTCTGGTTTCTCATTCGAAGCGGCCGTTCCCGGTAGAAGCTGGCCGGGCTATTACACTGGGAAAACCTCATAAGGATTGAGTCGCGTGGCCGAAACCCTCGTAGAAATTAGTCACCTCGTCAAACACTTTAAGCGCGTTGAGGCGGTAAAGGGAATTTCGTTCTCGATCCCTGCGGGGAGCTGTTTTGGGCTCCTGGGGCCAAATGGTGCCGGTAAAACGACGACCATCGAGATTATGGAAGGCATCCAGTCGCCCAGCAGTGGACAGGTGCTCTACAAAGGCCAACCACTGGGCAGACAGTTTCGTAATGAAGCGGGCATCATGTTTCAGGCAACTGCGCTGCAGGAGTTTATTACGGTGCGTGAGACACTCACCATGTTCAAACGCCTGTACTCGCGTACCGTCCCGTTGGAAACCTTGATTGAAAGCTGTGCATTGGGCGAGTTTCTTGAGGGTAAGACCAACAAGCTCTCGGGAGGGCAGCGTCAGCGGCTGTTGCTGGCACTGGCATTGATCAATGACCCCGAAATCATATTTCTGGATGAACCCACGACCGGGCTGGATCCACAGGCACGCCGTAACTTATGGGAACTGGTGAAAGAGATCCGTTCGCGAGGCAAAACGATTTTGCTGACAACTCATTACATGGATGAAGCGTATGAGTTATGTGATGAAATTGCCATCATGGATCACGGTCAAATCATCGCTCAAGGCACCCCGGACCAACTTCTTGCAAAACACTTTACCGATGTGGTTGTGCGTTTGCCTGCTGATGATTTTACGGCAGACCCGGAGCAGTTGGCGGAAGCGGTTGTCAAAGACGGACATTTTGTCAATATTCTCAGCCAGAATGTCAACCAGACCATCCAGGCATTATTGACCCAACAGGTCAGCCTGGATCGGCTGCAAATTCGTGCCCGCACCCTTGACGACTTGTTTCTGGAATTAACAGGCCGTGACTTGCGCGGCTGAATGCGCTGCCCAATGAAGGAACGCTGATGCTTAACCGACTTTACGCCGTTTTTGTTGCCCGTAATCTGGAATTTTACCGTGACCGGGCGGCCCTGGCCTGGAATCTGCTGCTCCCGGTGCTCATTATTGCCGGTTTTGCCTTCATTTTTGGAGGGCAGTCGAATGATTTATATAAAGTCGGCGTACTGGGCGGGAAAGACGCCCACCCACTGGCGCTGTTTGACTTAAAGTACATTGAATTCATTGATTACGATGACCCCGATCTCGCCAAAACCAAGGTTCAGCGGCACCAGCTGGATTTACTTGTTGATCCGGTAACTCAGCGCTACTGGATTAACGAACTTTCACCCACTGGCTACATGGCTGAGCGTCTGTTACTGGGCCAACAACCGGAAGGGTTTGATCGGGCGACGGTGACAGGGCGCCCAATACGCTATGTTGACTGGTTGATCCCCGGCGTATTGGCCATGAACATGATGTTCAGCGCATTGTTTGGCATTGGCTTCGTCATTGTGCGGTACCGGAAAAACGGTGTCTTAAAGCGTCTCAAAGCAACGCCTTTACAAGCGGTAGAGTTTCTGACCGCGCAGATCATCTCCCGGCTTTGGGTTTTGACATTAGTCACCTGTTTTGTCTACATCGGAACGCACTTTTTCCTCAACTTCCACATGAATGGGTCTTATTTCACCTTGCTCCTGATTTTTATACTGGGCTGTGCCAGTCTGGTTTGTCTAGGGTTGGTGGTGGCTGCGCGATCTTCCAATGAGGAGTTGGCCAATGGCCTGCTGAATTTACTGACCTGGCCCATGATGCTGTTATCCGGCGTCTGGTTTTCGCTCGAAGGCAGCTCTGCGATTGTGCAAAATTTGGCCTACCTGCTGCCTTTAACGCATGTGACCGAGGCAGCGAGGGAGGTCATGATCGACGGCGCCAGCTTGTTTCAGGTGATGGATCACATCCTTTCTTTGGCAGGGATGAGCCTGTTGTTTTTGATCATTGGCACATTATTGTTTAAGTGGGAGTAGTTGTTATTTATTCAGCATATTGTGGGCGATCCGGCCAAGTGTTGCGATCGCCTGGCTGACCTGCTCCGTCATTGGGTAGCCGGCACACAGGCGAATAAAGTCTTGATATTTTCGGGAAACAGAAAATAAATCACCGGGTGTGAGGCTGATACCCGCCTCCATGGCCTGCTGATACATTTCTCGACTATTGATACGCCGGGGTAGTTGCACCCATAAGATAAACCCCCCTTCTGGACGGCTGATGCGCGTACCCTCCGGGAAGTGGGCAGCAATTTCCATGCGCATCTGTTCGGTTTGATGCTGATAAGCACGTCGCAACCGGTTTAAGTGGCGGTCGTAATAACCACTTCGCAGCAGCTCAGTAATGGCAAGTTGCGTGATTGAGGCGGTCACTTGCGTGAGTGCTGATGCGGTTTTTAATACATGCTCTTTAAAGCGTCCCGGCAGCACCCATCCCACACGAAAACCAGGGGCCGTGGTTTTGGAAAAGGATGAGCATGTCAGCACCAGCCCTTTCTTGTCGAACTTTTTGCAAAGTGGTGGCCGGTTTTCACCAAAGTACAAATCGCCCATGATGTCATCCTCCATTAATGGAATGTCATGTTGGGCGAGCAATTCAACCAGCCGTGCTTTATTTGCTTCGGGCATTAAGCTGCCGGTGGGGTTGGAAAAGTTAGGTACCGTCAACACGGCTTTGATGTTTTCGTTGCGGATGGCGTCTTCCAGGCAATCCAGGTTCATACCGGTAACCGGGTCGGTTTCGATTTCCACGGCCAGCAGTCCACGGTGTTCAATGGCTTGTAATAAACCGAAATACGTGGGGGACTCAATGGCGACAATATCCCCAGGTTGTGTCACGGCACTGAGTGTCAGTATGACAGCTTCCATCCCGCCGGAGGTGATGTGCACATCATCCGGCGAGATTTGGCACCCAGCCTCTAGCGTACGGTAAGCAATCAGGCGGCGAAGCTCCACCAGCCCGGGGCTAAAACAGTAGTTGACAATCTCTTCCGGATGGCGAGAAATCACTTGCCGGGTTGCCCGTGCCAGTGCCTTTGCGGGCATCAGTTCGGCTGAGGGAATTGCGGCGCCAAGGGAAAGAAAGTTTTCCTGGTTGGCTGCCGCAAAAATACCTTCCAGGACTTTTTCTGAGTGAATTGGTTTGGGTGTTTTCGCTGGAGCTGGCCAGTGAGGCATATCCGGTTCCGTTTTAATGCATTTCTGTACAAAATAACCCGATTGCGGTTTGGCATGCAGGATCCCCTGGTCCTCAAGATTCATATAGGCTTTTGTCACTGTCGAGATGCTGACTTTCAATTGCTGGCTCATTTTTCGCAGTGAGGGGGCTTTGCTGCCGCGGCTCAGACGGCCATCTTCAATCATACTTTTAACAACATCTGATACTTTTTCATAAAGGGGTTTGTGTGCCGTTGTCATAAAACGCTCAATGCAAAACTGTTATGTATGAATTTCACCAAAATTGTATCTGTTACGGTTTCAGAATAGCACATTATAATCTTGTTTCAGTGGTTATCAACAAACAGGAGATGTGAAGTGGCACGCTCTATGAATCAGTTGAGTCATACTCAGGAGTTGGCCGAAAACCTAGCGGTTTCTGCCTGGCTTTACCCTCGGATTCAATGTGTTGAACGGCGTGTGCGCCGTCTGCTCAGGTTGCCTGCCGTGTGGTACGCGCGAGCATCCGCCAGGCGTGCATTGGCGTCTCTCGATGAGCGGGCACTCAAAGATATTGGTGTGAGTAAGGTGGACGTCACATACGAAGCCAGTAAACCCTTTTGGCGAAAATAATCGCCCTGGTCGTTCTGCTTAAGGAGCTTTTATGAGTAAGTATCTGATAAAAAAAGAAGAGATTGACCGGATGGAAGGCTTGAGTAAAACCCATTTTCTGAACGATAACGCCAGGCGCGTTAATAAGTCGCTTGGCGATTTGACGGGGTTGACCGGAATCGGCTTTCACATGATCGATATCCCCCCGGGTGCGGATAGTACCGAGTTGCATGTCCACCAATATGAGGATGAGTGTGTGTATGTGTTGGAAGGCACGGGTGAGGCAACGGTGGGTGAGGATGTTTTTCCCGTTGCCGCTGGTGATTTTCTGGGCTATCGGGCCGGTGGTTTGGCGCATAAGCTGACCAATACCGGCGCGCAGGTTTTAACATGCATCGTGGTGGGTCAGCGCTTACAGCACGATGTTGCCGATTACCCTCGATTGAAAAAGCGTTTGTACCGTAATGAAGGACAGCCTTGGGAGCTGGTGTCGCATGAGTCCATTGAAAAACCGGGTGGGAGTGTGGGCAAAAAAAGTTAGGGTGTTTGCTCAGTTTGGAATAAATTGGCGTGCTTGTGTCTACCTCCACTGACTCTCTTAAGGGAATGGCGCTGGGATTGATTGGGGTGTTGATGTTTAGCCCAACGTTGCCTTTGAACCGAATCGCGGTTGAGCATTTCTCCCCTGCCATCGTGGCGGAGGCGCGGCTCCTGCTCGCCGGATTGTGTGCGTTGGTGATTTTATATCTGGTCCGTCAGCCTTGGCCAAGCCCCCGCCAATTTGTGGCCCTGATGATCACAGGGCTTGGTATTGGGCCTGGGTTTGCTTACTTTTCTGCACTGGCAATGACGAGCGCCAGCTCGGTGTATGGCAGTGTAATGCTCGGGCTCTTACCTTTAGCCACGGCACTTTTTACTGCGCTGTTTGGTTTTGAGCGGCCTTCTCGAGGGTTTTGGCTGGTTGCAATCATTGGAGTGATTCTGGTTTTGTGGTTTGCTTCGCTTCAGGTAGATGATTTAACACTGGCTAATCAAGCCTTATTCGCAGCCGTGGGGTCGGCCGCCTTGGGCTATGCTGTGGGCGGGCGCTTATCCCAGACGTTGGGTGGCTGGCAGGTGATTTGCTGGTCACTGGTCATGTGTTTACCTTTGGTCATCTGGCCTGTATTTGACAGTTGGAGCACAATGCCGTTCCAGGTGCCTTTCCGTGCCTGGGCGAGCTTGTTATATCTGTGTGTATTCAGTCAATTGATCGGTTTTTTTTTCTGGTATCGGGGGTTAGCATTGGGCGGGATTGCCAAAGTCGGGCAAATACAATTGTTGCAACCTTTTTTTACGCTCGTGATCGCCAGTATATTGCTTTCTGAACCCATCGGCCTGACCGCAGTGATCTTTGCTACCGCAATTTGCCTGGTGGTATGGATAAGTAAAAAGATGCCAGTGATGCGTGTGCCTGAGTGAGGTAGCGCGCGGATGAAAAGAAAGTGTTTCTGGCAAGAGGCTTGAAGGGACGGACTTAAGGTGACGATTCTGCTGAGTACACCGGTACTTTACATAGCAACCGTGTTGATTTGGGGTGTTTCCTGGTTTGCGATTCGTTTCCAGCTGGGTGTGGTGCCTCCCGAACTTTCAATTGTTTACCGTTTTGGTATGGCGGCGGTCATCATGATCGTATTTTGCCTTTGGCGAGGGGAGTCCATGAGATTCTCTCCTCGCGACCATTTTTTTATCGCTTTGCAGGGAATTTTTTTATTCTCTACGAATTACCTTGTTTTTTATTGGGCCTCGGCAACGTTAACGTCGGGGTTGATTGCCGTCATATTTTCCACGATTGTCTTCATGAACATGTTCAATGCGGCGAT
Organism: Halothiobacillaceae bacterium UBA5861; assembly: GCA_002432635.1. GTDB lineage: Bacteria > Pseudomonadota > Gammaproteobacteria > UBA5861 > UBA5861 > UBA5861. Next base: position 51,391 of record DJFX01000001.1, on the reverse strand, counting down.
CTTCTTTGGCCAAAATACTACTCGGGCCGTCATGATGGGTGCGGGTTTGGGCTTGGTTGGTATTTTGTTGATTTTTTGGCCTGAACTGGCCCAGATCAGCCACAATCATAGTGCTTTGGTGGGCTTGGGCCTTTCTTTTTTAGGAACATTCATGGCCTCACTGGGTAATATGGCATCGGTGCGCAATCAGAAACAGGCGATCCCCGTGCTACAGAGTAACGCCTATGGCATGTTGTATGGCACAGTCTTTTTATTGGTGTATGTGTTTTTGGCGGATATTGAGTTGACGTATGACGAGCGTTGGCCTTATTCGGTTTCGCTAGTATTTTTGAGTCTGTTCGCCACCGTGTTGGCGTTTGGTGCTTATTTGACTTTGTTGGGGCGAATCGGATCGGATCGGGCGGCTTATGCGACGGTCTTGTTTCCAGTTGTAGCTCTGTCAGTTTCAACCTTGTTTGAAGGTTACCAATGGAGCGCTCCGGCCGTCGTGGGGATTGCTCTGGTTTTGTTAGGGAATGTGCTGATTATCCAAAAGCCTGCTTGAGGTGGGAAGGCCTCTGGATGAGGCCTTCTTTGCCGGTGCTATGCTGTGGGGTGCTTAGCCGGCATAGGCTTCATTTTCGAAGTCTTCCGCAGAATAGCCCTCTGCGCCTTTGAGCAGTTGCTTTAAATCCGCAATGCCGTGGTAATGGTCTGCGAGTGCTTTGATAAACGTTTCGTAGGGGAAGTCATCAAATTCACCGCGATCCTGGACGTATTCCATGTGTTTGTTGCCCGATTTGTCGAAGGGGTGGAAGAGTGAGTCACTTTTCCCATCGTAATCCAGTGCATGCACATTGGTTTTATCACACAGAGCCTTGTTGAAGGCAGGGGTTGACTTTGTCCACTTGCCATCCAGGTACATCATGGTAATGCCATGGAAGACAAAGATGGTTTCCCCGCCCATGGCCTCTTTCAATCGGTCTGAGTTCAAGTGGTTGCGAACGTCGGCAAAGGCCAGCTTGGCGGGGATGCCCACAGCGCGCGCGCAGGCTGTAAGTAGCAATGCTTTTGGTACACAAAAGGCCTCTCCGTTCTCCAGCGCAGTGCTGGCCCGCATGCCTTGACGACTCATATCAACGTTGTAGGGGTTGTAGCGGATGTCATCTCGGACAGCGTAATAAAGTTGTACGCCTTTTTCGATGTCGTTGGTGGCGTTTTGGGTCACGCGTTGGGCGTATTCGATGATGCTCGGGTTGTCACTGTCTAAAAAGAAAGTAGGTTTCAGGTAGTTTTCCATGAAGTCTCCGGGGGATAAGGTGTTTATTCATCAAGCAGAAATTCGCGTTTGTAACGCTTGAAATTCTGGATGTAGCTGTCGGCGCTTTTTTTCAGGCCGGCTTGTTGTTCGGGTGAGAGTGTTTTAACGACTTTACCGGGGGAGCCCAGGACCATGGAACCATCCGGGATGACTTTCCCTTCCGGAATGAGGGTGTTGGCTCCGATCAGGCAGTTTTTGCCAATGACGGCATTATTCAGAATAACGCTGTTAATCCCGATCAGACTGTTATCACCAATGGTGCAACCGTGCAGCATGACTTTATGACCCACTGTAACGCCCTTGCCGATGGTCAGCTTGACGCCTTCATCGGTATGCAAAACAGAAGCGTCTTGGATGTTGCTGTCTTCGCCGATTGTGATCAGGTCTTTGTCGCCGCGAATAACGGTATTGAACCAGATGCTGACATTGTTTTCGATAATCACTGTGCCAATGACAGTGGCGTTATCCGCGATGAAGTAGTCATCTCCGCAGATTTGAACACGGTCGTCTCCTAAACGGTAGCGCATAGCCTTCCTCCCAAAATTTTCATCATTGGTTAGCATTCTAGCGAAATCTTGATGAACATTCAGGCGCTTTTCATGGACTTTCATTTGCCTCTATAATCGATCGCATTAAGCCGGTGGTGTATCGAAAAATAAAAAGGCAACCACTGCACCCTTTTTTATTCATCAGGATGGAGTAATCCCTTATGTCAAAAGTCATGTTGTTATCCCTTGAAGGTGCGGTTGCGACCATTACCCTCAACCGGCCAGAGCATCTCAACGCACTTCACCCGGAAAGCTTGGAGCTTTTAGAGCAGTATGTGGGTGAAATTGAGGAGAACCAATCTGTACGCGTTGTTGTACTGAGAAGCACCGGTAAGGCTTTTTGCGCCGGTGCGGACCTCAAAGCTCTGCCAAGAAGCGAAGCAGACCCGGGTGCCACTGAACGGTTTTTACGGCGCTGGTATCGTGCCTTTAACCGTTTGGCAGCATGCAGCAAACCCAGTATCGTTGTCATTCACGGTATGGCGCTGGCCGGGGGGTTAGAACTGGTTATGTGTTGTGATTTGGCGATTGCTACAGAAGATGCTCGCATTGGTGATCAGCATGCCAATTTTGGTTTACTGGCCGGTGGTGGCGGTACGCAGCGGTTACCTCGTCTTATCGGTGAACGGCGAGCGAAATGGTTGTTGTATTCCGGCGAATGGATCAGTGCGAAAACAGCCGAAGAGTGGGGATTGATTAATGCCGTTGTCCCGGCAGACAAAGTTGATGAAAAACTGAGCGAGATGACGGGGATTCTGGCTTCAAAAAGTCCCGTAGGGCTGGCATCCACCAAGTTTCTGGTCGATCGTGGATTAAGCGTAGACCTTGATACCGGGTTGGATATGGAAGTCAGAATCGCGGCCAAGCATGTGTATTCGCAAGATGTGCAGATTGGCCTGGATGCTTTCCTGAATAAGAAGAAGCCTGAATTTATCGGGCGCTGATTCGCGTTATGCTTTCACACAGTATTCCGTTCAGAGTCTATATGGCGGATACAGATGCGAGTCGGTGGATTCACTTTGCCGCGGTGATGCGCTACTTTGAAGAAGCCGAGTTTTCGATGATGAAAACTCTGGGGTTGGACTTTCTGCGTATGGAGGCAATGGGTTTTGCATTTCCTCGGCGCAAAATCACCACGGAGTACCACCGAGCGTTGAAAATCGATGATTGTGGCCGTGTGACTGTTCGTGTTGCCCGCTTGGGCAACACGTCCCTCACCTTTCATTATCAACTACTTAAAGACGGTGAAACCGAGCCCCATGTCGAAGCTGAGTTTGTCACAGTCTGTACCAATGTCACCACGGGTAAAACGGTTGTGATCCCCGACCGTTTACGTAGGGCACTGTCTGGCGAGTAGGTATTTAACAAAAAGGATAAGTTATGAAGCATCCACTTGAAGGCATCACTGTGGTTGATTTTAGTATGATTGCCTCTGGTCCCTATTGTTCCCAGAATTTGGCAGATATGGGTGCCCGTGTCATTCGGGTTGAACCCCTGGGCGGCGATGAGTTACGTAAGGGAGGTCCTCCTTTTATCAACGATGAAGGGAGTTACTACATGGCGCTCAATCGCAATAAAGAAAGTATCGCGCTTAACCTGACCACGGAGGCCGGACAAAAAGTGGCCCACGCGCTTTGCGCCAAAGCAGATGTGGTGATCGAAAATTTCACGCCATCCGTGCCCGCTAAACTGGGCATCGATTATGACACTTTGAAAGCCTTGAATCCTGAACTTATTTATCTCGCGATCAGCGGTTACGGCGATTCGGGCCCTTACAAAGATCGCCCGGGACTCGACCTGGTTTTTCAGGGTATGGCAGGCATGATGTCTCTCACCGGTGAGGCCGAGGGAGGGCCCATGCGCTCCCCAGTGGCCATTGTCGATATGAATACAGCCGTTTATGCCTCCTACGCGATCATGGTGGCCTTGTGGGGTCGGGAGAAAGGGCAAGGTGGGCAACGGATTGAAATTTCCATGTTTAATGTTGCGGTTGCCATGCAGTCCATGCTGATTTCAACGTTTTTGGGGCAGGGTGATAATCTGCCGCGTAAGGGCAATCGCTCCTACACCAGTGTGACCGATTGCTTTAAAACCAAAGACGCCTATATCAATGTCTCCATTGCTGTAGAAAAGCACTGGAAGGCGCTCTGTGATTGTTTGGGTTTACCGGAGTTAGCCGCGGATCCGGCTTTTGCCGATGCGCAATCCCGGGTAAAAAATCAAGACCATTTGTGTGCCCTGATTGCCGACCGGTTTAAAGAAAAGACCACAGGGGAATGGATGGATATCATGGGTAAAGCACATTTCCCCTGTGGCCCGGTTAACAGCTACCAGGACTTGCTTGAAGACCCGCAGCTCAAACATGATGGCATCTGGTTGAGCCAACCTCATCCGAAAGGGGGAGACGTACCCAATATCGCGTTTCCCGTGCGCTTTTCCGGGTGGCAGCAAGTCAATGAATCAGCCCCGCCCGTGCTCGGACAAAATACCCGCGCGGTATTGAGTGAGTTGGGTTACGATGATGACGCCATCACAGAGCTGTTACAGGCGGGCATAGCCAAAACATCGGTTTAACGCAGGACGGCTTTGACGTTTCATTTAAGCTCGCAGGTTGAACATGAGATTGCATTTTTCGCAGGCAGCATCGTTGCTCTTTTTTATTACGGCGATTGCAGGGCAATCGGCCTGTACACCGGTGGATTCAGATGATGTGAAAACATCAGGGATGCGGGCAGCGTTCACAGTCGAAGCGCATGGCGATGGGCAGAGTTATCTGGAAGCGGAATTAACACTGGGTAATAGCTCGTTTACCAATCCTCTGGAGCTGGTGAATGGGGATGTGTTGTTGGCAACCGCTAATGGCGAAACCAAACTCATGCGGGAGGACAAAGAACTTTTGGGTGATATCACCTACAAGTCAGACTTCCCGATCGACACGGAGAACACAGAATTCAAAATTGCGCTTGATCGCCCGGATGGCAAGAATGCGCCTAACTCGAGTGTGACGTTGCCGGCACCTGTGACCATCACGTCTCCGGCAACCGGGGCCACGTTTCGTCGGGATGATATCTTGACCCTCAGCTGGACGCCTGCTTCGAATAATATGACCGAACTCCGGATTGGACATGTCAGCTCGCGTTGTACCGATGCTCTGGGTGAGATGATTATTACAAGCACCAAGGTGAATGATGCGTTGCTATCCAGTGACCCAGGCAATCTTGAACGGCGGGCGAGCATTTTTTTGCCCCCTTTTACCCAGCAGGACCTGCAGGCAAGCTGTGTTGTGGATATTGAAGTGCGCCGCCGCCGAATAGGCACCGTTGACCCTAACATTGGGGAGGGTGGTTATTTTTATGCGGACTGGTACGACTGGGTTCAGGTGACCATTCTACCCTGAAGACGAAGCATGCCCGCTGAAACCTGTTCTGTCATAGAGGGGCAGCTGGGACTTTACGGTTAAGTACAACAAAAGCGTGCGGGTAGGGTGAATCTGTTTCGTTCGGCGGAAACTCACGACGTGTTTCTTCAACCCATTCCTCTTCGTGGAAGCTGTCCAACCAGGTGTCGCCTTCAAAGGCGTGATCAATGATCGTTAAATAAAGCGTTTGTACGTATGGCATGGCTTCTTGGCATAGGGAGGCGCCACCAATGATCATGATTTCGTCCGTATTCTCGGTGGATTGTCTGGCCAGCTTGATGGCGTGCTTCAGACTATTGGCGGTTTCGCAGCCATCCTGATGCCACTCTGGGGAACGAGTGACCACAATATTGACGCGGCCAGGTAGCGGACGACCGATGGATTCAAATGTTTTGCGGCCCATGATGATGGGTTTTCCCATGGTGACCTGTTTGAAGTACTTTAAGTCAGCAGGCAGGTGCCAAGGTAGGCCGTTATCTTTACCAATCAACCGATTCCGGTCCATGGCCATGATCATTGCCAGCGTCATTCAGACAGCCACCGGTGCTGCAATGTGCGGGTGCGGGTCGTAGTCCAGCAATTCAAAGTCGTCATAAGTGAAGGCATAGAGGTCTTTCACGGCAGGATTCAAACGCATGTTGGGCAATGGCCTAACAGTGCGTTGCAACTGAGTTTCTACCTGCTCCATGTGATTGGAGTAAAGGTGTGCATCCCCGAGTGTGTGGATGAACTCGCCGGGCTTTAAGTCACACACCTGGGCAATCATCATCGTCAGAAGAGCGTAGGAGGCGATGTTGAACGGGACGCCCAAAAAAACATCGGCGCTGCGTTGATACATCTGACAAGATAAACGCCCCTCGGCAACGTAAAATTGAAACAGGCAGTGACAAGGGGGCAAGGCCATTGTGTTGACATCGGCCGGGTTCCAGGCAACAACCAGGAGTCGGCGTGAATCCGGGTTGGTTTGAATGGCATGAACGACCTCTGTGATTTGGTCGATGGATTCGCCAGAAGGGGTTGGCCAACTGCGCCATTGGTAGCCGTAAACAGGGCCCAAGTCTCCATTTTCGTCGGCCCACTCATCCCAGATAGAGACATTATTCTCCTTTAAATAGCGGATATTTGTGTCGCCTTTCAGAAACCAAAGGAGCTCATAGATGATTGAGCGCAGGTGCAATTTTTTAGTGGTCAGCAGTGGAAAGCTTGCGTTTAGATCAAACCGCATTTGATAACCAAACACAGATCGTGTGCCCGTGCCGGTGCGGTCCTGTTTGTCTACACCTGTGTTCCGGATATGGCGCATTAAGTCTAGATATTGCTGCATAATCACTTATCCTGTTGATGGGCGGTGGTAGGCTGCGTACATCATCCATGCTCCGATTAAAATCATGGGAATGGTCAGTAATTGGCCCATTGTGGCCCATCCCAATGCGACAAAACCGATATGAGCATCTGGTTGGCGGAAAAATTCAACAAGAAAGCGGAAAGCACCGTAGCCGATTAAAAATAAGCCGCTGACGGCCATGCTTGGGCGAGGTTTCGATGAATAAATCCACAAGATCAAAAACAAGGCAAGCCCTTCCAGTGCGGCCTGGTAAAGTTGAGAAGGGTGCCTGGCCAAGGAGCCGCCGGTGGGGAAGACCATCGCCCAGGGAACATCACTCACCCGGCCCCAGAGTTCACCGTTAATAAAGTTACCCAACCGCCCAAGCCCCAGTGCCAAGGGAATCGCCGGTGCGATGGTATCTGTGATTTCGAAGAAACGCAGACCGGTTTTCCTGGAGAAATACAAAGCGGCGATTAAAACGCCAATCAGGCCGCCGTGGAAAGACATCCCTCCTTCCCAGACACGAAAGATAATCAAGGGATCGGCGAGAAAAGTTCCCATATTATAAAACAGAATATATCCCAGGCGGCCGCCGAGAATCACGCCGAGTACGCAGTAAAACAACAGGTCTCCTGGCATTTCAAGTGTCCAGCGACCGTCGTTTCTACGGCTGATACGGTAACGGACTAAAAGCCAGGTGACAGTAAAACCGATCAGGTACATCAAGCCATACCAGTGTATCTTCAGCGGGCCAAGTTGGATGGCGACCGGGTCTATCTCAGGGAATTGCAACATCATATTTTTCCTGCAGCTCGCGTATGAAAGGCGCGAGCGAGAGTCTATCACTCGCTGGTTGCGGAATAAATTGTTACCATGCGCGCGCATGAAACGATCAGACTATTATTTTGAGTTGCCAGAACATTTGATTGCCCAGGAGGCGCTGGCTGAACGGACAAGCAGCCGCCTGTTGTGTCTCGATGGTGAGACAGGGGTCGTGGTTGACCGCCGATTTTCAGACTTGCCGACTTTGATTCAGTCCAATGATTTGCTGGTTTTTAACGACAGCCGTGTCATTCCCGCACGATTATTCGGTCAAAAAGAAACCGGGGGTGCGGTTGAAATGCTGGTTGAACGCGTGCTTGGGCCACACACAGCAATGTGCCATTTACGAGCCAGTAAGGCCCCCAAACCGGAAACCCGGATGTTTTTTGAAGGTGATCTGCAAGCCAAAGTCGTTCGTCGGCATGGTGCCCTTTTCGAGTTGCATTTTGAAGGTGTGGCGGATGTGCTCGATCACCTGGATGCACATGGACATATCCCGCTGCCACCCTACATCAAACGGGAAGATCTTCAGGGAGATCGGGAGCGTTATCAAACAGTGTATGCGCGTATTCCAGGTTCTGTCGCTGCGCCAACAGCCGGATTGCACTTTGATGAGCGTTTGCTGAGCCAGCTTGAACACCAAGGTATCGAGCGTGCGTTTGTGACATTGCACGTAGGTGCCGGGACCTTTAAGCCCGTACAGGTGGATAACATCGAAGAGCACATCATGCATGCGGAAAGAGTGGCCGTCAGCGAAGCGGTGTGTGAAAAAATCCTGCGGACAAAAGCAGCGGGTGGTCGGGTGATTGCCTGTGGCACGACTGCGGTGAGAAGCCTGGAAGCCGCTTCACAAAACGGGACACTGCAACCATTCCATGGAGAGACAGATGTATTCATCACTCCCGGGTGGCCCTTTCGAGTGGTTGACGCCATGATCACCAATTTCCATTTGCCGGAATCGACGTTATTGATGTTGGTATGCGCTTTTGCAGGCCGCGCATCTGTTATGTCAGCCTACAATCATGCGGTCAGGCAGGCATACCGTTTTTTTAGTTATGGAGATGCTATGTTCATCACTCCGTGCCAGGCGGCGAGGTCAGCGTCATGAAGTTTTCCCTCAAAGCAACTGATGGCCTGGCTCGCAGAGGGCAGATTACTTTCCCGCGAGGTATCATCGAAACGCCGGCCTTTATGCCGGTGGGGACCTACGGTACGGTAAAAGCCATGACGCCCGAAGAGTTGGACAGCATCGGTGCGGAAATTATTTTGGGCAACACTTTCCATTTGATGTTAAGGCCCGGCACAGAGGTTATCCGGCAGCATGGGGATTTGCACGATTTTATGCACTGGGACAAGCCGATTCTGACAGACTCCGGCGGATTCCAGGTTTTCAGCCTGGCCAAAATGCGTAAACTGACAGAGGCCGGAGTGCGATTTCAATCCCCCATTGATGGCTCCGAAGTTTTTCTGGATCCAGAAACCTCCATGCAGGTTCAGCGGGACTTAGGATCTGACATTGTCATGTGTTTTGATGAGTGCACGGCTTATCCGGCAACAGAAAAGCAGGCATACGAATCTATGGCATTATCCATGCGCTGGGCTGCCCGGAGCAAGGCTGCGCATGGCGACAATCCAGCTGCCTTATTTGGCATTGTCCAAGGAGGCGTCTACGAAAATCTGCGCGCTGAGTCGGTCCAGCAACTCACATCAATAGGCTTTAATGGGTATGCGGTTGGTGGACTTGCCGTGGGTGAAACCAAAGATGAACGCGAGCAAATGCTGGACTTTACCCTACCTTTGATGCCGGCTGATGCCCCCCGCTACTTAATGGGAGTGGGCAAGCCTGAGGATATTGTCGAGGCGGTATTGCGAGGCGTTGATATGTTTGATTGTGTGATGCCGACGCGGAACGCGAGGAACGGGTTTTTATTCGTAAAGGAAGGCGTTCTGCGCTTGCGCAACGCACGTTACAAAACAGACATTCGCCCACTCGATGAAAGCTGCGACTGTTACACTTGTCGCCATTACAGTCGAGCTTATCTGCACCATTTGAGCCGCTGTAATGAAATACTCGGTGCGCGTCTGAATACCCTCCACAATCTTCATTATTATCAGCAATTGATGGCAGGGTTGCGACAAGCAATTGCAGCGGGAAGCGTGCATACGTTTGCTAATGCATTTTATTCAGCTCGGGAAAAAACCGAGGCTGTGTCATAATTAAACTTTTAAGTTAAACCGTTAAGGAAATATCATGGATTTTTTCATAGCAAATGCATATGCCGAAGGCGCAGGGCCGGGCGGTGGCGACCTGTTTGGGATGCTCTTGCCGATTTTACTCTTGGTCGTTTTTTTCTTTCTGTTCATTCGGCCACAACAAAAGCGGGCTAAAGAACACAAAGCAATGTTGGAGGCCTTGAATAAAGGCGATGAAGTGGTTTCAACCGGAGGTTTGGCCGGCACCATTCTTGAAGTGGGAGACAGCTTCATTTTGTTGCAAGTTGCAGATAATACGCAAGTCAAAGTCCAGAAGTCAGCGATTGGCGCTTTGTTACCAAAAGGTTCGTTGAAAAACCTGTAAAACGGCCGGGTTTTGTCTGGCTGTATTCGTTCGAATAGGAAAACTATGAACCGCTATCCACTATGGAAATACCTGTTGGTTTTGGTCGTTGTGCTGGTTGGCCTTGTCTATGCGTTGCCTAATATTTACGGGGATAGCCCGGCTGTTCAGATTCGTGCCCGAACCGCTGCATTGGATGAAACCCTGACCCAACAGGTGAAAGAGGTACTCGAAGAAGCGCGCATCGAATCATTCACTGTGTATCTTGAGCAGGAAACCCTCGTCCTGCGTTTTGAACAGCTTGAAGATCAATTGCGTGCAAAAGATGCACTCAGTATTGCCTTGGGTAATCGGTATACGGTCGCGTTGAACCTCGTCCCGGCGACGCCGGAGTGGTTACGTTCATTTGCAGCACCTATGTTTTTAGGGCTTGATCTTCGTGGTGGTGTTCACTTTTTGATGCAGGTTGATATGGCATCCGCGGAGAGTCAGGCGCTGGAACGCTACGTGGGTGATTTCCGCACTTATCTGCGAGAGTCGAAGATTCGTTACCGTGGTGTTAAGTATGATGAAGGTAAGCTCGAAGTGCGTTTTGCCGATGAGCAAACACGTGATCAAGGTCTGGAAACACTCAGCAGGGAATACCGAGAGCTGGATTTGACGACGGCTGAAAATGAACGGGCCTGGTACATTTACGCGCAACTAAACGAAAACGCCCTACGGGAGGAACAGCGATCCGCTCTACAGCAAAACATCGTTACCTTGCGTAATCGTGTTAATGAGCTGGGTGTTGCAGAACCACTGATTCAGCAACAAGGCCTTGATCGCATTGTTGTGCAGTTGCCAGGTGTACAGGATACCGGCAGAGCTAAGGAGATTTTGGGCGCCACGGCAACGCTGGAGTATCGGCTTGTACAGGGAACGGCCACTGATTGGCGTGATGCTGAGCGCACAGGCCGGGTGCCAGCTAATGCCCGCCTTTACAAAATGCGTGAAGATGGCTCGCCGATTCTACTGAAACGCAGCGTGATTGTGACCGGTGATCAAATTAAAGACGCTTCCTCGGGTATTGACCAGCAATCCGGCTCTCCCGCCGTTTTTGTCACTTTGGATGGGCAAGGCGCCAAGCGTATGCAGAAGGTGACCGCCGATAATGTCGGCAACTTAATGGCGGTCGTCTTTATTGAAAATCGGGTGGAAACGGTAGAGGAAAATGGCGATTGGGTGAAAAAGCGTGTCCACGTTGAAGAAGTGATCAGTGCGGCGACAATTCGCGATGTGCTTAGCCACCGGTTTCAGACTACGGGCTTAACCTCCGCCGAAGCACGGAATCTCTCGTTGTTATTGAGGGCTGGTGCGCTTAAGGCTCCGATTGAGATCATCGAAGAGCGCACTGTTGGCCCAAGCCTCGGTCAGGAAAATATCGACCAAGGGCTGAATTCCGTATTGATTGGCCTCGCGTTGGTGCTGGTCTTTATGGTGATTTATTACCGCGTCTTTGGCTTGGTTGCCGATTTGGCGCTGGTTGTAAACCTCGTGCTCATTGTCGCTGTGCTGTCTACGCTGCAGGCGACGCTGACACTGCCGGGCATTGCTGGGATTGTTCTGACGGTTGGTATGGCGGTGGATGCAAATGTACTTATTTTTGAACGCATCAAAGAAGAGTTGCGTACAGGTGCTTCGACGCAAGCGGCCATTAACGTCGGTTACGAAAAAGCGGTCGCAACCATTGCGGACGCCAACATCACAACACTGATTGCAGCCATTGTACTTTTTAGCTTTGGCACCGGGCCGATCAAAGGCTTTGCGATCACGCTGTCTATCGGGATCATCACTTCCATGTTTACAGCGATTATCGGGACCCGCGCTTTGGTCAATTTGATTTATGGTGGGCGTAAAGTCAAACGTCTCGCGATTTAAGAGGGCAGCATGAATAGCACGGCAAAGACAGAGAATCGAGCAGGGTTTGACATCATGGGTAGGCGCCGCCTGGCGATGGTGCTTTCACTGATCTTGATGGCGGTTTCCCTGGGATCACTTTTTACCCGTGGCTTGAGTCTTGGGTTGGACTTTACCGGCGGTTATTTGATTGAGGTTGGGTACGAAAGCCCGGTAAATCTTGCCGATGTTCGCCGGGCATTGGTGGACAATGATTTTGACGATGCGCTGGTGCAGAATTTTGGTTCGGCGAGTGATGTGCTCGTCCGGCTAGCGCCTCGTGAAGGCGTGAATAGTGCGGCCTTAAGCCAGCAAGTGTTGGATATTTTGCAGACAACCTCAAGTGAAGCAGTGTCCATGAGAAGGGTTGAGTTTGTTGGCCCCCAGGTAGGTGAAGAGTTACGGGAGCAAGGTGGGTTGGCCATGCTTTATGCTTTGGTCGGCATCGTGATTTATATCTGGTTAAGGTTTGAAAAGAAGTTTTCTGTTGGGTCTGTTGCCGCCTTAGTGCATGATGTTGTAATTACGCTGGGTATTTTTTCCATCACACAAATGGAGTTTGATTTAACTGTACTCGCAGCGTTGCTGGCCGTGATTGGTTACTCTCTGAATGATACGATCGTTGTGTTTGACCGGATTCGGGAAAATTTCCGCAAATTGCGCAAAGGAACGCCGGAAGAAGTGATTAATATTTCGATTAATCAGACCTTGTCCCGGACTCTGATCACATCGCTGACCACCTTACTGGTATTGTTAGCCTTGTTTTTGTTTGGAGGCAAAGTGATTGGTGGCTTCGCTATGGCGCTCATTGTCGGGGTGGTTGTAGGAACCTATTCCTCTATCTATATCGCCAGTAGTGGTGTATTGGCGCTTGGCATCAGTAAACAGGATTTGATACCGATTGAAAAAGAAGGTGATGAGCTGGATGACTTGCCTTAAGCATTAGCCACGTCTGCCAATGTGTTGCGTTGAGTAGCAGTTTGCTTTGTCTACCTTGGATTAAGTATCTGAAGCATCTCCGTCAATACTTTGGGTGATGCGGCCACAATGTCGCCTGACTCCAGCCACTGATCACCGCCCTTCATGTCGCTGACCAATCCGCCTGCTTCCTGGACTAATAGCGCACCTGCGGCAACATCCCAGGGTTTCAAGTCCAGCTCCCAAAAACCATCCAGTCGTCCCGCGGCAACAAATGCCAGGTCAAGTGCGGCGGAGCCTGCTCGGCGGATGCCGGCGGTTTTGCTCATGAACTCCCCCAGTGTAGGCAGATAATTTTCAACATCCGTATTTTGGCGGAAGGGGAAGCCTGTTCCCAGTACAGTACCATTGAGGCCATTGCGCCCACTGACACGAATACGACGGTTGTTAAGTGAAGCACCACTGCCTCGTGAGGCTGTGTAGAGCTCTTGAGAGATGGGGTTGTAGATTACGCCGTGTTCGAGTGTGTTCTTGTGCTTAAGTGCGATAGAAACGGCAAAGTGTGGAATACCGTGCAGAAAGTTAGTCGTGCCGTCAAGTGGATCGATGATCCAAATGTACTCGCTGTCGCCTTGGTGAGTGCCAGACTCCTCGCCCAGGAATCCGTGCTGAGGATAACTGCGGTGGAGGGTTTCTAGAATAATTTCTTCCGCTTTTTGGTCGACTTCGCTGACAAAGTCATTGCGACTTTTAGTTTTTACAGTGAGTTGATCAACACGGTCAACATGCCGGGCTATATGATTTCCGGCAGCACGTGCTGCCCGGACCGCGATGGATAACATGGGGTGCATGGGAGATGCCTTTCGTTAATTGTTCGAAGGACGGGTAGAATAGCAAAATTTATTCAATTCTTTGAGGTGAATTTTATTGTCATCATTTTTGAAAAAACGTGTGCGCGTTGTACTTGTTGAAACCAGCCATCCAGGGAATATTGGTGCGGTAGCGCGTTCCATGAAAACAATGTCTCTGGAGCGGCTGTACCTGGTTAACCCATTGACCTATCCGAGTGCCGAGGCCACATCAAGAGCCTCAGGAGCAGATGATGTTCTCGCTGGGGCTCAGGTTTGTCAGTCTTTAAACGAAGCGCTTGAAGGGTGCTCCTTCATCGTTGGAACCAGTGCGCGCCAACGACGGATAGAGTGGCCACTGCTGTCAGCGCGCGAATGCGCCCAGCAGGTGAGCCATCATGCCAGTGAGGGAGATATCGCAATCGTCTTCGGCCGAGAGCGCAGTGGCTTAAAAAATGAAGAGTTGGATTTGTGTCATGCGATGATGAATATTCCAACCTCTCAAGACTATACGTCTTTAAATTTAGCATCTGCCGTACAGATTGTGGCCTATGAACTCTTTTTAAGTTGCTCGGATGTTGTGACGAGAGACAAAAATGCTGAGGAGAGGGCGACGCATGAGCAGATGGAAGGATTTTTCAGTCACCTATGGGAGGCGTTGGTTGCCACTGAGTTCCTTGATCCACAAAACCCTGGGCAGTTAAAACGGCGGTTACGGCGTATCTACAGCCGTGCACATCTAACGCGCAATGAAGTGAATATCTTACGCGGGGTGTTGACGTCCACGCTGGATAAAACAAAATCTCTTCGATGAGGTGCTTTTAACTAGCGTATAATTCCAACTAAATTGATTGGTTATTGGATTAAGAACGGGTATCCCTCATGTGGAAGTTGATTCGTGAAGATGTGCAAAGCGTTTTTGACCGAGACCCAGCTGCAAGAAACGTTTGGGAAGTAATGACAGCCTATCCGGGTGTCCATGCCCTGATTTTTCATCGAGTCAATCATAAACTTTGGTCGATTGGTCTGAAATGGCTGGCGCGGTTCGGGTCGAATATTGCGCGCTGGTTAACAGGGATTGAAATTCATCCAGGAGCGAAAATTGGGCACCGGTTTTTTATCGATCATGGCTTGGGCGTGGTCATTGGTGAGACGACCGAGATTGGCGATGATGTGACCTTGTATCAAGGTGTAACGCTGGGAGGCACATCCTGGGAGAAAGGTAAACGCCATCCCACAATTGGCAATAATGTCGTCGTAGGCGCCGGCGCTAAAGTGCTCGGGCCGTTTAAAGTGGGCGATAATGCACGGATTGGTTCAAACGCTGTTGTAGTCAAAGCGGTGCCCGAGTTTGCTACCATTGTTGGTGTGCCGGGACGCGAAGTCATGCGTGAGAATAATAATGACCGGCAGCGCATTAGAGAGCAAATGGCTGAGAAAATGGGTTTTGACGCCTACGGGGCAACCCGGGATATGCCAGACCCGGTAGCCAATGCCATCAACGGTATGCTCGACCATATTCACCAAATGGAAGAGCGGATTCAGGAAATGGCAGACGTACTGCATAAATATGGTGAAGATATCAAAGACTTGCCTGCCTGTAATATTCATTTAGACTGCAATGATGGCCGAAGCAAAGATCAGATAAATAATACTTGACTAAATTGCTGGGTTATGTAGAGTAGTACATAAGATAACCTACAAAGCATTTGGTGAACCCGGATAATGAAATTAACAACAAAAGGTCGGTATGCTGTCACAGCTATGCTGGACTTGGCTTTACATGTCCACATGGGGCCCGTGACCTTGGCCGATATCGCAAACAGACAGCACTTATCCGTCTCCTACCTTGAACAGCTTTTTGCCAAATTGAGGAAAAATAGTCTGGTTAAAAGTGTGCGGGGCCCAGGAGGAGGGTATCAGCTTGGCAAGCAGGCAGAAGTGATTACGGTTGCGAGTATTATCAAAGCTGTGGACGAAAGCGTGGATGCCACCAGCTGCCGAGGGAAAGAGAACTGTAAGAACCACAAGCGGTGTCTGACTCATGAGCTATGGCGGAATTTAAGCGACCAAATTAATGGTTTCCTTGAAGGCATTTCTTTAGCCGACTTATTGCACAAAAGTGCTTTGGAACAAGGAGAGGATCAGGACGTAAATGAAGTCAAAGTCCTGAGTGAACTGGCTTCCAGCTAAGCGAAGAACTCGTTTTAAAATTTGAAGAAATACGGAAAAGAGTAAAATAGATATGATAGCCCACAGGCCAATATACCTTGACTATGCGGCGACCACCCCGGTCGACCAACGTGTTGCAGATAAAATGTCTGAATACCTGACGATTGAAGGGAAGTTTGGTAATCCGGCCTCGCGTTCCCACGTGTACGGTTGGGAGTCGGAAGAGGCTGTGGATCATGCGCGCCAGCAGGTCGCAAACCTAATCAAAGCCGATCCGCGTGAGATCATCTGGACTTCCGGTGCGACGGAGTCAGATAACCTCGCAATCAAGGGTGCTGCGCATTTTAATAAGCGTAAAGGTCAGCATTTGATTACGGTTAAAACTGAGCATAAGGCAGTTCTAGATACATGCCGACAGCTTGAGCGTGAGGGTTATGAGGTCACTTATCTGGACCCGGAACCTGATGGCTTACTCGACCTGGACAAGCTAAAAGCCGCAATTCGTAAAGACACCACATTGATTTCGGTCATGCAGGTTAATAATGAAATCGGTGTCGTTCAGGATATTGCTTCCATTGGCCAGATCTGTCGTGAAAATAAAATAGTATTCCACGTAGATGCCGCACAAAGCGCGGGTAAACTGCCGATTGATGTTGAACAGCTCAATGTCGATCTTATGTCATTTTCGGGCCATAAAATTTATGGGCCTAAAGGTATTGGCGCCTTATATGTTCGCCGCAAGCCGCGCATTCGGATTGAGGCTCAAATGCACGGTGGTGGACACGAACGGGGAATGCGTTCAGGCACATTACCTGTTCATCAAATTGTGGCGATGGGAGAAGCCTTTCAGATCGCAAATGAAGAAATGGAACTGGAGTCTCGGCGTATACATGGGTTGAGAGAGCGTTTAATAAACGGACTCGACGGTATTGAAGAGACCTATTTGAATGGCTCGCGAGAACACTATGTGCCCGGTATCGTTAACATGAGCTTTAATTACATCGAGGGTGAAAGCTTGATGATGGCCCTGAAAGGATTGGCGGTATCCAGCGGTTCTGCCTGTACCAGCGCCAGCCTTGAACCTTCTTACGTGTTGCGGGCGCTGGGTATGAATGATGAACTGGCCCATAGTTCAATCCGGTTTTCCATTGGTCGTTACACTTCAGAGGCAGACATTGATGCAACCGTTGAAAGCATAAAAGCCGCCGTGAACCGATTGCGGGAGTTATCTCCCTTATGGGATATGTATAAAGAAGGTGTTGATTTAAGTGCTGTCGAATGGGCCGCACATTGATAACTGGTTAGATATAACAGAGGAATTTACCCATGGCTTACAGTGACAAAGTCATTGATCACTACGAAAATCCACGAAATATTGGAACACTGGACAAAGAAGACCCAAGCGTTGGTACAGGTATGGTCGGTGCGCCAGCCTGTGGTGATGTCATGCGCTTGCAAATTAAAGTCAATGATGCCGGCATCATCGAAGATGCCAAATTCAAAACCTATGGCTGTGGTTCTGCGATTGCATCGTCATCACTCGTGACTGAACTTGTTAAAGGTAAAACACTGGATCAGGCAGCGGACATTAAAAATATGGACATTGCCGAAGAATTGGCATTACCGCCAGTTAAAGTTCATTGCTCTGTGCTCGCCGAAGACGCCATTGCTGCGGCAATTGCGGACATCAGAAAAAAACAGGCCGTAGAGTAAATTTAGGAAGGTTTAGGCAGAGATGACAATTTCACTGACAGAGGCGGCAGCTAACCGGGTGAAAACCTACCTGGAAAAACGGGGCAAAGGTCTGGGTGTCCGCCTAGGTGTCCGCAGTTCTGGGTGCTCGGGAATGGCTTATGTCTTTGAGTTTGTTGATGAGCTGGATGAGGGTGATGTCGTGTTTGACGAACGTGGTGTACGACTCATTGTGGATGCTAAGAGTTTGCTATACCTGGACGGGACCGAATTGGATTTCTGCAAAGAAGGTTTAAATGAAGGGTTTAAGTTTAATAACCCAAATGTTTCTGAGCAGTGTGGCTGTGGTGAAAGTTTTACCGTTTAGCCGCCTGTCCCGCAAGACTTACTGTTTATTCTTTACTCAGCCGCTTGGTTGAACAAGCGGCCCCCTACGTAAAACCGAAGTTACCATGACAGAGCCAGTGCCTCTTCTAGCCATCTTGGAGCGTAATTATTTCCAATTGTTTGAACTTCCCGAACAATTTCCCCTCGATCAGTCTGTTCTGAACGACAAGTATTTACACTTGCAGAAAGTAGCGCATCCAGACCGGTATGCAACGGCATTAGCTCGTGAGCGCGTTATGGCTGGCCAATTGGCGGCTTACGCAAATGAAGCGTATCACGTCTTAAAAGGTGACTTATCGCGCGCTCAGTATTTATTGCAATTGTATGAGGTTGCCTCTGCAGAGCAAGGAGCGTCAGTCACAGAACCGGCGATATTAATGGAGCAGATGGAACTCCGTGAGCAGTTGGAGGCCATATCTCAAATTCAAGACCCGTTCGCGGCGCTTGATCAATTTGCAAACGATGTGGTTGTTAGAACCGAGGCGCTCAAGCAGCAATTCAGTGAATCGTTTTCCAGCAAAGCTTTTGAGGACGCCAAGCGCATTGTCAATCAATGGCAATTTTTTGACAGGCTTAAACAGGAGGTAGATGACTTGGCTACCGAATTAGAAGAAGGTAATTAATGGCACTTTTTGAAATAGCAGAGCCTGGGCAGTCACCTGTTCCTCACCAGCAGCAGAGTGCTGTTGGCATTGATTTGGGGACCACCAACTCTCTGGTGGCCTATTTACAGGATGGCAAACCGCAGGCGATGGCCGATGAGCAAGGCCGAGAACTTTTACCTTCCGTTGTGAGCTTCACAGCAGGCGAGCAGCCGGAAGTAGGCTACGCTGCGTTAGCGAAAGCCGCGGATGATCCTCACAATACTATTGTCTCTATCAAGCGGCTTATGGGCCGAAGTGCTTTGGACCATAGTGTCAAAACATCCGGTTATCAGCTGGTTGATACAAGCTCTGGCGTGCCTCGGATTCGGACAGCCGCCGGTGACTTCACGCCTGCGCAAATTTCGGCCGAAATTTTATCCGTGCTCAAGAAAAGGGCGGAAAAAACGCTGGATGCCGAGTTAATGGGAGCTGTTGTAACCGTGCCCGCCTATTTCGATGATGCACAGAGGCAGGCGACTAAAGATGCGGCCCGTTTTGCCGGCGTACACATTCTTCGGCTACTGAACGAGCCGACTGCAGCGGCAATCGCCTATGGACTTGATCAAGGCGAAGACGGCATCGTAGCGGTTTACGACTTGGGTGGTGGCACTTTTGATATCTCAATTTTGCGACTGAACAAAGGTGTTTTTGAAGTGCTTTCAACGGCCGGAGATAGCGCATTGGGCGGTGATGACCTCGATAGTGTTGTGGCTGAATGGCTATTACAGCAAGCTGGAGAAGCGGCTCAGTCGGTGTCACGCCGGCAAGCGATGCGCTTGGCTAACTCAGCGAAACATACACTCAGTCACTCACCTGAAGCCGTTCTGACTTTGCCGCTGGCGTCAGGGGAAACATGGAAAGGAATATTGAGCCGGGAGCAATTTAATACACTGGTTGACCCTCTTATTTCCCGTACGTTAACGCCATGTCGGCGAGCATTGAGAGACGCAGGCTTATCGCCTGCTGATGTTAAAGCGGTTGTGATGGTTGGAGGGTCAACTCGGAGCAACCACGTGCAAACGCGTGTGAGTGATTTTTTTGGTCAAGACGTCCTCACAGGTGTAGACCCTGACAAGGTTGTTGCTTATGGTGCAGCTATCCAGGCGGCCGCGCTCAGCGGTAACCACGCGGCTGGAGACATGCTGTTATTGGATGTTGCGCCACTGTCGCTTGGCATTGAAACCATGGGCGGCTTGGTTGAAAAAATTATTCCCCGTAATTCCACTATCCCTGTTGCCAGAGCACAAGAATTCACTACTTATCAAGATGGACAAACGGCGATGTCGCTGCATGTCGTCCAAGGCGAGCGGGATACTGTTGAGGGGTGCCGCTCCCTGGCGCGGTTTAACTTAACCGGTATTCCACCGATGGTGGCTGGTGCCGCACGCATCCAAGTGTTATTCCAAGTGGATGCCGATGGTTTACTCACAGTGACAGCGACAGAAAAAACCAGTGGTGTGCAAGCGGGTATTGATGTTAAGCCTTCTTATGGACTGACGGAAAACGAAATAGAAGGCATGCTGAGAGAATCCATTGCCCGATCCCAAGAGGACCTTGAGGAGCGACAGTTCAGGGAGCAAAAAGTCGAAGCTGAACGCGTGATCCTTGCCCTCGACTCAGCGTTATCTCGAGATGGGACAGAATTTCTGACACACGAAGAACAAAGTACATTACTGAACAAGCGGCAAGACCTGCTCGACAGCCTCCAGAAGGGGGACTCCCGAGCGCTTAAAATCGCAAGAGATGCACTGGAAAAAGCCAGTGAGTCCTACGTCGCCCGGCGAATGGATGCGAGCGTTCAAAAAATGATCACAGGTCGGCGTGTTGATGATGTGGAAAAACAAACGAATGAAAAGTGAGTATGCAGTATGCCCCAGTTGATTATTCTCCCTCATGAAGAACTGTGTCCGGATGGTACTGTCATCAAGGTTGAGTCTGGTATTTCGGTACTGGACTCTTTATTGGAGCACGGCATTGAGCTGGAACATGCCTGTGAGAAGTCCTGCGCTTGTACGACCTGTCATGTTTATGTGCGAGAGGGCCTTGATTCTCTTGATGAGCCTTCGGATGCTGAAGATGACTGTTTAGATAAAGCCTGGGGTCTTGACCCGGACTCGCGGTTGAGTTGTCAGGCGAAGGTAACGGATAAAGATCTCGTTATCGAAATTCCCAAATATACTGTCAATATGGTTTCGGAAAATCACTAGGTGACTTATGAAATGGACTGACTCGCTGGATATTGCCATTGCGCTTAGCGAAAAAATGCCGGATGTAGATCCTCAACACATCCGCTTTACGGATTTGCGTGAGTGGGTGATGGCGCTTGATGGCTTTGAAGGTGACCCTGAGCGATGTAATGAACGTATTCTTGAAGCCATTCAGATGCACTGGATTGAGGAGGCCGACTAGCGGCTCGTCCACGCCAGCTGTGGCTGTTCTCTGGTTGATTGGATAGCTATTCCGGTGAGCTGTTCGTTTTCAGTAGTGCCCGCAGGCTGGCTAAGTGTTCCTTGCCGGTTGTGAGTTGTTCTTCTCTGCTTTGCTGAGAATCGTCTGATTTGCCAATCCACTGTAAATCTTCCTGAGGCAACTCATCCAAAAAACGGCTGGGTTCACAATCAACTTTTTCACCGTACCGCTGGCGATATTTGCATAAAGTAAACGTGAGCTGTTTTTGAGCGCGGGTAATGCCCACGTAAGCTAAACGGCGCTCTTCTAAAATAGGGTGATCATCCATGCTGTTGGCATGGGGGAGGAGCTCTTCTTCCATGCCGACAATGAATACATAGGGGAATTCGAGTCCTTTGGCGGCGTGCAACGTCATCAGCTGGACTTGGCCGCTTGCATCCTCTTCGGTGTTGCGTTCGAGGATGTCCTGTAGTGCAATATGGGAAACCACGTTTTTGAGGGTCTGATCAGCGGGGTCAGCCCGGCTTGTCAGTGCCTCGATCCACTGGCGAAGCTCCTGAAGGTTATTCATCTTCCGCTCAGCGGCTCGTAGATCGGTACTGTTGTCCTGTAACCAGGACTCATAGTGTGTGTGCTCAATTACGGTGTCGAGAATCTGGACAGGTTCGGTACCGCGTTCCGCCTCATCGGCCAGTTGACTGATCCATTGGGAAAATTGGGATAAGCGGTTCTGCGCACGTTCATTGAGCTGACTGGCCAAGCCTAATTCCAGGCTGGCAAAGAGCATGCTGGTTTTTCGTTCGCTGGCGTAAGTTGCTAGTTTTTCCAGCGTTGAGGCGCCAATTTCTCGCCGCGGTGTGTTCACAATCCGCAAGAAAGCCGTGTCATCCTCAGGGTTAATGATCAGTCGTAAATACGCCAGCAAGTCTTTGACTTCTGTTTTATCGAAAAAAGAGCTACCACCGTTGACGTAGTAAGGAATTTGTTTTTCACGCAAGGCTTTCTCAAAAGCTCTTGACTGAAAATTACCCCGGTAGAGGATCGCGTAATCACAAAATTGCGTGCCTTTACGCAGTTTGTGGCTCACGATTTCTGCAGCTACCCAGGACGCTTCTTCCTCTGCGCTTTTAAACAGTGAGACTCGCAATGGGTCACCCAGGCCAAATTCACTCCAGAGCCGCTTTTCGAAGACATGAGGGTTGTGGCTGATTAAGTGGTTAGCGCAGCGTAGAATCCGGCTGCTTGAGCGGTAATTCTGTTCAAGTTTGATCAACTTCAGCCGGGGGTAGTCGGTTTGCAGTTGAAGCATATTTTCCGGCCGTGCGCCGCGCCATGCATAAATGGACTGGTCATCGTCTCCAACGGCTGTAAAAATCCCCACCTTCCCCATCAGCTGTTGAACCAATTGGTATTGGGCTGTATTGGTGTCCTGGTATTCGTCAATCAGAAGGTGTCTGATCTGATTTTGCCAGCGGTTTTTGATGGTCGGATCTTGTTTCAGAAGTTGCAAGGGCTGGAGAATCAGGTCATCAAAATCGACGGCATTATAGGCGTGCAAAAGCTGATTGTAGCGCTCATAGAGAAGTGCGACCTTGTGTGTGCTCTCGTCGCCGCTCGTCTCGCGTTTGGCGTCCTCAGGCAGTACGAATGCGTTTTTCCAGTTGGAGATTTGCTGACGCAAGTCTTCGATACGCTCCACGCTGCCGTGTCCGCCATCCTGCAATAGCTGCTTGAGCACCATCAAACTATCCGCGCTGTCCATAATTGTAAAACCCGGGCGATACCCCAGTGCTTTTCCATCCAGTTGAAGGATTTTCAACCCAAGTGTGTGGAAGGTGGAGATGCTCAGTTGGCGGGCAACTGCGCTGTCCAGTTGCTGGCCAATACGTGTTTTCATTTCCCGGGCGGCTTTATTTGTGAACGTTACCGCAAAAATGTTGCGAGGCGATAAGCCCCGCCGGATGAGCTGAACTATTTTTTCTGTAATGACACGGGTTTTACCACTGCCGGCACCGGCTAATACCAGCAAAGGCGTTGATGTGTGTTCGACGGCAGCACGTTGTTGGGGGTTGAGTTGGGTCACAGGGTAATCCGTTCAGAGAAACCGGTATGTTATCGTGCTGCTACGGCGCGGGTTGTAAATAAAAAGTGTATTGTGTCGTCAGCTGCCGTTATTTCGATAAAATGGATTGTGTAGGCGCTGGACTTCGTTTGCACGGAAAATTTCTCAGCAATGCGATTTGGGGTAAAGCTGAGTACTTGAATGCGACACTCTGGTGTCTGGCTAAGCAGCGCATAACCGGCACGCGGGCCTTGGGATTGAAAAGTGTCGGCAATGGTTTCTACAATGCCCCGGGACTGACAAACGGTAACTTGCTGCTTTTCGACCATTTGCCCAATGGTGTATTGCCAAGTATTGTTGGCAGCCCAGCACAGTGAGGGCAGTAAGCCCAGCATGAATGACAACAGAGTGACTGCAGTCTTCGGCACCGTTTAAATACCCATATTGGCGAGCATTACCATGATTTGATTCAGTGTGCTGGTGATGGCGGGGTGATCCGCTTCAAAATGCTCGATCGACTCTTTGACACTTTCGATGAGGCCTTGGTGTCGTTCAGAGGCTGCACTCGGCTCGCGCTCAATTTGCTGTTCAATCTCCGTAATCAGTGAGGTTATTTTTGTGCGTGTTTCGGGGGCTGCATCGTCCATCGATGCAACGAGTTGACGCAGTTGTTCGAGCTGTTTTTCAATATCGTGTGATTGTTTCTGAGGCATTGCGGCACCGTCTCATTCAGTCGTTTTGTTTTTCAATTTCGCATTATCCGGAATTCAGAGTACGAACGCCATTTTTTAAATGGCTGAAAACCGATGTTTTTTCATCAAAATAGCTTGCATCTCTTTATGGGATAATAGATAAATAGCAGACAAAAATGGGGGAGGATCGTGGCCTTTAATGGACACTGGATGGCAGATCGATAGTAAAACGGGTTATTTGCAGGGTGCTATTCGCCGTTGTTCACCCAATTATGATCACCGGCCCGCGGGTTGTGATATTGATTTAATTGTCCTGCACAATATCAGCCTGCCGGCTGGCCATTTTGGTGGTCCCTATATTGATGCGTTGTTCATGAATGAACTGGACCCCTGCGCGCATCCAGATTTTGAAGCACTGGATTGTTTACGCGTTTCTTCTCACCTGTTGATAGGCCGTGATGGACGCGTCATTCAATATGTGCCCTTTCACTTGCGGGCGTGGCATGCGGGTATTTCTAATTACTGCGGGCGAGAAAACTGCAATGACTTTTCCATTGGCATCGAACTTGAAGGGGCTGATGACACACCTTACGAAATGCTCCAGTACCAGCGTTTAACACAGATAATACGGGTCCTTTTAAGCACGTATGATACGCTGTCGGTAGAGCGGATTACTGGGCATAGCGATATTGCCCCGGGTAGGAAAACAGACCCAGGGCCTGCTTTTGACTGGATTCACTTTAAACAACTCCTGAATACAGCCTAAACCCTGCTGGAGAAGACAATATGGCCCTTATCAGCATATTCATCAGTTTGTTTTTGGACCGGTATCTTGATGCCTATAAACATCTCCGAGAACTCGAGTTCTATGGTAATTTCCTGGATAAGCTGCTTATGCGGGTACGGGTCGACGGTGAAGTGGCTGTACTGCTGGCTGTTGGGCTTCCGGCGATAGGTATGTGGTTGCTACAGGCACTGCTGGGGGATTTTCTCTTCGGGCTTGGCTGGTTTATCTTGTCGATTGTGACACTCTTCATTTGTTTTGGCCCTATGGACCTGGAGAAAGAGGTTGAGCGTTACTTGGATACCTTGAAATCAGGAGACGATGAACAGATCAAGGCGTGTGAGCAAAACATCCTGCGCCTGGTTGGCCGCAAGGGTGCTGAGGCGGAAGATGGTGTCGTCACCGCCGTGCTGGTTGCGGCCAATACCCACATCGTCTCTGTGATTTTCTGGTTTATTTTGTTTGGCCCGATGGGGGCGGTGCTTTATCGAACGGCGCTGTTTTTAGTTGAAACTCCGGTGGCTGCCATTTCAACCCGGGATAAAATGCAGGCGGCGGCCCATCGACTGCTCGGTATCCTGACATGGATTCCAGCGCGTTTGTTAGGCTTCGCTTATGCCCTTACCGGGTGCTTTAAAGATACGATTGATGTCTTACTGCAAAAACGGGAAGCACCGGATATCTACACTGAAAACTGCGAGCGGCTAGCTGAGGCCGGCTTGGCTGCTTTGTGCCAAGAACCAGGCTTTGGTGAATCCAGTGAGACAATACCGCCGAATGAGTTGCGCGCAGAACAGGTCCGCAGTACGAAAGCTCTTGTTTTCAGAGGGCTTATCTTATGGCTAGCGGTCGTTGCGCTCATGACCCTGGCGGGCTGGTTTGCTTAAACTGAGCGATTGGTTTGGCCTTCGGCTGTGTAAGGCGCTAACACGTCCCGGAGCGCCTGCCAACGCCAACCTTTAAACCAGTTTGATGATGGGTCGCCCAGGATGAACTTATCAATGTCTTTGCGGCGAGTGAGCAGTTCCGGATTCATATTTAAGTCTGCCGCTCTTTTTCGAGCGAGTGACTGTAACTTTTGGCGAAGTTTTGTCTGGGTCGGATTGAGTTTCTCCGTGCGCTTGATGAGGTTCAAGGCTTCTGGTTCGCGTGTTTTGGCCTCTTGATAAGCCGCTAAAAGTGAAGCCTGTAGGTCGGTTAATAAAGGTTTTTCGCCGAGCGTTTTTTGCATCGCCTCAACGGTGTTGGGTTTGTCCTGAATAATGCTGGCGATTGCCTTGTTGTCCAGCACCCAGCTTTTGGGTTTATTCACGGTTTGTGCGGTTTGCTCGCGCCAGGCGAATAAGGCTTGAATCGCGCTGATTTCTTGAAGTGAATAACGGTCTATGTGCGGAAACTTGTGCCATTTGGTGGGAGGGTTGCGATAGCGCTCCGCACTTGCTAGCTCGGTAAAATCTTCCTCCAGCCAGTTGAGCCGGCCAAGTGTGTCCAGTTGATCTTTGAGTATGGGATAGATTTGTGCCAAGTAAAGGACATCTTCCAAGGCATACTGAATCATGTCCGGGCTCAGCGGACGCTTGGCCCAGTTGGCCCGGGTGTGCGTTTTATCCAATTGCTTTCCCGTCAGCTGTTTGACCAGAGCGGCGTAACTCAGCTGTTCATCGTAGCCTAAAAGTGGCGCCGCGATTTGGGTATCAAACAGGGGTTTGGGTAGCGTATGTTTCAAAAGGTAGAAAATTTCAAGATCTTGACTGGCGGAGTGAAATACTTTGACTCGCTGGGGGTCATAAATCATATCCAGAATCGGTGAAATGGCGCCTGTTAGGGCAATGGGATCAATGCAGGCTGCGCTGGACTTTGTTGCAACCTGTAGTAAACAAAGCTTTGGGTAGTAGGTTTTTTCACGGACAAATTCGGTATCCAGGGCAAGCCAGTTCGCGTCTTTGATAGTCGTGCAGAAAGTCTTAAGCGCGTCTGGTGAGTCGATGTAATTGACGTTGATGGAG
The DNA here is from genome assembly GCA_002432635.1 of Halothiobacillaceae bacterium UBA5861. GTDB lineage: Bacteria > Pseudomonadota > Gammaproteobacteria > UBA5861 > UBA5861 > UBA5861. The sequence goes on along the minus strand of DJFX01000001.1, from coordinate 24,867 downwards.
GCCTCCTTTCCTGTCTTTTTGGCTATTCAGCCGGGTTGGCCGTCAATGCGTGGTCGAATCAATATGGGAATATAAGTGTAGAGGAAGCCGGCAAACGCCAGTATCCAGAAGATAAATGCAAAAGCAACCCCATAGGTATATTGGGCCGGGAAGATGAGCGGGAAAAAGACCCGGAAGCATGCCCCACATGTGATCAAAATAAATAACCCATGCAAAATGGGAGGTGGATCAAATACGTTTCGGCCGGTATGGCCCAGTGCCACACGCGCCATCATGCCCAGGGTGATTAAGCCAATGCCTCCATACGTAAAGGCGTGAATCGCCAGGAACACAGGGACTGCCCAAAAGATGCTGGCAGCTTTAAGTGCGAAACCCGTAATGATGAAGGCATAGGCGAGGAATAAAATCCAGAGTAAAGGTTTTTTCCATATTCCTGGTGTGTGCCATCCAGTCAAACGTATGGTGTGGAGGACCGTCAAAGCCACCGCAAAAAGGGCAGTGACCGTGCTTGTAGGACTGACAAGGTCGGTGATAGCGAAGCCAAGAAACAAGATCAGGCTGGTCAGATCAACCCATTTCCAGTTGGGGAGTGAGACGGTTTCGGTTACTCCGCGTTCAATGAAAAAAGGCATGACCCGGCGTCCAAGTGTGAGCACTATAGCCAGTACAAGGTATAAGCCCGCATACAGCCCGACATGCCTCCATTGAGACGAGTTATCCAACACGCCGGCATAAAACACCAGATTGGCGATACTGAGCAGGAGCACTTTGGAAACGAGCCCTATATTATTCCATTGCTTGGCTTGAAGAATGGGCTGGGCAATGGCATAAGTCAGGAAAAAATTAAAGGCCAGATCGAGTAGTATGGTCGCCCAAAGTAATGAGGGGGTTGCAGCGAACAGAGCCAATACTCTGGCCAAGGCCCACGTAAAAAAAAGTGTGGCCAGTGGAGCATGTTGTAGTGTTTGTAGGTTTGTCCAATTGCGTGCAGCGGTTAATAAAAAGCCGGCAATGACCGCCAGGCTATAGCCAAAAATCATCTCATGAGCATGCCATTGTACAGGGCCTACGAGGGCAAGCTGCACAGACTGTAGGCCAAAAGAATATTGAGCAAACCACAGTACGGAAGAGAGCAAGGCAAAAAGCGCCGCGCCCAGAAAAAAGGGGCGAAAACCGAGTTGAAACAGCGCGTATTTGCGCGTTTTTCCGGATTCGTTGAGGGTGATCATCGTCATAGTCCTAGTTTACGAGCGGCTACAAAAAAAGCCACCAAATTTTTTGGTTGAGACATTAAGCATTAAGCAAAAAGACAGGTTGGCCGCTATCCGGAAAGAGTGATTCCGGGGAAAAAGTATGAGTAAGGTCACACATGAAGCAGGCCGAAAGCCCAGTATATTGGTTGCTGATGATTCACGAATTATGCGCTTTGCGATCCATCGAATGCTGGCGGATGAATATCAGTTGGTTGAAGTCGATAACGGGGAGAAGGCTTGGCAGCAACTGCTGCATAATGATGCGATCAAAATATTATTGACTGACTTGCAAATGCCGGTCGTGGATGGGTATGAGTTAATCGACCGTTTGCGCAAACCCGAAAATCCTGAGCATCTTCGGGAAATGCCAGTTATTGTGCTCAGTAGTTTTGATGAAAACGAAGAGCGCAGCAAAAAAGCGCTGTCGCTGGGCAAGCTGGCGTATGTGACTAAACCATTTAACAGCTCACAAATCAAAGAGCGTGTGAATGCTTTGCTGGATGAGGCCATGCAAGCGCCTGGTCAAGAACCGGCTCACGCGGAGCCCGTCGAGAAGGCTAAAGGTTTGGACTACTTTGTGGAAAAGGGTGAGCGGGACCTGGCCTACGTTCGCCGCGAGAGCAAGGATATGTCCACGGTTTTATTCGAGATTGATAAAGTCCCTGAGTTGGTCGTACACCATGGTTATGGGGTCGTGGGCCAGTTTGTCGTGTGGTTGAACACATTTTTGCAGCAGCAGGTGCGTACATTGGATACGGTCTCGCGTATTGCTCAATACCGATTTGGTGTAATTTTGCCGCTGACGAATGATCTTGGTGCGGTAGAAATGGCCAAGCGAGTGATTGAAAAAGTTCGCACACAACAGTTTACCCATCAAGGTGAGCCGATCAAGTTTGCGATGAGTGTTAGTATCGCGGCACCACGAGTACACCACTGCCAATCTTTCGTGGATATGTTGAAAATTGCCGAGCGGCGGTTGGAGATGGCGATGAACTTTGGCGGTAACACGCTGATTTATGAAGATCAGCCCTACCAGGCCCAGCAAAAAGCCGAGGCAGAGGCCAAAGAAAATCAACCTCAGTTGCCTGACAAAGAAAATGATACTGAAAAAGCTCCTGTCATTGGCTTGCCGCAGCAGGCAGAACTTGATAAGCAGCCGGTAGATGACCCAGAGCCTGATGCGCCAAAAGAGCCAACACAACCGGCCGACAAGGCCGTGGGATTCCGTCAGCAAAAGCCGCAGGTGATTGATTTTAATCACTATCATTCGGCCGCTAAAACAGAGCCCGGTGAGACGGGTGCTGAGTTGCCGGGAGAGGTGGCCTCTGCTTCTGTCACTCAGGATACACCGTCTGTAGAAACTGTTTTGTGGTTGTTAAAATCGGGGCATTTGGATCTCATTCAACCTCATCTCCCTGAGCTGTTAAAAGCGCTGCTGCCTTTGTTAAGGTATGTGGATGAGGCGCTTTCGCTGCAAGCCAATGATCTGATCGAGCGATTAAACGAGCAATTGGATAGCGGCGAGCGTTTTTAACGTTGTGGCTTATTAGGGTTGGTCAAAGCATCCAGGGTTTGTCGGTCTTCCAGCTCCAACAGTAAACGTGTTTTGTCGCGGCGGGCCACTTTCTGCCAAGTGGTGTTTTCCAAAGCGCCAACGAGCGCGTAAAGTAAGTTGAGACTCGGTGCGCCCGCTTGTGTGTGTATTACCCGGAGGTAAGCGCCCATCGCGCCGACGGCTTTTAAGTCTTCAACTGTATCAATTCCTGCGGCGCTGAGCAGGGCTTCTGAGCAGGGCCCCAGATTTTTTAGTGTGCGAAGTGGCTGGCCTGGAGGCATGTCTGGCCTTAGCCCGTCTTGTGTTCCTTTGCCAGGTATTCGTGGGATTGCATTTCCAGGAGTCGGCTGACCGTGCGTTCGAATTCAAAACTCAGGCGTGTCCCTTGGTAAAGGCCTATGGGTGGACTTTCTGCCGAGATGATCACTTTGACATTGCGATCGTAGAACTCATCGATCATGTTAATCCACCGTCTGGCCTGGTCACTGCTTTTTTCATCCAATGTGGGGACGCTGCCAATGAGCACGGTGTGGAAGAGCGTGGCAATTTCAATGTAGTCATCGTTAGAGCGTGGGGTGTTGCATAGGGCTTCGAACTCAAACCAGACAACATCATCAGCCCAGTATCGAACGGGAATGTCGCGTCCGTTAATGTTGATGAAGCCGCTGTGGGGAGCGTCGCCCGCAATCAGGCTGTTAAAGCTGGCTGCCAGGCTGGTTTCGGCCTGATCATCGAGTGGGTGGTGGTAAATTTCAGCCTGCTCCAGTTTGCGTAGGCGGTAATCGGTATCACCGTCCATATTAATCACGTGTGTGTGCTGTTTCATCAGCTCAATGGCCGGTATGAAACGTGCGCGTTGCAAGCCGTCTTTGTAAAGTCCATCGGGGGGAACGTTGGAGGTTGTCACAAGCGCAACGCCCCGTTCGAAAAGCCCTCTTAAGAGGCCATACATTAACATGGCGTCTGTGATGTCATTGATGTGCATTTCATCCAGGCAGATCACACGGGCTTTTTGACTGAAATGTTCCGCCACGCGTTCCAACGGGTCAGGCACTTGACCAAGCTGTTTGAGCTGCTGGTGTACTTCCCGCATAAACCGGTGAAAGTGGATGCGCAATTTCTGCTCAAAAGGAATGACTTCGTAAAACAGATCAAATAAGTGTGTTTTCCCTCGGCCGACACCTCCCCAGATGTAAAGCCCTTTCGTCGTGGCAGGTGCCACAGTTTTACGTTTTCGAAAGGGTTCTAACCAGCGAGGCTTGGACTTGGGTGCCGGTGAGGGCTTGGGTCGAGTGCAGATGTCATCAAATAAACGCTGGAAATGGGTCATGACCCGTTGCTGGTTTGGGTCAAAGGTGAAGCCTTCGGTGTCGAGTGCTTGCTGGTAGCGTTCTAATGGTGTCATGGTTTATGCGCTGGGTGAAATCTGCTTATGGGTAAACTGTAAAATATAACAGAAATTGCGAGTGTGCTGGGGTAACCCCAGCCGTTTATCAGAATGTGTGTGGGGGTGAGGGTGTTTTTCCCGCAGCAGCGTCCCACAGACTGTACTTGAGTCATGTTGAGCGTGCGACATACAATTGCCTGCCTTTGTCCTGTTAATGGTAAGTTGTGAATGTTGGAAGTTAGTCTGGAGAGTTTTATACCTGCACTCGTAGGCGGATGGTTGATTGGCCTTAGTGCTGTCGCCTTGTTATTTTTGAATGGACGGGTCGCTGGGGTGAGTGGCATTTTGAATAGCCTGGTGTTTGATCGCAAGGACCGTCAGCTTTGGCGCCTTTTGTTTGTTCTGGGTTTGATACTGGGTGGTTTCTTTTTTTCAGCTACAACGGTTGTTCCTCCGGAATACCCGGCCAGTGCATGGCTTCTCATCGCAGGTGGTTTCCTCGTCGGGTTTGGCGCTCGTATGGGAGGGGGGTGTACCAGTGGTCACGGCATATGTGGTCTCAGTTTGTTGTCGTTAAGGTCTCTTGTAGCGGTCATTGTTTTCATGCTCACAGGAATTTTGACGGTGTATGTATTGCACCACATAGTGGGAGCCTCCTTATGAAACAATGTGCAGTTGCATTATTGGTCGGATTGTTATTCGGCTGGGGTTTGAGCCTGTCCGGCATGACCGATCCGGCCCGTGTGATTGGTTTTTTAGATGTGGCGGGGCATTGGGATCCTAGCTTATTGTTTGTGATGGGCGGCGCGCTGATGGTAACGGGTGTCTTGTTTCGGTTTGTATTGAGGCGGTCATCCCCTTTTTTCGCTTCAGAGTTTCAATTGCCTGTGAACCGCATACTCAGCCCGCGACTGCTTTGTGGTTCAGGGCTTTTTGGCGTTGGTTGGGGCTTGTCGGGCTATTGCCCCGGACCAGCGCTGACTTCCCTGGGGTTTGGTTTTTTGAATTCGGTGATTGTTGTTTGCTCAATGCTGGCCGGTTTTTTTGCACACAAGGTAATTTTCGAACAGCGTGCGTGATAGCTGCACCCTGTTCGGATACCAAAAATTAGGTGAATAATATGCTCGTGATTCCTGCGATTGATTTAAAAGCTGGACAGTGTGTCAGGCTCCGTCAGGGGCGGATGGATGACGATACAGTTTTTTCGGATGACCCTGTTGCTGTTGCAGGCCGTTGGGTAGCGGCTGGAGCGAAACGTCTGCATTTGGTTGATTTGGACGGTGCTTTTGCGGGCGAGCCGCGTAATGCACAGGTGGTTAAAGCGATTCGCAAAGCCTACCCGGACCTGCCCCTTCAAGTCGGTGGAGGCATCCGTAACCTGGAAACAGCCGAAGCTTATGTAAACGCAGGGGTGAGTTATATCATTATAGGCACCCAGGCTGTGAAAGACCCGGCCTTTGTCAGTCTTCTCTGCAAGCGCTTTCCAGGTAAGGTGATTGTTGGACTAGATGCCAAAGATGGCAAAGTCGCTGTGGAAGGTTGGGCCGAGGTTTCTGAGCAAGAGGCGGTGACCCTGGCGAGTACTTTTGAGGGCCTGGGTGTCAGCGCGATTGTGTATACAGACATCAGCCGGGACGGGATGATGCAGGGGGTAAATATCCCAGCAACCGTCAGTCTGGCAGAAGCTATCTCAATACCTGTGATTGCTTCCGGTGGCGTAACGAATATTGATGACATTCGAAACCTCTGCGACGTGGCTGAGTCCGGGATCAGTGGTGCCATTGTTGGTCGGGCCTTGTACGAAGGAAGCCTTGATCTGACGGAAGCGCAACAGTTGTCAGACCAGCTGTTGTCGAGCAGAAGGTAAGATAAATGCTAGCAAAACGCATCATTCCCTGCTTGGATGTGGATAATGGCCGCGTGGTCAAAGGTGTCCAGTTTGTTGATATTCGCGACGCAGGCGACCCGGTAGAAATTGCCCGCCGTTATGATAAAGAAGGCGCTGACGAAATTACCTTTTTGGATATCACAGCAAGCTCGGATAACCGATCGACCATGATCGACGTTGTTGAGCATGTCGCCAATGAGGTTTTTATCCCCCTGACCGTGGGTGGAGGCATCCGCAGTGTTGAGGATGTCCGAACCATGTTGAATGCCGGTGCCGATAAGGTTGGCATCAATACCGCCGCAATTTTTGAACCTGAGCTGGTAAAACGTGCCGCTGGTAAAGTGGGGTCTCAGTGCATTGTTGTCGCCATTGATGCGAAGCAAGTGAGTGGAGAGGGGGAACCCTTACGCTGGGAAGTGTTCACACATGGCGGGCGCAAGCCCACAGGTATTGACGCTGTCGAGTGGGCGCAAAGAATGTGCCGCTATGGGGCTGGCGAAATTCTGTTGACCAGTATGGACCGTGACGGTACCAAGATCGGGTTTGACCTGGCGCTTACCCGTGCTGTTAGTCGGGCGGTGACAATCCCTGTGATCGCTTCGGGCGGAGTAGGCACACTGGCGCATTTGGCTGAGGGTGTGTTGGACGGTGAAGCCGATGCGGTGTTAGCGGCCAGCATTTTTCACTTCGGCGAGTATTCGATTGGCGAAGCGAAAGCTTTTATGGCCGCCAAAGGAATCGAGATGCGGATGTAGTCGTTGTGAAAAAGACTTGTGATACACTCCAGCCATGACCTCCTCAACCGCATCGCAACAAATTAACTGGAACGAACAAGGGCTTGTTCCCGCAATTGCACAATCCGCTCAAGACGGTAAAATTTTGATGGTCGCCTGGATGAATCGTGAAGCGCTGGAGCAAACGATGCAGACCGGTGAGGCTGTTTACTGGTCCCGCTCACGCAAAAAACTATGGCATAAGGGAGAGTCCTCTGGTCATACCCAGAAGGTGGTTGAGCTAAGAACCGATTGCGACTCTGATGTTATCTTGCTTAAGGTGGATCAGGCCGGTGGTATTGCTTGCCATACTGGGCGCGAAAGCTGCTTTTTTAGGCGGCACATAAACGGTAACTGGCAGGATGTTGAACCGGTGTTAAAGTCGCCTGACGAGATTTATAAATGAGCGAAATTTTAAAGCGGATCGGTCAGTCATTGGAGTCACGAAAACAATCTGACCCCCAAGCGTCTTATGTTGCAAGTCTGTACAGCAAAGGGCGAGACGCCATTTTGAAAAAAGTGGGTGAAGAAGCGGTTGAAGTAATCCTGGCCGCAAAAGGCACAGACGATCAGCATGTTGTCTATGAAACGGCAGATTTGTGGTTTCATACCTTAGTGATGTTATCTGAGCGAGGGTTGAGTTACGAAGACGTGTTGAATGAGCTGGCGCGCCGGGAGGGTGTGTCCGGGCTCGAAGAGAAAAAATCCCGGCGCGAAAGCGCAAGTTGACAATATAGAGGTTGGATTATGGGTATAAGTATTTGGCAGCTCCTGATTATTCTTGTGATAGTACTTTTGCTGTTTGGAGCCAAGCGTCTACGCAATGTTGGTGGCGATCTGGGCCAGGCCGTCAAAGGGTTTAAAGACTCAATGAAAGATGATGAAAGCAAGAAAGACGCCGCTTCGGATCAGCGTATTGAGAGCCAAAGCGCTGAACCAGAAGAGACAACCCAGTCGGCCACCAATGCTACGTCGGATAAAGATAAAGTTTAACCGAAACAGCTTTTATGTTTGACATTGGTTTCTGGGAATTGTTGTTGATTAGCATCGTTGCACTTCTGGTCATTGGCCCAAGCCGATTGCCAGAGGTAGCGCGCACCGTGGGTTTGTGGGTGGGGCGTGCCCAGCGTATGGTTCAGTCGGTGAAATCTGATATACAGCGGGAGCTGGAGAACGAGCATTTAAAAAATGTGCTTGAAGAACAGAAAAAAGAAATTGATGACCTTAAAGAGCTCGTTGACGATACCAGAAACCAAATAGAAACACCCATCGCGCAGTTTTCTGAGCAAATTTTATCGGAACAAGGGCCGGCCGCCTCGGAGCCTGAAATTCAAGACACGCAGAATACGCCTGCAGCGGTTGAACGTAAGCCATAATTTGGATACTTGAAAGGTATGACAATGAGTTCTGGCGAGCAGCACGATCAATCGGTTGAAGAAAAAGAGGAGAGTTTTCTCTCGCACTTAGTGGAATTGCGAGACCGGCTACTTAAGTCGGTGTTGGTTGTGACCGCCGTGTTTTTATGTCTTTTCCCCTTTTCACAAACGATCTATTCTTGGTTAGCCGGTCCGCTTTTGGAGCAATTGCCCGAGGGCGCCAATATGATCGCGATTGAGGTTGCAGCTCCCTTTTTGATTCCATTTAAAATGGTTTTAATGCTGTCTATTTTTATTTCCATACCTTTCATTTTGTACCACGTCTGGGCGTTTATTGCGCCGGCGCTTTACAAAAAAGAAAAACAGCTGGTTTTACCGCTACTGGCCTCGAGTGTCGTTTTATTTTTTATGGGGGTCGCTTTTGCTTTTTTTATCGTATTCCCTCTGGTATTTGATTTTTTGACAGGTTTTGCCCCAGAAGGGGTTGAAGTGAATACGGACATAGGTAAGTACTTGGACTTTGTCATGACCATTTTTATCGCTTTTGGTATTGCTTTTGAAGTCCCTGTGGCAATTATCCTTTTGGTGGTCATGGGCATTACGACACCTGCATCGTTGGCCAGCAAACGACCATATTTTATCGTGGCGGCTTTTATTGTAGGTATGATTCTAACACCCCCGGATGTGATTTCGCAGACGCTTCTCGCATTGCCCATGTGGTTGTTGTTTGAAGCAGGGATCTTGTTATCCAAAATAATTTTAAAAAAGCGACAAACGGTGTAAGGCTGGGTTTGGCCAGCCAGATTTAGTCAGAAGAGTGGGCTGCATTGGTGCCATGCTTAATGAGCGCACTTGTTGTCTTTAACTGCGCAGAAAAAGGCTGTGGTACTATACCCATTGGTTTCATGATTCAATGGCCTTGCGTAGCGTGTGGATGAGGGTAAAGAGTTACCACCCTATTTATGGCTCCTAGATTGATAATAGTAAAATTTACCCCATCTTAAGTTGTATAAAGTATTTAAGAATGTCGCGTTCAGCGAATGAATGGTTATGTTGATAAAGTCCAATACTCCAATCCAATTTCAGTATCCTCGTACAGCAGATGTTCAGCACAATCTTGGTGTGATGTCTGATGATCAGAAAGAAGCTTTAATTGCCCGTATCAAAGAACAATTAAAGGCGCGCAATGCTGTTTTGGTTGCCCATTACTATACCGATGATAATATTCAGCGCATTGCGGATGAAACCGGTGGCTGTGTCTCTGACTCACTGGAGATGGCAAGGTTTGGCAGTGAGCAGTCAGCAGAGACATTAGTCGTTGCGGGTGTTCGCTTCATGGGTGAAACCGCAAAAATTTTAAATCCGGAAAAAAGAATTCTAATGCCCACATTGGAAGCAACTTGTTCACTGGATTTGGGTTGCCCGATTGATGAGTTCAGTGCGTTTTGCGATGAACATCCAGACCGAACGGTTGTGGTCTACGCGAATACGAGTGCTGCGGTCAAAGCGCGTGCCGACTGGGTGGTAACATCGGGGATTGCGCTCAAACTGATTAAGCACCTTGGTGAGCAGGGGGAAAAAATTTTGTGGGGGCCGGATAAGCACTTAGGTGGTTATCTTGTCAGAGAAACCGGTGCGGATATGTTATTGTGGAACGGGTCATGTATTGTACACGACGAATTTAAAGCCACAGAGCTTTTGAAGCTTAAGGAAAGCCACCCTGAGGCGGCTGTACTGGTTCACCCTGAGTCTCCCGAGGAAGTGATTCAGTTAGCGGATGTCGTGGGCTCAACAACACAGTTGATCAATGCTGTGCGTACATTAGCGAATAAAACTTTTATCGTTGCTACCGATAATCAGATTTTCTACAAAATGCGCCAGATAGCGCCCGATAAAACATTTATTGACGCGCCAACAGGTGGTGTAGGCGCGACGTGTAACAGTTGCGCTCACTGCCCATGGATGGCAATGAACAGCTTACAGCAGCTCTCTAAATGCCTTGATGAAAATTCCAGCGAAGTGCATGTAGATACGTTGTTGCAAGTTAAAGCAGTTCGGCCGCTAAAGAGAATGTTGGCTTTTAGTCAGTCCTTAAATGTTAATGTCTTTGGGACAGGCACAGCTTAGTATTGTTTGAAATGAGAGGCCGAATAGTATTAGACTGGCTGGGTTTTGCATGTGTTTTTTCATTCAGGTTTACATAGAGGTGGTGTGATCACGGTATGCAGTTAGGTAAAGGTAAACAGATGGCGCAGCAGTCGTTCTCAAAAGAAGAATTGCTTGCGTGCGCGCGCGGGGAAATGTTTGGTGAAAATAATGCCCAACTGCCACTGCCAAATATGCTGATGGTGGATGAAGTCAACTACATCTCAGCCGAAGGTGGTCTTTATGAAAAAGGTGAAATCCGCGCTGAGCTGAATATCAATCCTGATCTATGGTTTTTTGAGTGTCACTTTCAGGGAGACCCAGTGATGCCGGGTTGCTTAGGTCTGGATGCCATGTGGCAACTTGTTGGCTTTTTTCTAGCCTGGAAAGGCAATCCTGGTAGAGGGCGTGCTCTCGGAGCCAGTGAAGTTAAATTTACGGGGCAAGTTTTACCAACTGCTAAGAAGGTGACTTATCACTTGCACTTAAAGCGGCTGATCGAAAGAAAGCTTGTGATGGGTATTGCTGATGGCAGCATGTTTGTGGACGGCCGTGAAATATACACAGCGAAAGATTTACGTGTTGGGTTATTCACATCAACAGATGATTTCTAGCGCAAACGCAGGATTAATATAAGTATGAGGCGTGCAGTGATTACAGGAGTGGGTATTGTCTCCTGTTTGGGGCATCACAAAAATGATGTCCTTGAAAGCTTAAAACAAGGCCGTTCCGGGATTCGTTTCAACCACGAATATGCTGAAGTGGGTATGCGGAGTCATGTATCTGGGACACCGGAGATTGATCTTAAAGCAAGCATTGATCGCAAGCATTATCGCTTTATGGGGCAGGCCGCAGCGTATGCTTATTTATCAATGCAACAGGCTATTGAGGATGCCGGTTTAGAGGATACCGATGTTTCCAATACACGCACAGGCATCATTGCTGGTTCTGGCGGCGGCTCACCTTCTAATCAGGTAGAGTCAGCAGATATCATGCGTGCCAAAGGCCTTCGGCGGGTTGGGGCTTTTCGAGTGACTCAAACCATGGGGAGCACTGTTTCCGCCTGCCTTGCGACACCGTTTAAAATCAAAGGTGTGAACTACTCGATTTCTTCTGCATGTGCGACAAGTGCGCACTGTATTATCAGTGCTGTTGAGCAAATCTTACTCAACAAGCAAGATATTGTGTTCGCCGGTGGCGGGGAAGAAGAGCATTGGACATCGTCTTGTTTATTTGATGCGATGGGCGCTTTGTCTACACAATACAATGAGACACCGGAAAAAGCTTCGCGCACATATGATGCTGATCGGGATGGCTTTGTCATTGCCGGCGGCGGGGGCATGCTCGTTATTGAAGAGCTTGAACATGCTCTTGCGCGAGGTGCAAAAATTTATGCCGAAATCGTAGGTTGCGGTGCGACCTCCGATGGCCACGATATGGTGGCTCCGTCTGGCGAAGGGGGGTTGCGGAGTATGCAGAATGCTTTGTCAACGGTTGATGGCCCCATTGACTACATCAATGCACATGGCACCAGTACGCCCAGTGGTGATATTCCTGAGCTGAATGCCATTAAGTCGGTGTTTGGCGATCAGGTTCCACCTATCAGCTCAACGAAATCGCTTTCTGGCCATTCCTTGGGCGCAGCAGGTGTACAAGAAGCCATTTACTCGCTTCTGATGATGGAGAATCAGTTCATCGCAGCGTCTGCGAATATTGAAACGCTGGATCCAGAAGCGGCCAACATGCCGATCGTAACCCAGCGACAGGATAATGTTAACTTACGGCGGATCCTTTCAAACAGCTTTGGGTTTGGTGGTACTAACGCGACACTTGTTTTGCAAAAGTACGAAGCCTAATGACTGCGCTCGAGACTTGTTAGCGTAAGTAATTAAACAAACTATTGCCTTCAATTCGGGCGAAAGAAGCTTGGGCTGCTTCCAGTGCGAACATTTGGAACTGAAGTTGGCCAATGGCTTCTACGTAATCCAAGTCTCGTAACTGAGACAGTGTGCTTTGTATCTGGAGTTCGTAAGCTTCATTCTGATCATGTTGTGAATCAAGTGAGTTCAATCGCGCTCCAGTTTGGGTGCGAAACTCTGTCACGTTATCGAGCGCTTTGCCCAGGTCGTCAATCGCTGTTCCCATAACGGCGCTGACTCGTGTGTCATCTGCAGCCGTGGGTGTAGGGGCTTCCAGGGTAGACGCAAGTTTTTCAAGCGTGAAAAAAATACTCTGACTTTTCCCCGGTTGGACGAAAAACTGGTCTCCGGCCACAGGAGTGCCTTTAATGATGGTTTCAATACCTTCAAACTCAAGGGTGTTGCCCGAAACATAACTGTCTGAATGGACTGTGTTACCGGTACTTTCGTTAATGACATCGTAATTTGATGGTCCTGTAAATTCGATACGATAACGGTCGCCTGTTATTGCATCGGGATTTGCAGGGTAGGCTGGACTTATGACGCCGTTACCCGTGTTGCTGATGACAGCCTCAGTGACAAAAGCGTAGTTGCTGGGGACGTTAAAAAAGATATCAAATCCAGAGTCGCCCGTTTTGATTTGCTTGGACTCGCTTACTTGGATAAAGCGCACACCCTGGTCACCGGCGAAGCGGACATACTCTTTATTTCCAAATTTTTCTGTTATGAGCGGTTTTTGCTGTCCTTGATAGCCCGAAAAAAGATAGTCGCCGTTGGCATCGACGGTATTCCCCAAGGAGATAAGTTCGCCAATACGCTCCCGAATCTCGCTGGCAATCGCACGCCTGGCATCGTCACCCAAAGCGGTATTATTACCCTGAATGGCCAGCTCCCGGGTGCGCTGAAGAATAAGTGTTGCATCGTTAAGTACTGTTTCCTCGAGCGCTAAGCGGTTTTCTGCAACGGTAATATTTTCTTGAAACTGCTGGGTTTGCCGGGAGGTCTGCTCAAGGTTGAGCGTCCTGCCCATTGTTGCGGGAGCGTCGGATGGTCGCAAGTGCTGCTTGCCGGATGTAATCTGGTTTTGCAGTTTAGCAATATCCACTTGATGGCGTTGCATACTTGCCAGGCTTTGTAAAAAAACTTGTGAACTTGAAACTCGCACAGTTTTAACCTTCGTTAATCGCGCCTAAAAGGCATTAAGGAGTGATTGGAAAATCGTATTCGCTGTCTGAATGACACGGGCAGAGGCTTCATACGCTTGTTGGAAACGGAGCAAATCTGCGGCTTCTTCGTCCAGATTAACACCTGCAAAGTTTTCTCGCCGAGCTTCAAGTGTCGTATACAAAGACGTTTGTGCCTCTTTGTTAATTTCAGCGTAGCGCGTTTGAGAGCCGACATCGGCAACCATGGCGCTGTACACTTCTTGAAAGTTGGCGGTACCGCTGAGTAAGGTATTGCGACCCTGCAGTTCGGCCAGTGCCAGCATGTTGCGGTTGTCCGATGAACCGTTGACGTTGGCTTCAATCGTGAAGCGGTCACCCATTTGGGGTGTGCCGGAGATTTCGATTCGCCAGCCGTTAAAGTCAATCGGGCTATTGGAAGTATAGGCTTGATTGGCCAGCAACACGGCCCCTGTTGAGGGATCAATCAGATCGAAACTGGTTGCTGGGTCGTTAAATTGCACCTGCACCGAGTCTAGTAAATTCGGGTGGTTCACATCGATGACAGCACCTGTGTTGACAATAGCATTGCCCTGGTTGTTTGGATGCGCAGCGGTCCGGATGGGTGAAGCGGCGGCGATATCTTCTGTCCGACTAATGACGGATGTAAAGCTCTGCGCCCCTCCAAGGGTCGGTTGAATCAGAAAATGGTCACCCGCGGCGGCGGTACCGGTTGTTTGGATGGTCAGCCCATCAATGGTCAGATTGGGCCCGGTGCCACTGACTGTGCTGGATTGGTCAAGTGACGAAACGGTCCAATTTGTCCCGTCGAATGTTGCCCGGTAATTTTGTGTCGTCAACGCGGAGACATCGGTAATCGCAGCGGCAACGGTTGCTGACCCTGTATTGTTGCTGTGAGGCGTTGTATTTGGCAGACCCATTTGAAAAAAGTCTGTTCCAAGTTGCCCCTCCAGCGTCATCCCCTGGCGATGCTGCTCATTAAAGGCTTCTGCAATGCCGATGGCAACAAGGCCGAGCTGATTACGCACACCATCGAGCATTTCACGGCGAAAGTCGAGTAAGCCGCCCAGTTCGCCCCCTGACAGCGTGTCAGTGATATCAATATTCGACGGAATGCCATCATACACGATGCGTTCACGCGTCGGGTTTGCTGGATCGCGAACCGTACGAAGCTGTGAAACCGTATGCTGGCTAAGTAAGTTTTGTCCTTGTGGTGCAAAGATATCGACCGTGTTGTTGGCATTTTCAATAACATCGATATCGATTAATGCACTCATATCTGCCAAGAGCTGATCACGGTGGTCGAGAAGGTCGGGCGGTGTGGTTTTTAAACCATTTGCGCGGGCAGCAACGATTTCTTTATTAACATTATCAATGGAGCGCACAAATCCGTTAATGTCGTTGACAATTTCACGCGTTCTTTCACTCACTTGCTGATCTTGGTCAGCAAAGCGGCGATCAAAATATTGAAAGCGTTGTGACAAGGCATCTGCCTGGTAGATCAGCGCGATACGGGCATCGGCGGATGCGGGGGCATCCGCAATATCCTGCACCGCACTGAAAAAATCCTGCAATGCGGGTGTGATGCCGCCTTCCGGGTCAGCCAGGACATCATCAACGAGTGCGGCAAGTGTGTGCAGTGTATCCAGTCGGGACTGTTCTGACTGAACGTGGCGGAGTTCCGAGGTAATAAACTGGTCGTGATAGCGTTCAATGCTGCTGACAAGCACCCCGTTACCAATGCCTATACCTGACAGATTATCAGGCCTTTGTGCGACCGTTTCCACACGCTGGCGGCTGTAGCCTGGGGTGCTGGCATTGGCAATATTGTGGCCCGTCGTTGCCAACTGCTGCTGTGCGGTAAGTAAGCCGCTGACGGCAGTATCCAGAATCCCCGTCATATTCTGCTCCCCTTGTCAGGCCTCATTAACTTGCTAACGGCAGCTGGCCGTTTTCCTTAAGCTTTGTCAGGCTGTTTTGCAAAGTTTCACTCCGGGCAATACGCATGATCTTGTCAGCATAATTTGGGTCTGTCGCATAGCCGGCATGTTGCAAAGCCTGTAAAAAGTTTCGGTCATCATGGGCGTTTTGCAGAGCGTTCCGGTAGCGTGGCTGGCTTTTCAGAAAGTCAACAAAATCATTGACACCCTCGGCCATTGAATCATAAGCGCGGAAGCGTGCTTGCTGTCGGCTGAATTGGTTCGATTCGTATTCCATCGTTTCCCTCTCTACGTAGTGTCCAGGCCATCGCTGATCGGCTTTGATGCCAAAAAAGTTAAAGCTGGATTTGCCATCAGTCATTGGCACATGCTGTCCCCAGCCAGTTTCCAGTGCCGCTTGTGCGACGATCAGGTGGGGGTTGACATTCAGATTTTGTGCTGCACGCTGTGCATGTGGCCAAATGTCAGTCACAAAGTCTTCAGGTGATGCCCATATTGTTGCGTCAGCGGGCGTGCTTGCGTGGGTCGCCGGAGTGTGCGGTGTAAGAGTATTCGTAGCCTGTGGGCGATGAGGCAGCTGGGGCATTGGTTGTCCAGTGTCTGTTGATGACGACCGTTGGTTTGCCGTGAGCTGTTCCACCAGAACATCTGCAAGGCCGATTCCGCCTCCGGATGAGAGCGAAACAGAAAGCTGTTTATCCAGCATGTCACGATAAAAAAGTGATGACTTGCTGGCAAAAATATCTGTCCCTGGAGACGCTTCGCGCATGCTTTTTAAAACCTGGTTGAGAAACAGGCTTTCAAACTGTTGAGCCACCTGGCGGATATTTTCTGTGGTTTGCTCGGCTTTGACCTCGCGTTTGAGGTGGCTGAGACCATTCGCGTCAAAATAGAAACCTGAATCGGAGATATCCATTGTCAGCCTCTTTAGATGACCACAAGTTCAGCGCGCAACGCGCCCACTTGTTTGAGAGCTTCAAGAATAGCGACCAAATCACCCGGGGCTGCGCCAACTTGATTCACCGCTCGGACGATTGCCTCCAACGTGACACCGGAATCGAAGATAAACATCCGCTTATTTTCTTGTGTGACTTCGATATCACTGTTCTGGAACGTCGTTGTTTCCCCGCCTGAAAAAGGCGGGGGTTGGCTGACATTGTTGTTCGCGGTAATACTGACGGTAAGGCTTCCATGCGTGACGGCTGCGGGGCTGACACGCACCTGACTGCCAATGACCACGGTGCCTGTTCGGGAGTTAATAATGACCCGTGCGGGTGCGTCGCCCGGTTCGACGCTTAAATCCTGGATAAACGAAACAAAGCTGACGCGTTGACCCGGATCCCGTGGTGCGTTCACACGGACAGTCACTGCATCAATCGGTGCTGCTGTGCCTTGCCCTACGATCGTGTTAATTTGCTCAGCCATGCGTTGGGCTGAGGTAAAGTCAGCGGTATTCAAATTCAGGTAAATGGCGTCGCTATTCGCAAACGGATTAGGCACGCTGCGCTCAACTGTCGCGCCGTTGGGAATACGCCCGACACTGGGAATATTCACGGTGATTTTTGAGCCGTCAGGTGAGTCCACACCAAAGCCGCCGACAATCAGATTGCCTTGGGCAATAGCATAGACCTGGCCATCTACGCCGCGTAGCGGGGTCATTAATAATGTGCCGCCGCGAAGGCTTTTGGAGTCACCCAGTGATGATACGGTGATATCAATCAATTGGCCGGGCTTGGCAAAGGCAGGTAAATCGGCATGAACAGTGACAGCCGCAATATTTTTGGAGCTGGGGTTAACATTTTCGGGCAGTGTGATCCCGTACTTGCTGATCAGCGCTTTAAGGCTTTGACCCGTAAATTGTGTTTGATTGACAGAATCCCCCGTTCCATTCAAACCCACCACTAGGCCATAGCCCAGGAGTTGATTCTTGCGCACGCCGGCGATGCTGGTTAAGTCTTTTATACGTTCTGCGTAGGCCTGGTTCCCAGCATGCATGGCGAGTGCTAAAAGACTGACGAATATCAGCCGTAGGAACTGTGTGCTTGTAAAGTGAGGCATAATCCCAACTCTCTTCCCGTGTTAGAAGGGCCAGTATTTCCCGCTCAGTATGCGGGACAGCCAGCCTTTTTGATTCGAATCGGCAAGCGTGCCTGCGCCACCGTAGTGAACTCGGGCATTTGCGATGCGGCTGGAAAATACACTGTTATCGGGCCGAATATCCTCGGGCCGAACAATACCGGATAAGCGAAGCGACTCGGCTCCCTGATTAATAGACACAATTTTTTCTCCGCGGATGACCAGATTGCCGTTTGACAGAACTTTACTCACCATCACGGTAATATTGCCTTCCAAACTGTTGCTTTGGCTGCTGTTGCCGGAGCCGCTAAAATTCCGGCTCGCGTCCAGTGAGGCGCTTAAAATGGCATTGCCATTGTGTGTGACAGGAACGCCCAGAAGGGTGGGTGAGCCCATTTTCCAGGTGTTATCTTTGGCTGTCGAGGTCGCCGAGCGAGTGACGGCATCTGTTTTTTCTTCCAGGACAATGGTCAAGATATCGCCTGTTCGGTAAGCTTTGTTATTGCGGAAGAGCTCGATGGACGTTGCGGGCTGGTAGATGGCACCATTTTGAGAGCGAACCACCTCGGGCGGATCGTTGACCATAATCGGGGCGTACCGAGCGTCTGGTTCAATCACCCGTTCCGCAGGAGCGCATGCCGCCAGTGATGTGAGAATCAGGATCCAGCCACAGCCCTTACCCCAATGCGTTTTGAAGGTTGACGGGTGCGTTATCCATGTGGGCACGTTCATAGCTTCACCTATACGTTGTTATTCAGGTATTGCAGCATGTCGTCTGTGGTCGAAATGGCTTTTGAATTCATTTCGTAGGCGCGTTGGGTTTCGATCATGCCGACCATTTCTTCGACGATGTTAACGTTTGAGGTTTCCAAAAAGCCCTGTCTGAGCGTTCCCAGCCCCTGAGTGGTGGGTAGGCCTACAAGCCCGGCGCCACTGGCCACTGTTTCCTGATACAGGTTTTCACCTAAGGGCTGTAAGCCCGCTGGATTGATGAAATCGACGATTTGCAGGTTCCCGAGTTGTGTGGGTGCGGTGGCGCCGTCAAGTTGGGCAGAAATAGAGCCGTCGGCGCCAATTTCGATGCTTTGTGCCCCAGCGGGGACATTGATGTTGGGTTGCAGCTCATAGCCGCTGGAGGTGACAAGCCCGCCGGTTGCGCTGATTTTGAAACTGCCATCCCGGGTATAAGCGACATTGCCATCAGGGAGGGCAATCTGGAAAAAGCCGCGGCCCTGGATGGCAACATCCAGTGCGTTATCGGTTTGCGAGATATTGCCCTGTGTATGTAATTTTTCGGTGGCTACAACACGAACACCCGTACCCACCTGAAGGCCTGTGGGTAATGCCGTGCTCAAGGATGTTTGTCCGCCGGGTTGACGGATATTCTGGTAGAATAAATCCTCGAAGACGGCCCGTTCTCTCTTGTAACCCGTGGTGCTTACGTTGGCCAGGTTGTTGGATATAACGGCCATGCGGGTTTGTTGGGCGTCCAGCCCGGTTTTTGAAATCCAAAGTGCGGGATTCATACGTTGTCTCCTTAAGTATTCCTACGCGACTAGGTGATGCTCATCAGCTTGGTTGTGGATGCGTCGACTTCTTCGGCAACCTTGAACATTTTGGTTTGAGCTTCGAAGCTGCGGGCGTATTCAATCATATTGACCATGGCTTCAACGGCGTTAACATTGCTCGATTCAATGGCGCCGGGTGTGACTTGTACAAAGGCGTCAGGCTCTGCGAGCTCGCCGGATTGCAGCCTGAATAAGCCATCCGGACCTTTTTGCATGGCTTTGATGTCCGGATTGACCAGTAGTAATCGGTCAATGTTGGCGAGTTGCCCGGGGCCCGCGCCAATCGGGCGGATCGTGATGGTGCCGTCGCGGCCGATCAACAGCGATTCGTTCGGAGGAATCGCAATGGGGCCGCCGTTGCCCAGGACCAGCAGGCCCTCTCCATTGGTCAGTAACCCATTAGGGTCAATGCGAAAGTCTCCCCGACGGGTATAGGCTTCTGTGCCGTCGGGAGCTTGAACGCCAATCCAGCCTTCGCCGATGATGCCGACATCCAGGTTGTGTCCGGTTGATACGAGTGAACCGGCTTCATGGTTAAAACCTGCCCGGGCGTCTTCGGCGTAAGCTCTTGAGGGTTCCCCGGGCCCATAAACCGGCTGACTTTGAAAAAAGTCGAGGTCAGCTTTAAAACCGTAGGTGTTGACGTTCGCCAGGTTGTTGCTATTCGTACTCTGGGCATACATGACGTTTTTGGCGCCGGTCATGGAGATGTAGATCATGTTATCCATGGTTTAAATCGTCCTTGCGTGACTAGATGTTGATGATCGTTTGAGTCACAGTGCTGCTGGTTTCGATCGACTTGGCGTTGGCTTGAAAGTTGCGTTGGGCGGTAATCAGTTTGACTAACTGACTTGTCAGCTCGACGTTGGATGTTTCCAGTGCGCTGGCCTGAATGCTGCCAAAACGGCCAGTGCCCGCTTCACCAACGAGCACTTGCCCGGATGAAACCGTTTCCCGCCACATAGTGTTGCCCACCTGGCGTAGTCCTTCCGCATTGGGGAAGTCTGCGATCACAAGTTTGCCCAGTGCGCGTGACTCACCATTGGTATAGTTGCCTTGAACGGTTCCGTCTTCAGTGACTTCCAGGCCATTTAAGCGGCCTGTGCCTGCGCCATTTTGTGTCAAGCTGGCAATGCTGAACGGTGAGGAAAACTGGGTGGTGTCGGTTCCGTTGGCCGACAAGTAGTTTAACGTTAACGATAAGGGGTTGGCGCCGTTGGTCAACGTTTCGGGGGAGTAGTGGACCAGGCCGTCGGCCGGCGTGGTGAGAATACCACTTGCATTAAAAGCCAAATCTTCAGTGACTTGAGGGGTTAGCTGATTGCCATCCAAAAAGGTCCGTGTTTCCCAGGTATTGTTGGCTGAGTCGGTCTTGATAAAGTAGGCTTGCAAAGTGTGTGGGTTGCCGAGTGAATCGTAGACCGTGGTTGATGTTGTCTGGGTAAACGTGCTGGTGTCCTGCGGATCAAAGTTGGCAATCGGCAGATCAGGGGCGCCGGAAGGCAGATTGACACCAAGCGTTACTTCCGTTGTGGCGGAAGGTGCGCCAAAGGAGTCAGGTACCTGAAGTGAGCCGGCGGATGAAAAGCTGGTTGAAATGACGGTGCCGTCGTCAGGGTCTACCGGGAAAACCTGTAAAAATTGTCCCTGGGAGTTAACGACATAACCGTTGGCGTCCACGCCGAAGGATCCTGCACGGGTGTAGGCTGGGTCCAGTGTATCGCGTCCGGTTGAGGTCATGAAAAAACCGGAGCCATTAATGGCAAGGTCGAGACCGTTGTCTGTGTATTCAAGGCTGCCCTGGTTGAATTGCTGGCGGACTTGGCTGAGCAAAACCCCAGAACCGATGGCTGTTTTGGACGTGCTGAAGGAGTTGACCGAATAGACATCAGCAAACTCGGCACGGGACCCTTTGAAACCATGTGTACCCACATTGGCGATATTGTTGCTGGTTACGCTAAGTTCAGAACCGGCTGCGTTAAGCCCGCTAAGTGCAATTGCGAAGGACATAGTGTGCTCCTGTCTTTAAGATTGGTCGTTAACTGATTTTTAAAACATCATTCATTGATCGGTCACCCAGATTGGATAAGTGCAGGGTGAATCCCCCGGGCCCACCGAGGCTGACACTATCTACCGTGTCGTTGGCGAATGTCTGGATGGCTTCAGTTTGTTCGCCATTTGTCATTTGTGCTGAGATGACATAGGTGCCTGGTTCAGCTTGCTCATTGTTTTCGAGCGTGCCGTCCCATGTGTAATGGTTTAATCCAGCCGCCTGCTCGCCAAGATGGAGCGTTCGAACCAGCTCGCCATTGGGTTTGGAAATTTTGATGATGACGTTTTGTGCGTTGGAAGGGAGGTTGATCATGCCTGTCATTTCTCCCGAATCTGAAAGTGTATTGAGTTCCGAAGGTGTGGTCACTGTGCGGCCGACCATGACAGATGCCTGTAGCGCTTGGTTGGACTGCATGGCTGAGGCCAGCGTGTCGAATGATGACTGTAACTCAGTAATACCATTGACTGTGCCAAACTGCGCCATTTGCGCGATAAAGTCTGCATCCTGGATAGGTTGTAGTGGATCTTGATTAGCCAGCTGTGTGGTCATTAAACGCAAGAACTCAGCTTGCCCTAAGCTGTCGTTCGGTTTTTGGGGCTGTTGCCGCTGTGTCAAGCCAAGATCTTCGTAGGCATTTGTACTGTTGATTGTGCTCATAGTCCGTTACTCGCGAGTGTTTAGCTTCCCAGTCTGAGTGTTTGCAAAAGCAGCTGCTTAGATGTGTTGAAGACTTCGACGTTACTTTGGTAGCTGCGGGACGCGGAAATCATGTCAACCATTTGCTCTACCATGTTGACATTGGATGAGTAGATGTTGCCGTTTTCATCTGCCAATGGGTGACCGGGCTGGTGCCGGACCGGAATCGGTGACTGGTTCTCGACAACGGCAACCATACGCACGCCGGTTGCCTGGTTGTCGGCATCTTGTAAAACCTGTTGGAACACGGGGTGCCGGGCCCGGTAGGCTTCGTCAGGATTTTGAGTAATGGTGTCTGCGTTCGCCATGTTGCTGGCAACAAGGTTCAGTCGAAGGGACTGGGCATTCATTGCGGAACCGGCGACATTAAAGTTATCAAACAACGACATTATTATTCTCCCTTAATGGCTGCCGAGAGCGACTTGAATTTATTTCCAACAAACTGCAGGCTTGCTTGATACTGCACTGCGTTTTCAGCAAAGAGTGCTTGCTCAACCTGAGTTTCTACCGTGTTGCCGTCCAACGAGGGCTGATGCGGGTGCCTGAATTGGAGCTGGCCCTCTGTGCTGTGCGCACCGACAAGGTGGCGCTGGTGCGTTTGAGTCATCGAAACATCGGTTTTTGATGCCGTTTTCAATGCCGAGTGAAAGTCAATATCCTGTGCTTTGTAATTCGGGGTATCGGCATTGGCGAGATTGGACGCGAGTAATGTCGCTCTCCGTGAGCGTAAAAGTAACGCGTCGTCATGAATTCCGAGTGCTT
This sequence comes from Halothiobacillaceae bacterium UBA5861, assembly GCA_002432635.1. GTDB lineage: Bacteria > Pseudomonadota > Gammaproteobacteria > UBA5861 > UBA5861 > UBA5861. Next base: position 2,292 of record DJFX01000001.1, on the reverse strand, counting down.
TATCGAGTCCCACCGTATTCTCCAAATCATTGTGTCTGGAAATTATTCAGCAGGAGATGTGCCAATGTTTTTATTTGTTGGGTAGTTTTTGATTTCCGTTGGGTTGATTTTTGATAATTAATTGATTTGTAAAGTGTTTTTATATTTTCTGTTTGCAGTGAGAGGTATTCATGGAACTTTTAGAGCGCACGGAGGGCGGCAAGGGGTGGGCGGGCGGCAACGCAGGTTTGCAGCCCCGCGATGAGGAGGCTGCGTTCTGCTACTGCTTGGGGGTATGGACTTGATTGACGTGCTTGCCTATGCCGGAAGCGAGGATATCTGGTTCGAATTTGGCGATAAACTCATCAGCTCCGACTTTATCGACCATCGCCTGGTTGAACCCGCCGCTCATTGATGTGTGTAATAAAATACGGAAATGTTGCAGTCTTTGGTCCCGGCGGATGAGGGTTGTCAAGGTGTAACCGTCCATTTTGGGCATCTCGATATCCGATATAATGAGTGCCAGGCGCTCAAGCTCAGTGGAGCCATTGCTTGCCCAGTTTTCCAGTAGTTGCAGCGCCTCGGCGCCGTCACAGGCTAATACTGGTTCAAGGCCAAGCTGTTCCGCTGTTTTTTTGACTTGGTTGCGAGCGACAACCGAGTCATCAGCAATCAGAACGAGATTTTTGTTAAGTTCCTCAACTTGATTTTGATCTGAAATTTCTTTTGATATCTCTGTTTCAGCGCCATTGACTTCTGCCAAGACGCGCTCGACATCCAGAATTTCCACAAGCTCACCTTCCATGTGAGCAACGGCGGTTAAATAGCTTTTACTAATGCTGCCTTTAGGGGGCGGCATGATCTCTTTCCATGTTTGGTTGACGATACGGTCAACTGAGCCGACCAAGAAGCCTTGTACCTTTTGGTTAAACTCCGTGATGATCAGAAAAGCATCGGAAATATCTTCAACCGGTGTCAGCCCAATTGCCATGCTGAGGTCCATCACTGACATGGTTGTGCCGCGAATATTAATGATGCCGCGGACGACGCTGTGTGATTGGGGTATTTGAGTGAGTGGCGGGCATTGAATCACTTCACGCACCTTAAAAACGTTGATCCCAAAACGTTGCTTGCCATTTAATCGAAACAGTAAAAGTTCGAGCCGATTGTGTCCCGCAAGCTGCGTTCGAGCGTCGACAGACGCGATAAAGCCAGACATATAGTGTTCTCCCAATTATCCAGGGGTCTGAGGCCGCCTTGGTTAGCCCGAATAAAGCGATTCAGGTGTGCAAATCCTTAAATGTTTTTCGGCCACTTTTTTTTCTGCTTTAGCTATATTTGGGTTTAGGGTAGAAACTAGTGATGGCATCAGCAGGGATGAGAGCATTAAGGTGATGAAAAGACCGAGAGTAAAAGCATTGGCCTTTATACTCTGGATAGGCGGCTTCGTCTTGCCGGCTCAGGTCGCATGGGCGATGGACGCGGTGGAAGATCTTGAGAAAATCAAGCAAGCGGCAGAAACTTATCTGCATGAGCTCTATAAAAATGCCCCTTACCCCGTTAAAGTTCGCATTGATGCGTTAGATCCACGCTTAAGGCTCGCAAGTTGTGGGCAATCATTAGATGTTGAGACAAAAGATGCAACAAGGCGTCAGGGGCGTCTTTTTTTAAGTATTAAATGTGCTGGCCCTAAGCCGTGGCGTATTTTTGTGCCAGTGACGCTTGAAAGCAACATTGATGTTGTGAAAACGAGAAGGGTCATAGTGCGTGGGAAAATTATTGAGCCTGATGACTTACAACTGGTAAAAATGAGCTTAAGTCAACTTCCTGCTAGCTACTACAGTGACCTCCGTGGTGTCGTTGGTCAGCAGGCGCGCAGGCTGATTGATGTGGACCGAGTGGTCACAAATATGTACTTGAAGCCGCCCTATCTTATTAAACAAGGGCAGCGTGTGACGGTCATTGCTTCATCGAATGGAATTAAGGTGCAAAGTGCAGGTGTGGCTTTGAAAAGTGCCGAAAAAGGCCAGATAGTGTCTGTTCGCAACACCGCTTCAGGGCGAATCATTGAAGGGACAGCCATTCATCCCGGTGTTGTCGAGGTCAAGCCTTAGCTGGTGATTGTGATCAGTCATTTCAATATAATAAAAATTGACTCAATGGAGTGGGGTAGGCATAATTAGCGTCTTTTATTCGGAGGGGTTCCCGAGTGGCCAAAGGGGGCAGACTGTAAATCTGCTGGCTCCGCCTTCGGAGGTTCGAATCCTCCCCCCTCCACCATGGTTGTTGAGAAGTTGTGGCTGGCTTAGCGGG
>DJFX01000033.1:53747-63189 GCA_002432635.1 Halothiobacillaceae bacterium UBA5861 | reverse complement strand
CGTGCCGCTGCCATTGGTGACGCTACACGTCTGGTTCGGCGAGCTGGGTTGGGTGAGGATGGTAATTTCGTAGGTGCTGTTGTCTTGGTAGGGTTGGGATAAGGTAAAGCTGCCACTGGCGTTGATCGTCAAGTCATCTGCATTATTGTTTTGTATGACGAGGCCTGTGCCAACAAGACCACTGACCGTACCGCCAAGGGTGTGAGCATCTGTTACACAGTCGAGGGTGATGTTTGTTACCTTGGCACCATCCATAACGCCGCTGGCGTTTGTGATGGTACAGGCCTGATTGGGTGTGCTGGGTTGGGTGAGTACACTGACGTTGTAGGTGCTGCCATCGTTAATGGGTGTGGTGAAGGTGAAGCTGCCGTCTGTGCTCACGGGCAGGTCATCCCCGCCATTGTTTTGCAGGACGAGACCGCTGCCGCTCAAACCGTTCACGGTAATGCCCACGGTGTAGGTTTCGGTAACGCAGTTGATGGCGACGGAGCTTACGTCATCGCCATCCACATTGCCGCTGTTGTCACTGGCTGTACAAATCTGGTTGGGTGAGCTGGGCTGGCTTAGTATCGAGACGGAGTAGGTGCTGTGGTCTTCCAACGGGGTTTGAAAGCGGAAGTCTCCGGCGCGACTGATGGGCAGATCGTCCCCGCTGTTATTTTGCAGCACCAGCCCGGAGCCTTTCAGGTTGGAAACCGTACCACCAATGGTGAAGGTGTCGGTCTGGCAGGTCACGGTCATGCCAATGATGTCGCGCCCTTCCAGGGTGCCATGGCCATCGCTGACGAGACAGGTTTGGCTGGGATTTTGGGGCTGTGCCAACACGCTCACGCTGTAATCGCTGCCATCGGCCAGTGCGGTGGCGAAGGTGAAGTCGCCATTGGCGGGAATGGCGAGGTCATCACCCTGATTGTTTTGCAGAACAAGCCCTGAGCCGGTGAGGCCGGAGACGGTGCCGCTGAGGGTGTAGGTGTTGGTGGCGCATGTGATTTGCACATTGTTGACATCGTCGCCGTTAACCGCATCGGCCGCGTGGGCTACGGTGCAGAGTTGGTTGGGGTCACTGGGCTGGGCCAGTATGGTGACGCTGTAGTTGCTGCCATCGGCGAGTGCGGTGGGGAAGGTGAAGTCGCCATTGGCATCAATTTCCAGGTCATCGCCATTGTTGTTTTGCAGGATAAGCCCTTCGCCTTCGAGCCCGGAGACGTTGCCGTTAATGGTGTAGGTGTTGGTGGCGCACGTAATTTCTACGTTGCTGACGCTGTTGTGGTTGATCGTGCCTGCCGCGTTGGCTACGGTACAGATTTGGTTGGGGGCGCTGGGTTGGGTGAGTACACTGACTTTGTAGTTGCTGCCATCGGCCAGTGCGGTGGGGAAGGTGAAGTCGCCATTGGCATCAATTTCCAGGTCATCGCCATTGTTGTTTTGCAGGACAAGCCCTGTGCCTGTGAGGCCGGAGACGGTGCCGCTGAGGGGGTATGTGCTGGGGTCGTCCTGATTGGGTCCACAATCGATGATAACGCTTTTGGTATCAGTGCCTTCCAGCAGCCCTTGGCCGTTGGTAACCGTACAAATTTGGTTAGGGTCACTGGGCTGGACCAGTATGGTCACGTCGTAGCTTTCATTATCAGGGTAGGCCTTGGAAAACTGGAAGGAGCCATTGGCGCTGATAGCAAGTTTGTCCTTACCTTTGTTTTGCAGTACGAGCCCGCTGCCAAGAAGCCCGGAGACGGTTCCGCCGACTTTGTAAGTGTTTGATACACAACCACTAATCAACAGGAGTATCGTGATTAGTCCGGCCAGGCGGGTCAGTCTGTTCTTCAGTTTTTTCATGTTTTCCTCTGTAAAGCGCCTGAGTTTTGTTTCAGGAGATAGTACCCCCTCCCTGGTGAGATTTGAAATCAGCGGTGTCCTAGAATGGGCACTATATAAAATTGCTTTTGTTTCTTTTTTGATAGGTGTAACACTTTGATGAGGAAAAAGTGAGAAGTCAGTCGTGCCCTTGCTTCTAATTGTTTCTATATAGCGCTTGGAGCCGGTTGTTGAAAAGCAGGTGTGATCAGGTGTTTGAGGAGAGTATGTCTGCTGAGTGAAGGGGAGGCACTCTGGGATGAGCGACGTGGCTATGGGTATTGTCGCCGAGTTATTACCGGGTTGGTTACGGTATGCGCTTGTTGGGGAGAATGCGTTACTCTCCGTACGTATTTTATCACTTAATGATATTAGGACCTATTTTGGGACAGCGATTTTGATCGGTTCCGCGACTGTGCCGTTGGCAATATAGCTGGAGATTAAGTTGAGTTGGGTTTCACTCATTTGCTGTCCACCCAACAGCAGTAATCGACCATTGATGGTGCGAAGGTCCGAAATAATGAATTGTCCGGGTTCGAGGCTGTACGCAGGAATTTCTTTTTCGACCATGGGCTGGTTTTGTGAGTCAAGAATCGCCAGTGTGCGCAGTCGTTCCACCAGCTCTTTGTCGTACTTGTTTGTCTCTTCCCGCATTTCAGACAGCACTGTAATTTCGGCTTTTCCCGTGTATATCTGCCGCTCTTGCAGGTCGCTTAAAATATGGAGGATGCGGGCGCTGGCCGGAATTTTTTTGCCCGCGATATTGCCGATAGGTACAGAGGAGCCATCGAAATTTTTCAGGCTGAAATAAAGCGTGTCGGCAACCGGCTCCATGCGGGGGATTTTACCGACAAGTTTTCGGTAACGCTCTGGGAGTGCTTGCAGTATCTCGAGCTCTTCGTCTTGCAATGGGGTATCTTTGACCAGCTTTTCGCGGATATCGGCGGGGAGCGAGATGATCATGACCTGGGAAAAAATAGCAGCGACTTCCAAAGACCAGGAATCCGCAACATTCAGCGCTTCGGCCAGTGATTTGATGCGCTTTTTCATGTTAGCGATGCGGCCGAACAATTCGGGGTTGGCAATGGATAAAATGGATGTCATCAAATCCATTGAGCCCACCAGCGTTTTCTTTAACAGCAGTTGCTCGGCGGTGTTGGTTTGGTAGCGTTTGACGGCGGCATTGAGTGCCTCAGTCATTTCTTCTTTAGAACAGGGTTTGGTCAAAAATCGGAACACACCGGCTTCGTTGACGGCATCTACCGCCGTTTTTTGATCCGCATTGCCGGTCAGCATGAGTCGGACGGTATTCGGTGCTGCAGAGGCCACTTGTTTCAGAAATTCGGTTCCGGAGAGATCCGGCATGCGCATGTCTGAAACGACGGCCATGTATGGCCCAGATTTTTCGATGAACTCAAACGCTTGGTCGACGGTATCGGCCAGATCCATTTCGAAGCTTCGGTGTAGCTGGCGTTTTAAACCGTGGAGTATATTGACTTCGTCGTCGACAAATAAAACTTTGGGTTTAGTCTTGCTGGCACTGGCTGCTGTCATAAACGTTCTTCCAATCTTCTACTTTATTTTGCCGATTAAAACGAGTGAGGAGCTGGGCGAAGGCTTCATCTGAAAAAACATGAGGGGAGTGTTGTATCAGTTGGTAACTGGCGTGAACAATTGGCCCTAGAATTTGAGCGTTTTCGCTGGGCTCGTTTACCGCAAAAGGTAAAGCAAGTATCTCAATAGTCGGTTTGGGTAAGCCCCACAGAGTAAGCATATAGGCCGCTACTTTGAGGTGGTTGTAACAAAAGACACGGTCTTCTACATCAAGCAGGCTGGTATTTTCTGTCGTGGCTTGTTCAATGGCTTGCTTGTAGGGTGCCGCATAGGACGAAAAAAGCGATAACCGTCCAATGGGTAGCAATAATCCAATTGTAAATGCTTGGTTTTGTAACCGTTTGTTGTGCCCTTCAGCGGCGCACAGCCTTTTTGCCAAGCAGGCGATGGCGCTTCCCTGATTAAAAATGTATTGAATTTCTGCAGACATGTGAGCGCTTTCTGCGTAGCGGTTGGCTAAGCAATAAGCAGTTATGATGGTTGTCAGTGAATCTACGCCGACATAAAGGGCCGCTTCGGTCACATCATCGATTTCTCTTTCGATATTGAAGTAGGGGGAGTTGACCATTTGTAACAGTTTGGCGGTGAGTACGGTGTCTTTGATGATCAGCGCGGCTATTTTGTGGGCATCAATGTCCGGGTCTTTCAGTATCGTTTGTAATTCATTAAATAACGCGGGTGGGCTGGGAAGGGATGCAAACTTAATGGGGTATGCTGATGACCGGGCTTGATCGAGATACTCAGGTAATGAGCAGGCCTTATTTAAGGTGTCTACCAGAGACTCTGTCGAACAGGGTTTGGATAAAAACTGATGGGCCATCACCATAATTTTATGAAACTGCTGTTCTTCCACCTGGCCACTGAGCGCAATGCGGATGGTCTCTGGCTGGAGCTGGCTGATGTCTTCCATGAGTGCCACGCCGTCTTTGTTCGGCATGCGGATATCGGTCACCAGTACGTCAACAGGTGTTTGTTTGAATATTTCGATGGCGGTCTCGGCGCTTTCGCAGAAGTGTGTTTTCCACTGTTTGCGGTAGGGTCGCAGCCCCCGTTTTAATGAGTTGAGGACATTGGGGTCGTCATCGACAAATACGATTGTGTGCGTCATGCGGCAGCCTCTGTTGCTTTTAGAGGAATTTTGACAATAAATTTGGCGCCACCCATGGACGAGTCCGTGACGCTGATTTGCCCTTTGTGTTTCATCACAATGGCTGCATGTGTGATCGATAGGCCTTGGCCCGTGCCTTTGCCTGCCTGTTTGGTGGTAAAAAACTGGTCGAAAATTTTATCGCGGATGTCTTCGGGAACACCGTTGCCGTTGTCACTGACACAGATTTCGATGGCATCCTCCGTCAAACGGGTGCTGATATCAATGATGCCTTTGATATCGTGATTTTCCGAGCTGGAAAATTTTTCTTCCAGGGCGTGTGATGCATTCACGATCAAGTTGAGGAAGGCATGGTTCAACTCGTTGGGGAAAGCGGGTGTGATGGGTAGGTTCGGGTCGAAGTGTTTTTCAATTTTGGCGACATATTTCCATTCGTTGGTTGAAATTGAGATGGCCGTGTCCAGTGTCTCGTTGATGTCTACAGGGATCTTTTCATTCACAGAGGGGTGAGAAAAGGTTTTCATCGCCCCTACGATGGTGGCTACTTTTTCCATACCACTTGCGGATTGTGAAATGGCCTGTGGCACTTCTTCAACCAGGTAATCAAAGTCCAGCTCTTCTTTCATCTGAGCGAGTGTTTGAATGCTGTCTTGATCCCCATGTCCCGTTGCCAGCTTTGTTAACATATCTTCTACTTTTTCAATATATTCCAGCGAGTCTTGGTAACTCTCGGCCAAAAATTCCAGATTGCTGGCAACATATTGAATGGGTGTATTAATTTCATGTGCGATACCCGCGGCGAGTTCTCCGATGGACTCCAGTTTTTGCGCCTGGGCCTTTAAAATAGCGGTTTCCTGCTTTTTAGTGATGTCTTCACCAAGAAACAGAATGCCTTTGTATTTGTCTTCGGCTTCGTCATAGATAGGGTGGATAACAATCTCCATTAGCCCTTTGGATCCGTCTGGTTTTTTGAATTTGAGCTCCTCAATATGGGTCACTTCATGCTTGGAGCCTTTGAGGGCAATTTCCTTATAGACTTTTTTCCAATCCCAGCTCAACGGTGCTTCCATAAGCCGTTTGCCCACGACTTGTTCCTTAGGAACACCAAAGGTGCGCTCAGCCACGGGATTAAACAAATCGATCACATCGGTGTCATCGATTTTGATCAGCATGGAGCCGATGGAGTTCAGTAAAAGCAGGTTGTTAGTATGTTCTTTGGCGAGTTGATCAATGGTGGCTTTTTGTTCGGTGATATCCCTGAAAATACTGAGTATGTAAATGCCAGTATCGGTAAAGAGAGTGGACGTTTGGGTTTCAATGATAATTTTCCTTTGATCCTTTGTGATCGAAGGAATTTCTCTGCGCCGGTCTTCGTGGGAGCTGGAGAGTTGTTTGGTCAGAATTATTCCAATACTGTCGCTGAGACTGGGGGGAACCAGTTGCAGTGCGGATTCGCCGATAATTTCGTCGCTGGTGTAGCCGAAGATTTTTTCCGCAGCAACATTAAAAACAACTACGCGCAACTGTTCGTCAATCACGACAACGCCGTCGAGAATATGATTCAGCAACAGCTCCGTGTTAAGCTGAAAATTGTCAAGTTCACCCATACTAAAGCTCACATGTCCGGCCTTATTACTGACAGGTTTTCGGCAAAACATTGTCTTTCTTGACGAAATGAGCTGAATTTAAACGAGCAGGGCGGGGTGGCTAGCCTTGTCGCAGGTGGTCGGGTCTGAATCAATACAGGGTGATGACTCAGACAGATACAAGGTCTGAGGGCGGCATGAAACAGAGCGGTAAACAGCGTATGTCAAGTCAAAAGGTTCAAGGCCGTTGCTTATGCGGCGATATCGCTTATGAAATTGATGGAAATTTGGGCATTTTCCAGTATTGCCACTGCTCCCGGTGCCGAAAATTTACCGGGAGTTCGCATGCGGCCAATTTGCTGGTTTCTCCTGATCAGTTTCATTGGCTGCAGGGTGAATCTCAGGTGATTCAGTTTGAGCCAGAGGACACCCAGCACTTTGCAACTGCTTTTTGTCCACGGTGTGGTTCATCCATGCCCTGGCTGGGTAAAACGAAAAAGGCCGTGGTCGTGCCGGCCGGTACGCTCTCGTCGCACCCTCATATCGAGCCAATGCAGAATATCTTCTGGGACTCGCGTGCGGACTGGTATACCAGTGTGGATGCGCTTCCCAAATATGCCACACTTCCTAATAAAGGCTCACAATAGTGCTATAAAACACCTGCAGTTTGTAACAGGCTTTTGATCTCTGCGAGGATCGTGTCTGGTTCGTCCTGGTGTGGTGCGTGGCCTGCTGTGGGCAAAACGAGTTGCTTTAATGGCGCGCTGACACCGGCCTCAATGGCATCCAGATTATGCTGATAGCCATATTCATCGCGCGCACCCACAATGGTTAAAACCGGGCAGCGGATTTTTGTAAACTCCTCTGTCATATTCCAGGTTTTAAACGCGTCTGAACTCCAGGCGTTGGCCCAGCCATAAAACATGCTGACAGTATTGTCCCCGTGATACTTTTCTAACGCACCTTTGAGCTTACCTGACTCAAAAGCCTGCATGGTTTTGTGCATGTCTGATTGCATTTGATCGGGAATGGCCACTTGGGGTGCAAACGTCGCCACAGCGAGCACGCGCTCTGTGAATTCCGAAGCGGCCAGCAGGCTCATCGCGCCGCCGTCACTATGGCCGATCAGGATGAATGAGTCGATATTAAACTCATCCAGGACTGCCGGTAAGGTTTGTAATGCTTCGACATGTCGGTAATTAAGTTGGCGTGGTTCAGTGAGTGTGTCCGACTTTCCATAACCCCAGCGGTCGTAAATCAAGGCGGGTAAGCCTGTCATTGAAACCACTTTTTCGGGCAGATCCCGCCACATTTCAATGCAACCCAGGCCATCGTGCATAAATACCAGTGCTGGTTTCCCGGCTGTAACGTCACCGATAAGGTGCGCATACAAACGGTGGTTATTGGCAGTAAGGTAGCGGTTGATGATGTTCAAAATGCTCTCTCCTGATCCCATAAAAATGTATGAAGTAAAATTGAGTGAACTGAAAAAATCATACCATGTGATTAACCATTGGTTTCAGCTTAATAGTGTCCCTTAAAAAATATAAATGTCCTAAAAAAGGATTGATTATGTCCTTTAAATTCGGTAATTTGTTTTAAGAGACATTTTGAGAGTGAATATGAAACAGGAAATTGAGCAGCAAAATGAAGAAATCATCAACCTTTTGGGTAACCACCCTGAAGGACTTTCTCGTGGAAGAATCTCAGAATTACTCAGTTTTAGTATTCATGACAAGGCCTTACAAAGGCGATTGGTTACGCTCGTCGATAATGGCCGAATAGCCAGAACAGGTGAACGAAAAGCGACTCGCTATCACTCTATTGAAAGCCCCATAGAGACAGATAAAGGACACTTAAAGGACGCATCAGCCAATATATTCAGTCCTAAAAGCCAAGAAAAGCTCAAATTTCTGGATACGCCCCTCCATGCTCGGGAAAAAGTGTCCTATAACCGTGATTTTTTGGACTCCTATGTCCCTAATCAAAGCCAATATGTCCCTAAAAAGATCAGAGAATCGCTCTTTCAGGAAGGCAAACGCTTCGATGGGCAGTTGGCGGCTGGCACTTATGCCCGGCAAATCTGCCAGCGGCTTTTGATCGACTTGTCCTATAACTCCAGCCGCCTGGAAGGCAACACCTACTCCCGGTTAGATACACAAAAACTGGTGGAAGAAGGCATATCCGCAGAAGGCAAGGTGCATGAAGAAACCGTGATGATCATGAACCACAAGGAAGCCATCCTGTTTCTGGTGGAGAACGCTCAGGACATCGAGTTAAACAGCCTGACCATCCGTAATTTGCACCATTTACTGTCGCAAGATTTACTCGCCAATCCTCAAGCGTGTGGCAATATTCGAACACTGGAAGTCGATATTGGCCAATCCACGTACAAGCCTTTGGGCAATCCCCACGTTTTAAAGGAATTGTTTGAGCTGATTTTGCAAAAGGCGAAAAAAATCACAGACCCGTTTGAGCAAAGTTTCTTTTTGCTGGTGCATTTATCCTACTTGCAGGCGTTTGAGGATGTGAACAAAAGAACATCGCGCTTGAGTTGCAATATTCCCTTTATCAAAGGCAATCTGTGCCCGCTCAGCTTTACCGATGTGGCGCGGGATGATTACACCGCTGCGCTGCTATCCATTTATGAGAAAAATGATGTTGAACCCATGCTGGAGTTATTTGCCTGGGCTTACTCGTGCTCCTGCGAACAATACGGAGTGGCTAAAAAATCACTCGGGGAAATTGATGCCTTCCGTATTCAATATCGCCAGCAACGAAAAGCCATCATGGGGCAAATCGTAAAGCAAGGCTTACATGGCTCAGCGGGAGAAAAAGTGATAGAAAGCTACTGCCAAGAGCAAGGGATCGAAGACATTGATAAATTTACCGCCATGACGTTGGCTGATCTCAGCACGCTCCATGCTGGCGCGATTATTGGACTTGGCATCACAGAGGCGCAGCTCGAAACATGGCTTGCTGGCAAGCAATGACAGGTAATTTACTCAAATTTATCTGGCTAGCGTGCACACAATCTCAAAGCAGAAACTTGCTATTTAATGGTTTTGGTATCGCGGCAGTCTAGGAAGGCCTAGTCGCGCAGGAAAAGCCGCCAACTGTGAACCCTCGCGAATGGGGGGTGACAGGCAAATTGGCGTATGTAAGAGGGGGTGAACACGCTGAGATCTTGGATCTCATCCCTCTTATGGATGGTGTGTTCAATGGCGCGCCCGGAAGGATTCGAACCTCCGACCGCCTGGTTCGTAGCCAGGTACTCTATCCA
>DJFX01000033.1:37156-53566 GCA_002432635.1 Halothiobacillaceae bacterium UBA5861 | reverse complement strand
CTCTATCCAGCTGAGCTACGGGCGCACTCAAGCCGATAATTATCACGTTATTTGGAGGATCGGTCAAGCGGAATGAAACGAAACCTCTGCGCTTAACTGACCAGGAGGCGCTTGGGTAAAGCTGGGTTGCTGGCTGGGACAAGGCCTGCCGAGTCAAAATATTTAGCCCTGAGTTGGCGTTAATTTTATATTTTAAAATGAAAGGGTTATCTTCATTTTTCGGTTAATATCCTTTTGAGTGCCGCGGTTTTTGTCACTGATCTGTAATAAATATCTTGTATAAAGCTCACGCTTAATACACATTTTTTTGAGCGTGATGAAACGTAAAATAATATTTCTATGGATTTTTTTTGTGGGCGGATCCGCCCATGGTGCTGATATTGAGTCTCTTAAAAATATTTCAAAAGAGCTCGTTGATATTCGCCATCAAATCGAAAATTTACATAATAAGATCAACGATGAAAAAGAACTTTATAAAGATCAATTTCGTTCTTATTCAAATCAAAAAAGTGATCTGGATGTCAAGATTAGCCGTGCTGATTTAAATATTAAGGATCTTGAACGTGAACTGGCCCGGTTGACAGAAATCAACAAGGAACAGAATCGCGATTATGATGAAATCGTGCCGGTCATTAAAGAGTCAATTGCGCTGCTACGTGCCCGTGTCTCGACATCTCTACCTTTCATGAAGTCGCAGCGGTTAGACGCGCTGGCCGATATTGAGCACCGCTTGGACACCAATATGATTTCCCCCAATAAGGCTGCGAATCAGTTGTGGGCTTTTGTGGAAGATGAGCTGGTGCTGGGGAGAAGCAGTGGCATTTATAACGATACCCTGGACATTGATGGCAAAAAGGAACTTGTTAAGGTTTTAAGAGTAGGAAAGATAGCGTTGTTTTATAAAACAGCCAATGATCAATACGGTGTAATTAAAAGGCAAGATGAAAGCTGGGTTCAGGAAAAAATAAAAGCTGAAGAAAGTATTGCTAAATTAGATAACCTGTTTGATTCGTTTAATAAAAATATCCGCAATGGATTTTTTGAATTACCCAATTTTCTCCCTCGGAATTAATGATGCGCATTTTTTTATTAATTATTCTTTTATTGAGTTCAAATGTATTTTCTGACGAACTGGAAGATGCGTATAAGAAAGAGTATGCGTATCTGGTTGCGGAGAAAAAAGCCTTAGAGCAAAGGTTGGCGAATTTAAAAGCGAGCCAAAACAGCACACTTAAAAAACTCGACACTGAAATCGAAGCGTTGCAGCAACAGTTTTTGAGCCGACAAAATCAAACAGACCGTTTGAATAACCAAATCGTGGCAGCCTCACGTGGGGTTGATGTTGGGGATAATGACCGCGTGCTGTTGGAGACAACCTTGATCCAGGCCGAGGAATCGCTGGATAAATACGGCCAAACCATTGACGACAGCCTGGCTCAGGACGAGCAGTTGGCGAAGGCCTTTAGTCTGGCGAGTCATGTGATGAATGAAGATGACCAGATCCGCACATCCGAGGGGCAATATTTTGCACTGACGGGTGAGGCGATTGATGGAGAAATCATTCATATCGGCCGGATTGCCAAATACGGTTTGAGTGCAAGTGCCGGTGGAGCGCTTGCCCCGTCTGGTGGTGGGTTGTTCAAGCTTTGGGAGGCGGACGCAGGGCAAACCGCCGCACTCATCAAGCAGAATCAAGCGCCGGAAACGGTTGGCGTATTTTTGTTTGATGATGTGTCTAAATCGTTTGAAAAAACAGAAGAAAAAACATTTGAGGAGGAGTTGAAAGCCGGTGGCATCATCGCCAAGGTGATTTTGGCCTTGGGCGTACTGGGCCTGTTGTTGGTCGTTGTTCGGGCAGTCTTTTTGTTCTTGTTCAGCGCAAACATCCAAAGTATGACGCAGCGTGTTGGGCAACTGGTTGCAAAAGGTGAATTGGAGCGCGCACTTGATGTGTGTAAACGGCAGTTCAACAGCGTGAGCAAAGTGATTTCCTCGGCCTTGCGAAATCTGGATAAAGACCGGGATCACATTGAAGATATTGTCAGTGAATCGATTTTGAACGAGAGTTCAAAAATTGACCGCTTTGGTTCGGTCATCCTGGTGATTGCCGCCGTATCGCCGCTGTTAGGCCTACTGGGAACCGTCACAGGCATGATCGGTACGTTCGATATCATCACCGAATTCGGCACGGGCGACCCTAAACTGCTGTCCTCCGGTATTTCTGAAGCCTTGATCACTACCAAGTACGGCTTGATTGTCGCGATCCCGCTGCTGCTATTGGGTAATGTTTTATCGGGTTGGGGGCTGCGGACTAAAAACCATCTGGAGCAGGCGGCCTTACACATGATCAACACCTACAAAAAGTAGAGTCGATTGATGGGTTTTTGGCCAGACGAAAAGACATTGCTTTTTTATTACGAGATGGGCGGCTTCGTCATGTTGCCGCTGCTCATTGTCTCGGTGATTTTGTGGTACGCCCTGGCTTGGCGTTTGCTGACGATACGTCGCAGCCAACAGGAGCCCCGGGTATTGATTGAGCAAGTGGGAAAAGGGCGGAAAGCTTACACCTCGATCACCGGGCAGGCGGCTGTGCTTGCGGTGGAGTCGGCCAAAGCCTCTCCCTCGCGTGCACACCTCAAATCACGATTGCATGAACAGTTTCTGATTATTCGGATGCGCCTCAATCAGCACAAATCATTGGTGCGTACGCTGGTGGCCATTGCTCCCTTGTTAGGCCTGCTGGGAACCGTCGACGGGATGATCGAAACATTTGATTCCCTGGGTGAGATGGCTTTGTTCAGCCAGTCGGGAGGGATTGCCGGGGGGATCAGCAAGGCGCTGTTTACTACACAGATGGGGCTTGTTGTCTCGATCCCCGGGTTACTGATCGGACGGATTATCGAGCGCCGTCAGCAGACGATCGAAATTCAACTTGATCAGATTCAGGATCTCGTATGCTCGGCGAAGCCAAAGGCACTGTAAAAACGATGCGCGCACGATACAAAGATACAGAACAGGAAGGGCAAATTGATATTTCACCATTGATCGACATGGTGTTCATTTTGTTAATTTTTTTCATGGTTACAACCACCTTTGTCAAAGATATGAAGCTTGAACTGACCCGCCCGGGTGCAGCAAGCGCATCGGCGGCTTCAACAAAAGCGGTGCGAGTCTTCATTGACCAGTTTGGGGATATTTATATCGATGAGCAGCCGGTGCGTATATACAGCCTGCAAAGCAAATTACGCGACATGTTACGCGCCAGTACCGATAAATCAGTTTTAGTGGTCACGGATGAAAGTGTTGCGGCAAAACTGGTGATTGAGGTTGTGGATCAATGCCGCTTATCGGGTGCCACGGATGTCGGTGTGGCAACAGACCAGGAGCTTTCTTTCTGATCGAAGGCCAGAGACTGATGTTAAAACGACTCATTGCGCTTTCTATCGCACTGTTGGTGCCCTACCTGGTGTTTGTTTTAGTGATTAGCCTGAACGAATCGGACTTTGAACGGGACAAGATCGAGGATAAACAAGTCAACTTTGATGTAGAAAAACAAAAGAAAATCGAGAAGCCCAAGCCTAAAGAGAAGCCGAAGGCCAAGCCGCGTGAAGTGCAGCAGGCGTTACCTTCAATCAAG
Source organism: Halothiobacillaceae bacterium UBA5861 (assembly GCA_002432635.1). Classification (GTDB taxonomy): domain Bacteria; phylum Pseudomonadota; class Gammaproteobacteria; order UBA5861; family UBA5861; genus UBA5861. The sequence continues at coordinate 49,929 of DJFX01000033.1, read as the reverse complement.
CCCACGAATGTGGGCTCATCGCTGACAGGCAGCGGTTTAAGCTTTGGTGTACCGCAGTTTGACGAAGCCGAGTTTGCCGATGTGAAAGACGCCAGCCTGCTCGAAAGTAACGTCAATGAGGCTATGGACAAAAGCAGTGTGGATACCGCGCCCAAAGTTAAAAGGCGCTCACCCATTGTGTATCCCGAATTGGCGCGGCGACAGGGCATCAGTGGGTACGTCACCATGAACGTGTTGATTGATGAACAAGGGAATGTTGAGGACGTAGAGATCATTGAGTCCAAACCCAGGGATATTTTTGATCTGAAAGCAGACAGTACGATTCGTCGCTGGCAGTTTGAGCCGGCGACCTATAACGGCAAAAAGGTCAAGGTTTGGGCGACTCAAAAAATTGTATTCAAGTTAGATTAATATGCAAAGGCTACTGATTATTTTGCTTTTTCTCGCGGGCAGCACATTGGCGGATGAACCGATTGACTATGTCAATCTTGGTTCAACTCTTCTACGAGATGGATACACCCAGAGAGCGTCAACCGTTCTCGATAAGGCGGATGTCAGCAAAAAAGATTTTGATTTTGCCCGCTACTATTCCCTCAAAGGTATTTTGCTCCATCGCCAGGGCTACCCAACCTTATCCAATATTTTCTTCGACGCCTCTTTTGAGCGGGGGCAAAACAACCCCGCCATTTTTCTTTACGTGGCTAAAAACTATTGGCAAATTCAGGATTACCCCCAAGTGATTGCAGCTTTAGAGCGCGCGGGTGAGGCGGCCAAACAAGATGAACAAATGTTTGTCATTAAAGCCGAGGCTTACAAACAGCAGGGCGATTTTAATGCGGCTTGGGCGGCGCTGGATGAAGGCATCTCACTCTTCCCAGCGTATTCACGTTTTTACAGCCAGAAGTTTTATTACCTGCTTGAGCTCGGGTTTTTTCAACACGCCCTCGAATATGCCGATCAATACCTGCAATCAAAAGATTACCGGCCGAAAGACTACCTCGCAGTAGCGTATGCCCTGCGGGAAAACGGGCAGTACGGGCCCGCAGCTGAGCTGCTTGAAGAAGCAGTCCTCAGGTACGACAGCGACGAAAAGCTTATTGAACTCCTCAGCCAGGTGTATATCGATCAGGAAAAATACCTGATGGCAGCCCTGGTGCTGGACTGGGCGGCGATTCGATACCCCGAGTTTGCGCACAAAGCGGCAACGCTTTATCTCAAAGGGAACGAGCCGGTGCGGTCCTTGCAATTAAACCGCCGCATCCCGGATCAACAGGAAAAATTCCGCCAAAGGCTCGGGATTGATATTTACACCGAAGATTATGAATCCCTGGTTGCAAAGTTACCCGCGCTGAAGCGCTATGGGCTGATGGAAGACGACCATATCAAATATGCCGTTGGCTACGCCTATTTTGTTAATGGCGATTACACGAATGCCAAAAGGTACCTGCAATCCATTACCGATGCTCAGCTGTTCCGCAAAGCCTCACACATTTTCCAACAGATAGAGACTTGTCAGAATGAATTGTTTACGTGTTACTAAAGGCATTCTGATTGCTGCTTTGCTGATGTTCTGGGGGGTGTCCCACGCGGAAGACACGCTTTATATTTTTGTTTTTAAAAATGGCACGGCACAGCAAGACATTACCGTTAAAGTCGGTGAAGTTGAAGGCACAACGAATGCTTTTGGGCTGGCCAATTTTGCACTGCCCGAGGGGGAGTATGAGGTTGGTTACTATCAAAACGGCGAGTTATTTGCGCTGACAGAGGTGACCTTACTGGAGAATCAGCAGAGCCAGATTTTCCTCAGTTTAACGAGTGACGGCGCCGAGGTGGATTTGGACCTGCCTTTGGCGGCGTATCAGCAGGATTTTTCTCACGAGGATGTGAAAAAACAGGAAGGACCCAAAGGCCTGCTACACATGACTATTCTTGATGCCCGTAATGATCAGCCGGTTCCGGGCGCCAAATTATTCTTTCGCGGATATGCTATCGAAGCCACGTCTGATGAGCAGGGTATCGCACGTGTTGAACTGGTCGAGGACGAATACGATATTTCGGTCATTCACCCCAAATACATCATGAATGTCATTCAAGGGGTAGGGGTAACAGTCAACCAGACGACCGAAGAAACCGTCAAACTGACCCAGTCTGATATTGTCATGAGCGACTATGTTGTCTCGGCTCCGGCGGTTGAGGGGAGTTTGGCGTCATCACTGAATGAGTTAAAAGACAGTGATGTCGTTGCTGATGCTATTTCCAGTGAGCAGTTTGGCAAGTCGGGGGATTCTTCCGCTTCCAGTGCTCTGAAACGGGTGACCGGCATAACCGTTGTGGATGGCAAATTTGTTTACATCCGTGGTTTGGGTGAACGTTACAGTACCGTGCTTTTAAATGACCTGCACGTACCCTCGCCGGAACCAACGAAGCGTGTTGTGCCGCTGGATATTTTCCCGACGGATGTGATCCAGAGTATGACGATTCAAAAAACCTACACCAGTGATCTGCCCGGGACTTTCGCCGGGGGAACGGTGCTCATCACCACGAAAGACATCCCCGAAGAAGACAACTTCATCAGCGGCAGTGTAGGCCTGAGCTACAACGACAGCACCGGCGAGGATGCTTACTACAACTCCGATAACGACCGTGGTTTACCGGACATTATTCTGGACTTCAGCGACAACTTCGGAGTGCTCACAGAAGAAGTCAAAATTGGCAATCAGGTCATTGCCGACGGTTTAACGCGCGAAGAAAAAGAAGCGCTGAACAAGGCTATGGTCAATTACCGTTCTTATGGTTTGCAAAAGCGGACGATTGAACCGGGCAAGAGCGCCTCGACCTCCTTTGGACAAAGCTTTAAAACCAGTGGTGGGCTTAAATATGGCTTTGCCGGTTCGTTGTATTACAAAACCGATGAAGATGCTGAGCACATCAAGACTAATGAATACCAGTACGATCCATTCACCGATGAAAACATTCACATTGAACAAGGTGAGTTTGATGTCACCACTTTAAAGGAAAAATACGGCGGTTTGGTCAGCGTGGGCTTGGACAATCTGGACGGGCAGGAAGTGAAATACACTTTGCTCGCACTCAATGAAACCGGGGACCGGACAAACTTTGGTACCAAAGATAAGTTGATTGAGGATACCTTCCACGAGCGGACCTTTTTACAGTACACCGAAGAAAGCCTGTTGGGGCACCAGCTAAACGGCAAACACCAGCTCGGTGAGACCGATGGCGGTTATTTGAAAGACATTGTTCTAAACTGGGGTGCCGAAACGGCGAAAGCGACGCGTCAGGAGCCGGGCACGTTTGAATACGAATACAAGCAATCGACCGGCCAGATGGTTTTAGATGCCAAAAAGTTGTTCTATCTGTATTCGGATCTTGAAGATGAGGTCGACAACTACCGGCTTGATCTTTCGCTTCCCTTTACTTTCAATCAACAAAAAAACTACACCAACATTGGTTTTTTTGATTACAGCAAATCCCGGAATCTCGACAACCGGCGCTTCAAAATCAAATACGACGATAACCAGGATCCCAGTGAGATCGATGAGGCGTTAACCGAAGAAAATGTGAATAACGGCACGATCGACGTGCTCGATTCCTACAAGCCCGATGATTTTTACACGGCTGATCAAAGTGTGACGGCATTTTATATCAACCAGTTGATTTCGCCGTTTGAATCACTGGATGTTAACGTCGGCTTCCGGCAGGAAGATTCCACCCAGGCGCTGCAAGTGGGTGCGGAACAAACCACTTACTCCCTGGATACCAATGACCTATTACCGGCGCTGGGGGCGACCTGGCGCGTGAAAGAGGGGCACCAATTGCGTTTTGCCTACAGCAAAACGGTCAGCCGGCCGGATTTTCGTGAATTCAGTCCCAACCGCTATAAAGACCCACTCACCGGTGACATTATCTTTGGATACGAAGGGCTCAAATACACCACCATCAGCAATTACGATATCAAGTACGAGTGGTACCCCAGCTTTGACGAGTTTTTCTCGGTCGCCTTGTTTGCAAAGGACTTTGTCGATCCGATTGAAACCGTCCGAACAATCAGTGATGTCGAGATCGAAACCTCATACCGGAATGCTCAAAGTGCGCAAAGCCTGGGCGTTGAGCTGGGTTTTCGCAAGAAGTTGGATCGTTTGACTCCTCGGTTGCAGCATTTCTATGTGAGCGGTAACTACACCTTCATTGATTCGGAAATTAACCTGGATAAAGATGCGCCCGAGAATGCCAACGATCAATTCATTCCTTTTCTGACGACAGAAGAGCGGCCTATGCAAGGGCAATCGCCTTATGTGGTTAACTTTCAACTGGGGTATGACAACTTTTTTACCCGCCGCAGTGCATCGTTTCTGTTCAATGTCTATGGCGAACGCATCGCCGCTCTGGGCATTAACGGAAACCCGGATGTTTACGAACAACCCTTTGAAAAACTTGATTTTGTTATGAAATGGGGGTTGAACGATACCTATGACGAACAGAAGAAAAAAATTGGTTACACATTAACCTTTAAGGCCAATAACCTCCTGGATAGTGACATCACCATGAAGCAGGGTGATGTCGTGTCCTTCTCTCGTTCGCCGGGACGGTCTTACAGCCTAAGTTTTTCCATGAAATTTTAATGGCCGAAGCATGAATAACTCTTTGATTCACTTTGTTCTTGTTGTTCTCTTAAGCGTCTCGAGCGTATTGCAGGCGGCTGACCTTAAGGGCGGGCAAGTCATAGGTCGGCATATTTTTGGCTTGGTAATAGACTACAAAGGCGACCCGGCCTTGGTGGATGAGCGCCCGTTGATTTACGCGCCCAGTGGTTCCATCCAGCTGACATCCAGCAAGGCGGCGTATCAAGTGTCCAGCATTGATCAGGTTGTCGGTGCTTTGTATATGACCAAGTTAAGCGACGATAACGGCGAGCCTGTTGATACTTATCCACTGGATCTTGAGCCCATCAGCGGGCTGACTCATCCTTCACCAGGAACAAAAACGCCTTGGAACTCAGTGCTGTTCAGTGAAGTCAATCCCGTGGATGCTAAAAAACCACAGGCTTTTGCAGATATCTACAAACCTTATTTCAAACATAAAGTCGAACAGGTGAACCCCTACCACTACGGCTGGTTAGCAGAGCTCAGCCTCCTCGAAGCGGAGGGGAGTGCCAAAGTGATTAAGAATTATGCGGTTGGCCGACTGTTTGCGGCCCATGTCTTAGTCATGCCAGACCAGCAAAGCCTGTATTTGCTGGACAGCAAGTATTCCGGAAATCTGTATCTTTTTATTGCCGATGAAAAAGGCAGTTTCAGCAAGGGCTCTTTATATGTGGTGCACCAAAAAGGCAACGCGATTAAATACGAATTGATGGGTGAAGAAAGTGCACTGAGAGTCAAATTTAAATTGAAAAAAATAAAATTTTCTGACTTGTTCAGTGTGCACAATCCAGAATCTGGTCAATGCCAGAAAAGTCACATTTATATAAGCACCGTTTATGGGGAAGAGTGTTTATTGTTGAAAAATAAAAACAAACGTTATGCTGGTTTATTTGACCCAATACGTGTTTCTTCTTTGATGGGAGTTAATGACTTTTTACCATCTGTTGATGGCATGGAATACGATGTCAATAGTAATCAAATTAAATTTTATGCCAAAGGCCAGGTAAAATATATTTCTTCATTGGGTGAAAGTACTGAACCTTCGTCTCAATATGTTATTAAGAGGTTACAATGAAAAAAATTTGGTTGTTTTTATGTCTGGCATTGCTCTGCACAAGCGTGTCGGCACGTGAACAGGTCAAGATTGTTGGTAGTTCAACGGTTTACCCTTTTGCCAGTTATGTGGCTGAAGAATTCGGCAGTGTGTCCCGCTATCCTGCGCCCATTGTGGAATCAACCGGAACCGGAGGTGGGATGAAGCTTTTCTGCTCCGGGAACGACTTGTCATCCCCGGACATCACCAACGCCAGCCGGCGAATGAAAGTCAAAGAGTTCAACGACTGCACACGCAATGGTGTGACAGATATTACCGAAGTTATGTTTGGATATGATGGTATCGTGATATCGCAAGCTATTGAAAATAAAGATTTTAAATTGACAAAAAGAGAGCTTCTTTTAGCCGTTGCCAAGCTTGTTCCGAATGAAAAAGAGGATGCGCTGATTGATAACCCTTATACCCATTGGGACCACATCAACCCGGACTTTCCACACCGGGAAATAAAAATATACGGGCCGCCTGTCAGCTCAGGGACACGTGATGCATTTGAAGAAATCGTCATGGAATATCAAACAGAAGGGATGAAAGTTTACCGTGATGCCGGGTTGAAAGGCTACCGGATTGTGCGTACAGATGGGGTGTACATACCCAGCGGTGAAAACGACAACCTGATTGTTCAAAAGCTTTCAAAAGATACGGAAGCACTGGGCATATTTGGTTATAGTTTCCTCGTTGAAAATACAGATACTATTAAAGGTATATCAATTGATGGCGTACTTCCAACGACAGAAAGTATTTCAAGTCAGAATTACCCCATTTCCAGGAGTTTGTTTTTTTATATCAAAAACAGTCATATAAAAGACGTTCCTGCAATGAAAGAATATATTGATATGTTTTTGAGTGAGGAGCTAATCGGTGAAGATGGCTTGTTGACAGAAATTGGTTTGATCCCCATGGCACCTGAATTGATAGAAAAAAATTTAGAAATATCAGTAAATAAGATCCAATTAAGAAGTGAAGACCTTGAAGAATAAATACAATAAAGTTTCCTTTAGTTTTTTTCGATCGAAATCGAATCTTTAATAATTGTAATTTTGGTGTAATAAAGGATCATTAGGATCTCTCTTGGTTTTTATGGAAAAATCGGAGAGAATTAATGAAAATCCTTGAACCCAAAAATTTGGCAAAGATCGGCCTGATCTCAATGGCCGCTTTCTTTGCCGGTTGCAGTTCCTCAGATGACGATGATGACGGCGGTAATACAACCGTTTCAGAAGGCACTGCGGCCTACGTAAAACAAAAATCTGAATTAAAAGGTAACTTTGCTGAAGATGTGACCCTGGAAGCCGGAGTCACATACAAAATTACAGGTGAAGTGAACTTTGAAGATGGCACAACACTGACGATCCCAGCCGGCACCGTTCTTTATGGCACGACAGGCAGTTCTTACCTGGCCATTAACCGTGGTGCAAAAATCATGGCGCAGGGCACAAAAGATAATCCCATCGTATTGACTTCCGCACAGGATCTGGCAGGAACCGCGGGCAAAAATGACCAGGGACAATGGGGTGGCCTGACAATTTTGGGCAAATCGACAAATAACAAAGGTGAGCGCACTTATGAGGCGGGTACACAGCTTTATGGCCCGGTGAACGGTGTGTCAGATCCGGCGGATAACAGTGGTGTATTGACGTATGTCATCATCAAATATTCCGGTTTTGAAGTCGAAGTTGATAAAGAACTGAATGGTTTGTCATTGGGTTCAGTCGGTTCGGGTACGACGATTGAAAACATTGCGGTCATTGGTTCTGCCGACGATGGTATCGAGTTCTGGGGGGGTACCGTTAACGTAAAGAATCTTTACATCTACAACGCGGGTGATGATTCGATTGATACCGACCAAGGCTATGTTGGCACCATTGACAACGCTTACGTTCAGCAGGTAGTCGTAGATGACGAAGAAGGTTCACGCGCAATTGAAGCGGATAGCCACAGCACAACAGAAGCGGGTGACCCGGTTGCTGTCGTGACTTTGAAGAACGCTACCTTGGAGAGTATTGGCCGTGCGATTCGTTTGCGCGAAGGCACCGGGTATGTTTTCGACAACGTTCAGGTCAATGTTAAATCCAGTTCAGCCCCGGCCATTGGCAGCACAGTACAAGATGAAAACGGTAATGACGTTACGTATACGGCTGAAGACTACTTCAAGGATATCGCTGCGATTCGAATCAGTGATCAAGTCACATTTGATGGCGCTAACATATCCACAACTGGCGTTGGTCTTGCGATCAAAAACGATGCTGCCGACATCGCCTCTTCAGACATCGGTGCGGATGGTGTGATCACATCCGGCAAAGGCATTTATCGCGATACGGAAACCATGAACTATTTCCGCGGCCTTTCCGCTGTTAAGGAAGTTGTGGGTGTGTCGGGCGATATGGTGGACGAAGGCGAACTGGACTCTTCTGGCAACGCTTTTGTGACAGAGGTGCCTGCAAACAACACCGTTGACGGTGCAGACATCAGTGTATTTGATTGGGCTATTGCCGAAATCAACGACATCACGACGGTACTATTGAGTGGTGACATTGCTACAGATATGACACTCTCAGCCTCCAACCTGTACGCGATCAACGGTGAAGTGAATGTACTTGACGGCGCAACACTCACCATCGAAGCAGGTACAACCCTTTACGGTGTAACTGGCTCTTCCTATCTTGCCATTAACCGTGGCGCCAAAATCATGGCGGAAGGAACTGCGGCTAACCCGATTGTTTTCACTTCTGCACAAGACATTGCCGGTCAAAACACCGGTGATGAGCAGGGCCAGTGGGGAGGTTTGACGATTCTAGGCCAGTCCACAAACAACAAAGGTGAGCGTACTTATGAGGCGGGTACACAAAAGTATGGCCCTAAAGAAGGCGTGACCATTGCAGACGATAACAGCGGTGTATTGAAATATGTTGTTGTTAAATACACGGGCTACGAAGTCGAGAAAGACAAAGAGCTGAACGGTATTTCTCTGGCGTCCGTCGGTTCTGGCACTGTGATCGAGAATGTTGCTTCAATCGGCTCTGCGGACGATGGCATCGAGTTCTGGGGCGGTACAGTCAATGTTAAAGGCCTGTATGTTTACAACGCAGGTGATGACTCACTGGACACAGATCAAGGTTACACAGGCCGTATGGAAGATGTCTATGCCGAGCAAAACATCGTAGATGACGAAGTAGATTCGCGCATCATCGAAGCAGACGGTAAAGATTCGACCAGCGCGGGTGATCCGGCTTCCAAGCCTCACTTGAAGAATGCCATTTTGAAAGCAAAAGGTCGTGCTATCCGGTTACGTGAAGGTACGGGCTACGTTTTCGAGAATGTGCAAGTCTCGGTTGAGTCTGCGACAGATACGGCAACGGCCGCAATTCGCATCAGTGATCAGGTGACATTTGACCAGTCACAGATCTCGACAGCGGGTGCCGGCATTGCGATCAAAAACAAAGCCAATACAACGGCCTTGTACCACAATGCAGAAACCACAACCTACTTTCAGGACACCACAAAAATGGCCACCGTACTTGAAGATGACGACACGTCACTCAGCATTACGGAATATGACCGCAGCTGGATTCCTGGTTGGACAAAGTAATCAAAAATACCTGCCTGTTCCTCAAGAGCAGACAGGTTTGATGATGTCCGTGAACCCTGTCGTTGTTTAAGCGCGGCAGGGTTTTCTCTTAGTAAGAACCGCTCGAAATTTAATTACAAGCTACGCATGGCTTTACTGGATAATCCATTTGTTTCACGCTGAATTCACACAAAAAACAGGGACCTTCAAAGAACGTCTGGTAGTGATATTGCTGATCGTTGCATCAGTCATTTCCATCGTCACCACCATTGGAATCCTGTTTTCCATACTGTTTCAGGCAATCGAATTTTTTCAGCTCCGCAGTTTCTGGTATTTCATGACCGGCCTGGAATGGACACCAGGTTCCAAAGACAGCAAGTTCGGAGCCGTTCCGGTGTTTGCCGGCACATTTATGATTACTGCCATTGCTCTGTTGGTTGCCATTCCGGTTGGGGTAGGCAGTGCGATTTACTTGAGCGAATATGCACCGCCGCGTTTGCGCAGCCTCTTAAAACCGGTACTGGAAATGCTTGCCGGTGTACCCACGGTTGTGTACGGTTTTTTTGCCGCGTTGACCATTGCCCCGGCCATTGTGCATATATTCGAATTTTTGAATCTGGATGCTGCGTACAACAGCGCACTGGCGTGTGGGCTGGTGATGGGCGTTATGATCATCCCGGTCGTTTCCTCCCTGAGTGATGATGTACTCCGTGCTGTGCCGAACCACCAGCGCCACGCATCCCTGGCCCTTGGTATGACACAGAGCGAAACGATCCGGGACATTGTCGTCCCTGCAGCTATTCCCGGCATTATTTCTGCGGCATTGCTCGGCTTTTCCAAAGCCATTGGGGAAACGATGATCGTTGTGATGGCCGCAGGCCTCCGCCCCAACTTGTCTTGGAACCCACTGGAAGACATGACGACAGTCACCGTCAGAATTGTCGACTCGCTGGTCGGGGATCAGGCATTTAATTCTCCTGAGACTCTCTCAGCATTTGCTCTGGGCCTGGTGCTGTTTGTGATTACGCTGGTGCTCAATATGGTTTCTCTTAAGCAAATCCGTAAATTTAAAGCCAAATACAAAATCAACACCTTATGAGTGCGAATCCCTTCTTTGACCCCAGCCTGCCGAAAAGGCACCGATCAGCACGCCGGTTTAAACGCTTTACCGCCGCGTCCATCATCATGACGTTGGCCTTTTTATTCTTCTTTTTATTCGACATGGTGCGCACCGCAGCCCCGGCCGTATGGCAAGCCTATGTCAAGGTGGATGTGACCTATAACGAGCAAACTCTGCGGTTTACCCGTAAAGCGGTGGATAAAAAATACAGCAAAATAGTCAGCCGGGCTTGGCTAAGAACGCTCCCAAAGCAAGTAGACACCGAGCCGGCGCTCATGAACACCACCGTTGCCTTATGGGTACTGGCTGACGATCAGGTCGACCAGTACATGAAGGGCCACCACCACAAATTAAAGCCCAAAGAGGTTACCACTGTAGAGAACATGAAAGAAAACGGTGACATCGAACTGCGGTTTAATGCCGTATTCTTTAGCCAGGGGGATTCCAAAATTCCCGAAAACGCCGGGATACAGGCGGCTTTGATTGGCTCTGTGCTGACACTGATCGTTACCATGATGATTGCTTTTCCCATCGGCGTGATGACGGCGGTTTACCTGGAAGAGTTCGCCAAAGATAATCGCTTAACACGGTTTATTGAAGTCAACATCAACAACCTTGCCGCGGTGCCTTCCATCCTCTTTGGGCTCTTGGGGCTCTCTGTTTTTATCAACTTATTCAGCATGCCCAGAAGCTCCCCGCTGGTCGGGGGGATGACGCTGGCGCTCATGACCCTGCCCATCATCATCGTCAGCGCCAGAGCTGCGTTGCGCAGCGTGCCGGTTTCCATCCGTCAGGCGGGTTATGGCTTGGGGCTCACAAAATTGCAAATCGTGCAGGATCATGTATTGCCACTGGCGCTGCCCGGCATCCTGACCGGCTCCATCATCGGCCTGGCTCAAGCCATGGGTGAAACTGCGCCGCTGATCATCATCGGCATGATTGCCTTCATCCCCGATTCGCCAGAGTCCATTATCGAAGCGGCGACCGTTTTGCCGGCACAAATCTACACCTGGGCGGGGATGCCCGAGCGTGCCTATGTGGAAAAAACAGCTGCCGGTATTATCGTGATCCTGCTGATCTTGGTTGCATTGAACGCCACGGCGATTTACCTCAGGAAAAAGTATGAACTTAAGTGGTAACTTCCAGCCCCGTATAAAAATACAATCCAGAAATCTGAATCTTTGGTATGGGGATCATCAGGCCCTAAAGCAGATTGATATTGATATTCATCAAAATAAAATCACGGCCTTGATTGGCCCCTCCGGTTGTGGGAAGTCCACCTTTCTGCGTTGCATCAATCGCATGAATGACCTCATCGACCATACCTGCGTTGAAGGCCAAATGGTGATCGATGGCAAAAATATTTACGATGCCGATGTCGACGAAGTTGCCGTGAGAAAGCGGGTTGGCATGGTTTTTCAACACCCCAACCCATTTCCCAAATCGATCTACGAAAACCTGATCTATGCGCCACTCAAACACCGGCAAGTCAAAAAAGGCAACGATTGCGACGAACTGGTCGAAACCTCGTTAAAAAAAGCCGGCCTGTGGAACGAAGTCAAAGACAAATTGCACACGCCGGGGACTTCGCTCTCCGGAGGGCAGCAACAGCGCTTGTGCATCGCCCGGGCCATCGCCGTTAAACCTGATGTGATCCTAATGGATGAACCCACCTCTGCGCTCGACCCTATATCCACCAAAAAAATCGAAGCATTGATGATGGAGCTCAAAGAAAGCTATACCCTCGTTGTTGTCACTCACAACATGCAACAGGCTCGACGCACGGCCGACTTTACCGCCTACTTTCACTTGGGCGAACTGGTCGAATTCAATACAACCGAGCAGTTGTTCACTCAACCTCAAGAAACCTTAACCAGCGATTACATTTCCGGGCGTTTTGGGTAGGGCCAGGTTTCACCGTCACTGGAAACATGAGATATTCGGATCTCTTTATTTTAACGTAGAGGTAGATGGATTGATTTTGTATAGTTAGTTGTTCTGTCTACCGGAGCGCGAAAGTTGTCAAAGATAACGTTACAAGGATATCTCGTGGTGTCAGATGGCGATTTAACCTCTGTTCAGACTGAGCTTCCAAAGCATGTTGCACTTACTCAAAAGGAAGAGGGCTGTTTGGTTTTCCGAGTGACCCAGGACGAAGAAAACAAAAATATATTCAATGTGTATGAGGAGTTTGTTAGCCGGGAGGCATTTGAGTTGCACCAACAGCGCGTCAAAAGTTCAAGATGGGGAAAGGTCACAGCAAATGCTGAAAGGCATTATCAAATAAGCGAAGATTATTAATCTTTGTACCAG
>DJFX01000033.1:15755-37006 GCA_002432635.1 Halothiobacillaceae bacterium UBA5861 | reverse complement strand
TTATAACAGGCACATCAAAAAACTGCTCCACTTTGTTTTGCTGGGCATTGCAGGTATGCCACCACTCCTGGCTGACTGGACCGAATCATAGATAAATTCCACTGCTTCTGGCATCTGCTGATTCGAGTTCGGTCTTTCTACCCGCTGCTGATGAATTTTTAATAGAAATAGTACTTACGCACTTTTTATTCTCTTCAAAGCTTGCTTTACTAAGATTTTCCAATAGATGATCAGTTTAGTGTTTTTAATTAATGATATTTAGGATGAGTAATGAAAATAATAAAAACTTCAGTTTTAATGTCAGCAATTTTAGTCAGTACGAATAGTCATGCTGAAGAAGTGTATCTCAGTGCTACGCTCGGAAAGTCAATACCAGAAAATACTGATCACTTTAATGATGGCACGGGAGTAAAGCTATCTGCTGGATACCGAGCATCAAAACACTTCGCAGTGGAGGGGAGCTATATTCATCTAGGTGAGTTTGATATGAACCAAGAAGGCCTCGATGAACTACAAGCTGAAACGGGTTACTCTGTAACAAGTGCTAGTGTAGAAATCAGCGGCATCGGTTTGTCCCTGGTTGGTATTTTCCCTTTTAATCAAAAGTTTTCTTTGTTTACTCGAGCAGGTTTGTATTCTTGGCGACTAAAAGCAGCCGTATCGGCACATGGTTTGGGAAGTGGTTCAGATACAGAAAGTGACACAGGTGTTGGTTTGGGTATAGGCCTTAGCTACGCGGCAACAGAAAAAGTCGACTTCAGTTTAGAGTTTAACAGATATGATACAGAAGGCAGTGATACGGATTTTCTAGGTGCAGGGGTTAATTTTAAATTTAATTAAATTTAGTTATCTGAGCCTGATTGAAAATTAAGCTTAGATGATCAAGGCATTAGAATTTTATGAATTCAGGATTTTTTATGAAGTTTAGTATTTTATTCGTATCGCTGGCGTCTGCAATTTATTCAGCGAATTGTTTTTCAGATGAATTCAAGGGGTTGTATATCGGTGGAGGGTTCTTCGGGGCAAGTGCCTCTGACTGTGAGTATTCAGGGTGTAATTATAGTGGTGAATACTTAGAAGTAGGGTATGACATCAATAAAATCGTTTCGGTAGAGCTGAAGTATGGCAGTGGTGAAAGTTCATACAATTATGGGGATGCAGACTTAAAGATTGATTTTTTTGGTATAAACGCAGGCGGTGGTTTTGGCCTTTCATGGTTTAAACTTTATGGAAAAGCCGGGCTGGGCCGCATATCCGAGTCGGAGTCCCTTCAATACGCCTCTTACAAGGAAACGGCACCCACAGCAGGCATTGGCGCGCAGTTTCAGATTTCAGGGGAACAAAGAGGGCTCTATGTAAAATTGGAGGCATTTGCCGTGAGGTTTCAGGATGATACGACTGGAGCTGCATATGCTGCGGGGTTGGGTTATCGGTTCTAGCAACAGTCTATGTCGGCGTGGCTACCAATGGTCACCAAAGCTTTGTGCTTTGGTGACTTCTGAGCATTAGGTATTATGGAAAAGGAGTGGGGATAGGCCAATCTTTAAAGGGGGAAGCACGTCTGCGTCACGATTTGTGGGTATTGTGGAAAGTATCGGTTACGCGCTAATGTGATCTTCTATCATCCGGGGAAAGGCTAAATAAATGGATAAAATTCTGGTTATAGGTGCAACAGGCAAGATTGGGAAGCTGTTGCTGTCGAGCTTATCCGCCCTATCTTACCCAGTCGCTGCAATGATTCGAGACCGCCGTAAATGCACGTTTCCAGACTCCATTGACATGATTGAAGCGGACCTTGAAGGTGATATGCGTTTTGCATTTGAAGGGTGTAAAACTGTCATATTTACAGCAGGTTCTGGCACAAATACAGGTTTGGATAAAACCTTTCTGGTTGATTTATGGGGTGCTAAAAAAGCGGTTGATGCCGCCAAAGAAAGTGGTGTGGAGCATTTTATTATGGTGAGTTCACGAGGTGCCGATAATCCGGACTTTGGTCCAGCCGCGATCAAACCCTATCTGGTTGCCAAACATTTTTCGGATGAATACCTAATCCGCTCTGGATTGACTTATACGATACTCAGGCCAGGGCGTTTAACGGATGAAGCCGGATCAGGCCTGATTAAAACCATCCGACCGGAGAATTCCAATGAGCAGGTGATATCAAGGGAAGATACGGCTAGCGTCATCAAATATTGCCTGATTCATCCGTTCGTTCACGGAAAAATCTACGAACTGTATGCAGGGCAGGAGAAAATTCCAGAGGCAATAGCGGCGGCCAGTGATTGAATAAGTTTGTTAGACATCTAAAGCGAGATATCACACAATTTAGAAGGCATACTGTTTCTGCCGAAGAAAACCCAGTTTAAAAGTAAGGGGAAAATGATGAACATAATTAGGGTCGGTTGTTTGATGATTCCTTTTTTATTGGCCGGGTGCGAAAGTGACGGAGAACAGGCGCTTGTTGGTCAGTGGGTTACCCCATCGTGTGAGCAAGCGAAAAACAGTGAGGGCGCGCTTGTAGAAATCTGGGTAAAGGGCACCTATGAATTCACAGCGGAGGGTGTCTTCTATGCGGGTTATACTGCCTATGCTGATGCCGATTGTACCGTAGCCCAATCTGGAAAAGGATTCAGTGAGCCTTTTTCCTCATTCCCCTACCAGGATTTAGGCCCTCAATTGTTAGAAGAGGGGGTTAAAGGTGGTGGTTTGTTGATCACACTGGAGCATGATGAGGCGGTTGTACCCCATGAAGCTTTTTATGCCATCCACCATCGGTCGCTGTGTTTTTCAGAAGTCTTTGAATTTGGGGCATCCCGCTTCTCCTTTTCTATGGCCAGAAGCGATGCGATTGACTTTAATCAGTGTCTGGTGAGAGCCCCATCAAGAATTTAAAGACGAACGTCGAACTTTGAGACGGTATGGCGCGGTACTGACCGTTATCGTCAAGGTAGCGTAAGGCAATTCGTGGAAGGCGCCTTTATAGCCGGCTTTTCGCTGGGCCTATCACTTATTCTGGCCATAGGTTCGCAAAACGCGTTTTTACTCAAGCAAGGCTTAAGGAAACAGCATGTGTTTTTAGCCTGCCTGATCTGTGCAGTTTCGGATGCACTATTGATTTTGTTGGGTGTTTTAGGCTTTGGTGCTGTGGTAAACCAATTCCCCGCGATCGAAAAAATCGCCCGTTTCGGTGGCGCTGCTTTTTTATTTACCTATGCGTTTTATAGCTTTCGATCGGCCTGGAAAAATACGCACATGCTGGAGCCTGCCGGTGCGAGCTCCTCGACACTCGGGAAAACGGTGTTGGTGTGTTTGGCATTGACCTGGCTGAACCCGCATGTTTATCTGGATACGGTCGTGTTACTCGGTTCTGTTTCAACGCAATACGAGGAAGCGAATCAAGCCTTTGCCTTGGGCGCCATGGGCGCGTCTTTTCTATTCTTCTTTAGTTTGGGGTACGGAGCACGATTACTGTCTCCTTTGTTTCAACAGCCGTTGGCCTGGAAGGTGCTCGAGTTGTTCGTTGGCTTTATCATGCTGAGCATTGCAGTTTCACTGATTGTGAGTTGATTTTGCGCCCTTAGGCAAGGGGTGCCTGGTTTGGCGGCCAAACCGGTAGTTGTAGGGTGAGGGTTTAACCCCAGGCCCATTTTTTTAGTATATCTCGGCTGGCATCGGGTTTCCGAGGTACTCCCAGATATATCGCGTCAGGGTTTTTCCGGAGGCACACCACTGGGGTTCCCAGCCCGCACCATTGGCGGCGATACGGTGGACGGTGG
Organism: Halothiobacillaceae bacterium UBA5861; assembly: GCA_002432635.1. Taxonomy (GTDB): domain Bacteria; phylum Pseudomonadota; class Gammaproteobacteria; order UBA5861; family UBA5861; genus UBA5861. The sequence continues at coordinate 33,230 of DJFX01000033.1, read as the reverse complement.
CCAAATCACTGGTGTTACACATGTGTTGCTGAATGAGCTCTTCATTGGGCCAGGGCCACAGCGCATCGGTTGATAACACGCCATCCTGGTAGCGATAGACGATTTCCCCACCGCGAGCTTTGGTCGCGACCGGGGTTGGTTGAATCAGGTAGTCCAGGGTGGGTGCGTTTTCGGGTTCGATGTCGGCGCCACTGCCGTTGTCGGTGGCGCTGTTGTCCTGGAAGGTTGTATCGAGCCCGTAGAAACCGCCCTGATCGCGAATAAAATAGGGAAACGAGCCGTTATCGACGGCGTAAAGTTTTTCCAGCAGCGTGTCCGTTACCGAGTCGTTGTTGATTCGCATGCCCGTCGCGGAGGCATTGCCGAAAGTGCCGTAGCGGATGTCGCTGTTGGTGGTGTAAGCGTGGATCACCATGCCGTTGGTGCTGCCCCAGCTGACAAAGTGCTCGATTCGGTTGTTATCGTTGATCCCGGTGGAAACCCCGGAGCTGTATAACCCGATTCGGTCGTTATCCAGCGATAAACAGCCGAGCCACCGATTGCCGCTGGCCCCAATGATGGTCGAAGTACTGGTCACATTACCTTCGATGGCAAAGCCTGCCTTGCTTGCCGCCGCGCGGCCCGCCGGGTCCGGGGCACTGTCCAGGACGATGATGTTTTCGTAAATGCCGTCGGTTGAATTGTAGACAGCAAAGCCGATCCGCGGATCGTTGGGTTTGTAGCCAGAGCCATCCCAGTAGTCATAACGGGCAACCAGCCGGCGCACCGTGACGCGGGTAGAGCCGTACAGTTGAACGGATTTTCGGCCGTAGCCGTAGGACCACATGTCTTCAAACAGCGAGTCTCTGGTTCGCGCGATGGCCACTGTCACCGTGTTGCTCTGGTTCGCCGAGCCAAAGGCACCGGTATTGCGGATGATGACATTGTTGGTCATCAGCGGTTCCGAGATGTTATCGGTGCTGTTGACGGATATCGCACTGTACTCCCCTTTGCTGCGCGCGATAAAGCCATCAATGGTGATGTAGGCCAGTGTTTGGCTGGTGGTTGAGTTGATCAGAATGGCCGGGCCATCCTCGGTTTTTTGAAGAATGGCGCCGCCTCGGTTTTCAGCCCGTATGGTGATGGGGTTGTCTGCGGTGCCCGACACCGTGGGACTGAGGGTTTCACCATACGTGCCGTCAGCAACCAGTAACGTATCCCCCGGCTGCAACACCGTCCAAGCGTGCGCGAAGGTCGCCCAGGGGCTGCCCGTGCTGCCGTCGTGGTTGTCGTCTCCGGCCGTCGACAGGTAATAGACGGTACCGCTCGCCGCAAGGGTGGTGATTTCAATGGTGCCGGTGACGGGGTCGTTGATCCCATCCGTCGCCGTCACTGTCAGTACTTCAACCGCTATGTCGCTGGATTGAAAGACAATCTCATGATCACTGGCTGTTGTCTGAACGTTTGCAGACGCTGAGATGGAATAGCTGACTACGTCCCCATCGGCATCCGTCAACGGGCCCAGCGTAATGGTCAGCGGCGTGTCGACCGCGACCATCAATTGCTGGTCAGCAAGCGTCGGCGCTGTGTTGCCAGTGCTTTGTTCCGGTGGTGAATCTTCTGAACCACCGCTACACGCGGTTAACAGTAAGAGTCCCCCGATTAACGCAAACAGATTAAAATGTGTTCGCAGTGTTGGTACAAACGAGCCAGTTGTCATTAGATTTCTTCGCAAAAAGCGGGACTGAATGGGTAATCGATCAGTAGAAGTGTAGACTTGAGTTTGAAGAGCGGTGGGGAATTTTTTAAATATGTGCACTGCCTTTCAACTTTGCATGCGGTCAGCGATTCAACATTAAGGCAGTAGCGCAGAAGGACCGGTAAGCTGTGTCACGGATGTTCGATTTCGACTCAGTGTGCCAGAAAAGGGTGATTTATGGAGTTCAGGTGCTGCAAACCAGCGGAAGATGTGCATGTCCCGTTGAGAATGGCTGAAGATGTACCGGTGAGGATTTAAGGTAGCGACGGAAATTAGCGTTGTAAGAAAGGTGGCTGGCGGAGAGAGAGGGATTCGAACCCTCGATGGAGCTATTAACCCCATACTCCCTTAGCAGGGGAGCGCCTTCAGCCGCTCGGCCATCTCTCCAATGAATTCGTGTGTAAAACACGGTGGTTACGATGACTAAAATCATTAATCACCGAAAGCACGAAAGGATACCTTTTCGTTGGTTCTACGTAAAGGCCTGTGTGAGACAAAAACAAATCGTTTGTTTTTATTAGATTATGTTTTAGGAATCTTCGTCTACTTCATTAGACTGTTCTTGCTTGATTCGGTCGTAGATTTCCTCTCGGTGAACGGCAACCTCCTTTGGGGCATTGACTCCAATTCTCACCTGATTGCCTTTGATACCCAGAACAGTGACCGTGACTTCATCTCCTATCATGAGCGTTTCACCGACTCGCCGTGTCAGAATCAGCATAATCTTTTACTCCTGCAATGTTCATATATCGCACGTATGCTTGGTAGGGTCTTTCTTTCCCGTGCGATGTCATAATTATTCTGTCAATGTGTTTGTTTGCGGTATTTACCTCCGTTTCTTTAGGTTTCAGACAAGGAATTCTCTTCGTTTTGTGGACTTGGCTCTTCGAGGTCGAAAGCACTGTGTAGCGCTCTGACCGCCAGTTCAAGATATTTTTCATCAATAATGACGGAAATTTTGATTTCCGATGTCGAAATCATACGAATGTTGATGCTTTCCTTTGACAGTACTTCGAACATTTTACTGGCAATGCCGGCGTGCGAGCGCATACCCACACCCACCATGGAAACTTTCACAATCGTATCATCTCCGGAGACGTCTTCGGCCTGTAATTCCACGGCATGTTTCTTGAGAATCTCCAAGCTGCGATCGTAATCATTGCGGTGAACGGTAAACGTGAAGTCGGTGGTTTCGTCCCCGGCAACATTCTGGACGATCATATCGACCTCGATATTGGCTTTAGCAATAGGCCCCAGGATTTGAAATGCGATGCCAGGTTTATCGGGCACACCCGTGATTGTGATTTGAGCCTCGTCTCGGTTAAATGCAATGCCGGATATCAGTGCTTGTTCCATACCGCCCTCTTCATCGTAATTAATCAATGTTCCTTCGCCTTCCTCAAATGTCGATAACACCCGCAGGGGGACATTATGTTTGCCAGCGAACTCAACGGCACGAATCTGAAGTACCTTTGAACCGAGGCTGGCCATCTCCAGCATTTCCTCAAAGGTGATTTTTTTGAGTAAGCGCGCTTTGGGCTCAATGCGGGGATCTGTGGTGTAGACGCCTTTCACATCAGTATAAATCTGGCATTCGTCAGCATTGATTGCCGCGGCAACAGCGACGGCTGAAGTATCGGATCCGCCGCGCCCCAGTGTGGTGATGTGACCCTCATCTGTTACGCCCTGGAAGCCAGCAACCACCACCACGCAACCTTTTTTGACATCAGTTAGAATGCGCTCACTGTTAATTGAACGTATCCGGGCTTTGCCGTGCACGTCATCTGTCAACAAGCTGATTTGGGTGCCTGTGTAAGAACAGGCCGAATGGCCTTTTTCGATGAGAGCCATACTCAGAAGAGCAATAGTGACTTGCTCACCAGTGGAAACAAGCACGTCGAGCTCTCGCGGAGGAGGCGCTGTGCTGATTTCCTTCGCCAAATCGATCAGGCGGTTGGTTTCGCCGCTCATGGCTGAAACGACGACGACAACATCGTGACCTTGTTCCCGTGCGCTGATCACTTTGTCTGCAACATGTTGGATTTTACTGATTGATCCTACAGAGGTTCCACCAAATTTTTGCACCAGTAGTGCCATACTTTTTTCTATCCACTTACACGATTAAAAGAAATCTAGGCAAGCTTGTTGTTCACCCAGTCTGTTACGCTGGCAAGTGCTTCGTCCAGTTTTTCTGGGTCATCGCCACCAGCTTGAGCCATATCCGCTCTTCCTCCTCCCTTACCGCCAACCTGTCTGGCGACGTGATTGATCAGTTCCCCAGCTTTGATTTGTTGAGTTAAATCTTCCGTCACGCCTGCAATGAGCCTGACTTTGCCCTCATCGGCTACGCCAAGCACCACAATACCTGAACGCAGCTTATTTTTAAGCTGATCTGTAGTTTCTCTTAACGATTTGCTGTCTGCGTTTTCCAAACGGCATGCCAGCACTTTTACATTCTGAATAGTGATCGCATGCTGCACCAAATCGTTCCCAGCTTGACTGGCAACTTTTGCTTTGAACTGTTCAAGTGCTTTTTCCAGTTGCCGGTTTTGTTCAACCAATTGCCGAACCTTGTCGGGCAAGTGCTTCTGATTGGCTTTCAACAGGGCTGCGAGTTCTTGCAGCTGCTGGGACTCGTGCAATGTTTTTGTCAGCGCTTCTTCGCCTGTGACAGCTTCAATCCGGCGAACACCGGCGGCCACGCCGCTCTCTGCTGTAATTCTGAACAGACCGATGTCTCCTGAATACTGAACATGGGTTCCACCGCAGAGTTCCACGGAGGCGCCCCCCATCTGAATGACACGTACCTGTTCACCGTATTTTTCTCCAAAGAGAGCCAGCGCACCGGTTTCCAGAGCCTCATCCATCGACATTTCGTTTGCGGCCACCGGGTGATTGAGACGTATTTGTGCATTGACCCACTGCTCGATTTCAGTCAGTTGTTCCGGCGTGAGTCGCTCGGCATGAGAAAAATCGAACCGAAGGTAGGCTGGAGAAACCAGGGAACCTTTTTGTTGGACGTGGGTACCGAGAATATTGCGCAGTGCTGCATGGAGCAGGTGCGTGGCGGAGTGATTTAAACGGATCGCTTGGCGCCGTTTTTCATCAATGGAAGCTGTTATCGTTTCATCACAACTGAGTGCGCCATTTTTCATGCGGCCAATGTGGATGATCGTGTCTCCGCTTTTCTGGGTGTCTTCGACATGAAAGATTGCGCTATTGGCTGATAGCGTACCGGTGTCGCCGACTTGTCCACCGGACTCCCCGTAAAAGGGTGTCTGTTCCAGAATGATACTGCCTGTTTCCCCTGCCTGTAGCGATTCAACAGACTGCCCTTCGCTGTGGAGTGCGACGATACGGGTTTGTTCCTGGGTGTGGTCGTACCCTGTGAAGTGGGTCGCTGATGTTGCTGCGATCCCGACCAAGTGGCTTTCTTGAAATTGGCTAGCAGAGCGAGCCCGGCTGCGCTGAGCTTCCATTTCTTTTTCAAACCCGTCCAGGTCTATTTTCAGGTTGCGCTCACGGGCAATGTCGGCGGTTAAATCGACAGGAAAACCATAAGTGTCGTACAACCGGAAGAGTGTTTCTCCGGGTATGACATCGGTTTTGAGGTGTTGAATGTCATCTTCAAGGATTTTCATGCCTTGACTGAGTGTCTCATTAAAGCGTTGTTCTTCTTTCAGCAGGATGCTCGCGACTTGCTGCTGTGCGCGTGCAAGTTCCGGAAAGGCTTCCCCCATTTCTTGAGCCAGTGGCGCGACCAGCCGGTGAAATACGGGTTCTGTAATACCCAATTTATGTGCGTGCCGAGCCGCCCGGCGGATGATCCTGCGCAGCACATAGCCGCGTCCTTCGTTCGATGGCGTCACACCGTCTACGATTAAAAAAGCACAGGAGCGGATGTGGTCAGCAATGACCCGCAGTGAGCTGTTCTCCAAATCTGATTGCCCGGTGAGTGCGGCAACGGCTTTCAGGAGGTTTTGAAACAAGTCAATTTCATAATTGCTGTGGACGTGCTGCATCACTGCAGCGAGGCGCTCCAGCCCCATGCCTGTATCAACACAGGGTGCGGGTAGTGGTGATAGTGTGCCGTCTGCAGCGCGATCAAACTGCATGAAAACCAGATTCCAGATTTCAATGTAGCGATCACCATCTTCCTCGGGTGTCCCTGGTGGACCACCCCAGACATCTGGACCATGATCATAGAATATTTCTGAACAGGGGCCGCAAGGGCCGGTATCGCCCATTTGCCAAAAATTGTCTTTTGCGCCAATGCGGGCAATGCGGTCTTTGGAAACGCCGATCTTCTGTTCCCAGAGATCGTAGGCTTCGTCATCTTCTTCGTAGACGGTCACCCACAGTTTTTCTTTGGGAATTTCGAGTACTTGGGTCAAAAATTCCCAAGCATAAACAATGGCTTCTTGTTTAAAGTAGTCGCCAAAGCTGAAGTTACCGAGCATCTCAAAAAAAGTATGGTGGCGTGCGGTGTAACCAACATTTTCCAGGTCATTATGTTTTCCGCCAGCGCGCACGCAGCGCTGAGTGGTTGTGGCTCGGGTGTAGCTACGTTGTTCTCGGCCAAGAAACACGTCCTTGAATTGGACCATGCCTGCGTTTGTGAACAGCAGTGTTGGATCATTCGCAGGCACGAGCGGACCGGAGGGCACAATGGTGTGTCCTTGTTTTGCAAAATAATCTAAAAAGAGCTTACGTAATTCAGCAGTGCTAATCATGGGGCTGTCCTTGTCTAATCTACCTGTTCCGTTTTGAGTGCCTCAATAATGTGCTGGGTGGTAAAACCACGAGATGTCAAAAATCGAGCAATGCGCGCCTGGTGATCTTTTGCTTCATGGTTTAGATTAAATCTAGACTCCGCTACTTTTTTTGCCAGTTTGTTCCAGTCCATATCCATTTGCTTAAGTTGATTTGTGATAAGACTTTGATCCAGACCTTTTTTTAAAAGCTCCGAGAGCAATTTGAGTGGGCCAATGCCTTTTTGAGCGCGTGCTTGCAGGTAGTGTTCACAGTAACGATCCTCGTCGAGCCAACCTTCTGCCTCTACCCATTTCAGTGCAGCCTCGATTTCATTGGCAGGAAAACCCTTACGGTACAGTTTCTCTTGCAGTTCATGGCGGGTATGATCCCGGCGGGAGAGAAAATCTAACGCCTTTTTGCGGGCTTCTTTGGATGGTGTGAGTGAACTATTCAGACGTGTCCTCGGTTTCTATGTCTTCAGTTTTTCGTCGGGATTGAAGCAGCATACTTCGAAGTTTGCTATCGAGCTCCTGGGTGATCTCAGGGTTTTCTTTCAGAAACCTCCGAACGTTCTCCTTTCCTTGTCCAATACGTTGGCCGTTGTAGCTGTACCAAGCGCCCGCTTTTTCAATCAGATTGTTTTTTACGCCCAGGTCAATCAGTTCGCCTTCAACGGATGTGCCTTCGCCGTAAAGAATTTCAAACTCTGCTTGCTTAAAGGGCGGTGCCATTTTGTTTTTGACGACTTTTACCCGAGTGTCATTGCCGACGACTTCGTCACCTTGTTTAATAGAGCCCGTTCGGCGGATATCCAAGCGCACCGAGGCATAGAATTTAAGAGCGTTACCGCCTGTGGTTGTTTCTGGGCTACCAAACATCACGCCAATTTTCATCCGGATTTGGTTGATGAAAATAACCAGTGTGTTGGAGCGCTTGATATTTGCGGTCAGTTTGCGCAGCGCCTGAGACATTAAACGGGCATGTAAACCGACATGTGAATCGCCCATATCGCCTTCAATTTCTGCTTTGGGTGTCAAGGCTGCAACGGAGTCGACCACGATAATATCCACACCGCCGGAGCGCACGAGCATATCCGTGATTTCCAAGGCCTGATCGCCGTTATCCGGTTGAGAGACCAGCAGGTCATCCACCGAAACGCCTAGTTTTTCTGCGTAGCTTGGATCAAGTGCGTGCTCAGCATCCACGAAGGCAGCTGTACCGCCCATTTTTTGGCACTCGGCTACCGTCTGTAACGCGAGGGTTGTTTTACCGGATGACTCCGGGCCGTAAATTTCAACAACCCGGCCTCGTGGAAGGCCGCCAATGCCCAGCGCAATGTCCAGTGCGAGTGAGCCAGTGGAGATGGTCTCCGTGGCAATGGCTGAGGCGTCTCCCATGCGCATAACGGCACCTTTGCCGAACTGTTTTTCAATTTGCCCCAGTGCCGCAGCCAGTGCTTTTTTCCGATTTTCATCCACGAAAGGTTTTCTCCGTTTGTTAGGCCGCATAGGGCATACATATCAAATCATGCAACATTCGGTTGACCTTGCATATCGCGAAGGCGCTTAAATCCCGACTGGGCATTATCGCACAAGCCTTTCAAGATGCGAAAGTAACCCGTATAAATTTGATAGGTTTTAGCTATTATGCATGAAGCGGCAATACAGTTGCTAGATGAATCTGGTTTTTAGGCTTAGGTTGGGATCTGCAAAAGCTGCGAACAGGGGGTGAAGTAGCGTAGACTGATGGACTGTCAACTGAGGCAGCACCTAGGTGTTTTCATTTTATGAGTTGGGTTTTGATGAAATGCAATTGATCGTATTGGCTTCAACATCGGATTACCGCCGTAACCTTTTAAACAGGCTTTGTCTTCCTTTTCGTATTCACAAACCGGTTTGTGATGAGGCGCCCAGACTGCTGGAAACGGCGAAAGAACTGGTGATGCGCCTATCTCATGAGAAGGCAAAAAGTATTCAGTCTCATTTCCCTGATGCCCTGATTATTGGCTCGGATCAAGTCGCGGAAATTGATGGGCAGATTATCGGTAAGCCGGATTCCCACATGGCCGCTGTCCGGCAACTCTCCCACGCCTCGGGTCGCAGTGTCTCTTTCGAGACTGGGTTGTGTGTGTACAATGCAGCGACAGGAGCGATGCATGTCGATTGCATTAATGTTCAGGTTCAGTTTCGTGCATTAAAACGTAAACAAATTGAAGCTTACTTGTCCACCGAGCAGCCATACGACTGTTGCGGCAGTTTTAAAAGTGAAGGGTTGGGAATTACGCTCGTGAGAGGTGTGGAGAGCTCAGATCCAACTGCTCTTATAGGGCTGCCTTTGATTCGCCTAACGGAAATGCTGAGTGAGGAAGGCATTGAGCTGCCGCTCAAACCCGCCTTGTAGATTAAGGAATCGATCGTGGAGTCAGGGGTGTTTAAAGCGTCGAACTTGGCGTGTTACCGCGGAGAAGAACCACTCTTCCAGCATGTCAATATTGAGCTGGGCGACGGCGACATATTAGAAGTGGCCGGAGAAAATGGTAGTGGGAAGACCAGCTTGTTGAGGATACTGTGCGGGCTGTCGCCTCCTGATGATGGTGAAGTCAGTTGGCGTGGACAACCTCTTTGCGAGGTGCGGAATAATTTTTTTCTGGAGATGCTGTACGTGGGCCATCAAAATGGCCTCAAAGATGATTTGACGCCACTGGAAAATCTCGCGTTGGATGTTTTACACAGTGAGCAACCAAGTCAGATTACACCGGTAGAGGCGTTGGAAAAGCTTCAGCTGAGGCATAAAAATCATGTTTTATGCCGATCACTTTCGGCGGGTCAAAAGCGCAGGGTTGCCTTAGCGCGTTTATTACTAAAACCATCGAAACTCTGGGTTCTGGATGAGCCGATCAATGCCTTGGATAAGGCTGGCCGGGTCGCGATCAAAGAGCTTATTCAGCAACACAGTCAAGAAGGTGGGATTACGATTTATACAACGCACTTTCCTCTTGAGCTTAAAGGCGCTCCCCAAGTGATGACGCTCAGTTAATGGATTTAACACATCAATGAAAATATTTTGGTACCGTGTGAAGCGCGATCTGCTGTTAGCTGCGCGAAGCCGGAATGAGTGGCTCAATCCGGTTCTGTTTTTTATTATCGTCACGAGCCTTTTCCCACTGGGTATCGGACCCGAGGTTAATACCCTTCAGACTATTGCGCCGGGGGTTATTTGGGTGTCGGCACTGTTGGCGACATTACTGTCACTGGACAGTGTTTTCCGTTCAGACTTTCTGGATGGGTCCTTAGAACAGATGTTGTTATCACCGTATCCCGCTTCGCTACTCGTGCTGGCCAAGATCTTGGCCCACTGGTTGACAACGGGTGTGCCACTGATTTTACTTTCGCCATTGCTGGCAGTCTTTATGCATATTCCGCTGACGACCATCCCACTGCTGATGTTAACATTGTTGCTCGGTACACCCATTCTAAGTCTGATCGGCACGATTGGGGCGGCGCTGACAGTCGGGCTCAGGCGAGGCGGAGTATTGATTTCACTGCTAGTGTTGCCGCTTTACATCCCTGTTTTAATTTTTGCCTCCAGTGCTGTTGCAACACATGCCATGGGATTGTCTGTTGAAGCGCATCTTTCGCTACTGGGTGGACTACTTTTCTTTGCATTGGCGCTGGCACCTTTAGCGGCGGCCTCGGCGTTACGTATTGCGATGGAGTAACTATGCCTTTAAGCGCCGTTGCCTGAGCGCTTCAAACAAACACACCCCAGTGGCGACAGAAACATTTAAGCTCTCGGCGCCTCCCTGCATGGGGATGTGGGCCAGGGTATCGCAATGCTGCATGACCAGTGGGCGTATCCCTTTTCCCTCTGATCCCATGACCAGCGCCAGTGGACCATTCAAGTCCGCCTGGAAGATATCCGTCTCCGCCTTGCCACTGGTGCCCACAACCCAAATGCCGGCTTTTTTCAATTGCTTTAATACCCGGACTAAATTCGTTGCTCGAATGATAGGGAGGCGTTCTGCGGCACCGGCGGCCACTTTGCGTACGACGGGTGTGACTGTTGCCGCCTTGTCCTTGGGGATGATCACAGCGTGTACGCCTGCGGCCTCGGCGGAGCGTAAACAGGCTCCGAGATTATGCGGATCCTGTACACCATCGAGCACGAGCAGGAATGCTGGTTCTTCCTGAGTGGCCAAGAGGGTATCCAGCTCATTTTCAGAGCCTTGGCTAATCGCGTGATACTGTGCCACCACCCCCTGGTGTTTGCTTGAGTTTGCAAGGCGGTTGAGTTCTGAGCGCGTACACGGTTGCGTGGTCCGATTCTTGGCTGCGGCCAGTTCAATCAGACGAGTAATTCGTTTATCGTGGCGTTCATGACTGTAGTGAATGCAGGCGATATTACCGGCATCATTACGGAGGGCCGATTCAACGGCGTGTAAACCGTATAGATAGCTTGTTTTTTGGCTGGTCATGGAAGTTGTTTAGTGTTTCTTGCGTGAGCGTCGTTTTTTAGCGGGCTTGGTGATGACTTCCAGATCAATTTTGCGCTCGTCCAGGTCAACACGCACAATTTGTACGTTGATAGCATCGCCCAGATAAAAGCGGCGTCCGGTACGCTCGCCAATTAAGGCATGTTTGACCGCCTCAAAACGGTAATAATCTTTCGGCAAGGAGGTAATGTGAGCAAGGCCTTCCGTGTAGATACCGTCTAATTCGACAAAAAGGCCAAACGATGTGACTGAAGTGATGATGCCAGGGAAAACCTCGCCCACGCGGTCACGCATGTATTCACATTTTAGCCAGGCGATGACATCCCAGGTCGCTTCATCAGCGCGCCTTTCGTAATTCGAGCAGTTTTCACCCAAATCGGCCATTTGCTCGGAGTCATAGATGAAGTTTTTGGCCCGACCGCCTGCCAGTATGTGGTGGATAGCGCGGTGGAGCAAGAGGTCAGGGTAGCGGCGGATAGGGGAAGTAAAATGTGCGTAGCACTCCAACGCGAGACCAAAATGCCCCTCATTTTTTGGGGAGTAAATGGCCTGGCGCAAAGAACGTAGCAGCACGGTTTGGATCATTTTATTATCCGCTCGTTGCTCAATACTGTGCATTAAGCGTGCATAGTCCTCCGGGTTTGGTATGGCGTCGCCCTCCAGAGCCAGTCCCCGCTCGCCGAGAAATTGCCGGAGTTCTTCGACTTTCCGTTCACTGGGGCGCTCATGTACGCGGTACAAGCCCGGTATTTTATGTCGGGTGATGAAACGGGCAGCGGCAATATTAGCCAGTATCATGCACTCTTCGATCAATTTATGAGCATCGTTGCGTTCAACAGGCACAATGGTTTCAATTTTCTTTTCTGAACCAAATTCGATGCGTGTTTCAACGGTTTCAAAATCAATTGCTCCCCTTTTTTCCCGAACGTTTTGGAGTACCTTATAAAGCTCATAAAGTGTGTCCAGGCTTGGGGTGAGTGCCTTGTGTTTTTTTCGCAGTGTCTTGTTTTTATTGATCAGAATTTTTGCGACTTCGTTATACGTCAAGCGGGCATGGGAACAGATGACTCCGGCTCTAAAGCGGGAACGGATAATCTCCCCGGCTTTGTTAAGACTCAGTTCGCACACCAGCGCCAGCCGGTCCGTATGGGGGTTCAGGGAACATAAACCGTTGCTGATGACCTCTGGCAACATCGGGACCACTCTACCCGGGAAGTAGACAGAAGTTCCCCGCTTGATGGCTTCCTTGTCCAGAGCTGAGCCAGGTTGCACATAGTGTGAAACGTCCGCAATGGCGACGAAAAGCCGCCAACCACTTTTAGTACGTTCGGCATAGACGGCGTCGTCAAAATCCCGCGCATCTTCACCGTCAATGGTTACAAAGGGTTTGTCGCGATAGTCGGTGCGGCCCTCTTTGTCGGCTTCGGCGACTTCAATACCGAGTTTTGCCGCTTCCCGGTTGACATCGTCGGGCCACTTAAAAGGAATATTATGGGCATAGAGTGCAACATCAATTTCCAGCCCCGGCATCATATGGTGTCCCAGAACTTCGATGACTTTGCCCAAAGGGGGGTGGCGGCGGGTCGGCTGCTGAGTAATGGATGCGATCACGATTTGGTCAAGGGCAGCACTGCCGAGCTGATCGGGGGGAATGATAATGTCTTGATGAATGCGTTTATTGTCGGCAATCAGAAAGTAAGCGCCACTTTCCATCGCCAGTCTGCCAACCACGGTTTGGTTGGCACGTTCGATGACTTCAATGAGCGCCCCTTCATTGCGGCCCCGTCGGTCAACCCCCTTGATTCTGATGACGGCTCGGTCCCCATGGAGGAGCGAGCGCATTTCTGACCCGCTGAGAAAAATATCGTCCCCCCCTTCGTCTGGCGTCAGAAAGCCAAACCCGTCGGGGTGGGCAATCACCCGTCCGCTGATCAAATCTTTTTCGTAAACGGGGATATACCCTTCACGACGGTTTTTGATGATTTGGCCATCGCGGATCATCGCGCCCAGACGGCGATACAGCGCTTCGGTGCTGTCAGGGTCGCTGAGTTGGAGCTTTTCCTGTAGCCGTTCAAATGTCATTGGGCCGGCATGGGCGGCGAGGGTTTCCAGGATGAACTCCCGGCTTGGAATAGGGTTTTCGTAGCGCTCCGATTCGCGCTTGGCGTACGGGTCTTGTAAGTTTTTTTTATCTTTTTTTCGAGGCATTATTTTGCGTAATCTACAGAAAGTTGGACTAGTGTACCTTACTGTAGATACTTATTATCAAAATGTTACAGGAATGGAGTGAACTGAATGAAACTGGGACTTGAGGGGAAAACCGCGATTATCACGGGCTCCGGTGGTGGTATTGGGGCAGAAACTGCGTGGGCACTGGCCGAGGAAGGTGTTCAGGTCGTTGTGACGGATATTCGTGGCAAGGCCGCAGAAGATGTTGCCAATCATCTTCAGGAAAAAGGGTTTAAGGCCACGGCTTTCACGGCGGATGTGACAGATTCAGGCCAGGTGGCGGCTTTAGTGGCACATGCTATTGAGGCGTTTGGTGGTGTTGATATTCTGGTAAATAATGCCGGCTTTCCGCGCGACCGGTACTTGACCAAAATGTCTGAGGAGGATTGGGATACGGTGGTGGATGTCATTTTAAAAGGAGCTTTCCACTGTTCCAAAGCGGTGTTGCCTTTGATGATGGCGCAAGCGTATGGACGAATCATTAACATTTCCTCCCGCGCGCACCTGGGAAACCCGGGGCAAGCCAATTACTCGGCGGCGAAAGCCGGGATTCTTGGTTTTACTCGCGCCTTATCGCTCGAACAAGGGCGGTATAACATCACGGTTAATGCGATTGCGCCGGGTGCCGTGGATACGGAAGGGCTTAAAGCGATTCCCAACTATGAAAAGGTCAAAGCAGCGGCCATTGCAAAAACACCGCTGCCACGTTTGGGAGAGGCCAGAGATATTGCCAACGGTGTGGTCTTTCTGGCGTCGGAGTGTGCCGGCTACATCACGGGTGAGACCTTGCATATCACCGGGGGCCGTTATGCTTGATCAGTTCCATAGCCAAGCCGCGCCTCTGACACCGCTGGCGTCGCCATAGCGCGGTGGGCAGAGCCGTGTTTTGATGGCATCCGAAAAAATGTAAGGCGCCCAGCGTGCCGGTACATTCTCGTACAAGCGCACCAGGTTGGACAAGCCACCACCCAGCACAATGATGTCGGGGTCCAACAGGTTGATAACCTGCGCCAGAGCGCGTGCCAGGCGGTCTTCGTAGCGTGCCACACTGGCTTCGCAAGAGGGCTCCTGAGAGGCATTCGCGACGATGGCTTTGGCTGTAAGGCTGTGGCCCGTGACTGCTCGGTGATCGGCTGCGAGTCCGGTGCCGGAGATCCAGGTTTCGAGGCAGCCGCGTTGCCCGCAAAAACAGGGCCGGCTGTTAAGTTCTTCGTCATTTGGCCAGGGAAGCGGATTATGCCCCCATTCGCCACCGATGCCATTGGCGCCGATAATCAGCTCTTTGTTGACGACCAGCCCGCCACCGCATCCGGTGCCCAGGATGGCGCCAAACACAACATGACCTGTTTGAGCCGAGCCATCGGTGGCTTCGGACAGTGCAAAGCAGTTGGCATCGTTTGCGATACGGACGGGGGCTCCCAGACGGGCTTCAAGGTCTTCCCTCAAGGGTTGGCCATTCAGCCAGACGCTATTGGAATTTCTTAAATGACCGGTTACCGGTGAAATGGAACCCGGCGTACCAATGCCGATGGAGGCTTCTGGTGTGGTGTCTTTTTTGAGTGCTTTAACAATGTCACAGATTGCATCCAACGTGCCCGCATAATCATTTTGTGGCGTGGGTACGCGATATCGGGCAAGGGCGCGGCCTTTCATGTCGAGTGCGATGCCTTCGATTTTTGTGCCGCCCAAATCAATGCCAAGGCGGCAAGGAGTCGTGTGTGGCATGGTTAGGTCTGGATCATGTGAGAGGAAGTGGTATTCAGTGCTCTTGTGTGTCACTGCTTAAGATGATCAGGTTAGCATAGAATTGAATCGCTTCTTGATAAACACGGAGGCTGATGCGTTCGTCGCGACCGTGCAGGCGTTTCAACTCATCATTGTCCAGTCGGAAGGGCAGAAAGCGGTACACGCGATTGGTCAGCGAAGTGTAATGGCGACTGTCTGAGGCCGCTACCATCAGGTAGGGCGCCACCCAGGCATCTGGGAAGCTATTGCGAATACTTTGGGCAAGCATCTTAAATGCTGGATGATCCGTGGGTGATGTGGCGGTGGAGGAGTCATCAAGGGTCTCCAGAGGTTCTACGGTGATGGCTTCATTATCAATCACTTTGCGCAAGTGCTCCAAGGCTTGTTGACCGCTGTCGCGCGGATGTAGACGAAGGTTGATGACCGCACTGGCGGTTTCGGGCAGAACATTATCTTTAATGCCCGCATTCAGCAAGGTTGGCGCCTGGGTTGTTCGCAGCATTGCGTTACCGCCAGGAGACTTCTCTAATATTGCGATAATCAGTGGAGAAAAAAGCCAACGATTGGCAAAGAGTAGCTTTTCTGGCCATGGCATTTCAGCGGTGAGCCAGTCAAACAGTTGATTGGCGGGGCCATCCAGAGAAGCCTTGAAAGGTGAAGCTTCAATCGCGTTGAGTGCGTTGGCCAGGCTAAAAACAGCGGTTTCCCGAGGCGGCATTGATGCGTGTCCACTCTCTGCCGTTGCGGTGATGCGCACAGACAGATACCCCTTCTCGGCAATCCCAACCAGTGCCACAGGTGCGCTTACGGGCAGGGGGGCGTTGCTCAGAACAAAACCACCCTCATCCAGTGTCATCCAGGGGGAGATCATCTGTGCTTTGAGGTATTGGCTGATTACGGCAGCACCTTTGGTACCACCGATCTCCTCATCGTGCCCGAAGGCGACCATCACCGTGCGCCGCGGCCGAAAGCCTTTTTCAATCAATGCAGCGATGGCTTCCAATATCGCAGTTGCACTGCCTTTGTCGTCCAGTGCGCCTCGGCCCCAGATTTCACCGTCTACGATGGTTCCCGAGAAAGGTGGTTGTTGCCAGCTTTGCTGCTGTGCGGGAACGACATCAAGGTGGGCCAGCAGCAGAAGGGGTTCCAGTGAGGCATCTGTGCCTTCCCAGGTCAGCAGTTGGCTGTGCTGGTTAAATGTTTGTAATAAAGCCGTGTCGTACACCGTTGGCCAGTGTTGTTGCATGTGTTGAGTCTGGGCAGAAAATGCCGTGTCATCCATTTGAGTCGAAATAGAAGGAAATTGCAGAAGGCTTGACAGCCTTTGTGCGGCTTCTTCCATGTTGATAACCACCTGAGTGGTTTTTTTGGGCGCAGGCTGAAGAGAGGGTTGACGAACTGTGTTAATGAAAAGCAGCAGGAGCAGAATGCTCAAAACCAGTACAAAGAGCAATAAACGTTTCATCTCACCCCTTCCTGTCACGATTGTTGATTTTTCTGCGGTGCATTTTGAATGCTGTGCCGAACAGTTTGGTTAAACCTACTTGCTTTTGATAGGCGTTGTCCAGAACTGTGGGTTCCAAACCCGGGGCGCTTGTGGCTTTGGTATTCAGAAATAAGGTATGGAAACAAGTGACGCAAAAATCCATCGCATGTCCAGTCACTTAGCTGCGATATGTCTACTGAGTCTGAAATTTTTATTTACACCAAATTCGATGTCACTTTAATCACATAGTTTGTGATGGGTCTTTCATAATGGCAATGTTCGCCCAGTATATATTCTGGGGGAAATTTCAGCAGGGGGTTCATTCTTTAAAATGAAAGTTAATATCGATAAAACGAAAACCAAGTCAGCAAGTCGGCCGTTTATCCGGCTTTTGGGTACAACCTTGATCCTGACATCATTGGCGGCTTGTAGTAGTTCTGGTGACGATACAGGCGATGACGATACAACGGACACCGTCGCCCCAGTCATTACTTTGAATGGTGACGAGGTTATGAGTGTTGAAGCGGGCACAAGCTACACAGATCCGCTTGCGACAGCCACCGATGATGTTGATGGAGATGTGAGCGTGACAACCACGGGCACGGTAGACACCAGCACCGTTGGTACATACACACTGACCTACTCGGCGACGGATGCAGCAGGCAATACCGGCAGTGCAACTCGCACAGTCAATGTTGTTGATACCACACCCCCGACCATCACACTCAATGGTGATGCGACGGTCAGTCTTGTTGTGGGCGGCAGTTTTACTGATCCGGGTGCAACCGCAACAGATAGTGTCGACGGCGCTGTTTCCGTCAGCACGACAGGCTCGGTGGACACCGGCACAGTCGGCAGCTACACCTTGACGTACACCGCCACCGATACGCGCGGTAATACCAGCAGCATCACCAGAACAGTGCACGTCACTGCCGTGGCGGATACCACCCCGCCTGTGATTACACTGAACGGTGCGGCGACAGTCACCATTATTGTGGGCGACAGCTTTACCGATCCGGGCGCGACGGC
>DJFX01000033.1:15317-15577 GCA_002432635.1 Halothiobacillaceae bacterium UBA5861 | reverse complement strand
ACCGATCCGGGCGCGACGGCATCGGACAACGTTGATGGTAGCGTTGCGGTCACCACAACCGGTTCGGTCGATACGAACACAGTGGGCAGTTATACCCTGGTGTATTCAGCGAAAGATGGTGCTGGTAATACGGCATCTGCAAACAGAACCGTCCACGTTGTTGCCACGCCGGATACCACGCCACCGGTTATCACACTAAACGGTGATGCCTCAGTGACTATCAGCGTTGGCGCCACGTTTACCGATCCGGGCGCGACGGC
>DJFX01000033.1:0-15071 GCA_002432635.1 Halothiobacillaceae bacterium UBA5861 | reverse complement strand
ACCGATCCGGGCGCGACGGCATCTGACAACATTGACGGCCTGATTGCCGTGACCAAAACGGGCACAGTGGATACCAACACCGTCGGTACCTACACCATCACCTACAATGCGACAGATGCGGCGGGCAATGAGGCCACACCTGTCACGCGCACCGTGCAGGTCGTAGACACGGTAGCGCCAGTGATTTCCCTGTTGGGCGATGCAGTGATCACGGTGAATCAAAATGATACCTTTACCGATCCGGGTGCGACCGCAACCGACAATGTCGACAGCAGTGTCACTGTGACAGTGAGCGGAACCGTGGATACCAGCACCGTCGGCACCTACACGCTGACCTATAACGCCACAGATGCAGCGGGCAATGAGGCCGCACCTGTCACGCGTACGGTTCAGGTGGGAGACGTGACGGCACCAGTGGTTTCCCTGTCCGGCGATGCCGAGATGACTGTTAATCATGGTGAGGTTTTTACCGATCCCGGTGCAACCGCAACCGATGATGTGGATGGCAGTGTCTCTGTAACAACAAGCGGCAGTGTGGACACCAACACCGTCGGCACCTACACGCTGACCTATGACGCCACAGACGCGGCGGGCAATACCGCCACACCTGTCACGCGTACAGTTCATGTGGTGGATGGGACAGCACCAGAAATCACCTTGAATGGTGACGCAGCGATGACCGTCAATCAAAATGAAGTCTTTACCGATCCCGGTGCAACGGCAACCGACAACGTGGATGGGACTGTTTCGGTATCGATTACCGGTTCGGTTGATGTGACCACAGCCGGTGACTACGAACTGGTCTATAACGCGAAGGATGCCGCGGGCAATGAGGCCACACCGGTTACCCGTACGGTGACAGTGGCAGATTTGACCGGCCCGGTCATCACCCTCACCGGTGACGCGGAGATGAATGTTGACCAGGGTGGAGCATTTACGGATCCCGGAGCGACCGCAACCGACAATGTCGACAGCAGTGTGACGGTGACAGCGAGCGGAACCGTGGATACCAATACCGTCGGCACCTACACGCTGACCTATGACGCCACAGACGCGGCGGGCAATGCCGCCACATCGGTCGAGCGTACGGTGAATGTGTTGGATATCACTCCGCCGGTCATCACGCTCAATGGTGAGAGTGCGGTGAACCTGTTTGTGGGCGATGCGTTTAGCGACCCCGGGGCCACCGCCACAGATGATGTGGATGGCTCTGTTACAGTGATCACAGGGGGAGACGTTGTCGACACCACTAAAGCCGGCATTTACACCGTGGTTTATACCGCAGTGGACACGGCAGGTAACGAAGCCACGGCCAACCGAACGGTAGTTGTCAGCAAGGTCACACGCTTGAATGACACGGGTATTACTTTTGCTGGCTGGATTGTTTTCGACCCAAATGGTGATGGTTCTGTGGCGTATGAAGCGGGAAATAACCCTGATTGCGAGCCTGGGCATGCCAACGAGTCAGAGACGCTTGACGCACAAGATTGCTCCCACGGGCGCGATGCAGAAGCGGCGGCCGCCACGTTGGACAAAGTTGGCGGCGGTGTCGCAGGCTTTGACTTCACCAAACTGGATAGCGCAGGTAATGACTTAGCTGCTAGCGCGGGTTCCTGGAGTTGTGTCCGGGATAATCACACCGGCTTGATCTGGGAAGTTAAGAAAAGCTCTGGTTTGCATGACTCAGGCAGTAAGTTTACCTGGTACTCCTCGGATGCAAGCAACAACGGGGGGGATGCTGGCGTAGCGGACATTACCAACCTTTGCCATGGCTATACTTCCGGAGACAGTACTACCTACTGTAATACCGAAGCTTTTGTGGCCCGGGTAAATGCCGCAGGCCTGTGTGGTGCGAGTGATTGGCGCCTGCCGGCCCGCGAAGAGCTGCGATCGATTGTTCACTACGGTGCAGACAACAGCCCGAGAGTCGATACGGATTACTTTCCTAATACATCTGCGTTCTATTGGTCTTCAACGCCTTCTGTTGAGACAGCTCCTTACAAGAGTTGGGGTGTAGGTTTTAACGGCGGTGGTGATGATCGATACCTGCGCAGTGAGTTTTATCGAGTACGCCTGGTGAGAGATGCAGGCAGCTCAATAGAATAACGTATAACCGCTACGTGTTTAGGAAAATAACTTAATGTACCTGTCAGCCCCAAGAATAGCTTATGAGGCTGGCAGGCTTGGAGAAAAGGTGAATTCCAAATGATCAAGAAAAAAAGTGCTTATTTAGCGTGTGTTTTTTTACTGGCCGGTGGCGCTTCCCAGGCACAAACCTGTAACCCCAATATTCTGGCCACAACGCCCAGTGAACATTTTGAAGTACATGGTGATGGCACCGTGACGCATAAAAAAACCGGTTTGATGTGGAAGGTCTGCACAGAAGGGCAAATTTGGAAAACCGATGGCTCGTGTTCGGGCTCAGGCGAGTGGACGAGTTGGTCCGATGCATTAGAAAGCCCTGAAAATGCTAATGACAACGGTGGTGATTTTGGCTACACAGACTGGCGGTTGCCAAACATTAAAGAGCTGGCTTCGATTACTGAACTAAAGTGTAAGGATCCCTCCATTAATAAGGCAATTTTTCCTTCAACAATGCCTAATCAATATTGGACGTCTTCGGTAGACTACGATACTGGCAATGATAATTCAAAAACCAGAGTGATTACCTTCGGATCAGGATATGACCTGAATATAGACCGCTTCGGAACCGGCTCAAATTATGTCCGCCTGGTTCGCACCGCGCCCGAGGAATAACGTCGTTACACGTCCAGTTACGCGCCCTTGGCTCACTCGGGGCGCGTAGCGCTAGTGGTATCTTCTGAAACGTTTTTAAGCTTAAGAACAGGTCTCATGTTGTTTGACAACGGCAAAACCGTGTTTAGAACGCAAAGGCCCGCACTTGGGTGCGCGCTTAAACCGGGTTCGGTGTGAAATGAGGAATGGCTTCGACCAGCGCCCGGGTGTAATCGGCCTGCGGATGACTGAGAACCTGGTCGCTAGGGCCAGCTTCCACGATTTGCCCTTGATTCATGACGATCACGCGTTCACACATCAGCCGCACAACGTTTAAATCGTGCGAAACAAAAAGATAGCTAATGTCCATCTGCTGTTTCAGGCGGTGGAGTAAATTCAAAATAACGGCCTGAACGGACACATCCAGCGCCGATGTCGGCTCATCCAATATCAACAGCAAGGGGTCAACCGCAATAGCGCGGGCGATGCCGACACGGGCTTTTTGCCCGCCAGACAACTGGTGTGGAAAGCGGCTTAACAGCGCCCGCGGCAAGTCTACCCAGTCGGCCAGCTGTTCCACTTTTTGCTGTAACGATTGGCGTTGAGTGAGCTTTTTGAGGTGAATCAAAGGTTGTGCGATGGAGTCAAATGCAGAAAATCGGGGGTTCAGGCTGTCTGTCGGGTCCTGGAAGACCATTTGAATATTGGCCCGCTGTGGCAGGTGAGTAAATTTCGCGGCCGGGTATTGGGTGATATTTTCACCATCGAAAATGATATCGCCCGATGTAGGGTCAAGCAACCGGGTGATGATCGAGGAGGTTGTTGACTTACCGCTGCCGGATTGCCCAACGAGCCCCAGGCTTTCTCCCCGTTTTATGCGGAAAGAAACCTGGTTGACGGCAAGAAAATCCGCCGCATGTTTGTTTTTCTGTTTCCAGGGGCGTGCGATTTTTGAGGTTTGGGTGGGAAAGGCTTTCACCAGATTGACCACTTCGAGCAGGTCCCTGTTTTGTGCCTCTGCGACACGTTGAGTCTTGGGCTGAACCTTGAGCTGAGCGGGTGTTTCGGCATGGCTCTGGTGGGGCGTCAGGTCGGCCAGTTTGGAACTCGGGCCGGGGGATGCGGTGATCAACGCTTGCGTGTAGGGGTGCTGAGGGTGTTTGAACAGGGTGTCAACCGGTGCGGCTTCAACCACCTTGCCTTGTTGCATCACCACAATATGGTCGCAATATTGAGCGGCCAGACCCAGGTCGTGGGTAATAAGCATAACGGACATGTCACGGGTTTGTGTCAATGTCTGGATCAGATCCATGGTTGCTTTTTGGGTGATCACATCCAGCCCGGTTGTCGGCTCATCGGCAATCAAAAGGCGTGGGTTGCAGGCCAGTGCCATGGCGATCACCACACGTTGGCACATACCGCCAGAGAGCTCGTAAGGGTAAGCCCAGTAGCGGCGTTCAGGGTCCGCTATTTTGACGGTGCGAAGCATCTCTACCGCTTTGCCTCGTGCGGTTGCCTGAGTGGCTTGGGCGTGTTCGATGAGGACATCGGCAATCTGTTTACCGATCGGGCGAATGGGGTTGAGGGCCGCCCGGGGATTTTGAAAAATCATCGAAATTTCCCGACCGCGGATATCTTTGAGCAGTTTGTCCGGCGCGTTGGCTAAAGGAATGCCATCAAATGTGATCGTTCCTCCCGAAATTTTACCCACCCGGTCGAGCAAGCCTAAAACGGAGTAAGCGGTTACGGACTTGCCCGAGCCGCTTTCCCCGACAACACCGATGACTTGTCCCTTGCCGATCGAAAAACTGACGTCCCGGAGAGCATCGACAATGCCATTGCGTGTTTTAAATTGAACCGATAAACCGTTAATGGAAAAAAAGGGCGATGCTTGCATAGCCAACACTCGCTAATTTCTGCGCAGTGGGTCGACGAGGTCGCGGAGACCGTCACCCAGCAGGTTGAAACAAAAGACACACAACATCAGCGCGACTCCGGGGAATAACACCAGCCACCACTCACCTGAAATGATATAACTGGCCCCTTCGGCGACCATAATGCCCCATTCTGCATCAGGTGGGCGGACACCCAGCCCGATGAATGACAAACCCGCCGCATTCAAAATAGCCCATCCCATGTTCAAGGAAATCTGGATCATCATCGGTGGGAGGATATTGGGGAAAACCTGTGTCGTCAGAATGCGGGCATCAGAGGTGCCGCAAAGGCGAGCGGCCTGAACAAAACCCGCATCGCGGCGGACAAAAGTTTCTGCCCGTGCGACTCGGGCATAAAATGGCAAATTGATAATGGCCGTGGCGTAGACGATATTTTCCACGGAGTTACCCAGTGCAGACACAATGCCCATTGCCAGCACAAACAGAGGGAATGCCATGATGGTATCTGAGAGACGTCCGATAACCCGGTCTGCCCAGCCACCGAAAAAACCGGCCATGCAGCCTAAAGCGCTGCCGACCACAAAGGCGAGGGCAACCGCCGAAGTTGCGATACCCAAGTCCAGCCGGGTGGCTACTACTACTCGGCTGAACACATCCCGGCCGAGTTGGTCGGTGCCAAAAATATGGGACGCATTTGGTGGTTGTAGTGCAATGCTGGCATTGGTTGCCAGTGGGTCGTAAGGCACGAGCCAAGGCCCGAAAAGGGCGGCAAGAATAATGACGCCAAATAGAAAAAAAGCGAAAAAAGTGACCGGGTTTTCCGTGAGAACGTAATGAAAATGCCGGATTGTTTGTTTCAGGTTCATTGCCGCTCCGTTTAGCTATCCAGCGCGACCCGCGGGTCGATCAACGTTAAGATAATATCCACCAGCAGATTCACGAAAGTGAACAATAAAGCCATAGACAACACAAAACCCTGTACAGCCGCATAGTCTGAGGCAACCAAAGCCTCGATGGCATAAGAACCGATGCCCGGCCAGGAGAATACTTTTTCAACCAGTACATTTGCGCCCAGTAAAAAAGAAAAAACCATGCCGAGTGTGGTTAGAATCGGCAGCATGGCATTCCGCAATGCATAGGTGATGAGCAGTTTTGTCTCTGCCAGACCGCTGGCCCTGGCGGTGCGAATGTAATCGCTGGCCAGTGTGTTCAGCATGGCCGCGCGCGTCATGCGGGCGATGGGTGCCAGGGCGAAGAGCCCAAGCGTGACTGTGGGCAAAATCAGTTGTTTGAGAGAGGCCCAGAACACCTCCATATCTCTGGCAATCAGGCTGTCAATTAAGTAGGAGCCTGTCACATGCTCCGGGGGCAGGTAGATAATATCCAGGCGGCCTAAGGGCGAGGGGGCCCAGCCCAGGAGGTAATAAAAGATATAAATTAAAAAAAGCCCGGTGAAAAACGTTGGCAGCGATACACCAGCCGTTACCAGGATGCGGCAAAGATGGTCGATCCAACTCATGGGGCGGGTTGCGGCCAGAATCCCCAATGGCACGGCGATGAGGATGCTGAGCCCTAAACCCATGAGCGTCAGTTCTATTGACGCGGGCAATCGTGTTAACAGCTCTTCCAGGACCGGGCGGCCGGTGCTGAGAGACATGCCTAAATCCCCGTTTAACAGGTTTTTAGCGTAGATAAAGAATTGTTCCAGCAGCGTTTTATCCAGGCCAAGCGCCTGCCTGACCTGTTCAATCGAGGCCTGATCGGCCATTGCGCCCGCAAAATAAACCGCAGGGTCTCCCGGTAGCGCACGGGTGAGCGCAAAGGAAATCACTACAATACCCAGGATAGAGGGAAGGGATTGCAGTAACCGTGCGCTAATCTGAAGAACCTTGGCTTGCATGGAACGGACCTGTATTTATGCTTTTTTTAGATTGCGGCAATCGAGTTGCCGATGAAACCAGGCCGTGTAGCCCGATACATTCTTCTGCATTGCAGCATCCAGGTAAGGCTGGTAGAGCGGAATACGCGGGACTTCCTCAAAAGCGATAGCAATCATTTTTTTAACATGATCGGCATAGCTTGGATGGCTGGTTTCCATGTGCAATGTTTCGTCAACCAGGGTTTCTATTGTGTCATTTTTATAGTTAGAGGAATTAAATAAATGCCCTGACTTGTAGGCCCAGAAGAAATAATAGTCAGGATAATTCAGCCACCCACCAAAGTTTTCCAGGTGCATGGGTAAACGTTTTTCTACCAATGCCGCTGTTCGCCAATTGGCACCGGGGATTTTATCGAGCGTGACGTTGATATTAATCTGCTTTAACGCTTGTTGGATCAGCAGCGCTGTGGGTTCCTGCCAGTCTGCCAGGCCCAGATTGTAAGACAGTGTGGTTTCAAAGCCCTGCGCATAGCCTGCTTCTTGCAATAGTGCTGCCGCTTTTTTTAAATCCTGTTGGTAGGGGAAAGGCTGTGGCCATTGCGTATCGGTGGGCGTTTTATTTTTCCCGCCAAACATGGGTTTGCCACGACCATAGGCAGCCAGAGAGATAATGTCTTCGTAAGGCAGTGCGTAAGCAATAGCCTGCCGGACTTTTAAATCATCAAAGGGTTTATGCGAGAGGTTGAGCGCAAGGACATGGAGACAGTTATCAATGGGTGCTCCGGCAATGTCGACGTCGCCTTTCGCCTGGAGTTCTTTGGCGTCTTTGGCTGGGATGTCCATGTACAAGTCGGCATTCTGTCGCTCAATTAAGGCTCGCCGTGTGGCGGCTGAAGGGACTTCGCGCACAATCACTCGCTTGAGGCCGGGTTTCGGTCCCAGTGCCCAGTTTTCGTTGCGCTCATAGACAAACTGTTGTCCTGGGTCCCAGCGTGTGACTTTATAAGCGCCTGAACCGGCGGGTGTTTTGTGCAGGTATTCTGTCGCCCAGGGGTCTTTTTCAGTCGCGTGCTTTTGGGCTTCTTTGGCATTGATAATGAAAGGAATCGGCACTGCCAAATCCGGCAGTGTTAATTTCGAAGGCTTGGGTAAGTCGATACGGAAGGTCTTGTCATCCACAACAACAAACTGCTCTGGGTTTGTCATGGAGCCTGCTTTCATTTGCACAGCAGGAAAGCCACCCAAGCTGACAGCGCGGTCGAATGACCACTTGACATCCTGTGCAGTGACGGGTGATCCATCCCAGAATATGGCTTTTGGGTTGATTGTAAAGGTAATCGATTTGCCGTCGTCAGCGATTGACCAGGATTCGGCGACTTCTGGCTCAATGACAGTTGAGTCATAGGTGAGTGAGCCGTCAGCCAGTGTTTTTGTGCCAAAGCGTACCAAGCGGTCGTAGATATTAACGGTCACCTGGTAGCTGGGGCGATTTGTGCCTTTGCGATGGAGGTCCAGGCTGTTGATGCTGTGTCCGGCGATCACCACCAGGGTATCACTTTTTCCAGCGGCCTCTGCAGGGATGTGGCGTAAAAAGGGTAAGATGGCCGCACCTTGAGCGGTGAGGCCGAGCGTTTTGATAAAGGTACGTCGTTTCATAAAGCTCTCCTGGTCAGCATGACGGTGTTGGGAGTGAATCGAGATAGGCTCGCCAACCACCAAATTCAGTAATTTCAGTTGCGTTGTCCAAGGCTATTGACTCGCATAAAAAACCATGGACATGTGTGCCATCCAGCAGTTCTAATGTGCCAATTCCGAGGGGCATGGGGATTGTTTGTATAAATGCTCCAACGTGTTGTTTGGGTAAGGCCCAGACTTCCAGATCAATCGATGATCCCGCTGTGTCACGGACCAGGCCGGGTCGAAAGGGAGGGCCTCCAGGCAAGCGGTACAAGCGGTAGCAAGCAGCTGTCTGGTGCGCATACAGGAAACGTCCGCCAAGCTCGGTGAGTGCGCTGTTGAGCGGCAATCCTGACATATGCGCACCGACAACAGCAATGGCCACGGTTTCTTGATTGTGGTGTGTTGGTAAGGGTTCTGCCGGTGGTAGGGGCCAATTTGTTGCCCCAAGCGGTGTGCTTAATTGTTGCTGTATGGCATGTGCGGTGGCGGCAATCTTTGTGTCCTCGCCGTGTGGCGCGAGTAAAGTGACGCTGCCTGGTAAACCATCTGCCCGTGGAGGTAAGGGCACGGTGATGGCGCATAGATCAAGCAAGTTGGCAAAGTTTGTATAAGTACCCAAGCGGGTATTCGGTTCATAGGGCTCTGCTGCAACTTCATCCACGGTATAAAAGGTGGGAATGGAAGGAACGCAGAGAAAGTCCACTTGCTTAAGAATGCTGGCAACCTTGTGCTTGATGGACTGTAGTTGGTAAAAGTGCTGGAAGGCCGTGCTGGCTGATAGAGTTTCTGCGGTGCTGATGATTTTTCGGGTGACCGGGTGAATCGCCTCGGGTTTACGTTTTAACAGGGCTTCGATGACAATGTAGCGTTCAGCGATCCAGGCGCCTTGGTATAGCAAGGCCGCAGCGTTATAAAAAGGACTGAAGTCCAAGTCAATTATGCGGTGGTGATCGGCGGCAATGTGACTCAGCGCCTCTTTAAAAAAATGGGCCTGAGTTTCATCATCAAAAAAGTGACGGGTTTTCTCGCTGGGGGCTCCAATACGCCAGTTTGTGCAAGGTGCTGGTAAGGCAGGAGTTTCAAGCGGGCGTGCATAAACGTCATTTTGATCCAGGGTATTCGCCGTTCGTAAAACACGGTAGGCATCGTCTACCGTTAAGGCAAAAATGGAAACAGTATCCAAGGTGCGGCACGCCGGTACAACACCTGTGTTTGAGATCGCTCCCAGGGAAGGTTTTAAACCAACAATATTATTCAATGCAGCAGGTACGCGCCCGGAGCCCGCTGTGTCGGTTCCGAGGGCAAAACTGACGATGCCGTGTGCCACACAAACGGCTGAACCCGAGCTTGATCCACCGGGAATGAGTTCAGGCCTCACGGCATTTTTGGGGACAGGGTAAGGTGTTCTGACTCCGACCAAGCCGGTGGCGAATTGATCCAGGTTGGTTTTCCCGATCAGTAGGGCGCCCGCTTTTTGCAAACAATCGACGACAAAAGCATTATGTTGGCTCGTGTAGGTAAAATCAGGACAGGCCGCCGTGGTGGGCGTGCCAGCGGCATCAATATTATCTTTTATGGCAAATGGGATGCCCCACAGCGGTTTGGTTTGTGTATCAAACTCAGCGAGTTGTTGAATTTGGCGGAGGATATTGTCTCTATCTATCAGGTGTAAAAAAATGCCTGAGTCATTGACGGCTTGAATTCGCCGAAAGCACTCTTCAATCACCGCTTCGGGGGAGGTTCCATCGGCATAGGCTTTATGCAAACTCTGGATTGTAAAGGGTAATAACTGCATGTGGATCAGCCTTGAGTCGTTTTTAATGGATTAGAGCACGCGTATGTGATTCACGATACTGTCAATTAAGTACAATGCTGGTGCAAAATATGCAGCAGGCTACAGGAGAGAGACGATGAGGCATTTACTAACACTGCGTTTTATAGACGCCGTTGCGCGCGTGGGCTCCATCCGCAAGGCAGCCGAAACACTGGCGATTACCTCAACCGCATTAAATCGGCGCATTCTGGCGATCGAAGAAGAATTGGGGGTAGAAATTTTTGAGCGCTTGCCGACGGGAGTGCGCTTATCTGCCGCGGGTGAAATTTTTTTACACCACATTCGCCAACAGCTAAGTGACCTGGAAAGAGTCAAAAGTCAAATTGATGATCTGGCCGGTGAGCGGCGCGGCCATATCGCCATTGCCTGTAGCCAGGCGTTGTTGACGGATTTTTTGCCAAAACAAATTGCGATCTATCGCAGTGCTCATCCCGCTGTGACTTTTAGTGTGTATTTGCGCGACCGGGTCGCGGCAGAGAAAGCACTCGCAGAGATGAGTGCCGATCTCGCGTTGGTGTTTGAACCGGTTGAGCGTTCAGAGTTTCAGGTGCTGCACAGTGTTCAGCAGCCGGTCTGTGTGGTGATGAAACAATCACACCCCTTGGCTGATCAATCAGTTATCCGAATGCGAGACTGCTTGGCGTTTCCTTTAGCATTGCCTTCGACGGCTTATGGTGTGCGGCATTTACTGGATATGGCGGCCCGCCGTCGCCTGCTTAAGCTTCAACCGGCGATTGAATCCGATAACTTTGAGTTTTTGCGCTCGGCTGTGGCGGCCGAGGAAGCGTTGACGTTTCAAATCCCCATTGGTTTACCTGCGAATCTGGAAGCACTGGGGCTCACCATGCGCCACTTGGCCGAACAAGATGTGCCGCCCGGTGTGCTGGAAGTTGGGCAGTTACGCGGGCGCATCCTGCCAGTGGCTGCGTCGCGTTTTGCAGAACAGATATTGCGGGCCTTAATTTTGCGTTTTGAATAATCCTCGATAAGCCCTGCATTCTATGTTGAGTAGTGAAGGCCGCTACCAATTTTGCTCTATGCTCACGTATGCCTCTAAACGGAATACATCATTAAAAAGTCATAAAGAAATTCCTGCCTTGATCGATATTTGAAAGTAGTGCGAGGGTGTGGCTCATGGCCCATCTTCTATGAATGCATTAACTTCAAATGATGAGGTAAAGGATGGCAAACATACTGGCAGTTGATGATTCGGCTTCTCTTCGGCAGATGGTTGCGTTCACGCTCAAAAGCCAAGGCCATAATGTGACTGAAGCCGCAGACGGAAAACAAGGACTCGATGCGGCCAAGTCAACTAAGTTTGATCTGGTTGTCACAGACGTAAACATGCCGGTTATGGATGGCATTTCGATGATCAGGGAACTAAGGAAGCTGCCCAACTACCGCGGAACCCCGTTACTGATGTTGACCACGGAGTCGGGCGTCGACAAAAAACAGGAAGGCAAAGCCGCAGGTGCAACGGGCTGGATCGTTAAACCGTTTAATCCAGATAAGCTGCTAGGTGTGGTCAAACGAGTGCTCGGGTAGTACAAGATGAGCATTGATATCTCCCAGTTTTTAGATGTTTTTTATGAAGAAAGTTTTGAAGGCCTTGCGGTTATGGAGCAAGGTTTGTTGGGTTTGGACCCCGATGCGGTTGATGGGGAAACCATCAATGCGATTTTTCGCGCGGCGCATTCCATTAAAGGAGGCGCTGGGACCTTTGGCCTGAACGAAGTTTCAGAATTTACGCACACCATGGAGACGCTGCTCGACCAGATTCGTGACGGCGCACGAGGGGTGACCACCAGCAGCATCAATGTGTTGCTTCGGGCGACGGACTGCATCCAGCACCTCTTGAAAGCATCGCAGGAAGGGAGTGAGGTGGATCAGGCAACCTTGGAGGCTGTTTCGAGCGAGCTGGAACAGCTGTTGTCATCGGAAGATGAGGCCGATTCGGATAATGCCGACGTCGATCCTCATGGCGATAGCCTGGACCAAACCCTGCAAATAGATTCAGAAAGCACGCGTGTATGGTCAATCAGCTTTAAGCCGGCCCCGCATTTGTTCACAACGGGCAATGACCCGGTTCGGCTTTTTTCAGAGCTGGCCGACATGGGTGAGCTTGAAATTGTAACCGATACCTCAAGGCTCCCGGATTTTAACGATCTGGATCCTGAACAGTGTTATCTGGACTGGTATCTCACTTTACATGCCAATGTTGAAAAACAAGCCATTGAAGAAGTTTTTGAGTGGGTTGAAGGTGACTGTGAGCTGTCCATCGAGTTAAGCCAGGAGTCTGTTTTGGAAAAAACGATGGTGGCTGATGAAACAGCGCCCGGGCCAGAACCAGAACCCACTGAGGATGATGTCCCCACACCTGTTAAGGACACGAAACCCAGCCCACCGCCGAAAAAAACCACCCAGGTGAAAGCACAGAAGAAAGCCAATGCGGCTGAGAATTCATCCATCCGCGTGGGCATCGATAAAGTTGACCACTTAATTAATCTCGTCGGTGAGTTAGTCATCACACAGTCCATGCTTGGTCAGTTGGGTGAAGTGTTTGAAATGAATACGCTGGAACAGCTCAAGGATGGCTTGGCTCAGTTTGAGCGCAATACGCGAGAACTTCAGGAAAGTGTTATGCGGATCAGGATGATCCCGATCAGCTTTGCGTTTAACCGTTTTCCACGGTTGGTTCACGATGTGAGTGCAAAGCTGGGTAAAAAGGTCGACTTGCAGGTCTCAGGGGAAGAAACCGAGGTCGACAAAACCGTGATTGAAAAAATTATTGACCCGTTGGTGCATCTGGTCAGAAACGCGGTTGACCATGGCATTGAAGCGCCCGATGTGCGTTTAGCCAGTGGCAAACGGGAAACCGGAACGGTGACCTTAAGTGCCGCTCACCGAGGCGGCAATATTGTCATTGAAATTGCGGATGATGGCGCAGGTCTCAGGCGCGAGAAAATTCTCGGCAAAGCGGTCGAAAAACACATCGTCACTGAAGACGAGGGTGAAAGGATGACCGACGATGATGTTTACAATCTGATTTTTCACCCGGGCTTCTCGACGGCTGAAACAATCAGCGATGTTTCTGGGCGTGGCGTGGGCATGGATGTTGTTCGCAGTAATATTCGTGAGCTGGGCGGTACGGTAGAAATCAACAGCACCGAAGGGCAGGGATCGGCCATTCTGGTTCGGTTGCCGCTGACACTGGCCATCCTCGATGGACAAACCGTGGCTGTCGGAGAGGAAACCTACATTGTCCCTCTGGCTTCTATTATCGAGTCCATACAAATCAAACCGTCCCAAATCAACATGGTGGTCGGGAAAGGCGAAACCTTCAAATTGCGTGACAGTTTTATTCCGATTGTCCGGCTCCATGACCTTTTTGATATCAAAAATAGCATTCAAGAGCTCGCAGAAGGGTTGCTTGTGATTGTTGAAGACTCAAGTGGGCCCAAAGGAATTTTTGTAGACCGTTTGCTGGGGCAACAGCAGGTCGTGATCAAATCACTGGATGCCAATTACAAGAAAATACCGGGGTTTTCGGGAGCGACAATTCTGGGTAATGGGTCCGTTGCATTAATCATTGATATTCCCGAAATGCTGCGGTTGGCAACACAAAGTCGCCCTGCCATGGCTTATCCCTTAACAGCATGACGCATGAGGCGATCGCAAATGGACGAAGTCAACATACAACACGAACAACTGGGTGATAACGAACAGCAATTTATGACCTTCCTTCTCGCAGGGGAAATATACGGTGTTGATATTCTGCGCGTCCGAGAAATTCGCGGTTGGGAGCGAGCAACACGGGTGCCCAATACGCCTGCTTATATGAAAGGCGTGATTAACCTACGGGGCTTGATTGTTCCCGTTTTTGATTTAAGAGAACGTTTTCAGCTCGGTGCTGAAAATCATCACGATGCCGTTGTCATCATCCTGCGCGTTCAAAGTGCTCAGGGTGAGCAGGAAATGGGGGTCATTGCCGATGCCGTGGCTGAAGTGTTGGAGACCGATTCCTCCATGCTACGTGTTACCCCGGAGTTTGGTGGGCGCGTTGATACCCGGTTTATGGAAGGCCTGGTGCCGTCAGGAGAGCGTATGGTCATGTTGCTGAACGTCGACAAACTACTGGGTGAGTCGATCGAGCCTTCAGCCGATGGAATGGCTGTTGCGTAAATGAAGCACTGAGGAAAAGCAGGCATATAAAGGAGATTAATATGCGTATCAATGAGCCTACCACAGGGATAGAAAAGCCAGTTCCAGACGAGACCGTACTGGTCTCAAAGACCGACAAGCAAGGCACCATCACTTATTGCAACAGTGACTTCATTAAAATTTCTGGGTTCAGTCAGGATGAGCTGATCGGGCAACCACATAACCTTGTGCGCCATCCTGACATGCCGCCCGAAGCATTTAAAGATCTTTGGCAAACACTCAAGCGAGGCGAACCTTGGCAAGGAATCGTTAAAAACCGCTGTAAAAAAGGCGACCATTACTGGGTTAAGGCCAATGTTTCACCGGTCATGAAAGATGGCCAGGTTCATGAATATATGTCTGTGCGGACGAAGGCGAGCAAAGAAGAAATCAAAAGCGCAGAGACATTCTATAAAGCTGTTAAAAATAAAACCGCCCATCTTGAGCCCAGCCTTTTGCAAAGGCTCTATGCCCGAATTGGGAGTATTAAAACCACCACTTGGCTTTATGCCACTGTCCTGGGGGCGATGAGTTTTCAGGCCATGATTGCCGCAATGGTAAAGGCCGGGATCAGTGATCAACGCCTGTTTTCAACATTAGGCTTCGGTGCACTGGTTACGTTACTTCTGGGGATTGCTGTGACACAGCGGGTGCGGGCCCCTCTGAAGCAAATCGCTTACACATTGTCTCAATTGGCTGAGGGGCGTTATTTTGATTGGATAGAAACCCGTCGGTGTGATGAATTTGGCGTCTTGATGCGCCACATTAAAAATACTCAGGTGCGGCTTGGATTCGACGTGATGGATGCACGGGAAACTGCCATGATGGCGATGCGGGATAAGCGCGC
>DJFX01000027.1 GCA_002432635.1 Halothiobacillaceae bacterium UBA5861 | reverse complement strand
ACCAGACTGCCGCAACACATTGACCTACCATCAACAAGGTGCCTGTTTAATATGGCGCAACATTCTCCAATCAATGAGCCCGGTATCTCTCACTCTTGGTCCCTACACCACCAGTTAAGCAGATCCGCATTCGGCAGTTAGCATTCTGTGCCCTCGAATGCTATCGATTAGCGAGAAAAAGTTATGGAAATCGGACAAGCACTCCCTGGAATGTTTATGGTTTATTTTTCAACATTATGGCTGCCGAGCACCACTTAAAAAGCCGTTCTAATTAACAGCATCAGGAATGATATTTATCGGTTTTGCGCTTCGGTGAAAAGAAAAGTGCAGTTGAACACTTTAAAACGCGTCTGCTTGCAGCGTTAGCTTTAAAGTACCTTCATTCAAACGCTTCCACTGCGATTTGTAAAATACAAAATAAAGATAACAGGATCAGACTCAACGCCCCTCTGAGTGGGGCAAGATAACAAACCGACAAAGTGTAAAAGTAATACGTCTAAACAGTAAGGCCATCACAAAATATTCATTCCAAATCTTTATTATTAAATCCTGCACTGCACGCTTTTTAATTTTAACAACTGGGCTTTAAAGGGATGAAATTATGGATATTTTTTTGAAAAAAGTTCGTAAGAAGAGCCACATTGCATTGCTCATGTCTGCATTTTTAGGCACAGCCACCTTGTTAGAAGAGGCTCAGGCCTTTGACCTTTTTCAACGGGATGACAGCAAAGTTGCCAGTGCGTTTAATGGACTCCCCACACAAGAAATTACAAACAAGCTGCTACCGGAGCAACAAGGCTGGCAAGATTCATTACTGGTAGACCTGTTAACTCAAGTTGATATTCCTTACACCTCTATCTTGGAATTTTTAAATGAACAAGAAGAATTACAGGGTTTGTTTCAAACTTTAGAGCAACTGCCAGCGCCGGTGATTACCATTGCCACTCCTTTACAGGGTTCCAATGCCGATTTTGTCGCGGTCGCTGCGGCAACCACCTGGGCTAATCAAACGCTGTATTTAAGTGAAATTGCCATCGAGTATCTTGCGTCACACCTGGGCGCCAGTTTTGGCCTAAGCACCAGTGGCGGGCTGGGCATCTCCACCGGAGTCGGAGGCACCGCAGGTTTGGGTGCCACAGGCGGCATGGGCTTGGCAACGGGGGTCGGTGTGACTGCGGGTTTAAGTTCAGGACTGGGAGTGAACATTGGCTCCGGTGGCAGTATCAGTGTCGGTGGCGGTGCCTCGCTGGGGCTTCCCGTTACCTTGAATGACATAGTGACCAATGCCTTTCATGCCTTACGGCCAAGGTTTTGGCGCGTGAATACCTTGAGCGCCGATTCCCTGAAAACCATCAGCCCTATTTTGATGACGATCGGCAATCCAGACCAGAATCCGCAAACAGCCCGGCTTAACGAAAAATTGCCCCTGTATTTTGATCATGCCAACGGCAACGAAGGCTGGTCTGTGGTGCAACGACGTAACGGCACGCGTTACGAAGGCCACGTAGGGGTGATTTCTTTATCGTCCCCCCTGCCTTTGCCCGAAGTTGACTTTCGAGATGGGCTGATTGGTGCAGACATGATCACACTAGTCATAGCCGCCACCGATGACCAAGGCATGGAAGCCATAGCCCGGGTTTTGCAGCCGAATGAAACGGGTGAGAGTGCCGCTGAGTTAGACATTCTTTTCGCCTACTTACGTGGGTTGCTTACCCAGGGAATGAATCTGGCCGATCGACTTGAACGCCTCCGGTATTTTACTGGGCTGTCCATGTCTACCTGGCGTCAGGCTGACAACCCATTTTCATTTTTACCTCAGCGTCTTTTTGAACGAAATACCCATCAATTCCTGACCCGGGCACAAGAGTCAAAAGTGGGCACGATTTTGCAGGGACTCTCCGAGAAATCCGGGATCAGAGAAAAAGTTGCATCTTCCTGGATCAGCCAGGCTGTCAAAAAACCAGAGATGTTGAGCGGGCAAGTGCTGCAGGCTTCAGCAAATCCAGAAGCCGAATCTCGCATGGATACCGAGCATGACTGGGAATACCTGCTCTCATACCCAAAAGGCTTGAGCCTGGTTATTATGGCAGAGGATGACGGTACCCCGCATACCATTCAACTGATAGCAAATTGAAGGGGTATTTTTAAGCGCCATTGTAATGGCCAATATTTTCACTTGAAAAAATAATAACCAGAAACTCCCTGCTTCCAGTAAAGCCACCCGACGGGTGGCTTTTTTACTGACTGCGTGATTTAGACAGAAAAGCCATTGAATATGGCTTCAAGCTTGTTACCGAAGGGGTCCCGCACGAAAGCAGCATAGACATCTGACTTCGGATAGACCGGACGATTGCCGGGCTTGCCTTCACAAAGACCGCCCTGGTCACAAGCATGCCGATGAAACTGATCCACCGCCTGCTGCGACATTGCTGCAAAAGCTACGTGTATGCCGTTGCCAGTGCTGTACGGCTTGCCATCGTACGGCGTCATTAATAAAAACTGGGGGACATCTTTGCC
>DJFX01000044.1:66253-112598 GCA_002432635.1 Halothiobacillaceae bacterium UBA5861 | reverse complement strand
AGGGGCAGCAGTTTCATAAAGCTGAGGGGACTTTGGTTTGGGACGAGGCTCGTCTTATCCGCCCAGCACCCGCATCACTTGGGCAGGTCACGCTTGATGTCCTTCCTCAAGGTGATAATCATCTCATATCGCTTAAAAATACAGGTGGAGAGCTACGCCTTTCAGGCGACATTACCATCGAGGAAAACAAACGCTACAATGCGGCAATTATCTTGAAGCCGGAACGTAATGCACCATCAGAACTGGTCAACAGTCTACGTGCGCTGGGGCGGCGTCAAAGTGATGGGAGCTACCGCATTCGCCAGCAAGGAAACTTGGCTGAAATATTGTAGGTGTATCTTCGACCGTCTTTCAGTATCTTTCACGTTATTGATATGTAAATAACGCTCAAATCTGCACAACTAAGCAGATTACTTGATCCAGCACAAAAAAGTCCCGGTTAGCGTTGGCATACTTTGAACGAGTCACTCAGTGAGGAATCTTTATGCAAAGCCGCATCTTTAACCTGCCTGTACTTTTTCTATTACTCGTGATCGTTGTTATTGGTGTCGTTTTATACCAGCGTTTTAACGCGGACGAACTTCCTGCGGACATTGCCAGTGGAAATGGACGTATTGAAGCGACAGATATCATTGTGGCCAGCCGTCTTCCTGGAAGGGTGCAACAGGTCTTTGTGGATGAAGGAGATTTGGTTAAAAAGGGTCAGAAACTGGCACAAATGGACACCGCGCCGCTTGAAGCCTTGTTGCGAGAAGCTGAAGCCAGACTTGAACAGGCCAAAGAAAGTAAACGCTATGCCGAAGCACTGGTGGCTGTTCGCGACAGTGAGCGCACTTTATCCTCGAAACAATATGAGCGCTTGAAAGTATTGGTCGAAGGTGGAAATGCCCCGGTTGAGCAGTTGGACCAAAGCATGACCAAAAAGGAAACCGCAGAGGCAGCTTTGCAAGCTGCGCGTATTCAGGTGATTGAAGCCGGCGCTGCCATTGAGGCAATTCGCGCCAACGTTGCCCGGGTTAAAACCGATATTGAAGACACTGAATTGGTGGCCACCGCTGACGGGCGAGTATTGTACCGCCTGGCTGAGCCCGGTGAGGTCGTTGGCGCCGGTGGGCGGGTTTTGGTACTGGTCGACTTGCTGGATACCCATATGTCGATCTTCTTACCTACCTCGCAAGCCAGTGTTTTATCGATTGGTGACGAGGCCAGAATCGTCCTGGATGCCTTACCCAATATCGCGCTGCCTGCATTGATTTCCTTCGTCTCACCCGTTGCTCAGTTTACGCCCAAAATGGTGGAAACACGGGTGGAACGTGAACAGCTCATGTTTCGGATCAAACTCAAAATTAATCCCGACTTACTGATGCGCTATATCGATGTGGTGAAAACCGGTGTGCCCGGTGAGGGTTATGTCCGTCTCAACAAAGAGGCGGCCTGGCCAGAGGCATTGCAGAACGTACCGGAGTAACCAATGTCCGGTGCGATTGTTCACGCAAGAGGGCTTGTTCACCGGTACGGCGAACAACAGGCGCTGGACGACATTTCATTAACTCTGCCGTCCAATCAGATTATAGGGTTTATCGGCCCGGACGGAGTGGGAAAGTCCTCCTTACTGGGGCTGATTGCTGGCGTCACCAAGCTTCAACAAGGTGAGCTGGACGTGCTTGGTGGTGACATCCGTCAGGAACGGCATAGGAACCGTATTTGTGATCGCATCGCCTATATGCCCCAGGGTTTGGGGAAAAACCTCTACCAAACCCTCTCTGTTCGTCAGAATGTCATGTTTTTTGCGCACCTTTTCGGGCTGAGCCTCGCGCAAAGAAAAGCCCGTGTGGCCGAACTTCTCACACGCACTGGCCTGGCGCCCTTTGCTGACCGCCCAGCCGGAAAGCTCTCTGGCGGGATGAAGCAAAAACTAGGCTTGTGCTGCGCCTTGGTTCACCAACCGGATTTGTTAATCCTGGACGAACCCACGACAGGGGTAGATCCCCTTTCCCGGCGGCAATTCTGGAACCTGGTGGCCGATTTACGAGCTCGTCAGCCGGGCTTAACCGTGCTGGTAGCTACGGCCTATATGGAAGAAGCCAGTGCCTTCGATTACCTCGTAGCCATGAATGAGGGTCAAGTATTGGCTGCTGATACCCCGC
Organism: Halothiobacillaceae bacterium UBA5861; assembly: GCA_002432635.1. GTDB lineage: Bacteria > Pseudomonadota > Gammaproteobacteria > UBA5861 > UBA5861 > UBA5861. The sequence continues at coordinate 110,451 of DJFX01000044.1, read as the reverse complement.
AAGGCATGATTGATGCCACGGGCCAACCAACGCTGGAAGCGGCATTCATCAGCCTTCTGCCAGAGACAACTGTGCAGCGCTCCGAGCCATTGGGTCCCCGCGCAGAGCCGATATCGGAAGAAGCCGAAAAGGCGCGCCCGGTCGCGATTGAAGCGACGCAATTAACGCGCTACTTTGGCAACTTTAAAGCCGTGGATGAGGTCTCGCTTCAAATCCGGCAAGGTGAAATTTTTGGGTTTATCGGGTCGAACGGATGTGGTAAGACGACCACGATGAAAATGCTCACAGGGTTGCTGCCCGTCAGCCAGGGTAGCGTCAAAATCTTTGGTCACCCCGTCGATGCCAGTGACTCGAAAACCCGCCAGCGCATCGGCTACATGTCGCAATCCTTTTCACTGTATTCTGAACTTTCGGTTGAGCAGAATTTGCGTTTGCACGCCCGGCTTTTTGGGCTCTCCGAAAGTGCGGTTGCCCAACGCACCGGTACATTACTTGAGCACTTCCAGCTGACAAACTACCGCTCGCGCCAGGCCTCCAGCCTGCCGCTGGGTATTCGCCAGCGTTTGTCGCTTGCGGTTGCCATGGTCCATGAGCCGGAGCTGCTCATTTTGGACGAGCCTACATCAGGGGTCGACCCGCTCGCTCGGGATGCGTTCTGGGATTTACTCTTGCGTCTTTCCCGCGAACAGGGTGTGACAATTTTTATTTCTACCCACTTCATGAATGAAGCCATGCGCTGCGACCGTATTGCAATGATGAGCGAAGGACGGGTGCTGGCGACAGATGCCCCTCAGGCGATCATTGATGCGCGCGGCGTTGATACACTGGAAGCGGCTTTCATCGACTATCTGCGCGAGACGGATGAGGGTGAGGCCACATCGCAACAAGAGATCGAGGCCGTTGCGTCATTGCAGCAAGGCCCTCCAAAGCGAGGGCGGTTCTTCAGTTTGCAACGTCTGTTGGCGTTTAGCCGCCGGGAACTCATGGAGGTGTTTCGTGACCCGATTCGGCTGGCGTTTTCTTTTTTTGGCACGATTGTGCTGATGCTGATTTTCGGTTACGGCATCACCATGGATGTGAATGAACTGACTTTTGCCGTATTTGATCGGGATCAGACTCCGCATAGTCGGCAGTATGCAGAAGGTTTTCGCGCATCCCCTTATTTTCGTGAACGGTCCGCGCTTAATTCCCAGGCCGAGATGAACAAGGCTTTTCAGTCGGGTCACATACGTGTTGTGATTGAGATGCCACCAGGTTTTGGCCGTGCCTTGCTGAATGGTCAACCCGCGGAAGTGATGGTGTGGGTGGACGGTTCGATGCCTTTCCGTGGGAGCACCATTAACGGTTATGTGCGCGGTGTTCACCAACAGTTTCTGGAAGAAGGTTTGCGCATGGTATCCGGAGAGGGGGTGACGTTGCCTGTCTCTGTTGATCCGCGATTTTTATATAACCAGGACTTTAAAAGTATTTATGCCATGGTGCCAGCAGTGATTGCTTTACTGTTAATTTTTATTCCGGCCATTTTAATGGCGCTTGGGATTGTACGGGAAAAGGAACTTGGCTCAATTACGAACTTTTATGCAACACCGGTCACCCGTCTGGAGTTCCTCTTAGGCAAGCAGCTACCTTACATTGGCATTGGTATGTTTAATTATTTTGTGATGCTGGCAATGGCGCTGTTTATTTTTAAGGTCCCCTTACATGGCAGCTTTTTTACCCTGACGCTGGCGGCATTGCTGTATGTCACCACAACGACCGGGATCGGTTTGTTCATGTCGGCGTTTACACGCACACAAATCGCGGCGTTAGCGGCCACATCCATTCTCAGTATGTTGCCGGCAACGGAGTTTTCAGGCTTGATTATTCCCGTCTCGGCTCTGGAAGGGGTCGCTTACTGGATGGGCCAGTTTTTTCCGACCACGTACTTTTTGAAGATCAGTGTCGGCTCATTCACCAAAAGTTTGGATTTGGTAGATGTTGCGCCGGATTTGATGAAGTTGGCTTTGATGGTACCGGTGATCACTGGTTTAAGCTGGCTGATGACGAAAAAACAGGCCGCGTGAGGGGACGCTTGTGCGTAATATTTTGTTTTTAGGAATTAAAGAGTTTTTCAGTCTCAAGCGGGATGTGATCTTACTGATCCTGATTGTTTATGCCTTCACCGTCGGGATCTATATTGCTGCTGAAGGCCGGTCAATCGCCGTACACAATGCGGCAATAGCGGTTGTAGACGAAGATGATTCACCGCTCTCACGTGGGATTACTGAAAGCTTCTATCCACCCTATTTTCAACGGGCAGAGCGGATTAGTCTGGCTGAAGTCAATACCTTGCTGGACAGTGGCCGGTATACCTTCGTCCTGATGATTCCTGATGGCTTTGAAGCCGATGTGTTAAAAGGCCGTGTGCCCACATTACAAGTGAATATTGATGCGACGGTGATCACCCAGGCCGGGATCGGCGCGGGTTATATTCAGAGTATTATTTTTAAGGCGCTAGGGGACTTTCTCAATACTGGGGAGGTACTCTCACAACAGCCGATCGAACAAATTATCCGCATGAAGTTTAACCCCAACCTGGAAGAAAGCTGGTTTATTGCTTTAATGCAAATTATTAACCATGTGACGATGCTGGGCATTATTCTGACCGGCGCTGCGCTCATACGCGAGCGTGAGCATGGCACGATTGAGCACCTGCTGGTCATGCCCATCAAGCCGGTTGAAATCCTGCTGGCCAAAATCTGGTCCAATGCGCTGGTGATTATTCTGGTGGTGACGTTTTCCATATACATAGTGGTGCAAGAGTGGCTGAGTGTCCCAGTCGCAGGTTCAGTGCCTTTATTTTTGTTGGGGACCGCGTTTTACTTGTTTTCGGCAACGGCGATGGGGGTGTTCATGGGAACGTTTGCGCGCTCCATGCCGCAAATGGGTTTGCTGTTTATTCTGATCATTCTACCGATGATTTTGCTATCCGGCGGGGCAACGCCTCAGGAAAGCATGCCACTGTTTGTGCAAACGTTGATGCAATTTGTGCCGTCCACGCATTATGTGGATTTTGCACAGGCAATCTTATACCGGGGCGCGGGTCTGGATGTCGTATGGCTGAGTTTTGCCAGCATTCTCGTGATCGGGGCGGTGTATTTTGCGGCGGCTTTACTCTTTTTCCGTCGGATGGTAACAAGGATCGCGCATTCGTAAATAATAATAACGTTAATTAATTGATCATTATGAATAATAAAAATAAATTACTCATCACCGGTGCCAGTGGTTTTTTGGGCAGAGTGGCGTGCTCATATTTTGCCCGGGATGGCTGGGAGGTTTATGGGGTTGCCTATCAGCAACGCTTAGGTATTGATGGCATCACAACGCTCTCGTGTGATTTGACAGACCCTGCTGAGTGCAAAGCACTCTTTGAGCGGGTAAGTCCGGGTGCTGTCCTGCATCTGGCGGCGATGTCAAAACCCGATGCCTGTGAACAAAATCCGCAAGAGTCCCAGCGGATCAATGTGGACGCGAGCGCCCGGCTGGCCTCGCTCTGTGCCGATTACCAGGCCAAGTTGGTTTTCACTTCCACAGATCTGGTTTTCTCTGGTGATAAAGCACCCTATCAGGAAGATGATCCGGTCGAACCGATTAACCGCTATGGTGAGCAAAAGGTTCGGGCTGAAGAAGTGATAAGCTGGTTATATCCAGATGCGACCATTGCCCGTATGCCTTTGATGTTTGGTCCAGGTGTTCCCGGCAAGCCAAGCTTTACCGAGCAATTGTTGGCCAGTCTGCAACAGCGAAAAACGATGCGCCTTTTTACCGATGAGTACCGCACGGTTGTGAATGCCGAGACAGCGGTTCAAGGGTTAAAACTGGCGCTAGATCAGCCGGGTGCGACCCTTCACTTGGGAGGGAAAGAGCGCTGGTCACGCTATGCATTTGGCCAGCTCATGGCGGAGCTGGTGGGGCTGGATGCTGATGTTTTCCAGCCGGTTAAACTGGCCGATATTCAGACAGCCGCCCACAGACCGGCCGATGCTTGCATGAGCAGCGAGCGGGCCTTTGCATTGGGCTATTCCCCCGCTTCGGTTAGGTGTCAATTGAAAACGGTGCTTGATGGTTTAGGAGGACCGGGTGCTAACCGTTAATGCGTTGCGGGATGTAGCATAAAGTGCGCCGTGTGCTTTTCCTGACCGTTGACTAAAAGGGTCAGGCGGTGCTCCCCCGGATAGTGCCTGCGCGTGCTGAGTTCGACAAAAGCATGGGCTTTTGAAAAGGACTGCTGTCGTGTACGGATATCCTTTTCAGCCAATTTAAAGATCTTACGGCCATAATGTCCCCGGGCTTTGACATAGTCGACGGCATAGTCAATGCGTGTTTTACCCAATAGTGCTTGCCCACCGTCCAACTCAAAAGAAAACGAGAGCGTGTCACCAATCCTCAGTTCGTGTGCCGAGAGTGTAAACTTTTTTACAACGCCAAATGTGTGAGTCCAACCGAACAGGGTGAGTGCACGCAAGTGGCCCTGCTTTAACAGTGTGCGGCAGCCATGTTTAATGATCCAATCGGTATCCGGATGAGTACCTTGCCAGCGTTCAACCAATGTCAGGGTGATATCCGGATTATCTTTAGCAATGTCGTTAAGGTGATTTGCTACGCTCCGGCGGACATACAGGCTGCTATCCTGCTTGAGGTTCTCCAGGATCGGAAGAACCGGGGTGGGCGAGCGTTTGAAATCAGGTAAGGCTACTGCCCAGGGCAGGCGAGGACGGGCGCCTTCGCTGGCCAGACGACGTACATGTTCATGGCCATCCAGTGACCAGGCAAGCATTTGTGCCATCATGCGCTCAGGGTCTTTCAGAATAAAGGCCCTGACGGCGAACTCACTGCTGGAAAAACGTGTGAAGTCATGGAGTGCCTGGATGGAAAGATCCCAATGCTCCAAGCCGTAGGTTTCCACAAAATCTGGGAAAATCATCGCCTCGAAACCTGTAAACTCGGGTGCTGTACGCTTGAGCACCTCGATGCTCTCCGGGTAGTCGAGACGCAAGTGCTCATGGATTTTTACGGCGATATGATGCATTCGGTCTTTGAGCTCGCGAAGCGCCCAAGTCTGGTCGAACACAGCGTTGACAAAATCCTCCTCTGGAAAGGGTGGATACTGATTTTTCAGTGCTTTGCCCAAGGCTTGAATGTAAGGTTTTGTGTAACGGTCCTTAAGCTTTTCAGGCATATTTTTGCGTCCACGTGTGTGAGTTTTCGCATTGTCGCCCAATGGGCTGACAACAGTCTGTCAGTCGCAGGAGGCATTTTATACCTTCACGGGTTTACGGGCATTATAATGGGGCTATTCATCCGGTGTTGACGGGTACAAAATGGTCATGGCAGAGGATTTATTTTCTGACCACAGCAGTTTGCAAGCGCAGTGGATTCAAGCACCGCAAAGTGATTTGCGGTTATTCCCGCAGTTGTTTTCCCGCGAGGAGAGTGACACTTTCTTTTCACAACTGCGTGATGGTATTAATTGGCAGGCTGAGAAGATTCTGATGTACGGGAAACCGGTGACCGTGCCGCGGTTGACCGCCTGGTACGGTGAACCAGAAGCCGGTTACTGCTATTCCAACGTCATGCATACCCCACTTGCCTGGACGCGTGAGTTGCTGGCAATTAAAGCACGTGTGGAGCAGGTGAGTGCGAAAGCATACAACAGCGTGTTATTGAATTTATACCGGGACGGACAGGACAGTGTTGCCTGGCACAGTGATGATGAAGCCGAATTGGGACGAAATCCGACGATTGCCTCAGTCAGCTTTGGAGCTGAGCGGACTTTTCAGATGAAGCACCGGCGAATCCCAGGGGCGCGATTGTCTATCCCTTTGGGTCACGGAAGTTGTTTAATCATGCAAGCTGAAACGCAGCACCACTGGTTGCATCAAATTCCCAAATCAAAAAAAGTCCGATCGGCCCGTATTAATCTGACTTTTCGGCAGATTTATCCTGTAGACCGGCAGGCATCTGGGTAATGACAGCGTAAGGGCCATACTTTTTTCATTTCAACAATCAGTCATCTGTTTTTAAACATAAGGATACCGAATCCGTTATGAAGCCACTTTTATTACTCATTCAACCGGCGGCGTGTGTGGCCTGGGGGCTGTTGCTTATTATCTTGCTGTCTGCCTGGCGACGGCAATGGAAGCTGGTGTTTTTATCAATGGCCGTGCTTGCGTTTTACTCCCTGGTTGCCGGTCCGCTTGGCGCTAATATGTGGGTGAATAGTGTGGAAATTCGTGAGCCGAACACTGCGGTGTGTCAGCGTTTGGAAAGTGAGGCGCCAATTGTCGTGTTGACGGGGGGGATGCAGGGCGCGCCAACCGAGGAAGACGCTGTGGAGCGTCTGCACAGTGATAGTTTTCGGCGGACGGTTGCGGGCGTGCGTTTGGCTCAGACACGACCTGCGTCAGTTGTCTATTTTTCTGGCGGTGGGAGTGGTCTTGTCACAGAAGCTGCGCTGATGTCTCGTGTTGCGCAGGCGTTTGGTTTGCCAGAGGCACGCATTCGCATCGAGCAGGCGTCCCGTAATACCTATGAAAGTGCTGTGAATATTGGGGATTTACTGAAAGTGGTGGATACGAATGAGATCTATCTGGTGACATCCGCTTTGCACATGCGTCGGGCTATCAACGTTTTTGAGGCGCAAGGGTTGCAGGTGTGTGCTGTCCCGACAGACAGCCGTTTTATCGATGTTGAATTCTCTTTCTTTGGCTTTTTACCGCAAGTGACCGCCTTGGATAAAACCACGGCAGTGGTGCACGAAATATTGGGCCGTCTGGTTTATAAACTACGGGGCTATTACTAGCTTTTTGAATGGGAAAGATGGCGTATATCGGTTCAACCGGATTGATTAATCAACCCGGATAATCAACTGGTCTGCACGAGGGCTGCCACTGACGGATTGAATGTTTTTAGAGGGAATACCCAGCGCGATGAGCCAGTCTTCCAGCTCAGTGGCCCAGAGGAGCCCCGTTTCACCGCCAGGATAATAAAAAAAGAGCGTTTGTTCGCGGTTCGATAGCCATTTTTGCACGGCATGACGAACAGAGGGTAAGGACAGAATATATTCGGCGCTCCGCGGACGTTGCCAGTCATCCGCATGGAGTACATAGTCCTTTGAGAGTACAGGTGGCGTGTACAGGAAGAGTATCAGGCTCAGTACTAAAGAGTACGTTTGGTTTTTTGTGAGTATCATGCGTGCTTATTGTACGGTATCTTCAAATTCTTGGGTTTCCGGAGCGATCGGGGCCAAGACAGGGTTTTCCCAACTGCCTGTCAGTGAATATTTTACTTGACCGATCTGGTCAATATCGACACCCAGATCTTTAAAAATTCGATCTGCCATGAACACGATAGCCCCTGTGACCACACCGCCAGCCAAGGCGCCAACAACCGGTAAAGAGGCGCCGATGTTAGGTAAAACTGTGATGAATTGATCATAGGTTCGGTTAATCAAGTCGGTTTTACCGGTTAAATCAACCCGTGCGACAGGGCCGGTGAGACGGGTGTCGTGAGCGGTGGCAACCCCTTGATTGATCAGGATTTCCCCGGTCATTAAATCAAAGGGTAGTCCAGCAGAGGCCATATTATTAAAGTCCAAAGTGAGTCGGCGCGGGAGTTCTTTTAAAGCAACCAGGCCGAGTATTTTCGCAGGACCGGGGTCAACCGGTGTCAATGTGCCGTCGCGTAAAGAGACCAGGATTTTCCCATCCAGACGGGTAATGTCGGGGGAAAAGGGTGTCCCCGCCCAGGATGTTCGGGTTTGGATTTCCCCCTTTCCACTGTCCAAGACACCGGGAAAACCGAGCTGGGCGAGACCACGGCTTAAATTTCCAGATTGAAGAGTCAGTTCGAGCTGGGTTTGATCACGCACTTCCCCGCTGGAGATATAAGTTTGCCACCATTGCCCGGTGCCACGCATACGAATGTGATCATTTTGAAAGCTGATATTTTCCAAGCGAATTTTTTGATTTTGGGTGCTTGTGAGTAAACGGACATTGTTCAGGATTGCATTGCTCCACTGAAGGGTTTTTATGCGGAGATTTAAGGGGGGTATCATGTCGGGAGCCAGCTGCTTCAATGTCACCTTCTCGCCGGCCTGCCCGGTGGACAGCAGCGCATTCAGATCCACAAAATCCAGTGTGGCGGTCACCGGGGACAGCCTTCCCAGTGTATTGGAGAGCTGAACTTCCCCTTGTAACTGGGGGCTATCAATTACAGTGATCAAGCCATTAGCGGTTTGACGCATTTGCAGCCGGCCTTTATCCAGTTGTGCCCAGTTTGCGTTCAATTGGTCAAACTGAAGATCGACCTCCGTGTCCAGTGGGGGCCGGGTACTTTTTCCGGACGGTTGTTGATTCTGCAGCGCCATCCAGGGCGTTAAATCAATTTGTGTAAGCTTGCCGGTAATTTGAAGTGTTTTCGCCTCGGGTAAGTGAACTTCTTCAACGGCACCAAACTGAATGATCCCGCGTTCGATCGTGGGTGTGCTGTTATCGATGCGAAAAGCCAGTGCGGCGTTCAGCAATTGATCGAGTGATGCGTGCCAATAACTGATTTTGCCCGGCTCAAGAGTACCGGTTAACACCATGGGTAGCATTTGTGTATTCGGTTTTGAAAACGGTTCGGGTAAATCAACTTTCAGTCCGAAAAGGTCACTTTTAGCGACAATTTCAAGCTGGGGTGAACCCTTTTTTGATGGAGTATTGGGGAAAAAAAGATCAATTGACCAGTTTGAGCCCCCCTCCAGATACGTGCCGAGCTGAACACCGTACTCGTCGAGCTTTTTCCCGATATCTAAACGTGTATCCAGCGTCAGACGGGTTGATTTTTCGCCAGACCGGGCGACTGGTGCAGCATTGACGGTGAGCGCTTCTCCTTCGAACTGCGCAAGCAGGTTGTCGATGCTGAAAGTTTTGTGCGTGAACGCTATTTGCCCCGCGATTTCATCAATGACCAGCTTTTTTTCCGTATTTTCAAGGCGCGCATCGCCCATTGTCACATTCCCTGCAACTTGAGTGTTGTTCATGTTCTTCAGTGGAATATCCAAATCCAGAGTGACTTGGGCATCGCCTTGCCCTGTGGTGCCGGTAAAGAAAGCACCAATCTGCTTTTTGAGAGGGCTTTGGTCAATGAAATCAAGTAAGTCTGGTACCGTGGTGTTGACGCCCCCATCAATTTTGAGCAGTGCCGGACGGTAGTCTTCGATATACGCCGTGATATTGCGCGCTTGACTGTTTTGGATAAAGGCGGTGTCTGCCTGAATGGCCATACCCGCATTATGAAAAACGAGATGCGCATTCACGCCCGTCAGCGCGGGCCAGTCCGGTTGATATTTTAAGTGTGCATTTTCGACATCGAATGTGACATCAAACACACCGGCCTGGTCCCGAAAAGGGAATGATCGGGTAGGCCCTTTCAGCAATACAGCGCCTTGGGTAATGGTGCCAGCAATAATGGATTCGTCCAGCCATTTAATTAAATGTGGATGCATAATGCTGACCGGCAAGTAGCGTGAGGCCTGGCTGGCGTCACCCTGTGTGAAGTGAGTTTGCAGATCAATTTCAGGCGAGCCTTTGGGAGGGAATGCCATGGCCAGCTGGGTGCTGGTCGAGATGTCATAGTTTTGGACGTCGAGCTTTCGGGAAGAGAGTGTGAGTGTCTCTGTGTTCCAGTCGAGTAAAAGGTCTCCTGTGGCTTTTGTCACAGGCAAAGGTGTTCTGAACAGCTTTGCAAAAGTCAGACTGGCCCGGTGTGTATCCAGCTGAATGGCGGCTTGCCCTCCGGCTATTTTTGCGGTTCCCGATAGGCCTTTTATACCCGGTATTTTGGCCGATGGGTCCAGGTTGATTCGAGTAAAGTCAGCCTGGAGGTGAAGTTTGTCCGACGTGGGGGCTGCAGGCTTGAGCGCCAGGTCAAAATTCCTGATTTCACCTTCCGGCGACAGTGCCAGTACCCTGGACAGTGTTCTGTACAGCCGGTCATTTAAGCGCCCCGAGTATTGTTCGGCTATTTCAGGTAATAAGAACAGAGACAGGCTGGCCGTATCTTGAAGAAAAAAGTGCTGAATACTCGCTGCCCACAGCGCTTGATCAGGCAGGTTTTGATAGGAAAGCGTTAAACTGGTTGGGTCGCGGCGGCCATGCTGGCTGTGGATGCGCAAGTCTTCAACAGACAGTTGCCAGCCACTGGGTTGGCGTTCCCAAAGCGCGTGACCAGAGAGGTTATCCAGCGTCCAGTTTTTCCCAGATCTGCCGAGTGTCGCGGGCGTGGATAAAACCAGGTCATTAATCGCTGTGCGCACCTGAAGGGAGGTTAACTGGTGCTCCCAGCGGCCCCATACTTCTGCATTAAGACTGCCGCGGTTGATCATTTGAGGGGCTGTTGGCACTTCTTTCAACCATGCTTTGGGTTGCAGGTTTTGTCCTTGAAAATAAAATTGCCCCTGCCAAAGGCTCGGTTGGATCGGTGGGCCGGAGAACTCCGCGATTGCTGTAATACGGCCACCGTACGTAGGGGGGAGAATCAGTTGCGCTTGAACTTGGTGGGTGTCGCCCTGATTTTGGATTGCAATGTCTAAGTCATCGATTGTGTAGGTGGCTGCGTTGGCAGTATGGTCCGTCAGTGTCAAGGAAGCATTGTTGAGCTGAATTTGCTCGGTGGTAAAGAGTGTGTTTAGAAACGCCACACCCGGATTACGGGGTGCGGTTACTTCTTTATGAGAGGGTGGAGCAGTCAGGTTAAAGCCCTGTAGTGTGAAATCTCCATCGATCGTGCGTTCCAGTTCGATGTGAATGCCTTCGAGGCTGATGTCTTGTATTTGTATGCTGTCAAACGCAAGGCTTTTCCAGAGATCCAGATTGATGAACAGTTCGTTCAGCACCAAGGGAGACGCCTGGTTGTTCAACGGTTGCAGGCGAACCCCTTCCAATCGCAGCCGTGGTGATAAAGCCCGCCATTCAATATCAATGGTTTGAAATGTCAAATCGCTGGCGAAGTAGTGACTGACCCAGGTTTGAATCTGTTCCCGATAATCAGAGGCAAAGGGTAAGACAAGCCGCGCAACACCGATGATAACCGCCAGCGTGATGATGCTGGCGGCCAGCGCTACCAGTACCAGCTGTCGGAATCTGCTCAACCATCGCCATAAAAGGGTAGAGGCTTTAGATGGTTTAAGGTCTTGTCGGGTCAAGGATGCAGCGTTCCGTAGGTTATAGGTCTATACCGTTTCGGTAAAGGCGTTTTCTATCCTGAATACGCCAATATGAAGTCAGTTTACATCAGGACAACGTCGTATTGCTCTTGGGTATACAGCGGTTCTGCTTTGAGTTTGATCGGTACGTTGGCAAAGGCCTCCAGCTCTGCAAATTCGCTGGAGAACTCATCTATAACGGTGTTTACAACGGATTCTGAAGCGAAAACGGTAATTTTTTCAATATCAAATTGCCGTGCCTGGCGAATAATTTCCCGTGAAATTTCATGACAAATTGTCTCGGCGGTTTTAACACTGCCACGGCCATTACAGGTTGCACAGGGCTCGCATAAAATATGCTCCAGTGATTCACGTGTGCGTTTGCGCGTCATTTGCACGAGGCCAAGCGATGAAACGTCGCTGATCTGCGTTTTTGTGGCGTCCTTGGCCAGATACTTTTCCAGAGCCCGCATGACTTGCCGCTTGTGTTCCTCATGATTCATATCGATAAAATCAATAATGATGATGCCGCCCAGGTTGCGCAGACGCAGTTGCCGGGCTATGGACTGGGCCGCTTCCAGATTAGTCTTGAAGATGGTTTCGTCCAGATTACGGTGCCCAACAAATCCCCCGGTGTTGACATCAATGGTTGTCATGGACTCGGTCTGATCGAGGATGAGATGCCCCCCGGATTTCAGATTAACCTTTCTTTCCAGCGCTTTTTGTATTTCGTCATCGATGCCGTAGATGTCGAAAATCGGGCGATCGCCTTGATAAAGTTCGATACGCGGGCTGATTTCGGGCAGGTACTCTTTGGCAAAGCTCAACATCTGCTGGTGGTGGTCGCGCGAGTCAACCCTGACTTTCAGTGTTGACCGGTCCAGCACATCCCTGAGTTTGCGAATGGCCAGGGGTGTATCCGCATGTACGAGATTACCCGGTGTGGTTTCTTTTATTTTTTTCTTGATCGAAGCCCACAGCTTCAGCAAGAAATCAATTTCTCGGTGGATTTTATCCTGATCAACACCTTCGGCGGCGGTGCGAAAGACAAAGCTCGACCCTGATGCCCCCAACTCGTAATTTTCTATCGTCTTCAGTAGCCGTTCTCTTTCGTCAGCATCTTCGATTTTATTGGATACGGCGTGGGTGTTTTCATCCGGCATGTACACCAAGTAACGGGAAGGCAGGCTGATGTGGGTAGTTAATCGTGCGCCCTTGCTGCCGATGGGGTCCTTAAGGACTTGAACCAGCACAGATTGTCCTTCATGCAGCACGGTTTGAATGAGTGGACGTTGGTGACCGCCATTTTGTAATTTGTTGACGTTGTGAATGTCTGAAATGTGTAAAAACGCCGTGCGCTCCAGTCCAATATCAATAAACGCGGCCTCCATGCCCGGAAGAACGCGTACCACTGTCCCAATGTAGATATTGCCAACTAACCCCCGCTGGCTTGCACGCTCAATGTGCACTTCCATCAATACGCCGTTTTCAACATAGGCGATTCGGGTCTCTTGGGGGGTAATATTTACTAGGAGTTCTTCATTCATACCCGTGCACGCAATGGTTTAATTCTGTACTTTTTTCACTAAAAACAAGTGCATTGTAATCATAATTTCACAGTGAAATGCCAATACGTGCAAGTAATTGAGCTGTTTCGTACAAAGGCAGGCCCACAACATTGGAATAACTGCCTTCAATATTTTGGACGAATACCGCACCTTTGCCCTGAATGGCATAGCCACCGGCTTTATCCTTGGGCTCACCACTTTTCCAGTAAGTTCGCCACTGCGCTTCGGATGCCTGGCAAAGTTGAACACGTGTTTGGACCAGGCATTGCTCACAGCGATCGCCGGCTACGATAGCCACGGCTGTCAGCACCTGATGCGTCTGCCCGGCTAAATGTTGCCACATGCGCAAAGCATCCCCTTGATTTGCTGGTTTGCCGTAAATTTGCCCGTCAAGCGTGACAATCGTGTCTGCTCCCAATACCGGCCTATTCCGTTTTACGATGGCCGTTCCGGCATAGGCTTTTTCTTTAGCAAGCCGCATGACGTAATCCTGGCTGGTTTCATTGGGTAATCGCGTTTCGTCAACATCAACCTTAATGACTTCAAACGTGAGGTTGATCTGAGCCAGAAGTTCGCGCCGGCGAGGTGATTGAGACGCTAGGTAAAGTAAGGGTTCGACCATCGCAGGCTCTTAGGGTTAACCGGCACGGTGATAAGGGTGATTACGCAGAATACTTAAGGCCCGGTATATTTGTTCGGCAACAATGATACGGACCAAAGGGTGGGGGAAAGTCAGGGGGGATAAGGACCAAACCTGGTCAGCACGATCGCGGCAGATGTCGTCTAGCCCTTCAGGCCCTCCAATGAGCAGCGTCGTATGCTGACCGGAGGCCATCCAGCTCTTTATCTGCTGAGCAAGCTCGGGTGTGGACCAGGGCTTGTGGTCAACGTCGAGTAAAACGATACGGCTGCCATTGGGGGCGGCGGCCAGCAGACGTTGGCTTTCTTCAGTGCGGATGCGCTGGATATCGGCATTTTTTGCGCGTTTACCCGCACTGATTTCCTTGAGTGTTAACCGGCAGTCCCCGCGAATGCGCTTGGCATACTCGTTGAAGCCTTCGGTCACCCAGGCCGGCATTTTCTCGCCAACTGCCAAAAGCTGGATATTCATGTTTGCGGGAAAAAAACGCCAGGTGAGTCGCGCAGTGTCTGGTAATTCAGTTGTAACCATTGCAAGCCGATGAGTGCCATTGCATTATTAATTTCCCCCCTTTCCAGGCGCGCAAAGGCCTCTTGAAGAGGTACAACAGTGGCGCGAATGTTCTCGGCCTCTTCTTCCAGGCCAAAAACACCGCCGGCTTGACTGAGGTCCGCTTCGGCCAGATAAAGTGACATGGTCTCTGTCATACAACCGGGGCTGACAAAATAGCGGGTGATGTGGTGAAGGTTTTTCAAGGTGCAGTTGGCCTCTTCAGAGGCTTCCCGGTGAGCAACAGCTTCTTCTGTTTCGCCCGGATCAATGATTCCGGCAATAAACTCCGTGAGCCATGGGCTTTCGTCAGAGCCTAACACTCCGGGCCGGAACTGTTCGATCAGCAGAGTGCTATCTAAAGCATGATCGTAAGGAATCACGACCACAGCATGACCTCGTTCGAAAACTTCCCGATCAAACGCTGGTGTTAAACCGCCATCGTAGCGGGTGTGTTGCAATCGGTATTTATAGACTTGGAAGTAACCGTTAAACACAGCCTCTTTATTCAAAATTTTCCAGTTTTGACTCACGACATACCTTCTTCTTTGAGCAGCTGTTCCAGCTGTGGCCAGACATTGTCTAATAATTTGGGCTGGGCATGGGCGTTGGGATGAATGCCATCTTCTTGCATCAGTGTTTTTTCGAGCGCAACGCCATCCATAAAAAAAGGGACAAGCGCGACGTTCAATTCACTGGCTAAATCGAAATACACTTGATGAAACATTTTTGTATAAACTGGGCCAAAGTTTGCAGGAAGCTGCATACCCAGGAGTAGCACCTTGGCGTCAATTTGTTGTGACTTTTCGATAATCGCTTTTAGGTTCTGGCGCATTTCTTTGATTGATAAGCCCCGCAGACCATCATTACCACCCAGTTCGACAATAATGATGTCAGGCGCTGTCGCCAACACGCTTTCTAACCTGTTAAGGCCGTTTCGGGAGGTATCCCCGCTGATACTGGCATTGACCACTTCAGCGTTATATTCTTGTTTATTCAATTTTTTTTGTAATAGAGTAACCCAGCTTTCACCCTCTTGCAGACCATAGCCCGCGCTGAGACTATCACCCAAGACTGCGATTTTGAATGTCTCGGCGAATAAAATGCTCGGGAAAAGTAAAACACAGATCAGAAGGAATTTACGCATGTTACAACCTGGCGAACGAATAACAAATCACTTACCGGCCGAAGCCGTACTTACTGCCAAACATGTTAGCAAAACTGTTGCAGGCCCGGGGGGGGAATTGACGATTTTGGATTGTGTCGATCTGGAAATCAGCGCCGGTGAGGTGGTGGCAATTACCGGGCCATCGGGCTCGGGTAAATCAACACTGCTTGGCATTCTTGCCGGACTTGACCTGCCCAGCGAAGGTGCGGTGCAGCTTCTGGGGCATGCCCTGGTAGGCAGTGATGAGGACGAACGTGCGGCTATCAGGGCCGGTAAAGTTGGGTTTGTTTTTCAATCGTTCCAATTGTTGCCGAGCTTTACTGCGCTGGAAAATGTGATGCTGCCGATGGAGCTGGCGGGCCTGCCTAATACGCGGCAGCAGGCCCAGGATATCTTACAGCGAATCGGGTTGATGGATCGTGCCGCCCACTATCCAGCACAACTGTCAGGGGGGGAGCAGCAGCGAGTCGCGCTGGCAAGAGCATTCGCAGTCAAGCCCAGAATTTTATTTGCCGATGAGCCAACAGGGAACTTGGATGGCGCGACCGGCGCGAGGGTCGTGCAGCAAATGTTTGATTTGCGTGATGAACTGGGCACAACATTAGTGCTTGTGACGCACGACGCTCAATTGGCTTCGCGTTGTGATAAGCGCTACGAAATGATCAGTGGGAGGTTGATGGCGGCATGAGGGTATTACGATTTGTGTGGCAAGCGATCCAGCGAGATTGGAAATCTGGGGAACTCGGTGTTCTAGGCCTGGCACTTGTCGTGGCTGTCGCTTCAGTCACTTCGGTTGGATTTTTTACGGATCGCGTGAGTAAAGCCATGCAGTTGCAGGCTTCAACCTTGCTGGCGGCCGACTTATTAGTCAGCAGCTCTGAGCCTATTCCCAGCGAAATTATTCAAAAAGCTGACGAGCTTGGCCTTTTGACGGCCGAGACGCGTGAGTTTCCCAGTGTCATCGTTAAGGATGATGAGACACAGTTAGTCGGTGTAAAAGCTGTGTCAGAATATTACCCTCTGCGTGGACAGCTTTCTCTCACTGATCAACCTTTTGGTGATGAGCGCCCAGCCGGCAAAGTGCCGGAGTCGGGCAATATCTGGATTGACCCCCGGCTCGTGGGCCTGCTCGATTTGACCGTAGGCGATACCCTGCAGCTGGGCCAACGTGAGTTTACCGTCAGTGCATTGTTGGCTTTTGAACCTGACCGGGGAGGCAATATGTTCAGTTTTGCGCCCCGGGTGATGTTTCATCTGGGTGATTTGGAAAGCACCGGGCTGGTGACATTTGCCAGCCGGGTTGCGTATCACTTTCTCTTAGCGGGCGATGCTCCTCAACTGGCGACGTTCAGTCGCTGGCTTGAACCGCGAAAAGGAGCGCTGAATGTCAGCTTGAATGATGTGAGCAATGCTCGCCCAGAAATGCGTGTCGCGCTGGAACGCTCTCAGAGCTTTTTAGGATTGGCGGCGTTGGTTGCTGTGATCTTATCCGGTGCCGCTGTTGCCGTGTCGGCTCAGGGATTTTCAACTAAGCAGGCAACGGCCGCTGCCGTTATGCGCAGTTTCGGTGCCAGTCGGCACTTTGTGCTTTTAACGGTATGTCTGCGCTTGCTGGTGATTGCCATGTTTGCCAGCCTGCTGGGTTCAGGCATTGGTTTTTTAGTGCAGCAATTGTTGACAGATATGATGTCTAACCTCTTTGTTATGTCAATTCCGCCGCCTTCGCTGACACCTTTACTGGCCGGTCTGTTAACCGGCTTTATCACGCTAGTTGGTTTTGCTCTGCCGCCTGTCGTGCGAGTGAGGCAGGTGCCCGTTATGCGTGTATTACGGGATGATTTAGGAATCACGCCGCCTTCGGCTTGGATTGTGACGCTCGCAGTGCTTGCTGCCATCGGTATTTTAATGGTTTGGCAGGCCAATAGTTTCGTTTTGGCGGCACTTGTTATTACCGGGAGTGTGGGAGCATTAGTGGCACTCGGGATAACAGGGTTTGTTTTGATGTTGCTGCTCAAACGATTCCCTGGCAGCTCCCTGACCGGGTGGCGGTTTGGGTTGACAAGCCTGGTGCGCCGGTCTCAGGGCAGCACGTTGCAAATGGCGGCCTTTGGCCTGGGCTTGATGGCCCTTTTGCTTCTCTCGATTGTACGCGTGGATGTGTTGAATGCATGGCAGCGGGAGTTGCCGGATGATGCGCCGAATGTCTTCATTGTTAATATCAAACCTGAAGATGCAGAGCATGTTAAAGCGTATTTGGCCGGGTTGGGCGTTGAAATGGCTGAGCTATACCCGATGATCAGAGGGCGCTTGGTGGCCATTAATGATCAGCCTGTGGCGGGCGAGGACTATTCCAGCGATCCGGAAACAGAACGTCTGGTGAGCCGGGAGTTCAACTTGTCTTATGCCGACAAGCCCCGGGAGGATAATCCTGTGATTGAGGGCGAGTGGTGGCGTGGTGATGACCGTATGAAGTCACTTTTTTCAGTCGAAAAGGATATTGCGGAGCGCCTGGGTGTCGGCCTTGGAGACCGCTTAACCTTTCGTGTGGCGGGGGATGAGGTGAGTGCGGTGATCAACAATATCCGGGAAGTCCAGTGGGACTCTTTCCGGGTCAATTTTTTTGTTGTTGGAACCCCGGCCGCCATGGAGGCTTATCCCGCAACCGTCATTACCAGTTTTTACCTTGATAAGTCCCGTCAGGGTGAGTTGGCTGCTTTAATCAAAACATTCCCCGGTATTACCGTGATTGATGTGGATGCACTGATTCAACGGGTTAAAGGCATGATGGATCGGGCGGCATCATCGGTTGAGTATGTGTTCCTCTTTACCCTGGTCGCCGGGATCGTGGTGTTGCTGGCAGCGGTGCAAGCGAGCCGGGGTGAACGGGTGAAGGAGGCGGCTTTACTGCGCGCGCTGGGTGCGGGCCGGTACAAAATCTTGCAAAGCCTGGTTGCCGAGTTTGCCTTGCTGGGTTTAATTGCCGGGTTGCTGGGGGCGACTGCTGCTGGAGGCATTGGTTGGTTATTATCGGACCAGGTTTTTCACTTGAAATATGATTTTAATCCTTCATTATGGATTGTGGGCGTCTCGGCTGGGGTGGTTGGGATTGGTATAGCTGGTGTGATGGCGACAAGGAGTGTTCTGGCGGTTTCTCCTTTGCAAAGCTTAAAAAAGTAAACCGATCTGGCTAGGTTTGCCAATCGGGTATTTAGTGGGATAAATGGATGAAGTATGCTCAGATAAACAATGAGTTACATGATGAGCACATGGATGATGTTGTGGCGATGCTTTGCCGCAAGGAATCGAACCCTGCCAATTGTGATGATATCCGGCGGGCCGTTGGGTATTTCTGGCCGTATCGTTATGAAAACCTGGATCTTCCCGGAGGCTTGAATGCAGCGGTCTCCTTGAAAAATTTAGGTGTTGACCATGAGACGGTTGTCAGTTCGATACTCAGCTGCTATGTCCTCAAAGACGTGATTTCGCTGGAGCAAATTGCCCATGAGTTTGGCGACAACGTGGCCGTACTGGTCAAAAGTGTTCGCTGGATGAATGCGCTCAACGAATCGGTTGATGATGTCATTAGCGATCAAAAGCAGGCCGAATACCTCCGCCGGATGGTATTGGCTGTGGTCGAAGATGTTCGCGCGGTGCTGATTAAACTGGTTTTCAGGCTCGAGCGTTTGAAGCGGCTTGTAAAAAAGGAGCACTCGCCAACACAGCAGAGTATTGCCAAAGAAACACTCAGCCTCTATGCACCGTTGGCCAATCGGCTGGGGATTGGTCAGATCAAGTGGGAGATGGAAGATCTGGCATTTCGTTGTTTAAACCCCCAAGCCTACCAGCGTATTGCCAGCGCACTGGAAGAAAAGCGGAAAGATCGTGAAGACTATATTCACAGCTTTGTTAAAGAGCTGAAAAAAAGTCTCCGCAAAGAAAAGGTGAGGGACTTTGAAGTATTTGGGCGCCCCAAGCACATTTTTAGTATTTGGAAAAAAATGTATAAAAAACAGATCCAGTTTGAAGATTTGTTTGATGTGCGGGCAGTGCGTGTGGTGGTTAACCGGGTCACAGACTGTTACAAGGTGCTCGGCGTTGTACACAGCAACTGGAAGCATATCCCGTCAGAGTTTGACGATTATATTGCCAACCCTAAAAACAATGGCTACCAGTCTCTCCACACAGCAGTGATTGGCGCTGGCGGGAAAGCGGTCGAAGTTCAGATTCGCACGCGCACCATGAATGAGCATGCTGAGTATGGTGTTGCAGCCCATTGGCGTTACAAAGAAGGGCAGACAGAAGATTCACAGTTCCAGAGAACCATCAATGCACTGAGGCAAATGCTGGAAACAACCAGTGTCGAGGATAAAGGCAGTGCGGATATTTTAAGTACAGAGCTGTTTTCTGACCGTGTGTTTGCTCGGACGCCAAAAGGTAAGATTTTCGAATTGCCCCAAGGGTCAACTGTTCTTGATTTTGCTTACTATGTGCACACCGACATTGGCCACCGTTGTCGAGGTGCCAAGGTTGATGGTCGCATTGTGCCGCTCACTTTTGAACTGAAAAGTGGCAGTGAAGTCGAAATTTTAACCACGCGGGAGCCGCGGCCCAGCCGGGATTGGTTAAACAGTAATTTAGGCTACTTGCATACAAGCCGTGCGCGCTCAAAGGTTCGCAATTGGTTCAAAATTCAGGACCACACACAGCATATTCACGATGGCAAAGTGATCTGCGACAGAGAGCTGAAGCGTTTAAATGCCACGCACATTGATATTGAAAGCGTGAGCAAGAAATTAAAATTAGACAATACCAATGAACTGTATGCCAGTTTGGGGCGGAATGATGTTTCAAACGCGCAGTTCGTATCAGCGATTGTGAGCTTATTAAATGAGCGCAGGACGGGTGCGGGTAAGCCTGCTCAGTCAAAACGCCGGGAAAAGCTGGCCGAAGCGGTAAGCGACTCAGAGGTGATTGTCCGGGGTGTCGGGAATCTGTTGACGCAACGTGCAAGTTGCTGCAAGCCAGAAGTGAATGATCCGATCATTGGTTATATCACCCGAGGGAAGGGGGTGTCTGTCCATCGGCGTGACTGCACCAATATTCTTAATCTGGATCCATCCGAGGCTGTGCGCCTGATTGAGGTTTCATGGGGTGCTGAAAAGGCTCCAGCTTTATCCGTTGTTATCCTTATTCAGGCCTATGACCGTTATGGCTTAATGCGTGATATTTCCGCCGTTATGGCTAACCATGACGTCTACATTACTTCGATTCACACAGAGTCGAACCGCGATGAACAAACAGCGGATATGTCATTCAAAGTCGATGTTGAAGATATCAATCAATTGATCTTGGTGATGGATAAGCTCAGGCAACTGCCCAATGTGATTGAGGTGAGCCGGGCAGAATAAGCTCGTCATGTGCTTTCTTAGGCAAAATTTGGGGTATGTTAAAATTCATTCATTTTGTTTGAGTAAATCAGAGGTATGTTGAAAAAAGAGCGGGCCGCGTTCATTCAAAAACGTTTAAATGAACTTTATCCGGCTCCCCCTATCCCCCTTGCTCACAAAGATCCTTATACGCTTCTGATAGCCGTTTTGCTATCGGCCCAATGTACGGACGAGCGAGTTAACCAGATTACGCCACAGTTGTTTGCACTGGCAGATACACCGGAGTCGATGGCCACTTTGCCGGTGGAGACGATTCGTGACGTGATTAAACCGTGTGGCTTGTCACCCCGTAAATCCCAAGCCATCTCGTCATTGTCCAAGATTCTCATCGATCAGTATGATGGCCAGGTGCCCGAATCTTTTGAAGCTTTGGAAGCGCTGCCAGGTGTCGGACACAAGACTGCCTCAGTGGTGATGAGCCAGGCCTTTGGCCACCCGGCATTTCCTGTTGATACGCACATTCATCGGCTGGCTCAACGGTGGGGTCTTAGTCGGGGTAAAAACGTCACTCAAACAGAAGCTGATTTAAAAAAGCTCTTCCCGGAAAAAATGTGGAATCGTCTACATTTACAGATAATTTTTTATGGCCGGGAGTACTGCAGTGCACGAGGTTGTGACGGAACTGTCTGTGATATTTGCCAAACTTGTTATCCTAACCGTCGCCGTCCAAAACGGGTCAATAAAGCGTGAAAACTCGAATATTAAAAACAGGCTTTGCAGCAGAGGCTGAGGCACTTTCTTCTCACCGGCGCGCAACCCTTCTGTTTCCATTATGTGCATGTCTTTTTATCGTGTTTGCGCCATTGGCGCTGGAATCCGTGATTGATTTTGCGCGTTCGGAGTCTGCTGTTGTCGTTTTTTTTAATCAAGCACTGCCCCAGGCTTTTATACAAACCGGTTATTTTTTCGCAGCAAGCCTTGTGCTGGCACTGCCTTTTGGTTTGTTGCTGCCGGGCAGGCAGAATAACTATGCCTTGCTTTGTGGACTGGCAGTGAGTGCCCATTTTGGTTTGGTGAAATTGCTTGAAGCGCCTCCGGCTCTTGGTTTAAAAGGAGAGGTACTGGCAACAGAGCTGATTTTACTGGTTTTTTTTATGGGTATCTCAATTATGCTGGGAGGCTATTTTCGGCGGCTCCTATGCTGGATCTTTCGGATGATCGCATGAGCTTTTCCAAACATCTGAAGGCAATGGGCTATGCTATTATTTGGCTCCGCTCACGGATTGAGTCTTCAGGTGAGTGGGGCGTAATCTGTATCGTAAATCCTGAAAGCAGGCGATAAGTATTTCCTGAAATTATTTTTTAGACCTATAACTTTTGAGATTGAAATATGAGTATGACGAGAAGCGAAGACTACTTACAGGACTGGGGTAAGCGGCAAGGCTTAGCTGAAAAAATGATTCCTCTGGTGGGTCAGATGTACCGTGAACGAGGCATTATCGTTTTAATTTATGGTCGCCGCTTGATGAATGCGAGCACAATTGAAATTGTAAAGGCTCACCGCTTTGCAAGGCAGCTCGTTGGTAATGAGCTTGATGTCACTTTGAGTTACAAAATGCTTGAAGCGATGAGCAGTATGGGTATTTCAGGGCCTGCACGTATTGACCTGGGTAAACTGCAAACACGTTATCTGGCTGCCGGCGCAGGTAAGATTGATGTGTTTCTCCAACAAGAATTGAATACTATTTTTGAATTGGATATACAAGCAAACGCTTGCCGTGATGTAGTGCTTTATGGCTTCGGGCGGATTGGTCGACTGCTGGCGCGCTTACTCATCGAACGCACCGGTTCTGGAAATAAAATGCGCCTACGGGCTGTAGTGGTACGCGGAGGCCGAGACGGTGATCTCAAAAAACGAGCCAGCTTGTTGCGTAGAGACTCGATTCATGGCCCGTTTAACGGCTCGATTATCATTGATGAAGAAAATAACGCCATTATTGCCAACGGCAACTACATTCAATTCATCTACGCAAATTCCCCCTCAGAAATTGATTACACCAAATACGGCATTAATGAT
Organism: Halothiobacillaceae bacterium UBA5861; assembly: GCA_002432635.1. Lineage (GTDB taxonomy): Bacteria > Pseudomonadota > Gammaproteobacteria > UBA5861 > UBA5861 > UBA5861. Next base: position 87,835 of record DJFX01000044.1, on the reverse strand, counting down.
GCGTTAATTGTAGACAATACCGGTGTATGGAAAGACGAAGAAGGTTTGGGGCAGCATGTTGCCTGTCCAGGCGCTTCAAAAGCATTATTAACAGCGCCGGCAAAAGGAGATATTAAAAATATTGTTTATGGGATTAATCATGCGGATCTGACTTCAGATGACTTAATCGTCTGTGCTGCTTCGTGCACCACCAATGCCATTGTCCCTCCTTTGAAAGTGATCAATGATGAATATGGCATCAAAAGCGGCCATATTGAAACTGTGCATTCCTATACGAATGATCAAAATCTGATTGATAACTACCACAAAGCTGAACGGCGAGGGCGGAGTGCACCGCTGAATATGGTTTTGACGACAACGGGTGCGGCTAAAGCCGTTTCCAAAGCGGTCCCCGAGTTACAAGGCAAGCTCACTGGTAATGCGATTCGTGTGCCAACACCTAACGTATCATTGGCCGTTATGAACCTAAACTTGGATCGGGCGACTACGAAGGAAGAGCTGAATGGTTTTCTTCGGGACATCGCGTTGAGCCCTGCTTTGCAGGACCAGTTGGGGTATACCGAGTCAACAGAGCTGGTTTCTACAGACTTGGTGGGGTCAACACACGCCGGTACAGTCGATGCGGAGGCGACCATTGTGGACGGTGACCGTGTGGTGTTGTACGTTTGGTATGACAATGAGTATGGTTACAGCAACCAGGTCATCCGTGTGATGCAAGACATGACGGGTCTTAAATTTGTCAATTTGCCCGCAGAGAATTAAAGACTAAAAAGATACCCCTCTTACACAAGCACTGTGTACGAGGGGTATTTACCCTCTAAAATCCGAAAAATTGAGTGAAATTCTCCGCAGGTTCTCGTTCGGTTACCAGTTTGTTTTCAGGGGCGCTTTCATCTTCGTAACCCAGCGCAATACCGCAAAGTAGAATTTCGTTTTCCGGATAGCCCAAGTGTTTTTGAATAATGTCGTGGTACCAGGTAAATGCAGCTTGACCACAGGTATGCAGGCCGTACCCGCGAGCTGCGATAAGAATATTCTGTATAAACATTCCCATGTCCAGCCAGGTGCCGATCGCTAAGCGCCGATCGGTGGTGACAAAAATACCCACGGGGGCATCGAAAAAGAGGTAATTGCGCAGCATTTGCTTTTCCCGTGCGTCTTTATCATCGCGCTGAATGCCTACAGAGGCATAGAGTTCGTAGCCGAGTTTTCGTCGGCGATTGATGTACGGCTCATGCCATTCTGTAGGGTAATAATCGTATTCAGGTTGGTGTTTTTCAGGCTCTGTTTGGGCGGCCTGCATAATATCATTGCAGAGTGAGTCACGTGCATCGCCCGTCACAGCATAAACATTCCACGGTTGAATGTTATGGCCGCTCGGTGCTCTGGCGGCCGTATTCAGAATTTGCTTGATAATTGTTTGGTCAACCGGCTTGTCCAGAAAACGCCGGACAGACTTACGGGATTCAATGGCTTCTTTGATGTCCACGGTTTTTCCTCCTTCTCCACAAAGGTGTTTGAAATTTTTAACACAAACGAGCCAGGCGGGCTCAATCAGCGTTAGTTTCTTCTAATTTTTTGGATGATTTTTTAAGGGTTGGGTGCTTGGGAAAATTAAGTTTGAGCACCTTGTAGGTATCATCGGCTAAATCCATCATACCCATTTTTTCATACGATTTTGCCATTAAAACCAGCGCATCTGGGATTTCAGGTGCACCATCGAAGCGTTCAAGCATATATTTGATGCGGTTGATCACGGCTACATAGGCGTTGCGCCGGTAGTAATATTCCGCCACATGCATTTCATGTTGGCTCATTTCATTGCGGAGAAAAATCATTCGCTGCCGGGCATCGCCCGCGTAAGGGCTGTCGGGGAAATTACGAACAATGATTTCAAAGTCATCAAATGCACTTTGTACCGGCCGCTGATCAATAATGGACAGATCCCGTGGTACGAGGCGCTCAAAGAAAATGGTTCCGCTTTTGAAATGCGACAGCCCGCGTAAGTAATAGGCGTAATCAATTCGTGGGTTTCTGGGGTGTTCTTTGATAAAACGGTCCAGTGTGCTGATCGCTGTATCGTATTGACCGGCTTTGTACAGGGAATAGGCCAGTTCAAACTGCGCTTGTAAAGCATACTCTCCGAAAGGATAACGTGCCTCCAGTGTTTCCAGATATTCAGATGCAACCTGATAATTACCCACGAACATGGCTTTTTTAGCTTCTTCAAACAATTTTTTGGCCGACCAACCTTCCGTTGGATCTTTATCCAGTGTGGAGCAGCCAGCTGTTAAAAAAAACAGCAGTAGAAAAGGAAGATAGCGTGCGTTCATTAATGTCCGTGTTTTGTTAGCCTTAAGCCATTATAACGAAAAGTAGTCTTTAAATACGCTAATTGCTGAAGCATTGAATGTTATTGCGTATGATTTATCAAATGGAAAAAGCGTTTTATGATGATCATCAAATAATACCGATTGATATGGCCGGTGCACGCTTGGATATTGCACTGGTAGCATGTTTTCCTAACTACTCCCGCAGTGCCTTGCAGCGCTGGTTGAGAGAAGAAAAAATTCTGGTTAACGGTCATCCTGCCAGTTCAAAAACCAAAGTGATGGGGGGCGAGCGCGTTGTTTTACATATGCCCGAAGAGGCGGACACGAGCCACTGTGAACCCGAAGCAATCGACCTGAACATTGTCTTTGAAGATGAGCACTTACTCGTTATTAATAAACCGGCAGGATTGGTGATGCATCCCGCCCCCGGGAATCGACATGGAACCGTGCAAAATGCATTGCTGTACTACTTGCCGGAGCTTGCCGCCATTCCGCGAGCGGGCATTGTGCATCGTTTGGATAAAGATACCACGGGACTTTTCGTTGTTGCGAAGACACATCTGGCACATAAATCCTTCGTTGAGCAGTTACAGTCAAGATCTATGTCCCGCCAGTATGCTGCCGTGGTCATTGGCCACATGGTGGCGGGAGGCACGGTCGATCAACCGATTGGCCGACACCCAGTCGACCGCAAACGCATGGCGGTGGTTTCCTCGGGCCGGCCGGCCATGACACATTACCGTGTGCAGGAAAAGTTTTCTCAACACACCTACCTGCGCGTCAAACTGGAAACCGGCAGGACGCATCAAATTCGAGTCCACATGGCGCACATACGGCACCCCTTGGTGGGTGATCCTGTCTATGGCGGTAGACTCAAACTACCTCGTGGGTGCAGCAACGTACTGCAGCAAACTTTGCAGCTGTTTGGACGACAAGCCCTCCACGCTTTGCGCCTGGAGCTTGAACACCCCGCCTGCCATGAGCAGATCGCTTGGGAGTCGCCTTTGCCGAAGGACTTCGAAAACTTGCTGAATGCCCTGAGGGCAGATGAACAGGCTGAGTAGCGATTCTTTTATGCAGCTGATTCAAGCCGATTTCGCTGTAGCAGGCATCAAAGCCTTTGTGACAACCCGGCAAGGGGGGATGAGTTCAGCCCCTTTTGATTCGATGAACCTGGGCGACCATGTTGGAGATGATGTAGCTGTAGTGCAAAGGAACCGTACACGGTTACAAGCAGCTTTACCATCAGGGTGTTCCCTCAAGTGGTTAACGCAGGTTCACGGAACCGAGGTTGTCTCGTGGGATGAGGCTGACTTGGGCACACAAGCGGATAGCATATGGACAAACCAGACAGATCAAGTCTGTATGGTGCTGACGGCTGATTGTCTGCCCGTTTTATTTGCCAGCCGGGACGCTCAAGTTGTCGCGGCAGCACATGCCGGATGGCGCGGCCTTGCCTCGGGTGTTCTGGAATCGACGGTTCAAGCCTTACCTGTTTCAGCGGATCAATTAATGGCCTGGCTTGGCCCGGCCATTGGCCCGACGGTATACGAAGTAGGCGCTGAGGTGCGTGCGGCATTTGTGGATGTCGAGCCGGAAAACCAGTCAGCATTCTCACGCAGGGGTTCCCGCTGGCTGGCTGACTTATATCAGTTAGCGCGTGTGCGTTTGGAGCGCCTTGGCGTGCACCAGATAGCAGGTGGGCACTTTTGCACCTTCACTCAGCAGGAGTTGTTTTTTTCTCATCGCAGGGACGGTGCTCGCAGTGGGCGTATGGCGTCACTGATTTGGCGCGAATGAATCAGAGTGCTTTGTATTTCTGTTGCTTGGAGTGCCGTTGAGTAACGGGCATTAATTAGCCGATCGCTGGTTGGGAGCCTTATTGGCGTTATGGCTGACAACGATCTCTTCAATTTGCGCACGCAGCCCCCGAGCATCCAGGCCACTCATCGCCAGTACTTCCTGGCGGGTTCCCTGCTCTATGAAGTGATCAGGAATCCCGATATGGTGAACAGGTATTGGCCGCTGATGTTGGCTTAATAGCTCGCTGACTGCACTGCCTGCCCCGGCCATGATTGCGTTTTCTTCCAGTGTAATAAAGTACTCATGCGAATCCGCTAATTCAAGCACTAAGGCCTCGTCCAGGGGTTTGACAAAACGCATGTTGACCACGGTGGCGCCCAGCTCTTTACCTATCTTGACAGCATCTTCGACTAAACTGCCAAAGGCGAGCAGGGCGATATGAGAGCCTTGACAGCGAACTTCGGCTTTCCCGATAGGCAGGGCCGACATTTCCGAACGGATGTCCACACCAGGCCCCGTTCCACGTGGATAGCGAACAGACGCAGGCCCCTCATATTGATGGCCGGTATACAGCATTTGGCGGCACTCATTTTCATCAGCAGGTGCCATGATGACCATGTTGGGTAAACATCGCATAAAGCTGTAGTCGAAACTGCCAGCATGCGTTGCGCCATCTTCACCGACGAGTCCAGCCCGGTCGATGGCAAATAGAACGGACAGGTTCTGAATCGCCACGTCATGGATCAGTTGGTCATAAGCGCGTTGCAAAAAAGTTGAATAGATGGCAACAACTGGCTTTTTATCTTCACAGGCAAGGCCGGCAGCAAAGGTGACGGCATGTTGTTCGGCGATACCGACATCAAAGTAACGAGTTGGAAAACGCTTTTCAAACTCTACCATGCCTGAGCCCTCGCGCATGGCAGGTGTAATGCCAATGACGCGTTCGTCGGCTTCGGCGATATCACACAACCATTGTCCAAAAACTTGTGAATAGGTGGGAGAGCTGCTTTTGCTCGTGTTGATTTTTTTTCCGGTATGAGGGTCAAAAGGTGTAACGGCGTGCAAAGCCAAGGCATCTTCTTCCGCAAATTTATAGCCTTTACCTTTTTGGGTCACAATATGGAGAAGTCTGGGCCCTCCCATATTCTTCAGGTTTTGGAGAACTTGTACCAGTTCGTTGACATCATGGCCATCAACCGGGCCGTAGTAGTTCAGCCCCAGCTCTTCGAATAAAGTGCCCGGCGTCATCATGCCTTTCATATGTTCTTCTGCCCGGCGTGCAAATTCACGCATTGGGGGGACGATGTCGAGTACTTTTTTACCGCTTTCGCGTGCACTGGAATAGAAGCGGCTTGAAAGAATGCGGGTGAGGTATTTGTTCAACCCGCCAACATTGGGGGAGATAGACATGTCGTTATCATTCAAAATGACCAATAAATCAGCATCCCACTCACCGACATTGTTCAGTGCTTCAAAGGCCATGCCGCCGCTCATGGCACCGTCGCCAATGATGGCGACGTGCTTGCGATGGCTGCCGGAGAGCTTGCTTGCGGTGGCCATTCCCAGAGCCGCACTGATGGAGGTGCTGGAGTGTCCGACTCCAAAGGTGTCATAGTGGCTCTCAGAGCGCTTTGGGAACCCGGACAAACCGTCCTTCTTACGCATGGTGTTCATCTGTTCACGGCGGCCTGTGAGTATTTTATGTGGATAGGTCTGGTGGCCTACATCCCAGATAAGGCGATCGTCTGGTGTGTTGAAGACGTAATGTGAGGCAACTGTGAGTTCAATGGTTCCAAGGCTGGCCCCTAAATGTCCCCCAGTTTCTGCGACGGATTCGATTAAAAAGGTGCGCAACTCGTCGCACAGCGGTCTCAGTTCATCAAGATGAAGTGTTCGCAAGTCATCCGGTGATTGAATTTTTTCCAGTAAAGGGTAGTGGGTTAGTTCAGTCATACTTCGTTGTCCGCTGTGTTTGGTGCTAGTGTACGCCGCGTACTGCGTTTCAGTAACTGCGTTGTATGATATACGAGGAGAACTCTCTTAAAACATCGAACTGCTGGGGGAGTTCTGCCAAGCTGGCAAGCGCCTGCTCGTGCATTTCCAAAGCGTGTTTTTGGGCGCCCTCCAACCCCAGCAGGGCGGGATAGGTGGGTTTGTCACGAGCTTGATCAGCGCCTTGCTGTTTACCCAGCGTGCTGGTGTCTGAGACGATATCGAGGATGTCATCGACAATTTGGAAAGCCAGCCCGATTGCCCGGGCATAAGCATCCAGTTTTTCAATCAATGCGGTGGAGATACCAGGTACACAAAGGGCTGGCATAATGACGCTGGCTTGGATCAGTGCGCCGGTTTTATGTTGGTGCATATGTTCAAGCTGGGCTAGTTCAAGTGTTTTACCAACACAGGCCAAATCAATCGCCTGGCCATAGGCCATCCCTGCGTGGCCACTGGCTCGGGCGAGTGCAGAAATCAAATGGAGCCGAGTATGGGGTGGGATATCCTCGGATTCACATAAAATTTCAAAGGCCAGCGCCTGGAGTGCATCGCCGGCAAGAATCGCTGTCGCCTCATCGTATTTTTTATGGCAGGTGGGTTGTCCACGGCGAAGGTCATCATCATCCATCGCTGGCAGGTCGTCATGAATCAGCGAATAGGTGTGGATAATTTCAATGGCACAGGCGATGCTATCCAAGCAGGAAAAGTCAAGTTCGAGGGCCTCACCGGTTGCGTAAACCAGCGCGGGGCGCACACGTTTCCCACCGGCAGTCAACGAATAGCGCATGGCTGCGTAAAGTGAGATGGTGTCTGAATAATTGTTTGGCAAGGCTTCTGTCAAGCGGTGGTTGACCCGCTCTCGATAGCCTTGCAGGCGTTCTGAAAAGCTATTCATGGGCCGCTGTAGTTGCTTCCTGCGGGCCTTCTGGCTTATCGCCCTTGACCAGTTGTTGCACTTTGAGTTCGGCTTGTGTCAGGGTCTCCTGGCAATAACGCGTCAGCGCAATACCCTGCTCAAACTGTGCCAGTGATTCGTCAAGGCTCAGGTCCCCTTGCTCAAGGTTGACGACGAGTGTCTCAAGTTGTTGTAAGGCTTCTTCAATATTTTTAGGGGGTTTGGGCGGCGCTTTTCTTCTAGCCATGATCAATCCGTGTGTCATTTATGTAAGCGGTAATTGCGAGCGTCCGATGACAGTGCCTGATTATATAGTGTCTATGATGCCCTTTAAATCAGGTCGAGTACTTCATGTAGACGTTGTACAGGATGTAAGGTCAAACCGTCAATTTTATGTCGAGGCTGGTTTGTTTTCGGGATTATAGCGCGCTTGAGTCCGTGTTTTGCGGCTTCTTTTAAACGCTCTTCGCCGTTGGGAACCGGCCGGATTTCACCCGCCAGACCAATTTCACCAAAAGCGATCAAATCATTGTCGATCGCTTTGTCACGGAACGAGGACAGACAGGCAATGATCACAGCCAGATCAGCAGCCGTTTCACTGATGCGCACGCCACCGACAATATTAACAAAGACGTCCTGATCAAACATGGCGACATGGGCATGGCGGTGAAGCACCGCAAGCAACATGGCCAACCGGTTTTGTTCAAGGCCCAGAGTGACGCGCCTGGGATTGCCAAGCCGGCTTTCGTCTACCAGCGCTTGAACTTCGACCAGCATGGGGCGCGTGCCTTCGCGTGTGACTAGGATGGTGCTACCAGGCACAGGCTGGTCGTGGCGGGATAAAAAAATAGCCGAAGGATTGCTCACAGGTTTTAGGCCGTGCTCTTCCATGGCAAAAACACCGATTTCGTTAACCGCACCAAAACGGTTTTTGATGGCGCGGATCACACGGAAACGGCTACCGGGGTCGCCTTCGAAATATAATACGGTATCAACCATATGCTCCAGGACACGAGGTCCTGCCATTGCCCCTTCTTTTGTGACATGTCCAACAACAAAAACAGCGGTGTTGGTTTGTTTGGCAAAACGGACGAGCATGGCTGCACTTTCCCTGACTTGGGTGACAGAGCCAGGTGCAGATTGGGAGGCATCAATGTGCAGTGTTTGGATCGAGTCAACAACAATGACGCGCGGCTTGTGTTGTGTCACGGCTTCGATGATGTGTTCTACCGAGGTTTCGGTGAGTAAGTTGAGTGTATGATCCGAAAGACCCAGACGGCGGGCGCGCAGGCTGACCTGTTGCAGTGACTCCTCGCCTGTGATGTAAAGTGTCTTCATTTGTGTGGAAAGGGCGGCAAGGGTTTGGAGTAACAAGGTCGATTTACCTATGCCCGGGTCACCGCCCAACAAGGTGACAGAACCATCGACCAAGCCACCACCCAGGACGCGATCCAGTTCGCCGATGCCGGTGCTGGCCCGGGGCTCCGCCTGCACCGAGACATCGGATAAGGTCTGTACCTGTGTGCTTGCGTTTTGTGATCCTGCGTAGCCAGATCGGCTGATTTTGCTGGATAGCGAGGAAGAGACTACACGCTCTTCTAGACAGTTCCAGTCGCCGCATTCGGGGCACTGGCCGGCCCATTTGTTTGTGACGCCACCACATGCCTGACATTGATAGGTTATTTTTGCTTTAGCCATGCGGCCTATTTTACGCGTTTACGACCTCTTTTGGGCACTTCCTCAGTGATCGGTGCGATTATGTCCTTTAGCGCGGGGAGGGGGAAGCAGTGTAATACGAGCCGCTTTAACGGCATTGCCCTCTGTTTTGAGGACTTCGAACGAGTAGTGCCCAATTTGTACAGAGCTATTGACTGTCGGGAGCGTTTTCAGCTCTTCGAGTAATAGGCCGCTGATGGTTTTTGCGCCGCGTGTGGGGAGTTTCCAGCGGTATTTCCGGTTGAGTGTGCGTACCAGTGTGTCGCCATCCACAAGGTAGCTGTTTTGAGTCTCCTGCCCTACGTCAAGACTGTTAAAGCTGTGCATTGAGGTGAATCCCCCGATGATTTCCTCAAGAATATCTTCAACGGTGATCAAACCGGTGGTTTTGCCGTACTCATTAATCACAAGGCCAATGCGGTAGTTTTCGTTGCTGAAATTTTCTAGCTGTTTGGCAAGCGGGGTACTTTCCGGGATGAAATAGGGCCGTTGAATTTGCGATTCAAGATGCTCTCGGGAGAGTTCATTATCGCCGCTGAAGTTGATCAATTTTCGGAGATTGACGAAGCCCAGAAAGTTTTCATCGATGTCCCCCTTATAAACAGCCAGGTGGCTGTGGGGGCTGCTGGCGATTTGGTGAGCGATTTTTTTAAGGCTTTGAGTAAGATCAATGGAAACAATGTCTGATTTGGGCACCATGATTTCTTCAACCGCAATGCTTTCAAGATCGAGCATTTGCAACAGCATTTCTTTGAGATCGGGCGGAATCATCTGAGCCGATTCCGCGAGCACGGTGCGCAACTCGTCACGGCTTAAGTTGTCGTGCAGGTATTGCTGGGGAGAGACCTTAATCAGCCGTAGTAAATTATTTGCAATAAAGTTAACAATTGAGACCAGCGGGGAGAAGATGATCAGCGTCGGTGTATAAATATGGGCCGAAAGGTAGGCAATGCGTTCCGTGTGAACGGTGGCCAGTGTCTTGGGCGTGAGTTCTGCAAAAATCAGGATAACAAAGGTTAGGACACCTGTTGCGATGGCAAGACCTTGTTCACCGAGCAATCGCAGCGCAATGATCGTTGCAACAACCGAAGCAAGAATATTGACAAAATTGTTGAATAACAGGATCAGGCCAATGAGCCGGTCGGGCCTTTGTAGCAGCGCCTGCGCCCGAATGGCACCTTTGACCCCTTCTTTTGCATGATGTCGGAGACGGTACCGGTTTAGGCTCATCAGTGCGGTTTCTGACCCTGAAAAAAAACCGGAACTCAGGATGAGAATTGCCAAAATAGTAAACAGTAAACCTGTTGAAAGATCGTTCAAGTCAAGCCTTCAGATGAATGATTGGACTCACCATAATGTGGTCTGTATTTGAGTTGTCAAGTTGATATTTTTTATCGCGTGTTGTGGCTTCGTTTGGACACACCTGAGGCGGGGAATATTCGAAATTTCATCCGCCGCCTGCCAAGTGTTAGCTTAGGGTTATGACTCAGGGAGTAGTCAGCGCTTGAGAATCAGCTCCAGTACCATTTTGCTGCCAAAATAGGCGAGCAGCAGGAGAGAGAAGCCGCCGACCGTCCATTTGACAGCCGATCGTCCGCGCCAGCCATAGATTTTTCGTCCAACTAATAAAGTCGCAAATATGATCCAGGCAAGGATCGACAGGACAGTTTTATGCACAAGGTGTTGCGCGAACATATCATCGAGATAAACAAAACCGCTGAGGAGTGATAATGTCAGGAAAATAAACCCGACGTTGATAATATGAAACAGCAATGACTCCATGGATGCCAGCGGGGGAAGTCCTCTGACGAAATGGTTGAGCTTGTGCTCATGCAAACTGTAATCCTGGTAAGCGAGCAGTACGGCCTGGAGTGCCGCGACAAACAAAAGCGCATAGGCAATGACTGAAAAAAGGATGTGGAGGTGTACATTGTATTGAGTGGATAACGTGGAGCCTGCCGCAGGAAACAACAGGCCAAGTGCGATGCAAATGGCCGTGGCAGGGAAGAGAATGATACCCAGGCTGTGGATAGGTTGTTTCATCGAAAGCGCAAGCGTCAGTGCAATCGTGAACCATGCCGCGACAGATAAGCTGTTGAAAAAACTTGCAACTAAACCGTCGGGTGTTATAACGATAAAAAACAATCCGATGCCATGGAGCCCAAAGGCCAGCAAAATGGGTAGTATGAGTGCTAAACGCCAGTGCCTCTTCTGTGATGCGTTTCTAAGCGTGGCTGTGAACGACAGTAATCCCCCAAAAAGATAGAGTATTGTTGCGATAAAGCCAAAGTAAGTCGTTTCCATACAGAGTTAATCTTTGATTTAGTCCAGCGGTTTTGGCTTGCATCATCTCATAGTCTGTCCTGTTGATGAAATTGTGAGCGCAGGCACGTGGTCGATAAGACCACTGTGATTAGCCTCTCAAATTACGAAAAATAGACAGATGCTATTGTGGAGTGTCAAATGATCGACATGGTAGCATTTGTTTGACATTTAAAGAACGTTGGTTGGCTTATGGAATTAAACATTCTCGGTTGCAGTGGGGGCGTTGGAAAAGACAGATTGACAACGTCGCTCTGTGTGGACGGGGATATTCTACTCGATGCCGGTACTGGTGTTGGTGAACTGAGTGATGAAAAATTGGCAGCGATCCGGCATGTTTTTATTACACACTCTCACCTCGACCACATTGCCTGTCTGCCCTTGCTTGTCGAACGTCAATTCGCCATGGGCGAACCCCCATTGGAAATTTATGCCTTGCAGGAAACAATTGATGCTTTGAAAACACATGTTTTTAATTGGTCAATCTGGCCTGACTTTGCTGAATTGCCATCGCCGGATCAGCCATCCATGCATTACACTCCCGTCCGCCCGGGAGAGTCTTACGATATTGATGGCCGGATTATTGAGCCCATTGAAGTGAACCACGTTGTGCCTGCTGTCGGTTACTACGTTACATCGGGCGAAGGGAGCTTTTGTTACAGTGGTGATACCAGTACCTGTGACACACTTTGGGATGCCTTGAATAAGAAATCTACTCTGGACCTGTTGATTGTTGAAGTCGGTTTTGCAGACAAAGATATCGAGGTCGCGCATGCGGCTTTGCATTACTGCCCCAGCCTTTTGGCCGATGATTTGACTAAACTCAAACATGAACCGAGTGTTGCTATCAGCCACCTCAAACCAGGCGATGAAGACCTGACCTATACCGAGATCTGCCAAGCGATTACCGATCGGGAAATAATCCGTTTACGCCACGGGGATTTATTCCAGTTATAATAAAAAACCGAACGGGAGAGCACCGTCAATCGAGGGCTGCCTGCCTGCTGCGAGTAAACACAATATTGGCTATTGATTATGTTTGAGAATTTAACGGACCGCCTGAGCAGTACGATCAAAAATTTGCGCGGTCAAGGGCGCATCACCGAAGAGAATATTCAAGAGACGCTGCGCGAAGTGCGCATGGCATTGCTTGAGGCCGATGTCGCGCTGCCCGTTGTACGACAATTTACGGATGCCGTGCGCGAGAAAGCCTTAGGGCAAGATGTTCTCAACAACTTATCGCCTGGACAGGCCTTCGTTAAAGTCGTCAGTGATGAACTGACCGCTATCATGGGGGAAACCTGTGAAACATTGAACTTGCGGGCTCAGCCGCCTGCTGTGATTTTAATGGCTGGTTTGCAAGGTGCCGGTAAAACAACGACGGTTGCCAAGCTCGCTAAGCGACTGCAAGAGCAAGACAATAAAAAAGTCATGGTTGTCAGCTGTGACGTCTACCGGCCTGCCGCGATAGACCAGCTGAAAACCTTATCGGGGGAAGTCGGGGCTACTTTTTATAAGAGCAATACCTCACAAAAGCCAGTAGACATCGCAAAGGCCGCTTTAGATGAAGCCCGTAGAACGCTTCAGGATGTACTGATTGTCGATACTGCAGGCCGCTTGCATATTGATGATGAGATGATGGGAGAAATCAAAGCGGTTCATGCGGCGATTAAACCCATCGAAACACTTTTTGTGGTTGACAGTATGACCGGGCAGGATGCTGCCAATACTGCAAGCGCCTTCAATGAAGCACTGCCGCTGACGGGTGTGGTATTGACCAAAACCGATGGTGATGCCCGAGGTGGTGCGGCACTCTCAGTACGCATGATTACAGGGAAGCCCATAAAATTTATGGGTGTCGGTGAAAAAACCACGGCGCTGGAACCTTTTTATCCCGACCGGATTGCCTCGCGCATTCTTGGTATGGGGGATGTTCTGTCTTTAGTTGAGGAAGTCCAGCAAAAAGTTGACCACAAAAAAGCTGAAAAACTCGCTAAGAAAATTCAAAAAGGCAAAGGTTTTGACCTTGAAGATTTAAAAGAACAGTTTTTACAGATGCAGAAAATGGGTGGGCTATCGGGTTTGATGGACAAACTACCCGGCATGGGCAATCTTTCAGAGACGGTCAAAGCAAAAGTCGGTGGGAAAGAAGTTGACCACATGGTTGCCATAATCAACTCCATGACACCGCATGAAAGACGCTTCCCCGCGGTCATTAAAGGTTCCAGAAAACGGCGCATCGCAAACGGTTCCGGGATGCAGATACAAGATGTCAATCGTTTGCTCAAGCAACATACACAGATGAGCAAAATGATGAAAAAAGTGTCCAAAAAAGGCGGGATGGCAAAGATGATGCAGCAGATGAAAGGCCAGCTTCCACCAGGTCTTGGTTAATGGAAACGTGCACCAATAAGCAAATTTGTGACATCAATCTAGACTTTGCTACAACAAGTCCTAATAGTATTTAGCTATATCGCGCCTTGCTTAATTGCTTTTTCGAAAAGCACGATTATTCTTAAAGTACGCAAACTTCGTTCCTGCGCGTGTTTTATTAAACAGGGATATTAAACAGGGAAAAGATAAATACAATTATGACTGCCAGAAAATCCCGTAAAGTTTTGCTGATTGATTCAGATGTGGACCGTTCAAATAAAATCGGTAAATTATTCGAGTTTATTGAATACGAACCCCATGTCTGCGACAGTGAGACCAGTGCTCTGACGCAATTAGAAGCCAATGATTACCTTGGCTTGTTTTGCGTGGACCTCTTCTTGTCCCAACGCGTTATAGAAAAGTTAACGGGCGACGACATTCCATTGCCGCCGTATGTTTTGATGGCAGATGATACATCGGATGATTCGTTGATGCCTGAGCTGAGCAAACCGTCGTTTGCCATTGTGAAAAAAGAAATTAAATACCCGGATCTGTCGGGTTTACTGTATCGTCTTGAACTGTTTTCTGAGAAGCAGAAAAGTGGGGGTGAGAAAACCTCTGTGGAGCTGTTTCGAAGCTTGGTTGGCTCAAGTCGAGGCATTAGCCGTGTTCGGAAAATGATCGAGCAGGTTGCCAATACAGAGGCCAATGTTTTGATTCTGGGTGAATCAGGCACCGGAAAAGAAGTTGTAGCACGAAATATTCATTACCACTCCAAGCGAAGAAATAACCCGTTTGTGCCCATCAACTGCGGCGCCATTCCCGGGGACTTGCTTGAGAGTGAATTATTTGGACATGAAAAAGGCGCGTTTACCGGGGCCCTCAGCGCCCGACAAGGACGCTTTGAGCTTGCAGAGGGCGGCACCATTTTTCTGGATGAAATTGGTGACATGCCGCTGAACATGCAGGTTAAATTGCTGAGAGTGATCCAGGAGCGAACTTTTGAGCGTGTCGGCAGTAATAAAAGTGTAAAAACAAACGTGCGTATTATCGCAGCGACACACCGGGACTTGGAAGAACTGATACAACAAGGCCGTTTTCGGGAAGACCTTTACTACCGCTTGAACGTCTTTCCTATTGAGATGCCGGCTTTGCGCGAACGAATTGAAGACTTACCTCTGCTGATTAAAGAGCTCATCACGCGTTTGGAACATGAGCATTCATCATCCGTCCGATTGACGCAGACCGCCGTTGGAGCCTTGTGCAAATACCACTGGCCGGGCAATGTACGTGAGCTGGCTAATCTGATGGAGCGGTTGTCCATTTTGCACCCACACGGTGTTGTGGATGTGAAAGAGCTTCCTAAAAAGATGGTGCCTGAAAATGTTTCGGTGGATGAACTGGAAGAGTCTTCGCAGTATTTACCTCCTATGGCGGATGTTGCATTCATTAGCGGCGCCCCTCGGTTACCGCGAGAAGGTATCGATCTGAAAAAGCATTTAACAGATATCGAAACGAGCCTCATTCGTCAGAGCTTGGAAGAGGCCGATGGCGTAGTTGCTCATGCCGCAAAACGTCTGAATATTCGTCGGACAACACTCGTCGAAAAAATGCGGAAATACAGCATTATCCGTAGTGAAGAAGCGTCACAGCATTGACGGCTCACACGTCGATGTATTCTAACTGACTGATCTTAAAAATAATTTTCTTTTGGCATAGTTTCTGCAGATCCTAGGGTGTCACAATGTGGTCCAGGAGTTGTAAATGCCACTTACACAAGGAAGCGCTCAACGCCTCAAGTTTCAGCTGATTGCCGGCGGGAAGGGAAGCCAGGCATCAACGAAAATGCCTTTTCAAACAGCTGAGCGTGAGGTGCCATCTGATCATTGCGTATTGACACAAAATAATAAAGCGCAAAGATCCCCTCTTCATTATAAAGACCTACTTAATGCCTTACCTTGCGCTGTTCTGATTTTGAATGGACAAGGTGTGATCAGTGAGGCCAACACGATGGCATGCCAATGGTTGGATGCTGACCTCGTTGGTCAGGTCTGGCATCGTATTTGTTCGGAAAAGTTTACCGTTGCGAATGGTTCGGGTGATTTGTTGACGTCGGATGGACGGTTTATTGACGTGTCCACATGCCCGCTCCAGCTTGACGCGGGGCAGATCATCCTGTTGACCGATGTCAGTGAACAGCGGCAAATGCAAAAACATTTGGAAAGGCAATCCCGGCTCTCTTCCATGGGTGAAATGATGGCGCGTCTTGCTCATCAAATTCGCACTCCGCTTTCTTCCGCTTTGTTGTATCAAGGACAGCTGGTTCACGAAGAGCTATCAGCGACGCGCCAAAGTGATTTTTCCCAAAAAGTGCTGTCTCGTTTAAGAGACTTAGAACAAGTCGTGGGAGACATGCTTTTATTTGCGAATGGCGAATCCCGATCATTCGATGTTGTGCCCTTGGAATCTCTTTTTAGTGAAGTTGTTGAGCGCTTAAAGTCACCCTTCAGTAAAGATAATGCAACCTTGAAATATCAGCTGGAAAAAGGTCTCAATATCCAGGGGAGCCTGACAAGTTTAGTGTCGGTACTACAAAATCTTTGTTTGAATGCCATCGAAAACGCACACTCAACATGTGAAGTTGAGCTAACCGCCATACGGTCGGGAGAGAGCCGAGTGGCCATCTCCGTACACGACAATGGAAAAGGTATACCTCAGTCCATGAGAGAAACCGTTTTTGAACCCTTTTTTACAACACGCAGTGCCGGTACTGGCTTAGGGTTAGCCGTTGTTCGCTCTGTTGTCAAAGCACACCACGGCAGCATCACCGTGAGTGAAAGTCCCAAAGGTGGGGCCTGCTTTACCGTCGAACTACCACTTTACATTGAAGAATCGCTGGGCCGTTGCCCCCATAGAAAAGTCAGTTAGATCCAAGCCATCTGAATGAAGGAGATGTGACATGGGCCATGCAAAGATTTTAGTGGTCGAAGATGACCAGGCCTTACAAGAAGCATTATGCGATACACTTGCTGTGTCAGGTTATGACACCGTACCGTGCTGTTCCGGTGAACAAGCCCTCGAGTGCCTTCACCTGCAACCTGATATCGACCTTGTGCTGAGCGATGTACAAATGTCGCCCATGGATGGTCTGGCGCTCCTGTCAGCCATGCGTGAGAGCCTGATCCAAATGCCCATTATCCTCATGACAGCTTACGCCACCGTCGAAAACGCGGTCCAGGCCGTTCGCCTTGGAGCGACGGAATACTTGCAAAAGCCTGTGGAATTTGATGCCTTAATCCGCTGCGTTAAAAAAACCTTAGGGAATACCGAGCCGCTCAAAGTTGATGAGATGGTTGTCGAAAGCCCCAAAATGCGGGAACTGGCGGAGGTTGCACAACGAGTTTCGGGTACCGATGCATCGGTTCTAATCTGTGGTGAAAGTGGTACGGGTAAAGAAGTCATGTGTCGGTTTATCCACGCTCACTCGCTGCGTTCGGAAGGCCCGTTCGTTGCAATCAACTGTGCGGCAATCCCTGAAAACATGCTCGAAGCCATGTTATTTGGATATGAAAAAGGAGCTTTCACCGGTGCACTCAAAACCACACAGGGGAAATTCGAACAGGCGCAGGGTGGCACCTTATTGTTAGATGAAATTTCCGAGATGGAGTTGGGGCTTCAGGCCAAATTACTACGTGTTATTCAGGAGCGCGAGGTGGAGCGTTTGGGTGGGCGGGAGATCATCGCACTGGACGTGCGCATACTGGCCACCACCAACCGCAATTTACGAGAGGCTGTGGCAAACGGCAAATTTCGTGAAGACTTATTTTATCGGCTCAATGTATTCCCGCTTCATTTACCCGCATTGCGTGAGCGTGTTGAAGACATTGGCCCACTGGCGGAAAGGCTGCTGGCTCGACATGCCGCCGCTGAGGAAATGGCGCGTACTTTCAGTCATGACGCCCTGAAAAAACTGGCTATGCATCCGTGGCGGGGAAATGTTCGAGAATTAGACAACGTTATCCAGCGTGCACTTATTTTGGCTCAGGGCGCAGAGATTTTACCCTGTGACATTCGCTTTGAAGAAGAAACAGCGGTAAACGACCCAGTGGCTGATGATCAGTCCATGCTGCAGTCCGATCTACGCAGCCGTGAATATGAAATGATCATCAAAGCGCTGGTCAGCGCCAATGGCAGCCGCAAGCAGGCAGCAGACACGCTTGGTATCAGCGCGCGTACGCTGCGCTATAAATTGTCCCGCATGCGGGAGCAGGGCATCACAGTACCTGGGGTCAACGGTGAAGCCCGGGAGATGGCAGTCCCAACAGTCGAGTCACTGTAAGCCCGTCACAATGGAGATCAGAACATGAACAGCATTAATGCAACACAACTGTTGGATCAACTGGAAAAAATGCGGAGCCTGGCGCAACAGGAATCCGCTTTGCGTCCACCGGCCACTCAGCCCGAAAGTGCCGATTTTTCGGCGCTGATCAAAAACCAGATCGAGCAGGTCAACCACGCGCAAAAAACAGGGTCAGAAATGGCCAAGGCTTTTGAACTGGGTGAACCGGGTGTGGACCTGGCGCAGGTGATGATTTCGATGCAAAAGGCCAGTATCCAATTCCAGGCATTAACGGAAGTCCGCAACAAACTTCTGGGTGCCTACCAAGAAGTGATGAGTATGCAGGTTTAATCGCGCGCAATATCAACTGAGTAAGCCATGGAAGAAACAAACGCCTCGGTGCAACAAGAAGGAAATGTGCTACAGCCTGCCACGGTGTTGGAGCGGATTAGCCAGCCTGTGCCCTGGCAACAAGCGCCGGTCTACCGGCAATTTGCGCTCTTGCTGTTACTGTCAGCCGCAGTTGCAGCCGGATTTGCGTTGGTTTTGTGGACACAGGAGCCCGACCGAGTCCCCATTTACAGCAATTTGGAATATGAAGACAGTGCCAAAATTGCCACAGCACTGGAAGATATCGGGATTGACTTTTCACTGGATGAACGCACTGGCGCAATCTTAGTCCCCAAAGAAAAAATCAACGCCTTGCGGATGCGCTTGTCAGCCATGGGGTTACCGGAAAACAATCGGGCGACGAAAGGCTTGGAAATCCTGCAAGAAGAGCAGAGTCTCAGCACCAGTCAGTTCGTTCAGCAAGCGCGTTACAAAAGTGCGCTGGAAACCGAGCTCGGGCGGTCCGTTGCCTCGTTACGAAATGTGAAGTCGGCACGTGTACATCTTGCGATGCCCAAGCAGTCCGTGTTTGTTCGTAAACGTGTCAAGCCCAGTGCCTCCGTTGTGGTGCATCTCAACAGCGGACGGAGGCTTGAGAATGAACAGGTTGCTGCCATTGTGCATATGGTGTCATCCAGTATCCCTCACTTAGAGCCCGGGATGGTGACGGTGGTTGATCAGCTAGGCAATTTGCTGACAGAAAACGAAGCGTCGCCAGATTTGAGCTTAAGCACCAAGGAACTGACTTACACCCGGCGCATCGAGGAAGACTACAGCCGCCGTGTTATGCGGTTATTGGAACCCATTGTGGGTTTTGGCCGGGTTCGGGCACAGGTCACGGCTGAACTGGACTTTACCCAGGAAGAGAGCACAACGGAGCAGTACGATCCTAATGGTAAAGTTGTTCGCAGTGAACAGCTTTCGGAGCAGCGTAATCAAACGCTCGGCGCCATTGGTATTCCAGGGGCTTTAAGTAACCAGCCGCCGGGCGCGGGAACCACTGATGAAGAATCCGCCGCCGGGGAAAGCAAAGGCAATGCACCGCGCAGTGAGAGCAATAACACCACTCGGAACTATGAACTGGACCGGACAATCAGCCATGTCAGGCGCCCCTATGGTTTGATTAAGCGCCTCTCTGTGGCGGTGTTAATTGATGATAAGACCGTAATCGAAACAGTCAGTCCATCGGTGGCATCCCCGGCCAACCCTGATTCTGCTCAGAATGCGGCGGATAACACCGAATCTGAATCGGAAACCGCAGAGTCTGCACAGACGCTCAATAAAACACGTAGAGAACCTTACTCAGACGCAGAAATTGACCGCATTACTCGGTTGGTGAAAGAAACGATTGGATTTAAAGAGGCCCGCGGCGACAGCGTTTTGGTGGTCAACTCTGCTTTCATTACACCGGAAGTGGAAACGATCCCCGAACTGGAAATCTGGGAGCAGCCGTGGTTTCAGGGGTTGGTTAAACAAGTACTGGCGGGCTTATTTGTCCTCCTGTTATTGCTCATGGTGGTTCGTCCCATTGTGCGTTATCTGATTCCGCCTGCCAGTGAGAAGGAAGAAAATGATGATGACGAAGAAGACGATGATGAAGAGGGCGAAAAGAGTGGCGAGAAAACAGCGCGTTTGATTCAAGGCGCCGAAGCACAAACCGGGCCGTCAAGATTGATTAAAGGAACATATGGTAAGCCTCCACAAGTGATTGGTGAGCCTAAACAGCTGATTTATGAAGATAAACTGGAATATTCACGCATGCTGATGGAAGAGGATCCTGAACGCTCCGCCAATCTGTTAAAAAAGTGGATGGCTGAATAGGCATGGCTGAGGCTGAAGAAAAAGTCTTGTTCCGGGGGCTGGAAAGAGTTGCCATACTGATGATGAGTGTTGGCAAAGACACGGCATCAAAAGTTATGAAAAACTTCAGCCCGGCAGAATTACAGGCTCTGGGGTCGACCATGTCAACGATTGCGGACATCTCTCGGTCTGAAATTGCCCGAGTGATGGATGAGTATATTGATGTTGTTCAAGAGCAAACAGGCATCGGTATTCGAAGTCAGGAATACCTGCGCGATGTTTTAAATATTGCTCTTGGAGAAGACAAAGCGGAAAGTGTGATTGATCGTATCCTGCTGAGTGGCTCGGCGCAGGGCTTTGAAGCGTTGCGCTGGATGGATGCGCGAAGTATTGCCGAGATCATCCGCTTTGAACACCCTCAAATTATCGCGTTGGTGATGTCCTTCCTCGAAGGGCAGCACGCGGCTGAAGTGCTGGCGTTACTCCCCGAAAACATCCGTGCCGATATCATGATGCGTGTTGCAACACTGGACAATATCCCTCCGGCAGCCATTCGCGAGTTGGATAAGATTCTGGAGCAGCACGCTTCATCAGACAGTAACCTGGAATCTGGCAAACAGCTGGGTGGCGTTAAAGCCGCAGCAGATATTCTGAATAATATCGGGCCCGCTGATGAAGGCGCAATCATGGAGTCACTGAAAGAAATTGATGAAGATCTGAGCGATAAAATTGCGGATCTCATGTTTGTTTTCGACAACCTGATTGACGTTGATGACCGGGCGATTCAATCGATTCTACGTGAAATTTCAACCGAATCCCTTGTCACGGCACTAAAAGGCGCCAGCCAGGATTTACAGGAAAAAATTCTTGGCAATATGTCATCCAGAGCCGCGCAAATGTTGCGTGAGGATATGGAAGCCAAAGGCCCGGTTCGCTTGAGCGACGTTGAGATTGCACAGAAAGAAATTCTGACAGAAGCGCGCCGACTGGAAGCCGAGGGCACGATAGTACTGGGTGGCGGTGGAGACGATTTTGTCTGATTTTCTACACAAGTGTGATCAGCCTGTAACGTCGTGGGAGCTGCCTTCTGTGGGTGCCGAATCTAGGCAGCCGCATAAAGAAGAAGACGATATTACAGCGTGCAGCGAGGATGTTGAGTTAAACGAAGTACCCGTCATGCCAACAGCGCAAGAGATCGAAAACTGGGAAAAAGAAAGCCGGGAGGCTGGCTTTAAAAAGGGGTACGAAGAAGGCTTGGCACGAGCTACTCATGAGGCAAACCAGCGTGCAGAAGCGGATTTGAGTGAAAAGAAAGCGCAATTGTCAGCGCTGATTGAAGCCATGGCCAGGCCTTTGTCTGATCTGGATGAGGACGCAGAGCAACAATTATTGAAGCTGGTGGTTGTGTTGGCTCAGCAGTTAGTGCGTCGTGAACTGAGAGCTGAGCCCGGTGAAATTATTCCGGTGATTCGGGAGGCCGTCGCTTTGCTGCCGGCATCGGCTCAGAATATCCGTGTGCGGCTCAACCCGGATGATGCGAGTCTGGTCAGAGAGCTCTTGCCTGGGAGCGAGGGGCAATGGGCATTAATTGAAGACCCCTTGATCAGCCGTGGTGG
>DJFX01000044.1:57819-66124 GCA_002432635.1 Halothiobacillaceae bacterium UBA5861 | reverse complement strand
GGTGGTTGTCGTGTAGAGACCGACCTCTCCCGCGTAGAGGCAACACTGGAGTCACGTCTGGCCGCTGTGGCGACCAGTGTACTCGGTGGTGAACGGGGGACGGATTGAGTATATGAACCCCGCACAAGTGCAAAACCGTTGGGCTCAACGGCTCAAACACGTAGTGGATACGTTTCCCGGCATTTCTAACCCACCGGTTGAAGGTGTATTGACTCGCATGGTTGGGTTGACACTTGAAGCCGTTGGCTGTCAGGCGGCTATTGGCAGCCGCTGTGATGTCGTATCTCCCACCGGTATTCGCACCGAAACCGAGGTGGTGGGGTTTTCTGGCGACAAGCTTTTTTTAATGCCCGTTGAGGATGTGCATGGCCTGGTGCCTAACTCGCGTGTTATTCCCCGGGAAACCGTCCATCAGGTTAAAGTCAGTGATCGTTTGCTGGGGCGTGTACTGGATGGCCGCGGGAAGCCCCTGGATGGCATGCCTGAGCCCGCCAAGGGGATGAGTGTACCTTTGCAGGGCCGCCCTTTTAATCCTTTATTGCGTCGGCCAGTCACGGAAACCATGGATGTGGGCATTCGCGCCCTGAATGCTCTGATGACCGTTGGCCGGGGACAGCGTTTAGGCTTGTTCGCCGGCAGTGGCGTGGGAAAAAGCGTGCTGTTGGGGATGATGACACGTTATACCAGTGCGGATGTCGTCGTTGTCGGCCTGATTGGTGAGCGCGGCCGAGAAGTAAAAGAGTTTGTTCAGGATATTCTTGGCCCAGAAGGTCTGGCAAGAGCCGTTGTTGTGGCGGTTCCGGCCGATAACTCACCGTTGATGCGCCTTCACGGAGCGATGCTCGTCCACAGCATTGCCGAGTATTTTAGAGATCAGGGGCAGCAGGTCTTACTGCTCATGGACTCATTAACACGCTTTGCGCAAGCACAGCGTGAAATTGCGTTAGCCATTGGCGAGCTGCCAGCCACTAAGGGTTATCCACCCTCTGTGTTTGCTATGTTGCCACAGCTTGTGGAGCGGACGGGCAATGGCGATGAGCGAGGCGGCTCAATCACGGCCTTTTATACTGTGCTGGTAGAGGGTGACGATCATAACGAGCCCATTGCAGATGCCGCTCGGGCTATTTTGGATGGCCACATTGCGCTGTCCCGAGAGATGGCTGAATCAGGTCATTTTCCCGCAATTGATATTGAATCATCTGTGAGCCGTGTGATGCCTTCTGTCACAACGGCCAGTCATCGCCAGCAGGCGCAGCAATTTAAACAAATGTATTCAACGTATCAGCAAAATCGTGACCTCATTAGCGTGGGTGCCTATCAGGCAGGGGCTGATCCGAGTGTTGATAATGCCATTGCGAACTATCCCTCGCTGGTTAACTTTTTGCGGCAGTCCGTTGATGAGGCGGTATCCAGTGAACAGAGCCTGGCCCAGTTGGCCGATGTGATCGCACGCTGTCAGATGAGTGTGCAAGCCACTGAAGGTGGGTCATGAAGCCACTGCGTGCTCAAAAATTGAATACTGCGAAGAAGTTCGTACAGAAAAAAGAGGATGAAGCCGCCTCTGTATTAGCGGCCGCTCGGGCCCGATTGCAACTTCATGAAGAGCAGCTGGTACAGCTTGAGCGCTATCAGCAGGAGTACAGTGACCGGATGGTGAGCAGCGGTCAAAGCTGGTCCTCCGTTCAGATTCAGGAATATCGTGCCTTTATTAGCTCTATTGACCAAGCCATCCGGCAGCAGCAAGCACTCATTCTCGAAAGCAAAACACAAATAGAAGTGTTTCAACGGGAGTGGATGCGGTGCCGCCAAAATAAAGAAGCCTTGGGTAAGCTCGTGGATAAAATAGAGGGGTTGAAAGACGCGGAAGAGGCGCTGAAACAGCAGCGTGAAAGCGATGATTTTGCCTCACGCCGATTGTTTTTGAAATAAGCCGGTCAGGAAGGTTTCGGGCAGCTGGTATGAGTGATGATCGTTTGTAAGCGCTGCAGATCGACAATGTGGATGTTTCGTCGGTTGACTCGCAGCAGGCCATCCTCCTGGAAGCGGCTAAAAAGGCGGCTGATGGTTTCAACCGCCAGACCCAGATAATTGGCTAAGTCATGGCGGGGCATGGTTAAATTAAAGTCTGTTGCGGAGTACCCTCGTTTTTTCAGACGACTGGATAGGCTGTACAAAAAACTGGCGAGGCGTTCTTCTGCTGTCATCTTACCCAGTAACAGCAACATGTTGTGGTCATCTGAAATTTCGCGGCTGGCAATGCGCATCATGTGAAGTCTGAGGCCGGAAATCTGGCTGCACAGTGTGTCGAGCTGGGCATAAGGGAGTTCGCAGACAGTGGTTGTTTCGAGGGCAATGGCAGAGACGGTATGCGCGCCGGTGTCGACGCCATCGAGTCCGAGCAGGTCCCCTGGCAAGTTAAAACCGGTGATTTGTTCATCCCCTTCGGGGGTTAGCAAGTAGGTCTTGAACGAGCCGCTGCGGACGGCAAACAGAGATTCGAATGGGTCCCCAGCCGAGTACAAATGCTCACCTTTTTGGATAGGCCGCTTGATGTCGACAGCGTCTTCAAGTTGTGAAATCTCACTTTGGTCAAGGTTATGAGGAAGGCAGAGTTCAGAGAGCGTGCAATTGGAGCAGGAGACTTTCAATGCTTTTCGGTCGAAAATTTTGTGTATGTGCGCACTCATTTCGGTCTTCCTCACTGGGTTATTTGAAGTGTTTTGCATGGAAGCTGTTGAAGTTAACAGCTTTTCAAAGTACGGCTTATTCAGCAATAGTGTAATCAAATCAGGCGTTATTAGAAAGGAAATATGGCGGGCATTCGTGTATAATTTAGTCGGTTTTGGCACTTGATTTTGTTTTATTCATAGTATGAAGTTTTTCAATTCTTGTTTTCATATGGAAATCATTTCCAACGATACAGCGTCTTTAAAAGTATTCTTCGCCGCGTGTGCAGCCGGTTTGTCATTTTTGACGGTATGTTTATACGTTTTTCACGGGCTTTTTGATGTGAATCAAGAAGCCTCTGTTTAAAAGCATGGAGCATTTATAGAAGCGGGCGCTTTTGTGTAAATGCACTTGATCAATTTTATTAACTTAATAAGGGCTTATGATTTATGGATAAGCAAATGATGTATGACTATAAGGTCGTGCGACAGTTTGCCGTCATGACAGTTGTCTGGGGAATTGTTGGGATGGCTGCAGGCGTTTTTATTGCCGCTCAATTGGTTTTCCCAGCTTTGAATTTTGACCTGCCCTGGTTGTCATACGGGCGGTTACGGCCTTTGCATACCAACGCTGTGATCTTTGCTTTTGGCGGTTGCGGCCTTTTTGCTACCTCTTACTATGTTGTACAGCGGACATGCCAAACGCGCTTGTTTGGTGGGAAACTGGCGGCTTTTACCTTCTGGGGTTGGCAGCTTGTTATCTTGTTAGCTGCGATTTCTTTGCCGTTGGGTTTTACCAGTGGAAAGGAATATGCCGAACTGGAATGGCCCATTGATGTGTTGATCGCTGTCGTCTGGGTGAGTTATGCGGTCGTATTTTTTGGCACGATCATGAAGCGCAAAACTCCACATATTTACGTTGCGAACTGGTTCTTCGGCGCATTCATTCTAACGGTGGCCGTTCTACACATTGTGAATAGTGCACAGGTGCCTTTTTCACTGTTTAAGTCCTATTCCGCTTACCCCGGGGCGATTGATGCCATGGTGCAGTGGTGGTACGGGCACAACGCAGTCGGTTTTTTCCTAACGGCTGGGTTTTTGGGGATTATGTACTATTTCGTGCCCAAGCAGGCGGGGCGGCCAGTGTATTCTTACCGTCTTTCTATTGTTCATTTTTGGGCGTTGATCTCAACCTACATGTGGGCTGGCCCCCACCACTTGCATTACACCGCGCTACCTGACTGGACCCAATCACTGGGCATGTTGTTTTCATTAATCCTACTGGCGCCTTCCTGGGGGGGTATGATCAACGGGATCATGACTTTGTCGGGTGTATGGCATAAGTTGCGCACGGATCCTATTTTGCGCTTTATGATCGTTTCTTTGTCTTTTTATGGCATGTCCACCTTTGAAGGTCCGATGATGGCGATTAAGACAGTCAACGCGCTTTCACACTACACCGACTGGACTGTTGGACACGTGCACTCAGGCGCACTGGGTTGGGTTGCCATGGTTACCATCGGTGCGGTTTATGTACTCATTCCCAAACTCTTTGGCGCCGAAAAAATGCACAGTATCAAGCTGATTGAAGTGCATTTCTGGATCGCGACAGTGGGTATTGTGTTGTATATCGCCTCTATGTGGGTGGCCGGTGTCATGCAAGGCTTGATGTGGCGTGCTGTTAATGCAGATGGAACACTGACTTACAGTTTTGTTGAGGGATTGAAAGCAACTTACCCTTACTATGCTGTACGTCTTTTGGGTGGCATTTTCTTCCTGACAGGCATGCTGGTGATGGCGTACAACGTTGTGATGACTATCGCTAACGGCCGTAAGGAATTGATTGATCAGCCCAGTCCGGCTGCTGCATAACGGAGAAGAATTAACATGAAGCATAGTCATAGTGTTGTTGAAAAAAATATTGGCCTGATGGTTGTATTGATCGTCATTGTGATCAGCATTGGCGGGCTTGTTGAAATTGTGCCCCTGTTTTTTTCCAAATCAACAACGGAACCCGTTAAAGGCTTGAAGCCCTACACAGCGTTGCAATTGAGCGGCCGAGATATTTATATCCGCGAAGGTTGTTATGGTTGCCACTCTCAGATGATTCGGCCCTTTCGAGCAGAGACCGAACGGTACGGGCACTACTCCGTCGCTGGTGAGTTTGTTTACGACCACCCGTTTCAGTGGGGCTCTAAGCGTACAGGTCCGGACTTAGCTCGAGTAGGGGGACGCTACAGTGATGATTGGCACCGTGTCCACCTGATCAATCCCAGAGATGTGGTGCCTGAATCAAATATGCCTGGTTTCCCTTGGTTAGAAACAACCCCGGTCGACGGTGAGTCGCTACCGGCAAAAATGAAAACCTTGAGAATGCTGGGTGTACCTTATACCGATCAAGACATCGCCAATTCGACAGAGGCCGTGAAAGGCGCGACAGAGATGGATGCGCTTATTGCGTATTTGCAAAACCTCGGCACGGTGATTGGTAACAGGAGATAGGACGATGGAAATTAACGACATACGAGTCGCTTACACTGTCATTATGTTCGTGTTCTTCATTGCTGTTTGTTTCTGGGCGCTGAGCAAACGAAATAAGAAACGCTTCAATGATGCGGCTAACCTCTTGTTTGATGAAAAAGAAGAAAAGATGCACAAGGCGTCCATTAAGGAGATAAGTGATGAGTAGTTTTTGGAGCTGGTGGATTATCGTCCTGTCGGTCGGCAATATTTTAGCGTGTGTGTGGCTTGTTCGCTGGACAACAAAACCAGCCACAGATGAGTCCGCTGAAGGTGAAATCACTGGTCACACTTGGGATAATGGCGAACTCGCGGAGTATAATAATCCGCTCCCACGTTGGTGGTTGGGCCTTTTTTACGGCACGATATTTTTCAGCATTGCTTATTTGGTCGCGTACCCTGGGCTTGGGAAGTTTGAAGGCCTACTGGGATGGACTTCTACAAGTCAGTATGAGCGCGAGGTTGCCAAAGCTGAGGACACTTACGGGCCAATTTTCGCACAGTACGCAAAGCAACCTATTGCCGAGTTGATAGAAGATCCGGAAGCGGTTCAAATCGGTCGGCGCTTATTCGTGACCTATTGCTCTGTTTGCCACGGTTCAGATGCCGGTGGCGCTTCTGGATTTCCCAATTTGACAGATAACGATTGGCTGTATGGATCCTCACCTGAACAGATTAAGTCGAGCATTTTGAACGGGCGTAATGGTGTGATGCCCCCTTGGGGAGCTGCTCTGGGTGAAATGGGTGTCGAAAATGTCGTCGCCTATGTACTCACATTGTCGGAAAGGGATGCCAGCTCAGAAAAAGCGGAGGCAGGAAAAGCGCAATACGATGCGTTGTGTGCTGCGTGTCATATGCCGGATGGTACCGGAAGCCAGGCTTTGGGTGCGCCTAACTTGACCGACAATATCTGGTTGTATGGTGGGTCTCCGGGCGCGATAGCTAAAACTATTCGTGATGGTCGTCAAGGCGTTATGCCGGCACACAAAGAGTTTTTGGGTGAAGAAAAAGTGCACTTACTTTCAGCCTACATTTATGGGCTTTCTCAAAAGTAGTGTGAATCTACCGCTATAAATGAGGTAATTTGTTTGGCTCGTTATGTGCTCACTTTGTTGGGCTGTAGCGAGCCGGGCTTTTGTGGGATGGGGTTTTTCGGCTGATACAACACTCGGGTGTTGTTGGTATAGATGAGGAATAGGCTGCTTGCGGGTGCTTGTAGAAATATGTTCCTAAGGTAGTCATAGTCATATGAAAAACTCTATGAAGTTAGATGATGTTCGCAATGTGAAAAAAAAGGAACAGGCGGTTAAGGAAGAACCTGTTCACTTTTACGCTGAACGCAAAAAGATATATCCACGTAAGGTAAAAGGTACATTTGCAAACTTACGTAAACTGGCTGTCTTTTTATTGCTAGGCCTTTATTACGGGCTGCCCTGGATTCGCTGGGATGGCCAGCAGGCCTTGCTTTTTGATTTACCTGCGCGCAAATTTCACGTTTTTGGCTTGACATTTTGGCCCCAGGATTTCTTTTACCTGGCGTTACTACTGATTGCCGCAGGTGTCGCCTTGTTCTTTTTTACTGCGCTGGCGGGCCGGTTGTGGTGCGGTTATGCGTGCCCTCAGACAGTTTGGACAGAAGTTTTCATCTGGATGGAGCAGTGGGTTGAAGGAGATAGAAACAAACAGATTGGGTTGGATAAAAAGCCCTGGAGCTGGCGTAAACTACGTCTTAAATCCACCAAACAATTCTTGTGGGTAACATTTTCGCTTTTTACCGGGTTCACGTTTGTCGGCTACTTTACACCAATCCTTGAGCTGGGGAGTCAGCTTGTTCATTTTGACTTAGGTCCTTGGGAAACCTTCTGGATTCTTTTTTACTCGTTTGCGACCTATGGCAATGCAGGGTGGATGCGTGAGCAGGTTTGTTTGTACATGTGTCCGTATGCGCGTTTTCAAAGCGCCATGTTTGATAAAGACACACTGGTTATTTCCTATGACCAGGATCGTGGAGAGCCGCGAGGGCGCCGCTCAAGAAAAGTGGACCCAGCTGAAGCCGGGCTGGGGTCGTGTATTGACTGTAACCTTTGTGTTCAAGTCTGCCCGACAGGCATAGATATTCGTGATGGCCTGCAGTACGAGTGTATCGGATGCGCTGCTTGTATCGACGTGTGCGATGAAGTCATGGATAAAATGGACTACCCCAGAGGGCTGATCAAGTACACCACAGAAAGCGCAATGAATGGTGAAAAGCCCCGAATCTTAAGAGCGCGTATCTGGGTCTATGGTGCGGCATTATTTGTTGTGCTTGCCGGTTTGATTATTGGTATTGCGAATCGTTCACCGCTTGAGCTTGATGTCCTGCGTGATAGAAACTCGCTTTATAGAGAAACCAATGAAGGGCTTATCGAAAATATTTACAGCCTCAGACTGATTAATAAGGATAACCGGCCCCACCTGTTGAACCTCTCTGTCCTAGGTATTGAAGGTGTGCAATTAATTGGTGAGACAGATAGCATTTCTTTGAGTTCCGGCGAATACAAGGAACTGACCGTCAAGCTTAGGGTTGATCCGGTCAATCTGGACAAGGTCAGTACGGAAGTCGTTTTCACGCTGGAAAGTATTGGGGATACGCCAATTGAGGTGAGCCAGGAAGGGCGTTTTTTGGGTAAGCTTATTAAGTAGTTTATTAACGAGAGTCTTTAATGCCAGAACAACCGTTAAATAACATGAGTATCACACCGTGGTATCGCAGCTTTTGGCCATGGTTCTTGTTCTTTATCCCGGCCGCGACCGTTGTTGCTTGTATGGTGACGATTTGGATCGCGATCAAAACTGATGATGGCTTAGTGTCGGATAATTACTATAAAGAAGGTTTAGCGATCAGCGAAACATTGGATAGGCAGCTTTTTGCCAAAGAACAAGGTATTCGCGCGCTCGCTCGTGTTTATGGGACTGAAAATACGGTTGAAGTTTACCCAGAAGCCGTTCAGGATGATGTAGAGCAGCTTGAACTGCTACTGATTCACCCTACAAAAAGTGGTTTTGACCGACGAATTATATTGACCCGGCAGGGCGGTGTTTTCCGTGGTAATTTGAACAGACTCACGGCAGCCGATTGG
>DJFX01000044.1:0-57577 GCA_002432635.1 Halothiobacillaceae bacterium UBA5861 | reverse complement strand
TGGGTGATTTCTGGTCGGATAAATTGGCCAACGGCTCAGCAAGCCCCCCTGGTACCCTAGCTTTAGCAACAGCCCCACATTTTCGACAGTAACCTCAAAGGCTTTGAAGCGATATGATTTCTATTTCAACAGCTTTTTCCGTCTTACTTATCGGGTTGTTGGGCTCAACCCATTGTGTTGGCATGTGCGGCGGCATTGTGGGGGCGCTGACGATGGGGCTCCCTGAGTCTGTCAGTCGTACCCCAGCCAAACTATTTCCGTATCTCATGCTCTACAATTTAGGGCGTATTTCATCGTATGCTCTTGCTGGCGCTTTGCTAGGGTTTCTGGGTGGTAGCGTCTTGTCGATTGGGGAGAGTCACACGGCAATTCTTGTATCTCGGTGGGTTGCGGCATTTTTTGTATTGGCAATGGGCCTGTATTTATTGGGTGTGCCTCAGCTTTTATTGCCGGTTGAACATGCGGGTGCTCGACTGTGGGTACTGATCAAACCACTCGGAAGCCGCTTTTTGCCTGTGCGCAGCCCTCGTCATGCTTTAGGGCTTGGATTGGTTTGGGGGTGGTTACCGTGCGGGTTAGTTTATTCAGTCCTTGCGCTTGCCATTGCGCTGGGTGATCCGGTTAAAGGCGCTCTTGTGATGGTGGTTTTTGGTTTAGGCACACTGCCAATGTTGCTTTTTCTAGGAGGGTTTGCCAGCAGTATCCGAGCGCTCATCAACCGCACTTGGGTAAGAATATCCGCAGGTTTACTGGTTTGTTCTGTCGGCGTAATGATCGTTGTAACCAATGTGCTTTTCGGAGCAGATCCTGAAGCACTTTACAATTCCAGTTTTTGCAGGGTGCCATTCGGTTTAAATTAGGGTAAATTGTTAACCAAACTCGGTTGAACCCTGTTTTGCACATGAGCTTTTTGGCTTGCTTATTGCTTCTTTTCGATGTGTGGTTTCAACAGTGTCAAATTTTAATGTCAAACATGATCGAACGGCGGAGGGAATCGTGATGGCAAAAGTGCAAGACAATATCAGTGGCTCAGACAAGGTAATTGATTTTTTGGAAACACGGGACCGGCGCCAGCGCTTGGGCCAGACAATTGATGCCTTATTGAACGAAAGGCAGGAAGTTTTGATTGCCTACGGTCAACTGATCGGGCTAGATCAAGACAGTAAACAATTTGGCCAAGTGGATATTCAGCAGCTCCGCGGTTTCTGTCAAATTCTTGTCGACTACATTGCATTAGGTCATTTTGAAATTTA
This sequence comes from Halothiobacillaceae bacterium UBA5861, assembly GCA_002432635.1. Taxonomy (GTDB): domain Bacteria; phylum Pseudomonadota; class Gammaproteobacteria; order UBA5861; family UBA5861; genus UBA5861. The sequence continues at coordinate 56,324 of DJFX01000044.1, read as the reverse complement.
TCAGCGGATTATCGAAGGGGAAGAACGTCGGGTTGTCGTTCAACAGGCGGCCAAAGATGTTTATCCGGCGATTGCTGAGTCAACGGATTTATTGGTGGATTTTAACGACAAGTATGATGATTACGTTTCGGAAGAGGATGAGAGCGAGTTATTTCAAGACCTGTCTAAGGTTGGTGAGGTGCTTGCAATCAGGGCCGAACTTGAAGACAAAATTATCTTGTCTTTAAAGCAGGGTTGAGTTTGGGTGCCCCTGTAGTGGACAGCTAGAGAGGCGCTTTTCGTTTACTTTCCAAGATAGCAGCTGTAAAAGGCATCTGCTATCTTTTCCATCAGTTCAATGTAGGTGTTTTTACCTAAGGGTATTTGATACCCGATAGGGTCGATCGTACCCTTAATCATGTGCTTGTGTTTACTGAATAAATTGTCTGCGAGACGTTGCTGGGATTGCGGCTCAGAAAGAAAACACAATGTTTCTGCGCCCAAGACCCGCTTTTGAAGTTCACTAAGGTGGCGTGTTCCCGGAGCGTGTGCCTCGGTTGCTGAAACAAAGCCGGCAATGCTGATGCCATAACGGCGTTCAAAATATTGAAAAGCATCGTGGAACAGGATAATACGAACATGGTCCGTTTTTGCCGCAGCAAGTTTTTTCTGAATTGACTGATCCAGTTTTGCGAGTTGAGATAAAAACGTCGCCTTGTTCCGAGTGTAAAGGGCCTCATGTGTGGGGTCCAGCTCAGATAACTTTCGGCCAACTTCGTGTGCCAGGATGCGTACATTATTAGTATCCAACCAAAGGTGTGGGTCATGATGTTGGCCATCCTTTAGCGACGTAGTGGCCGAATGTGTCTCATGTGTGTGATTTCCATGCGAACTGATGGCACGCGCGGGGAGAATATTCACATCGTTAAGTTGGGAAAAGGTGATAACAGGCACTTGGTCTTGCAAGTTGTTAATGGCCTTACTGAGCAGGCCCTCAAGCCCGGGACTGACTCTTACAACAAGCTGTGAGTGTGAGAGTTGTGACAGTGTTGATGGTCGTAGTTGTGCATGATGGGGGGATTCACCATCCCGCACGAGTTGGGTGGGAGGAGGCAGCCCATCCATCAGCGCGGTAACAATGGCCTGTAGTGGTTTGATCGTCACGCTGACGCGCAGGTCTGCGATAGCCGGCTGATGTGAGAGTAAAACAATGATTAATAGAAGAATGATTCGAAAGGGGGGCTGCATGCAGTGCGTTCCATACTATATCGTATGTTATGATATAACGTTTAAGACGAGTGTAAAAGCACTGAATGGATAAGCAACCCTCCAACACGCTTAGTCGAATACTGGCGTACGCAGAACAGGAGTGTCAGGCACGGTCTTTACGGTTAACACCTGTCCGCAGGCGGGTGCTCGAGATGCTGGTGAAGCACAAACACCCGGTTAGCGCTTATCAGCTCTTGGATGAACTAGTCGAGGAAGGCCACAAGCCTGCTCCGCCTACTGTTTACCGTGCGCTCGACTTTTTGCTGGAACAAGGGTTTATTCATCGCTTGGCGACGCAAAATAATTATGTGGCGTGTATGCATTTAGGTGCTCGGCATATGGGCGTGTTTTTAGTTTGCAAGCGCTGTAAAAAAACGGTGGAACTTTTGGGGGAGAATGTCCGAGATACGTTGACCGAACTGGCCGATAAAAATCAATTTTCTTTGGAGGAAGCATTGGTTGAAGTGAACTGCCTCTGCCTGCCTTGTCGTCGTCAGAGCGAGAGGGAGCAACCTTGAGCGCTTTAATTACTTGTGAAGGTGTGTCTGTTCGGTTTGCGAATGAGGCCGTATTGGAACAGGTTAACTTGACGGTTTCGGAAGGCGAGGTGGTCACCCTGATTGGCCCTAATGGCTCTGGCAAAACGACATTAATTCACGTCTTAATGGGGCTGTTAAAACCCAATCTTGGGTCGGTTTGGCGTGCGCCGGATCTGCACATTGGTTATGTCCCACAAAAGTTGGCGGTGGATTACACCATGCCTTTATCGGTCGCCCGATTTCTCTCGCTAGGTTCCGGTACTGCTAAAAAGTTCACTGATGTTGTGCACACAGTGGGTATCGAGAAACTCTTAAATCGGCAGATCCACCATGTGTCAGGTGGAGAGATGCAACGCATTTTACTGGCACGGGCATTGTTAAAGCAGCCAAGCTTGATGGTTTTGGATGAACCAGCCCAAGGCGTTGATTTTCAAGGGCAATCGGAACTTTACCATTTGATCGGTGAGATCAAAAATGCATGGAACTGTGCGGTGCTTATGGTTTCACACGACCTTCATTTTGTCATGTCTGCTACAGACCGGGTGATTTGCTTGAATCATCATGTATGCTGCAGCGGCCAACCGGAGTCTGTCGCGCTGCATCCCGAGTATCAGCGCCTTTTCGGTAGCTCCAAGCATAACTTTGCGATTTATAACCACCATCATGACCATCACCACGATTTACATGGCAACGTCATTGGGCCAAAACCATGATGGAATGGTCGTTGGATCACTTTCTTGTCCGAGCGCTTATGGGAGGTTTGCTCATTGCAGTGACTGCGGCGCCAATAGGGTGCTTCATCGTTTGGCGACGTATGGCTTATTTCGGAGAAACGTTATCCCATTCGGCCTTGTTAGGCCTTGCGCTTGGTTTTTTACTCGGAATACAGCCCGTTCTTGGTGTGCTCGCCGTAGGTGTGGCGGCAGGCGGTGTGTTAATTGCCATGCAACGTCGCAGGCAGTTGGCGACAGATACCTTGCTGGGCATTATTGCACACGGGAGTTTGGCGCTGGGTCTTGTTGTATTGTCGTCGCAAGAAACGCTGCGCATTGACTTGTTCGCTTATTTGTTTGGGGACATTTTAACAGTTGGGAAGCAAGACCTTGCTGTGATCGCACTGGGTAGTCTTGTGAGTCTGGGTGTATTACTGTTTTTATGGCGACCTTTATTGCTGATGACCATCAGTGAGGAATTGGCAGCTGTCGAAGGAGTGAACCGAACACTGGTGACACTTTTGTTTACTTTCCTGGTTGCACTCACAGTGGCCCTATCAATGAAAGCCGTTGGTATTCTGTTGGTAACATCTCTATTGATTATTCCATCCGCGGCGGCGCGTAAATTGTCCCGCACACCTGAAATGATGGTGGTTGGCGCAGTGATTTTTGCGGCACTATCGATATGCGGCGGGTTAGGTGCGGGTTTACTTTGGGATCTGGCCGCAGGGCCGTCAATCGTTGTAGTAGCAACGGCATTGTTTGCGGTCACTTATTTGGTGCCTGGGCGAGTATAACCCTTATAATCAAAAAAATTCACTGATTAAAACTTTATTTTTTAAGGAGGATATATGAACTACGAATTCCTGAAAGTGGATATTGATCAGCACGGCATTTGTACGCTGATGCTAAACCGACCTGATGTACGTAATGCGCTGAACGATCGGGTGGTGACAGAACTGCGCGACGCGGTTAAAAAAATCGGGGCCAATGACAGTATTCGCGTACTCGTGCTGACGGGTGCGGGTTCTGCTTTTTGCGCGGGTGGTGATTTCCGCTGGATGACCTCTATGAAACAACAAACGCGCGAGGAGCGTGTTGCCGGTGGTTTAGAACTTGCCCATTTGTTTGTTGATCTTGAGCAATTGACCATGCCAATTGTTGGCCGTATCAACGGGGATGCGTTTGGGGGCGGAACAGGTTTAACCTCGATTTGTGATTATGCGTTTGGTTCACGTAATGGAAAAATGAGTGTGAGCGAAGTGCGGATTGGGCTGGTGCCTGCGAATATTGCACCTTACCTTGTTAGGCGCATGGGGTTGCGAAATGCCAAAGCCACCATGCTCAACGGCGTGCCGCTTGAAATGGATGAGGCTGTTGCTGTTGGGCTGCTCAACGAAGCTGTAAATCCTGAAGAACTGGATGATGCTGTCGAAAATCAGATTGCCAAGTACCTCCGAGCATCACCTGTTGCGATTGCCGCAACTAAAAAGTTGATTGAGTTTGTGTCTAAAACACCTTGGGATCAGACGCAGGACTACACGGCGAATTGCATTGCAGATGCCTGGGAAACCGAGGATGCCATTGAAGGCATGAATGCATTCTTTGAAAAACGTAAAGCGAATTGGTGGATTGAACGCTAAAAACAGATGTGATCCCGGCGGTACCTTCACCGGGGTCACAGAAGTTAATATTTACATCTGACTAATCTTTAAAGACAGGTTTACGCTTTTCTAAAAATGCTGTTACGCCTTCTCGGGTATCTTCTGTCGCAAACAGGAACGGCATGGCCGCTTTTGCATATGCCATTTCTTCTCCACCTAAGCCGCGGTTGTAGGCCGCTTTGCCAAGCGCCACTGTTAAGCGTGGTTTGGAGGCAATTTTTTCAGCCAGTGCCATTGTTTCTTTCATGAGGTCATCATGTGGGACAACCCGGGTCGCAATACGCAGTCTGACAGCTTCTTCTGCTGAAATAGGTTCGCCAGTCAGTGAGAGCTCTTTCGCTTTTTGACGACCTACGATTTCTTTTAAGCGTACGATCGCAAAGCCGGGTAGTAGCCCCAAGTCAACTTCTGGTACGCCAAATTTGGCTTTGTCAGAAGCTATGACAATATCACTGCCGATCGCTAACTCGAAACCACCGCCCAAGGCTAACCCATTGACGGCCGAAATAACCGGTTTAGCGCATGTCTCGCCAATGGCGAGTACGCCTAACACATCGTCCATGAATTTTTGAGTCGCTTCGGGTGAGAAGTCAAACCCGCTTATATCAGCGCCGGCACAGAAAGCGCGCCCCGATCCGCCGGTAAAAATGATGACCCGGACCTCGTCATCTTCCTCTGCGGCCTTTACACCTTCTCTGATGCCTTGTCGGATCCCGGCGCTCAGAGCATTGAGTTTTGATGGTTCATCAAGGGTCAGGATGGCAATTTTGCCTTTTTTTTCATAGTTGACACTGCCAAATCGCATAGTCATTGTCTCCATAATTTATAGTTGTCATGAAACCTGTGAATGGTTGATCCTTTTAAAAAAATAACTTTTTAATATTGCCTCCGCTAATGATTGTTCTCCACATCGCCCGCCCACTTCCCTGAAGAAGTCTAAATCGCTCTCTTCGCATAAAGCAACATTACCCTAATAAAATTCACGACTTATGTAGAGCTTTACGGGGGCTCTGTGCCCTTGGCGTTCATCACTCGCTGTTTCTGGCTGCTTGCATCGATGCGGATAAAACGATAGCCTTCCGGGCCACATTGTGAGGAATTTGTTTTTTGCTTTTCTAAGCTTCTCTGTGAATCTCAGTAGAGCGACTCACATGCCTCTTAGGCATACAAAACATCAGTGCCTCATGTGCAGACGCTTTCTTTGAGCATCTATACATGAGAACAAACTTGTAAAATCTTTAATAAAGAGGGATGTATTTTGACGGGTGCGGCGGTGCAAAAAGCAGATGATAAGTTGTTGATCTGCGATAATATTGAACGCTATTTCGGTGGTTTGAAAGCATTGAGCAATATCTCTATTCATGTAAACAGAGGGGAGATTTTTGGCTTAGTAGGACCCAATGGCAGCGGGAAAACAACTATGGTCAATGCCATTACAGGCTTTTATCCTCCACAAAGCGGGAAAATAATCCTGAACGGCGAAGATATTACCGGCCGAAAACCGCACTTGATAGCCAAGTTGGGTGTGGCGAGAACCTTTCAAAACCTTGCACTCTTCAAGGGAATGAGCGTCCTAGATAACATCTTATTAGGTCGCCACATTCACATGAACCCCAGTGTTTTCGGTACGGCTCTGTACTGGTGGGTTGCCCGCAAGCATGAAGTAAAGAATCGTAAAATTGTTGAAGAAGTGATTGACTTTTTGCAATTGCAAAGCGCACGAGATGAGCCAGTTGAGACGATTCCTCTCGGCTTACAAAAACGTGTCGAGTTGGCGCGTGCGCTTGTTGCCGAGCCAAGTTTTCTCGTGCTCGACGAACCCATGGCCGGGATGAACCAGGAAGAAAAAGAATACATGGCCAGGTTTGTCTTGGATGCGCGAGATGAAATGGGTATGACCATTTTCTTGATTGAGCATCACATGGATGTTGTCACCGGCATTTGTGACAGGATGGTGGCATTAAGTTATGGTGAGCTCTTGGCTGACGGCGTCCCAAAAGATGTGATTGCACACCCACGGGTAGTCGAGGCGTACCTGGGGGGGGCTCACTAATATGACACAGCAAGTAAAAATGGCCGAAGGGACGGCTCTTCGGCAAGCAGACTTTTCCAACGATACGACAGTCGTTGGGTTGTTGGCTCGGAATGCCAAAGAAATAGGTAGCCAGGTTGCTGTTAAAGAAAAGGATTTCGGTATATGGCAAGAATATACTTGGCAGGATTATCTGGATAACTCGATCTATTTTGCCGCTGGCCTTGAGGTCTTAGGGTTTCAGGCTGAAGAGGCGCTGCTGCTGATTGGTGATAACCGTCCTGACCTCTATTTTGGCACAGTGGGTGTTTCTGCCTTGCGCGGTAGCCCGATGCCAGCTTATCCAGATGCGAACCCACAAGAAGTATTGAGTTTCGCTCATGAAAGTCGTGTTCGTTATGCGTTCGTCGAAGACCAGGAACAAGTTGATAAGCTACTTGATTTACGCGAAGAAATTGGGACACTGGAGTACATTATCTACTCCGACCCTCGTGGCCTGGCTGCTTATTCTGCGCCGGGTCTCGTGTCTTATGCAGAGGTGATTGAAAAGGGGCAGCAAGCTATTCAAGCCAACCCCGCCCTGTATGACGATCTAGTGACCCGCGCTCAACCGAGTGATGCAGCAATATTTGTCCACTCTTCGGGTACGACGGGTAAACCTAAAGGCGTTATTCTTAAGCACCGAAACGTGCTCGCGGGCGTAAGAAATGGTTTCCAAGGTGGTAGCCTGGAGAAAAATGAAGTCATCATGGGTTATTTGCCTATGGCCTGGATTGGTGATTATGCATTCACAGTTGCAGCAGGGATCGCGCTACAGTGGCAGCTTTGTATTCCTGAACAGCAAGAGACATTGCTGCGTGATATGAGAGAAATTGCACCGACGTTTTATCTGGCGGCTCCCCGGTCCTGGGATAATATGCTCACAAATATCCAAGTCGGTATGCAGGATGCACCTAGGTTCAAAAAAGCGGTTTACCACTACTTTATGGACCTTGGATTCAAGGTAGAGAAAAAACGATTTGAAGGGCAAGCCCCCTCACTATGGGAGCGAATTAACCGGGTAGTGGGTGAGTTTTTTGTGTATGGCCCAATTAAAGACGCGATGGGTCTGTCGCGGATCCGTACAGCCTATACTGGCGGTGAAGCCATGGGCGAAGACACCTTCTTGTTCTATCGTTCATTGGGGGTGGCGCTCCGGCAGCTCTATGGCCAAACAGAGAGTAGTGCTTTCAACTCAACGCAATCGAAAGATGAGGTCAGACTGCATACCGCAGGTAAGCCGTTACCAGGTGTCATAGTTAAGATTGATGAGTCGGGCGAGCTTCTGCTGAAGTCTGAAAGTAACTTTGAAGGTTACTATGAAAATGAAAAAGCAACTGTAGAAACCTTGGTCGATGGGTGGCTTCATACAGGTGATGCAGGCTATCTGGAGGAAGATGGTCACATTGTTGTGCTTGGGCGTTTATCAGAAGTGGTTTATACCGCGAAAGGGGAGCGCTTTATACCGAACTATATCGAAAACAGAATTAAGTTCAGCCCGTACGTGAAAGATGTTGCCGTGTTAGGACGGGATCGGGATGAATTGTGCGCCATGGTGTGTATCGATATCGATGCGGTGGGCAACTGGGCCGAGCTTCAAGGCATTTCGTATATTTCGTATGCTGATCTTTCTCAAAAACCGACTGTGTATGATTTGGTTCGTGATGCGATTGCACATGTCAATGAAACATTGCCTGAACCACTGCAGATAAAAAGATTTAGTAACCTGCACAAGGAGTTTGATCCGGATGACGGTGAAATAACTCGTACACGTAAGTTACGCCGGAAAGTGGTTGAAGAACGTTATACCGACGTTATTGAAGCACTTTACAGTGATAAAAAAGAAGTCACTGTGAAAGCTCAGATTACTTACGATACGGGTGAAACCGGTACGATTGAACGTAACTTGTCCATACGCGAGGTTTAAGATGGGATTTGACTGGATTTTTGCAGGTGAGCTTGCCATTAATGGTGCCTTATCTGGGCTGATGTACAGTTTGATTGGGTTGGGTATTGTGCTTATTTATAAGTCATCCGCGGTACCTAATTTGGCCCAAGGTGCATTAGCAATGCTCGGTGCCTATATTGTTCTGGCCTTTTTTGATGGTGCGGGTATCCCGATGTGGGCGGCGATTCCTCTTGGCATGGTCGTTATGTTTGGTGTAGGGACAGGTATTGAACGCTTTACTCTCAGAAGGATGGCTGGACAACCCATCGTCATGATCCTAATGCTGACGCTGGGTTTGGATATCTTTTTCCACGCAGTGACACTGACACTTTGGGGTGGTACAAACCGCTCTTTAAGCTACGGTATTCCCGATGATGCGGTTGAAGTGGCAGGTATGCTGATCGACTTCACCTACCTCGCCGGTGGCATCATTGCGTTGATTCTCGTGGCTTTCTTTACTTATTTCTTCAAAACTAGGAAAGGTATTGTTTTACGGGCAATTTCGGATGACCCGGTTGCGTCTTGGTCTGTAGGTATTTCTGTTGAAAACGGCGTGGGGTTGTCCTGGGCCATGTCTGCGGTCGTAGCAGCCGTTACAGGGGTTGTCTTTGGTGCTATCCAAGGTGTCGATTACACATTAGCGCTGTTGCTACTCAAAGGGATTGCCGTGGCTGTGCTTGGTGGACTAGATAGTGTGTTGGGCGCGGTAGTTGCGGGTGTTTTATTAGGTGTTTTAGAAGGCATGGCTTCTGGTTTTCTGGATCCACTTGTCGGTGGCGGAAGCAAGGACTTAGTCGTCGCAGGGGCTATTATTTTGACCATCATAGTTCGGCCTCATGGCCTGTTTGGTCGTGAAGATATCGAGAGGGTTTAGTTGTGTTTTATCGACAAGCAGGTGTTCACCATTCGAATTACAAGACAGACAGTGCGCTATTTCCGATACCTTTTGATAAGTGGTCCATTTATACCATGCTTGCATTAGGTATATTCGCGCCTGCTATTTTTGGTAGCTTTGCACTGACGAGTTATTTATTACCTTGGATGATATGGGCGGGTGCTGCCCTTTCACTCAATCTTTTGATTGGTTGGGCGGGGCAGTTCCACTTTGGGTACGCAGCCGTTATGAGTATTGGCGGTTATACCGCAATTCACGCCACGCTCGCGGGTATTCCCTTTGAAATTGCGCTCATTCTGGCAGGTTTGATGTCCATGGTCGTTGGCGTCATTTTTGGTGCAGCGGCGATGCGGGTAAAAGGCTTATACCTAGCACTGGCGACTTTGGCGATGCAATTCGTTGTTGATTGGGTGCTGACCCACGTACCCGCGATTGGTGGCGGTGCCTCTGCAACACTCCAGGCACCTGATATGACGCTGCTGGGTTTCAAAATCACCAGTGAAGTCGGATACTATTATGTTGCATTTGGCTGGTTGTTGCTGGTTACTCTTTTCCTTTTGAATATGCGGCGGACTGGCTTTGGCCGAGCACTTGTTGCGGTGAGGGAAAAAGACTATGCCGCTTCAATTTTAGGCGTAAATAGCTTTTACTTTAAATCCGTTGCCTTTGCCGTTTCTTCTTTTATGGGCGGCGTTTCTGGAGCGATTTTAGTCTTTTGTTTTTATCATGCGGTGACGCCCGAACAGTTCACAGTTAATGTCTCCATTCAACTTCTCGCAATGGTGATTGTTGGTGGACTGGGGAGTATTATCGGGAGCTATTTCGGTGCGGCGTTTATCTTGTTATTACCAGGCGCTTTGAATACTTTGGTCGCTTATGTGAGTGAGTTACTGGGGCTGCAAATTGGTATCGAAACACTTGCCCACTTGCCTAACTTGTTTTATGGCATACTCATTATCGGGTTTTTATTGTACGAGCCGCTGGGGCTCGCCAAAGTGTATGACAATATACGTAAGTATTTGATGGTCTGGCCATTTGGTTATTCTAAGCGATAGTATCTACTGAGTTTGAACCACAACGACAATACGGGAGTAAATGTGATGTTGAAAAGAGTCAAGTTACTATTAGCCAGTGCAGCGTGCGCATTGGTCATTGGGCAGCCGGCATTTGCCGCAGATGAGCCCATTAAAATTGCAGGGATTTATGATTTATCTAAAGTTTATACTTTTATTTCTCCACAGATCGCGCAAGGTGCAACAGATTACATCAACCTGATAAACAGCAAAGGCGGAGTTGAAGGCCATCCTGTTGTTTACACCGTGGGTGATCACGGTAATGAACCCCAGCGAGGGATTGAGGGTTACGAAAAGTTCAAGCGCGAAGGCTATGTACTATTCGATTTTTTAAGCTCGCCTGTTTCACGTGCCGTTCTTCCCCGCGCAATGAAAGATGGTAACCCCATGTTACAGACATTTGTTGGTCGGGCTGATGCGGTTGATGGCGACGTGTTCAACTGGATTTTCCCCATGGCGCCAACTTATTGGGGGCAGGCTGCCAATATCGTCAAATTTATTGAAGATCAGGCCGGTGGTGATGCGAAGGGCAAAAAAGTTGCTTTTTTGTATCTGGACTACGCTTTTGGACAAGAGCCTATTCCAATTTTAAAAGCATTAGCAGAGAAGAAAGGTTTTGATCTTCAGTTATTTCCCTACCCTTTGCCGGGTACTGATCAAGCCTCTGCATGGACAGGGATCCGTCGTTATAAGCCAGACTGGGTTGTTCACTGGAGTTTTGCTGGCTTGCATGTGATTGCTTCCAAGCAAATGAAACGCAATAAAATCCCAATGTCTAAGTTCATTTCAGTAAATTGGATTAATGAAGTCGATCTGAAAAACATCGGGCATGAGCGTGCAAAAGGCTTAAAACGTTCTGAGCCTGTTGTTGCGGGCCGGGAACCTGTCATCATTCAGGAAATTTTGAATGAGCTGTATGCTAAGGGTAAAGGGAGTGGTGATGTAGACAATGTTGGAGCTACTTACTACAACACCGGTGTTGCGATTTATGCCATTGCGCTTGAAGGTATGAGAAATGCAATTAAATCTGGCGCTTCTTTTCCTTTGACGCCAGCCGCTGTTAAAGCTGGAATGGAGAGCATCCAGGGGTTTGATGTCCATGGCCTCATGCCTCCGGTCAACCTGAGTAGCAGCAACCACGGTGGTGATGGTAAAACCAGAATCAGTGAATGGGATGGTGAAAAGTGGGTGCCTTTAACTGACTGGTTTGTGGCAGAGAGTGACTTGGTTTGGCAAGAAGTCAAGAAGCACTCAGCTGAGTACGTTAAGTCTGGTAAATAAATAATGGATGTTTTAACGCTAAACAATGTAGAAGTTATCTACGATAGTGTTTTCCTTGCGATTAAAGGTGTTTCGGTCGTGGTGCCTGAGGGGGGTATGGTTGCCCTCCTCGGCGCCAACGGCGCAGGTAAAAGCACTACATTAAAGTCTATCAGCGGCTTGCTAAAGAGCGAACGTGGCGAGGTAACCCGTGGAGAAGTGACTTTTTTGGGCAAGGAAATTAAACAGATGCCGCCGGCTGAACGTGTCAAAATGGGTTTGTCCCATGTTTTGGAAGGTCGGCGTGTATTCGAAAACTTAACCGGTGATGAAAATCTAACGGCTGCATCAGCAGTTCACCCTCGTGCAAATCAAGCTCAATTAAAGGAAATGGTTTACAACTACTTCCCTCGCTTGGCTGAACGCAGAGATTCCAAATCGGGTTACCTGTCCGGCGGCGAGCAGCAAATGCTGGCAATCGGGCGGGCGCTGATGACTCAGCCAAAGCTCTTGATGCTGGATGAACCAAGTTTAGGGCTGGCCCCGTTTCTTGTTCATGAAATTTTTGACATTCTCAAAAAGATTAACAAAGAGCAAGGCATGAGTATTTTGGTTGTTGAGCAGAATGCCGCAGCGACTCTTGAGATTGTCGATCATGCTTACATGATTGAGAATGGTCGGGTAGTGATGAGTGATACTGCAGAAAAATTAAAATCCAATCCTGATATTCAAGAGTTCTACCTTGGTGGTGGCGAGGCGACGAATTTTCATGAGGTTAAACATTACCGAAGACGTAAGCGCTGGTTATCATAATTACTAAAAGTTAAAATTTTCCTTTGGCAAGAGTATATTCTATGCTCTTGCCTTTTTCGGTCTATCACAAACTCTTTAACCTAAGTCTAGGTATCCCTTTTGAGGTAAACGGATCGATTAAAAGCAATTCGCTCGAGTTTATTTCTTCTCTGGCTCGCAATAATAAATATTTTCTACTATCTGGGATCTCTGAGCATCTTTTTTCAGTGGTATTCCGATCAGCGTTATGTGCCTCCCATCGATAATAATGCCTCATTGGCTTTGGTTGGGTCTCGTTTCTGTACGATAAAGCGGGGTATCACCACAATATATCACTATTGGTTGAACCTTTTTGCGCGATAGATAATTTTAATTAGTTGTCTGCCTACATTCGTATTTTTCTTCTCTTAAACAGTGGTATGTCTATAAATACTCAAGCTTTTTCTTATTCATCCACGTTTTTATATCTTCCTAATATTTAAATAAATTTGGTTTTTAGGCGGAGCTTTGATTAGTATTAGCTTGCTGATACTCAATTAGACTCAGTAGCTAAAAAAGCTGGGCATGATAAATAAAAAATATATTTGGAGGAGGTGTGTTTTGAACATATCCGAGTCAGCAGGGTCACCTAAATTACTTTCTTGTGAACAAATAGATCGTTCATTTGGCGGGCTAAAAGCACTCAACGGTGTTTCGTTGAGTGTCTCACAAGGCGAGATTTTTGGCTTGGTAGGGCCCAATGGCAGTGGTAAGACGACGATGGTGAATGCAATCACCGGGTTTTACGCTCCGGACGCTGGGAAAGTGATTTTTAATCACCAGGACATTACGGGTATAAAACCCTATCTCATCGCGCGTTTAGGAATTGCGCGGACTTTCCAGAACCTGGCATTGTTTAAAGGTATGAGTGTCCTTGACAATATCTTGCTTGGACGGCACGTTCATATGAAACCAGGTGTCTTAAGTACAGCACTTTATTGGTGGATGGCACGGAAAGAAGAAGTGGCTAATCGTCAATTTGTTGAAGAAATTATTGATTTTCTGCAACTACAAAGTGCGCGAGATGAACCTGTCGAAACGATTCCAATTGGCTTACAAAAACGGGTAGAGCTCGCACGGGCTCTCGTTGCCGAACCTACCTTTTTGATTCTTGACGAGCCGATGGCTGGTATGAATCAGGAGGAAAAAGAATACATGGCCCGCTTTATTCTGGATGCCCGCGATGAAATGGGGGTGACGGTTTTTCTAATCGAGCACCATATGGATGTTGTAACAGGCATTTGTGACCGAATGGTTGCGCTCAGTTACGGCGAAATGCTCGCCGAAGGTTCCCCAAAAGAGGTCATTACACACCCAAGAGTTATTGAAGCATATCTAGGAGGCTCTCATTAGATGCAATCTGCAAGTTCCCCTGTTCAAGCCGTAGAATCCACCTCACCTGACTTATCTGATGCTAACCTCACTTTGGTTCAACTGGTAGCGCGTAACGCAAAGCAGCACAGCACGGGCATCGCGTTCCGGGAGAAAGAGCTGGGATTATGGAAAGAGTATAACTGGCAAGATTATTTAGATAACGTAACCTGCCTTGCAGCGGGGTTAGAATCGCTCGGGTTTCAGCCAGGCGATACGCTTATGGTCATGGGCGATAACCGCCCGAAGCTGTATTGCTCCATGATTGCCGCAGGAGCCCTGAGAGGCAAGGCAATGCCGGTTTACCCCGATGCAGCGCCTGATGAGGTACTGCATTTCTGCAAATTATCTCAGTTGCGTTTTGTGATCGCAGAGGATCAGGAGCAAGTTGATAAGCTGCTGGATTTACGTGAAGAAATTGGCACAATCGAGCATATCATCTACGTAAAACCGAGAGGCATGCGCGGATATCAAGTCCCCGGTCTGGTGGGTTATGACGAGTTGATCGAACGAGGCCGTCAACGGTTAGATGCAGATGATCAACTCCTGGACGCCATCATCAACCGTTCTCGTCCCGAAGACCCGGCAATCTATCTCCACTCCTCAGGAACAACGGGTTTACCAAAAGCCATCGTCATACAAAATCGAAGAATTCTTTCAGGTGTTTTGAGCGCTTATGAAGGGGAGCGATTTCGGCTTAATGAAGAAATTATTGCCTATCTGCCCATGGCATGGGTGGGGGATTTTGCCCTGACAGTTGCAGCGGCAATCGCCTTGAGGTTCACAGTGAATATTCCTGAAGGCCAGGAAACTGTCTTGCGGGATATGAGAGAAGCTGCTCCCACATTTTATCTGGCAGCCCCACGCAGCTGGGACAATATGCTCACGACAATGCAGGTTCGTATGCAGGAGTCAACGCCGATTAAAAAGTGGCTCTACAACTTCTTCATGGGCTTAGCGTTGGAGAGAGAAAAACGGCGCTTTAATTCAGAAGAGCCCACCGTTATACAAAAACTGCTGAAGCCCATTGGTGAGTTCATGGTGTATGGCCCCATCAAAGATAACTTTGGTTTAAGCCGTGTCAAAAATGCCTTCACTGGAGGCGAGGCCATGGGAGAGGATACTTTCCTGTTCTATCGGGCCTTGGGAATACGATTAATGCAGCTTTATGGGCAAACCGAAAGCAGTGCTTTTACATCGACACATCAGGCGGATGAGATCCGGCTGCATACGGTGGGAAAACCGCTGCCGGGTGTCGAAGTCAAAATCAGCGAATCAGGTGAAATACTGGTGCGCTCCAACAGTGTTTTCGATGGCTATCAAGGAAATGAAAAGGCCACAAACGAGACATTGGTAGATGGCTGGTTGCACACAGGTGATGCAGGCTACCTTGAGGAGGATGGTCATCTCGTTGTGCTGGGGCGGGTTTCGGAAGTTGTTTATACCGCTACAGGCGAGCGTTACATCCCGAACTATATTGAAAATCGGATCAAATTTGACCCGATCATTAAGGATGTTGCTGTCTTTGGGCGTGATCGTGATTATCTCACGGCGCTCGTTTGCATTGACTTGGACTCTGTTGGTAACTGGGCTGAACAGCATGGCGTTTCTTACATCTCCTATGCCGATTTATCCCAGAAACCGGAAGTGCTGGAGCTGGTACAAAAAGCGCTTGAGCACGTCAATGACGTCTTGCCAGAGGCGCTTAAAATCAAACGTTTTGCGAACTTACACAAAGAGTTCGACCCGGACGATGGTGAGATCACACGAACACGAAAGTTGCGGCGCAAGGTTGTTGAAGAGCGTTATCAGCCGATCATTGATGCTTTATACGGCGGTCATTTGGATGTCACGATGCGTGCTCAAGTCACGTATGACACGGGTGAGTCAGGTTCGATCGAGCGTATTCTTGCGATTAAAGATTTAAATAGGTAACGATGAGGGGATAGTATGGATTTGGATTGGTGGTATATAGGTGAGTTGGTAGTCAATGGCGCAAATGCAGGACTCATGTACTCACTGGTTGCACTGGGCATTGTACTGATTTACAAAGCCTCAGGTGTTGCGAACTTGGCCCAGGGCGCATTGGTGATGACAGGTGGCTATGTCGTCTTAGCACTGGCATATGATGCCGGCTTACCTATGTGGTTAGTCATACCCTTGTCGATGGTCATCCTGTTTTTCTTCGGGATGGGCATTGAGCGGATTGCACTGAGGCGAATGGCAGGCCAACCCTTGATTATGATCATCATGTTGACGCTCGGTTTAGAGATATTGCTGCGAGGGATTGTCCCCGCTGTATGGGATCGAGGGGGCGAATCTCCCATCATTCCGCTCACCCTGCCGGCAGATTCGATTTTTATCGGGGATATGCTCATCAACACCTCCTATTTGTTGGGCGGAGTGATTGCTATTTTTCTGGTGATATTATTTGTCTACTTTTTTCGGACACGGATTGGCGTGGTTTCCAGAGCGGTCTCTGATGATCCCGTTGCCGCCTGGTCTGTGGGCATTTCTGTCGAACGTTCTATTGCCTTGTCCTGGGGGCTGGCGGCTGTTGTCTCTGCCATCGCCGGAGCACTATGGGGGTCCATTCAAGGGGTCGACTGGACGCTGTCTCTTTTACTCCTAAAAGCGGTTGCTGTGGCGATATTAGGTGGGCTCGATAGCATCATCGGTGCCATCCTGGCCGGATTCATGCTCGGAATTGCTGAAAATCTGGCTGCAGGCTTTTTGGATGACATTGTAGGGGGAGGCACAAAGGAGCTGGTTGTCGCTTCGGTGATCTTACTGACTATCCTGATTCGTCCTCACGGTATGTTTGGTCGTGAAGATATTGAAAGAATATAGCAGTAGGAGATAAACGTGTTTTATAGACAAGCGGCAATTCGTCATACCAGTTATGACCAGACAAAAAAACTCTACCCGATCCCTTTTGATAAGTGGTTAGTGGTTGCTGTATTGCTGGTGGCCTTATTGGCCCCTTTTGCAATGTCGGGCCTTTATTTGAACTCCTATTTATTGCCATGGGTGATTTGGAGTACCGCAGCGCTTTCACTGAATTTGTTGATGGGGTACGCCGGGCAAATTCACTTGGGTTATGCGGCGGTCATGGCCATTGGTGCCTATAGTTCGGTTCATGCCATGCGCTTAGGTGCCCCCTTTGAGTTTGCACTGATCCTTGGTGGTGCAACAGCGATGATTATCGGTGTTGGTTTCGGCTTTACTGCGCTCAGAGTTAAAGGCCTTTACCTCGCAATCAGTACGCTGGCTGTGCAATACCTGGTCGATTGGGTGCTCACACATGTGCCGGCGATCGGTGGTGGCACACAAGCAACCTTGCAAACACCGACTCCTGCTTTACTCGGGTTCGAAATTACGACAGACATCGGTCGTTATTACTTGGCTTTGGGTTGGTGCGCCGTAGTGACCATTTTTATGTTGAATGTCAAACGTACGGGGCTCGGTAGAGCGCTCATTGCGGTTCGGGAAAAAGACTACGCAGCCTCTGTTCTTGGCGTCAATAGCTATTACTACAAACTCATTGCATTTGCAGTCAGTTCTTTTTTTGGCGGGGTTACCGGAGCCATATTAGCCTTTACTTTTTTCGGTGCGGTGACGCCAGAGCAGTATTCGATTGATATCTCCATACAAATTCTTGCGATGGTGGTTGTAGGCGGGCTAGGCAGTGTGCTGGGCAGTTTTTTTGGTGCTGGATTTATCTTACTCGCGCCCCTGTTTCTCAATAATATGGTAACGGGCTTGGCAGAGGCCTATGACTTTGGTGTTTCCAGGTCAGTGATTTCTCATATTCCCCTAATTCTGTACGGTGGCTTGATCATGCTTTTTCTATTATTCGAGCCGTTGGGGTTGGCCAAAATATACGACAATATTCGAAAATACTTTTTAGTATGGCCTTTTGGGTTCTCCAGACGATAAATCAATTTCTAATTTTCATAAAGTAAGTTTGTAAGGAGGATAAAGATGTTCAAGAAACAATTGCTTGTACTGATGTCAACCGTTTTGCTTACCTTTGCGGGTAACGTGATTGCGGCAAAAGAGCCGATTAAGTTCGGTTTGACATTGGACTACACCAAAGCCTATGTGTTTGCAACGCCTTCATTTGGTCAGGCGATCGAAGATTATGTGAAGTATGTGAATATGAAAGGTGGTATTGATGGGCACCCGATTGAGTTGCTTAATAGTGATCATGGCAATGAGCCTCAGCGAGGTATTGAAGCCTACGAACGCAAGAAGCGAGAAGGTGCGATTGCATTTGAACACTTGAGTACGCCAGTTTCAAAAGCCGTTTTGCCAAAGGCAATGAACGATAAAGTGGTAATGATGCAAATGTTAACAGGGCGTGCGGACGCAGCGGACGGCGAAGTGTTCCCTTATATTTTCCCAGTAAGCCCGACGTACTGGGCGATGGCGGCGAACATCATCCAATACATTGCCGATAACGTTAAAGATATCAAGAAAGCAAAAGTTGCATTCACATACCTTGATTACCCCTTCGGGCAGGAGCCTATCCCAATTTACAAAGCCTTAAGTGAAGAGTTGGGTTTTGAATTAAAGCTTTTCCCCATTTCATTGCCGGGAACAGATCAGTCCGGCGTTTGGAGCAATATCCGCCGTTTCAAGCCAGATTATGTGATTTCCTGGAGTTTTGCCCAGTTACATAACATTGCCATGACGGAGATGAAACGTAACCGGATACCGGTTGATAAATACATCTCTGTGATTTGGATCAGTAAGAACGACCTGAAATCATATGGCTTTGAAAAGGCTAAGGGTGTTAAGCGGGTCGAAGGTGTGGTGACGGGTACAGACAGCCCGATTGTCCAGGACATATTGAAGACGCTTTATGACGCCGGTAAGGGATCAGGGCCGCGTGAAAATGTTGGCTTACTCTATTACATGGCGGCTTTTACCGAGATGGTTACCGTCGTTGAAGGCATGCGCTTAGGCCTGGAAAAATACGGTGCACCTTTAACATCGGAAAAGCTGAAGATGGGGTTAGAATCGCTCAAAGACTTCGATGCCAAAGGCTTGATGGCGCCTATTACCATTACACCAGCTGATCACCAGGGTGGGGGGAAAACCCGTATTGCTGAATGGGATGGTAGTGAATGGGTACCTCAAAGCGATTGGAATGCGGCTTACAGTGACCTCGTCTGGCGAGTGATTAAAGAGCACTCAGCAAAATATAAGAGCGGTCAATAGCACAGAAGAGTGATTGATCGTCATAAAACAGGTTGGAGACTTCCAATCTGTTTTATTTGTGGATTCGGCTTCAGAGGCAACATTGGCACAGTTGTATGGTTGGCCAGATCAACAGGTAGCTTCTCAATGTATCTAATGTATGAAAAGTAATGGAGATGAGAATGAAAAAATCATTAGCTGTACTGGCTTCAATTTTGATAATTTTTTCAGGCACTGCAGTGTCTGATGAAAAACCACCGATCAAATATGGACTGACGTTGGACTATACAAAGTCTTATGTCTTCGCAACCCCCAGCGTTTCCCAGGCCATCGAAGACTACCGGAACTACCTGAATGCGAGAGGAGGGATTAATGGTCATAAACTCGAGATACTGAACAGTGACCACGGTAATGAGCCTCAGCGTGGTATTGAAGCCTATGAACGCAAAAAGCGAGAGGGCGCTATTGTCTTTGAGCACTTTAGTACACCGGTCTCCAAAGCGGTTTTGCCAAAAGCAATGAAAGACAAAAATGTGCTGCTGCAAACGTTGACAGGACGATCAGATGCCGCAGATGGCGAGGCTTTTCCCTATGCGTTTCCAATAGCACCTACGTATTGGGCAATGGCGGCTAATATTATCCAGTATATTGAAAACAACACGAAAGATATTAAAAAAACGAAAATTGCCTTCACCTATCTGGATTTCCCCTTTGGGCAAGAACCGATACCTGTTTTACAAGAGCTGCAAAAGCAACTTGGCTTTGAGCTGAAGCTATTTCCCATAGCCTTGCCTGGCACTGATCAGTCCGGCGTATGGAGCGGTATTCGCCGATTTAAACCGGATTATGTCGTTGCGTGGAGCATATCATCCCTGCACAATATTGCGTTGACTGAGATGACACGTAATCGTATTCCGATTGAAAAATATATTTCGGTGGTGTGGGCCAGTCGCTTGGACTTGAAGTCCTTTGGTCATGAACGAGCTAAAGGTGTGAAGCGAGTTGAAGCGGTGGCCACGGGCACAGAAATACCGATTATCCAAGAAATTCTGAAAATGTATGATGAAGGCAAAGGTGCTGGCCCACGGGAAAATGTTGGCACAGTCTACTACATGGGCGGTATTGCTGAAATGAGCATACTGGTTGAAGGAGCAAAGCTCGCACTTAACCAATTTGGTGAACCCTTAACGGGGGAGAAACTTAAAAAAGGCTTAGAGTTGATCCGGGACTTTGATGCCAATGGCGTCATGGCGCCGGTCACCATCACCAGTAGTGATCATCAAGGCGGGGGTAAAACCCGTATTGCCGAATGGGATGGCGAAAAGTGGGCGCCTATTACAGATTGGGAAGCAGCGCATACTGAACTTGTCTGGAAAACCATCAAAGAGCACTCAGCGAAGTTCATCAAAGAAAATCAGTAACGGGTCAAAAGGAAATGTGTGTGCCGCAGGCGCTCATATGCCTCGGCACACACATTAGGAACGAGGATTATCGAGAGCCTGTTAGTTGGTCGAGCAGCGCCTCTGCTTCGTCAATAACATCAGTCACTATTTGTGCAGCGCCCTTGATCGAATGGATTAAGCCGGAGCCTTGTCCAGCCGGTAGAGAACCGCTTTCAACATCGCCCTCTAATCGACCTGATCTAGAAGCAGGCCCACCAACGTGTTGTAACTGGAGTGGAAACGGCTCTATTTCATGCTCCCGGCCATCCCAGGCTGCAGTGAACTCATTTTTGATCAGGCGCGCTGTTTTACCACTGTGGCAGCGTGTCACAATTGTGCCGGCGACGTCGGTGGCTACAATCTTTTCGCCATAATTTTTATGAGCATTCGCTTCCGGGGTTGCAATAAAGCGGGTACCCATCCAGACACCTTGCGCACCGAGTGCGAGTGCAGCCACAAGCCCCCGGCCATCGGCGAGACCGCCTCCTGCAATCACAGGGACTTTGACAGCGTCGACCACGGCAGGGACGAGAGTCACTGTGGAAATATTACCCACATGTCCACCGCCTTCACTGCCTGAGGCAATTAATGCATCAACGCCCGCATTTTCCAGGGCTATCGCCTGGCGAAGGTTGCCGATCACCGACATGACAATAATCCCGCGTGCATGCGCATCTTCAATGATGGCTGCCGGGCTGCCCAGGCCGGAGATTAAAATCGGGACTTTTTCCGCTAGTGAAACATCAATTTGCGCTTGGACATTCTCGGAATAAGCGCTCGCTTCAGCATTATCGACTTGGGGCTTGCCAAATAGAATGTCAACTGCAAAAGGTTTGTCAGTAATCTGCCTGACTGTTTGAATTTCGTGGCGCAATTCGTCGGGTGTCATATAGCCTGCACCGATGACGCCCAGCCCTCCTGCTTTGGAAACTTCGCCGGCTAACCGGCCTGTTGCGACCAAGCCCATGCCTGCTTGCATCACAGGGTAGCTAATACCGAGTTTCTGGCATATAGCTGTATTAAGTGCGCTTTTCTTCCTCATCGTAAATTTTCCTCCAGATAATATGTGCTTTTATGTGTTTTCTCAGTTGAGAGATTAATTTTCGGCAGGCCTTTATTATTTTCTAAATGGCGAGCCACCTGTATTGGACAGACGCTTAAGCACGCCTCCTAGGCATTGGACCCCTCTCGAGCCAAAGAGCAGCTAGGTGAAGCCTCGCTTTACGGAGTGTTTTTGTGCGGCTCTGGCTCGCGTTGAGCCCGATTACGCTGACTGAAGCTGCCGCAAGCGGAGGCGAAGCTGCTTTTCAGTTTCTATGATGGCAAAGAGTGCAACTCCAATAGAGATAATAAGGATACCATCAAAAAATGACACGGGCTGTGTCCCGAATATCCCTTGTAACGGCGGGAAATAAGTGATGATAAACTGCGCACCTGTGACGGCAACAACGGTTGTCCAGACAACCTTTGTACCGCGCACGGCCTTCCATGTGAGTGATGTCCCGTAGATATTCCGAATAAAAAAGAGGTGGAATATCTCCATGACCACGAGTGTGTTCATAGCCATAGTGCGAGCAAGATCGACGGGGTATCCGCGGTCAATGGCATAGGCATAAATACCGAATACACCGCCAAGAAACAGGGCGGATACAAAAATTATATGCCACCCCAACTCAGCGGTCAGAAGTGGTTCGTTCCTCTGCCGAGGCGGGCGCCGCATTGTGTTGTCTTCTGTTGGTTCAAAGGCCAGCGCCATTCCCAGTGTGATTGCAGTAATGAGATTGACCCATAGAATTTGTACGGGCGTAATCGGAAGGGTCATCCCGAAGAGTAAGGCAACAATAATGGTCATTGCCTCGCCTGCGTTGGTCGGCAAGGTCCAACTGATCACTTTTTTGATATTGTCATAGACGGTCCGCCCCTCTCGTACTGCCGCTGCAATCGAGGCGAAATTATCGTCCGCCAGAACAAGCTCTGCAGCTTCTTTGGCCGCCTCGCTCCCCTTGAGGCCCATTGCGATGCCAGCATCGGCGCGCTTAAGCGCAGGTGCATCATTGACGCCATCTCCCGTCATCGCGACGGTCATGCCGTGTGCCTGCAGCGCCATTACGAGCCGGAGCTTATGTTCCGGGCTGGTGCGTGCAAATATATCGGTATCAAGGATGCAGGCGCTCAACCCCGCATCATCCAGTCCATCCAGGTCAGCGCCCGTGAGAACCTTGTGGGGGTTCTGCAGGCCAATTTGCTCACCGATGGCCGCCGCCGTTCCCCGGTGGTCTCCCGTGATCATTTTGACGCGGATACCGGCACGATGGCATTCGCTCACCGCCTCAATGGCTTCTGGCCGTGGGGGATCAATCAGCCCGACCATACCCACCAAAATCAAGCCTTTTTCAACGTCTGAGAACTCAAGCACGGTATGTTTAGGATTGAACGGCTTGACCGCAAAGGCAAGAACGCGCTGGCCTTGTGCGGCGATACTTTCGGCTCTGGCAAGCCAGTAGTCAGTGCTGAGTGGCTCGGTGTCATTTGTTGGGGTGCGCTGCTCACTGCACATTGAGAGTATTTGTTCCGGCGCCCCCTTAACGGATACGAATGCATGGTCTTCGTGATCGTGGTTCAACGTGGCCATGAACCTGTGTTTAGCGTCAAACGCTATTGCATCCGTTCGCGTCCAGTTGATGAGCTCCTTACGTGTATCGATGCCCACTTTGCCAGAAAGCGCAAGAAGCGCCCCTTCCATTGGGTCACCCTCGACATGCCAAACACTGTCTCGTTCATGCAAAGACGCGTCGTTGCAAAGGGCTGCTGACCGACCGAGCTCTTCAAGAATACGATGTTCAGAGATACTCACGTCTGTGTTGTCTAGCTTAATAGCTCCACGTGGCTCGTAGCCGGTGCCGCCTAATGAGAAGGTATGCGCATTTGTGACCACTGAGGCAACCATCATCTCATTGCGGGTCAATGTTCCGGTTTTGTCCGTACATATCACTGAAACGGAACCGAGCGTTTCGATAGCCGGTAACCGCCGAACAATGGTATTACGCTGTGCCATAGCCTGCACTCCGACAGCCAGCGTGATTGTTAGGACGGCCGGTAATCCTTCTGGTATAGCGGCCACCGATAAGCCCACAACCGCCATGAACATTTCAGAAAATTCAGAATGTTGGACAAAATAACCAAAGATTAACAAGGCCGATGCAATTAAAAGGATCAGAATGGTTAGCCATTTTGCAAATGCATTCATTTGCCGGACAAGCGGTGTGGTGAGCGTCTCGACGGTGGAGAGCATGTCGCTGATCCTGCCAATTTCGGTATTGGCCCCTGTGGCGACTACTACGCCTCGGCCTTGCCCGTTGGCGACTAAAGTGCCGCTAAAAGCCATGCAAGCCCGATCCCCTAGCGGGGCTTCAGGTTTAACCGGTTTGATCTGTTTTTCTACCGGAACCGACTCCCCTGTCAGTATGGCTTCTTGGATTTGAAGTCCGCTGGCTCGCAGGAGGCGGAGGTCCGCCGGCACCTTATCGCCCGCTTCAAGCAAAACAATATCACCAGGGACGAGGCTGTCGCCTTCGACCGTCCTTCGTTCTCCGCTACGCAGTACAGAAGCCTTCAATGCAAGCATTTTGCGGATGGCGTCCATTGCCTTTTCCGCCTTGCCTTCTTGTATAAAGCCAATGATCCCATTGGCGACAACCACTGCCAGGATTACCAGGGTGTCGATAAAATGGCCAAGTGCCGCTGTGATGACGGCAGAGCCCAGCAAAACATAAATAAGAATATTGTGAAAATGGAGGAAAAAGCGAATAAGAACGCTGCGTTTTGCGGGCGCGGGCAGGCGGTTTGGACCGTATTTTTCGAGCCGCGCTAAGGCTTCATCCGTCGAAAGACCATGAGCATCGACACTTAAGGCGTCAAAGGCATCTTCAACGGTTAATGTGTGCCAGTTACTTTGATTTTCCATTTTTCTCCATGACCCTCATACCGAGGTGAAAAACTTTTGTCTACAACACTGTCTGCAACGATACGGCTACCCTGTACCCGTCGATTGGTGTATGAAGTAAGCCTCACAGTCCCTCGTACACATCAGATAAAGAATGGGAGTCGTACCCTTGAGGATACCGAATGACAGTTTGTCGTGCTTTATTACAAATGCTTTGTCGGTGTTTGTTAGCATTACATCAGCCCGAGGGTAATACAGCCCTCACTATTTGTGCTCTGATGGGTTAAGAATACCATTCTGTCCAGCTGTCTCAGTGATGAAATAAATTCTCGCCGAAAATAATTTTTCGTAATGAAGTGCTAGGGATCACGGGTTTGCTTGCCAATCAGTGGTTTGGACTGAAAGCTTCGCCATCCCCGTTATGGGGAAGGTTAAACAACTCTTTTAAAAATAAAAGTCTATAGTCAGAGTGGATATTAGCTCAATGCGTCAAATTAAAATAGCTGGCTCATAGGGCTTTGAATGTTCATTTTCTGTATCAACATACGTGTGCGTGGGTCACGCGGAAAATTACGAAGCACGAAAGTAGGGTAGATTTTCTCTTGCACTAATGTTGTGCAGAGGAAAGCCCTTGTCAGGGTGGGTAATTGGGCTGAGTCTTGTATTGCTGTCTTTGAGTTGAGCTCAGGTATGTTGATAGCTATGGACGGCATCAACCAAGGTAGCGACTTTTTCAGGGTCAATATGCTGGTGAATACCGTGGCCAAGATTGAAAATGTGCCCAGGTCCATTGCCAAAACTCTTCAGGACTTTATGAGCTTCTTTACGGATTGTTTCGTGAGAGGCGTATAGGGTACAAGGGTCAAGATTGCCTTGAAGTGCGACTTTATCCCCGACACGCTCTCGGGCCTTTCTGATGTCTGTTGTCCAGTCGAGTCCCAGTGCGCTGCAACCTGTCTCGGCCATTGACTCCAGCCATTGCCCACCATTTTTGGTAAATAGAATATTAGGGACCGGACGACCTTCGTTTTCTTGAATAAGGTTATCTACGATCACGTGCATGTAGCGGAGAGAAAATTCTTCGTAATTAGCTGGTGAGAGTACACCGCCCCAGGTATCGAAGATCATAACAGCCTGTGCGCCTGCCTGAATTTGTGCGTTCAGATACTCGGTGACAGCGGCTGTGATTTTTTCAAGCAATTGATGAAGCGCCTTGGGCTGATCAAATAGCAGTGCTTTGGCGCTGGCAAAGTCCCGCGAGCTTTGTCCTTCGATCATGTAGGTGGCAAGCGTCCAAGGACTGCCTGAAAAGCCAATTAACGGCACACGGCCGTTCAGTTCGCGGCGAATGGTGCGGACCGCATTTACAACGTAAACCAGTTCGTCTTCAGGGTCGGGTATGGGCAGGTTTTGAATGTCTCGTATTGTTTCGATGCGTTTCTGGAAGCGAGGCCCTTCGCCTTCAACAAAATAGAGGCCTAAGCCCATGGCATCAGGGATGGTCAAAATGTCTGAGAAAAGAATAGCGGCATCCAGAGGATAGCGCTCTAGGGGTTGTAATGTTACCTCACAAGCGAGCTCTGGGGTTTGACATAACGTCATAAAGTCGCCGGCTCGGGCGCGCGTATTTCTGTACTCGGGTAAATACCGCCCCGCTTGTCGCATGATCCAGATCGGTGTTTGGTCAACCGGCTGGCGGGCGAGTGCGCGAAGAAAACGATCATTTTTTAAGTTGGTCATCACAAACGGCTATCCGCTTATACGTCAAGGTAGTCCAGAATACTTTCAGCCGCTTGGCGGCCTTCGAATACGGCTGTGACTACGAGGTCTGAGCCTCTTACCATATCACCTCCCGCAAAAACTTTCGCATTCGTGGTTTGGTAGGGGAGTTCCTCTACCGATGAGGTTTGAATCAGCCCACTTTGGTTGATGGAGATGCCGTGCTTCTCAAACCAGGGTGCCGGGCTGGGTTTAAATCCGAAGGCAATGATGACAGCATCTGCCAGTAGAATTTCTTCAGTGCCTGGAACCGGCTTGGGTGAACGACGACCATGAGCGTCAGGTGGCCCTAACTCTGTTTTTACGACACGCACACCATGAACTTGGCCGTCAACGACAATTTCAATAGGCTGCATATTCCATAAGAACTCAACACCTTCTTCTTTGGCGTTGACGACTTCACGCTTTGAGCCCGGCATATTTTCTTCGTCCCGGCGATAAGCGCATGTGACCATTTTCGCGCCTTGTCGGATGGCCGTCCGGTTGCAGTCCATAGCTGTATCACCGCCGCCAAGAACGACAACGCGCTTATCTTTTAAATCAATCTGAGGTATGGTCGTGCCTGACCAGTTTTCGACTGCGTTGATATTGGAGATGAGATAAGGCAAAGCCTCGTAGACATGGGGCAAGTCTTCGCCCGGGAACCCCCCTTTCATAGAGGTATAAGTGCCCATGCCTAAAAAGACGGCGTCATAATTATCAAGCAGTTGCTCAAAAGGAAGGTCACGGCCGATTTCTGTATTCAGGATGAATTGAACGCCCATTCCTTCCATGATATTCCGCCGGATTCGAACAATGTCTTTTTCCAGTTTGAAGGGGGGAATACCAAAGGTTAGCAGTCCACCAATTTCGTGGTGGCGCTCGTAGACGTCGACATCCACACCATTGCGTATCAGTATGTCTGCGCAGCCGAGTCCGGCAGGCCCGGAACCAACAACAGCGACCTTTTTTCCCGTTTTGACAACATCAGACAAGTCTGGGCGCCAGCCCTGCTTGATGGCCTCGTCTGTGATGTACTTTTCGACAGCGCCAATAGTGACGGCTCCAAAATCGTCATTGAGCGTACAAGCTCCCTCGCAAAGGCGATCTTGGGGGCAAACTCTGCCGCACATTTCGGGTAAGGAATTTGTTTTGTGAGAGAGTTCGGCCGCTTCAAATAGCTTTCCTTCGCTAACAAGCTTGAGCCAGTGGGGAATGAAGTTGTGCACAGGGCACTTCCACTCGCAATAGGGGTTGCCGCAAGAAAGGCAACGCGCCGATTGCATGGCTGCACTGCTTGGATCAAATTGCTTATAGATTTCGCCAAACTCCTGGATGCGGTGCTCGGCTGGTTTTTTTTCAGGGTCCTGGCGAGCCAGGTCGATGAATTGAAAAACGTTACTCATAACAAACCTATATAACTGGCAGCTTTCTGTGATAAGGGGTTACTAATAGTACATTGATTGTGCGCGCGAGACTACTCGATACCGATGATTCGGTGGTCTCTAACTTTCCGTTGAACGTGCAGATTAATGATTCAGGGGTTGTTTAATAAAACTTTTATTTGTTGACTGACTTTCGCCAGGTCTGCACGACCTTGTATTTTGGGTTTCAGGTGGGCCATGACTTTGCCCATATCTCGAATAGAACTGGCATTGTTCACTGAAATCGCTTCTGTGATGAGCTTTGTGAGTTCTTCCGCGGTCAGCTCAGCAGGGAGATAAGACTTGATGACCCCAAGTTCAAAGGCTTCCTGTTGAGCAAGATCGTCGCGATTCGCTTTCTCGTACTGTTCGATAGACTCGCGCCGTTGTTTACACATTTTATCCAGTACCGTGATCACTTGCTCATCATTAAGCTCTACACGTTCGTCCACTTCCCGTTGCTTAATGGCGGCACTGATCAGGCGGATAACGCCCAACCGAGATTTGTCGCCACTTTTCATAGCGGTCTTGGTATCAGTGGTTATTCTGGACTTGATGGAAGTGGCGCTCATAATGGGTTTAGTACAGTTTGATGCGCCTTGCTTGCTCTTTGGAAAGCTTTTTTTGGTAGCGTTTTACGGCCGCCGCAGCTTTACGCTTTCTTTCAGATGTGGGTTTTTCATAGAACTCACGACGGCGTGATTCTGTGATGATGCCTGCTTTTTCACAACCACGTTTAAATCTTCGCATGGCTTGTTCAAATGCTTCATTTTCCTTTACACGAACGTGGGGCATGTCTGATCATATCTCCTCAAAAAAATTATAGGTAACTGGGCATTTTATAGTAAGCGGCACTGTAAAACGAGTACTTTATTGCCTGCCGCTTTAGTTTTTTTGCCGGTAAGGTAGTATGGGCATGAAATTAACGGTTTGATGCAGGTCAGTGAGAGTGTAAAAGCATGCGGGTACTAGGAATTGAGAGTTCATGTGATGAAACCGGAATTGCCGTTTATGATGGAGATTTTGGTTTACGGGCCCATTGTATTTACAGTCAGGCAAATATGCACAGCGAATACGGGGGTGTTGTTCCCGAATTGGCGTCTCGGGATCATGTGCGAAAAATTCTACCTTTGATCCAACAAACACTTTGTGAAGCAAATATCGATAAAAAATCACTGGATGGCGTAGCGTTTACAGCGGGTCCGGGCCTGGTCGGTGCGCTCATGGTGGGGGCTTCTGTCGCGAGGAGTTTTGCCTGGGGTTTAGGGATCCCTGCCTTGGGAGTAAATCACCTGGAAGGGCATTTACTGGCACCCATGCTTGAAAAAGAATCCCCTGATTTTCCTTTTCTCTGTTTGCTGGTTTCTGGTGGTCACACACAAATCGTCCTCGTGAAGGAGATTGGACGCTACAGTTTACTGGGTGAAAGTATTGATGATGCTGTGGGTGAGGCATTTGATAAAACAGCGCAATTGCTGGGGTTGGGATACCCGGGTGGGCCGGCGTTGGCGCATATTGCCGAGAGAGGCGATCCTGAACGTTACCGTTTCCCAAGGCCTATGCTCAACAGAGAGGGTTTTGACTTTAGTTTCAGTGGCCTGAAAACCAGTGTTATTACAGCCTATAAAAAGTTACCCGACGAACAGGTGGAACAAGAAAAATCACACATTGCCCGAGGTTTTGAAGAAGCTGTTGTGGAAACGCTGGTCACAAAAACGCAACGGGCTTTGGAAATTGCGCAAGTGAACCGGTTGGTTGTTGCAGGTGGTGTTGCGGCGAATAATCGGTTGCGCGCGGCAATGATCCGAATGGCTGATGAGAGCGGGGTTAAAGTTTTTTTCCCGCGTCTTGAGTTTTGTTCGGACAACGGAGCGATGATTGCCTTGGCAGGCTGCCTGAGATTGACGGCTGGGCAGTCGGAAAACCTGGAAATTAGGGCATCCGCACGATGGCCGCTGATGTCGCTTCAGCCGCCGGCTTAACGGCCAATTTTACTTTCCGTACCTTGCAGCAGATTTCTGATATTAGCTTTATGCCGCCAAAAAAGCAGCATGCTGATTATAATGCTGCCCACTACAAAATCATCATTGGCTGTCGTCATCCAGAGATAAAACGGTGTTACCGTAAATGTTATCAATGCCGCCAGGGAAGAAATCCTAAAAGTAAGGGCGATCGCCAGCCAGGTAGCGATTGCCAGCAGGCCCACAATCCATGATGTGCCCATGAGTACGCCGAGTGCGGTTGCGACGCCTTTTCCACCTTTAAAGTGAAAGAAAACAGGAAATAAGTGACCTAAAAAGGCACCAAGGCCGGCAAGATAAATTAAGACACTGTCCTCTGTCAGTAGGCGTGCAAGCAAAACGGCAATTAAGCCTTTGGACATGTCGCCCAGTAGAGTAATAGCTGCTGCTTTTTTACCACCTAATCGAAGTACATTGGTTGCACCCGGATTGTTTGATCCGGTGCTGCGAGGGTCGGGTAGTGATAAGACCTTACAGGTGATGATGGCCGCAGAGAGGGACCCTAACAGGTAACCAGAGACCGTGAGCAAGAGGGCATTGACGACCGAGTATTCGAGAAACATGATTTTTGTCAGTTATTGTGTTGGAAAAGGCCGCCTTGTCTTAAGGCGGCCTGAACAGGGTTATCAGGCACTTTTAATCATTGCCTTTTGGAGTTTTTTCAGCGCATTTTTTTCGATTTGTCGAATACGCTCGGCCGATACGCTGTATTCATCGGCTAACTCGTGAAGGGTGGGTTTGTTGTCCTCAAGCCATCGGCGTTGCACGATGTCCTGGCTGCGTTCATCGAGTGTGGCCAGGGCTGAAACCAGGTGTTCATGGTTGTTAGAGAGCTGATTCTCTTCTTCAACCAGGGTGGCCGGGTCCGCGTTTTCTTGCGCCAGCCAGCTGGCTGGCGCAGTCAGCCTTTCTTCGTCATCGCTCCCGGCGGGGAGGTCAAACGAAGTATCCTGTCCACTCATGCGGGATTCCATTTCAATCACTGTTTTTTGCTCCACGCCTAGGTCTTCTGCAACCGCTTTGATTTCATCAGCTGTGAACCAGGTGAGCTCTTTTTTAGCACTGCGAAGTTTAAAGAACAACTTACGCTGTGCTTTCGTCGTTGCAACTTTAACAATACGCCAGTTGCGTATGACAAACTCATGGATTTCGGCGCGAATCCAGTGTACGGCGAACGAAATGAGTCTGACACCGACATCTGGATCAAAGCGTTTTACTGCCTTCATCAGGCCAATATTACCTTCTTGAACAATGTCGTTCATGGGTAAGCCATATCCTGAGTAACTCCGGGCAATGTGCACAACAAACCGTAAGTGTGCCAGGATCAGTTTTTGGGCTGCCTCAATGTCGTCATGGTCGCGGAGTCGCCGTGCCAGTTGCTGCTCTTCTTCTTCACTCAGTAGCTCAATCGTGCGAATGGTTTGCAAGTAACGGTCAAGGTTTCCCGTTGCTGACGGAAGATTGACAGTTGGGGCAACAGTTAATGCCATCGTCATCGTTTGGCTCTCCTAACAGTTAAATGTGCGAAGTGACTATATCGCTTTACGCGTCTATTTTAGCACTCAGCCGATTAGAGTGCTAACGGCAGGAATAGTTCATTCTATACGGTAATTTAACGAGCGGTTGTCAGCTGGGTTTAATTTGCGCCAAGTGACGACTGACAGCAAGCCATGCGCCGAGTAGCCCCAAAAGTGAACTGCTGCCAAGCAATGTCAGCAACATAGCAGGCGATAGAATGCGTAAGCTGAATTCACTGTTGTAGAGCTTAGCCAGGGTTTGAATCGGGCCCTCAAGCAGGATCAATGCGAGGCTGATAAGCAAAATGGCAAAGAGCCCTCCAAACAAGCCGTACCAGAACCCGCCATAAAGAAATGGACGCCGGACAAAAGCATCTGAGGCGCCAATGAGTTTGATGACAATAATTTCTTCCTTACGCGCCAGAATATCCAGCCGAATGGTGTTACCTACCGCGAGCAGAACCGCGAGACACAGCAGGCCAGCAACAATGGCTATGACAGACTGAACAACATCCAGAATCGCATACATGCGGGCCACCCATTCGGTATCAAACACAGCCAGTTCGACAGCCGGCATGCGTTCAAGCTCGCTGATTAGGTGAGTCAGTTGTGTCGACCGGGGCCTACTCAGATTGGGCTTGGCAATGATCACACCGGGCAAGGGGTTCGTGCTCAGTGCGTCCAGTATGCCCCCAAACCCTGAGTGCTGTTTGAACTCGGCCAGTGCCTCTGATTGGCTGATGTAGCGTGTAGAGATGATTTCTGCTCTCCCCGTCAACGCGGCGGCGATCGCTTTCCCTTGTTCATCGCTTGTATCATGGCTGAGGTACAGAGAGATTTGTGCAGAATCATCCCAGGATTGACTGACAGCCTGGGCGTTTTTGAGGAAATGGTAAAAGGCCCCGGGCAAGGCCAGGGCGATGCCAATTACCGCGATGGTCATAAAGCTGGCGACGGGTGCTTTGAGCAGTTTTCCCAAGCTGAAGGCGGCCACTTCGCGGTGATGGGACAGATAAGCTTGCAGTCGACTCGACGACTGTTGAGCATGTGACTTGCGCCGGTTTTGACGTTGTCGGCTCATTGAGGCCGCTCGCTACCGAGTTCGTTACGAATCAGCCGACCTTGCTCCAGCGTCAGTCGGGGATAATTCAACTGTTGGATCAGTGAAAGGTCATGTGTGGCAATGAGCACAGTCACTCCCACCGCATTAAATTGTCTAAACAGGGTCATAATTTCATTTGAAAGCTCAGGGTCGAGGTTCCCGGTTGGCTCGTCTGCGAGTAATAAGAGGGGGCGATTGACGACAGCTCTGGCAATGCCTACGCGTTGTTGCTCACCGCCCGACAGGGTAACGGGGTTAACTTTTTCTTTGCGCAGCAGGCCTACTTTGTCCAGCGCAGCCCGTACACGCCGTTCGATTTCGGAGAAGTGATAGCCTGCAATTTTTAAGGGGAGCGCCACATTATCAAAAACACTGCGGTCATACAGCAGTTGGTGATTTTGAAAAACAATGCCCATTTGTCGGCGGAGTGCAGGCACTTGTGACGTTTTTATACGGGATAAGTTCGCCCCATTGACGGTCACCTGTCCACGGGAAGTGAACTCAATCCCTGTAATCAGCTTGAGCAGTGTGCTCTTACCCGCGCCGGAGTGCCCTGTCAAAAAAGCCATTTCTCCCATGGGTAAGTGAAAATTAACGTCGGTCAACGTATCCTTTTGTTGGCCGTAACGCTTGCTCACGTGCTCAAAATAAATCATCGGATGCCATTAATTTTTGGGGCTACTGAAAAGGGCGTCAACAAATTCGATCGCATCGAATGTCCGTAAATCTTCAAGTTTTTCGCCCACCCCAATAAAGCGAATGGGAAGCCCTAGTTTTTTAGCGATTGAAAAAATAATCCCGCCTTTTGCCGTCCCGTCCAGCTTGGTAATGGCTAGCCCGGTGAGTCCCAGCGCATCGTTGAATTGTATTGCTTGGTTGAGCGCGTTCTGGCCGGTGCCGCCGTCCAACACCATCAATATCTCATGTGGCGCCTCGGGATCCAGTTTGCCCAGTATGCGCTTGACCTTTTTTAATTCGTCCATGAGCCCTGATTGGGTATGCAACCGTCCCGCCGTATCGGCAATCAGTACATCCATGTTTTTTGCCTTGGCGGACTCGAAAGCATCGTAAAGGACGGCAGCGGAGTCGGCGCCAGAGTGTTGTGCAACGACAGGAATCTGGTTACGTGCTCCCCAACTTTGCAGTTGTTCAATGGCCGCGGCCCGGAACGTGTCTCCCGCAGCCAGCATGACGTGACAATTTTGATCTTTGAGACGCTTGGCCAATTTGCCGATCGTTGTGGTTTTACCGGCGCCATTCACGCCCACCACCAGAATGACATAAGGCCGGACGGTATCCGGTATCTCCAGCGGGACTTCGCAGGGTTTTAGGATGTTAGATAAAAGCTCGCGTAACTGGTGATTAAGAGCCGCTGCGTCCGATACGGATTGTCTGGCAATGCTTTTTGACAAGGTCGAGATGACCTCCTGGGTTGCATCAAAACCTACATCCGCCATAATCAGCTGGTCTTCAAGTTCTTCAAGCAAGTTTTCATCGATGGGTTTGTTACCTAAAAAGAAATTTAACAACCCATCCCGAAAGCGCGCGCGAGTTTTTGTTAACTTTTGGTCCAGCGCTTCTGTGGATGACGGTTCCGTAATGCTTTTCTCTGGAACTTTCTTTTTCTTGCCGAAGCCGAATATGCTCATACAATGTTTACCAGGTTGTTGCGAGTTTGATTCATTTCATGAGCCCCTATTTTAACGCAGGTATGCGGTTAAAAAACGTATAGGATAGATTATGTTGAGAAAAATAACGTTGATCTTGCTGGTCTTGTTCGCCACCCAGGCGGGGGCGTCAGAGCCTGCCAAGGTGCATGAACATCAGCTCGAAAATGGATTGAAAGTCCTGGTACAAGTCGACTCGCGCTCTCCCATCGTTGTGCAACAGGTGTGGTACAAAGTGGGCAGTAGTTATGAGACCGGGGGAATCACAGGTATTTCGCATGTGCTGGAGCACATGATGTTCAAAGGTACTGAACGGTTTAAGGCAGGAGAGTTCTCTGAAATTATTGCCCGTAATGGCGGGCGAGAAAATGCCTTCACCGGCCGTGATTACACCGCTTATTTCCAGACTGTTGCTAAAGATCGTCTTCCACTTGTGATGGAAATGGAGGCCGACAGAATGCAAGGGCTGAAGCTGGATGAACAAGAGTTCGTGAAAGAAATTGAAGTGGTGATCGAAGAGCGCCGTTCACGCACAGACGACAAGCCACGATCAAAACTGTTTGAACAATTTTCAGCCACAGCATTTTTAACCGATCCCAAGCGCAACCCGGTCATTGGTTGGCGGGCCGACCTTGAGGCGTTGACCTTGAATGACTTACAGGCGTGGTACCAAAAGTGGTATGCGCCCAATAATGCAACGCTCGTGGTGGTGGGAGATGTTGACCCTCAAACGGTGTTCCAACTGGCCAAAAAATATTACGGCCCATTAAAGCCTATGCCTGTTGGGCAACTCAAACCACGGCCAGAAATTTCCCAAAATGGTCCACGCCGCCTACGGCTGAAAATCGAGGCGAAACTGCCTTATCTGTTGATGGGCGTTAAAGTGCCAACGGTTTTTGATGCCGTTGAACCATGGGAGCCGTATGCCTTGTCTGTATTGGCCGCGGTATTGGATGGTGGTGAAAGCGCACGTTTTGCCGATAGACTGGTCCGGGACCAGCAAATCGCCAACCAGGCCGGTGCCGGATACGATATGTTCGACCGTGGCACTGGGCTTTTTCTGTTTGACGGCACGCCTGCAAGCGGGCAAACAGTGAAGGCGGTTGAAGAGGCTTTACTTGAACAGATCGCACTGGTCCAAAAAGAAGGTGTGGGTGAGGCCGAACTGGAAAAAGTCAAAACCAATGTTGTTGCCAGCGACGTTTATGAGCGCGATTCAGTCTTTTACCAGGCGATGAAACTGGGGCGCCTGGAAACGGTCGGGCTGAGCTATAACACACTGGATGATTATATCGACAAGATCCGTTCGGTGACAGCCGAGCAGGTTCAGGCGGTTGCAAAAAAATATTTTTTGGATGAAAAGCTGACCGTTGCGGTGCTGGAGCCACTGGGAACCCATTCTCATGAGGAGCAGGGTAAGTGATGAAGATGAGAGAAACATTATGGATAGGCTTCTGGGCATTACTGCTTCTGTCTGCAGGGGCTAAGAGCGCTTTTTCAGCCCCGACTATCCAACAGTGGCAGACAAAAAATGGGGTCAATGTGCTTTATGTGCCGGTTGCCCAGCTGCCCATTGTGGATATTCGCATTGTGTTTGATGCAGGCAGTGCGCGCGACCAGGGAAAGGCGGGTTTAGCCAGCCTGACCAGTAATCTTTTGATGACGGGCGCGGGGGCATGGGATGCCGGGCAAATCGCAAACCAGCTAGAGTCCGTTGGTGCTCAGCTTTCAACAGGTGCGCGAACCGACATGGCGTGGCTGAGCTTACGCAGTTTAGTGAACCCGGCACCGCTCGAGCAGGCTTTATCTGTTTTTGAGTCGATTCTGGTAGCTCCCACTTTTGAAGAAACAGAAGTGGCGCGCCTGAAAAAACAAATGCTGATCACATTGGATGATATTGAACAATCCCCAGACCAGGTTGCCCAGCGTGCTTTTATAGCAGCAGCTTATGGTCGTCACCCCTATGGGTCACCCAAAGAAGGTACGCCAGAGTCCGTTGAAGAGTTGACTAGAAAGGCCGTTGTAGATTTTTTCAATCAGTTCTATGTGGCCGAAAATGCCGTCGTTGCCATTGTGGGTGACGTCAGTCGAGTGGAGGCCGAAGCACTGGTAGAACGATTGGTGGGGCGCATGAAGACGGGTGAGCCGGCGCTTTCGCTACCAGAAGTCCCTCAATTGAAGGCGGCTAAAACCATCCATATTCCTTTTCCATCCACCCAATCTACGGTTTTGATTGGGCAGCCCGGCATGGCAAGGGGGGCGGATGATTACTTCCCGCTTTATTTAGGTAATCATATTTTTGGTGGTGGTGGTTTTTCGTCGATCTTGATGACCGAGATACGGGAAAAGAGAGGGTTGGTGTATAGCGTGTACAGCTATTTCATACCCATGGCTGAGGATGGCCCTTACACCATTGGGCTACAGACGCGCCATACGCAAGTCGAGACGGCGCTGAACATTGTCTATGAAAATCTGAAGCAATTTATTGAAGAAGGGCCGAGTGAAACACAACTGGAAGCATCGAAGCTGAACATTACCGGCAGTGAACCTTTGCGCACGGATAGCAATAGAAAAATTGTTGAATACCTGGCTATGATGGGGTTCTACGGGTTGCCACTGGATTACCTTGAAACCTTTAGCGAGAAAATCAGAGCGGTCTCGCAGACGGATATTCAAAAGGCTTTTCAACGGAAGATACAAACAGACAAGCTGGTGACCGTGGTGGTCGGTGGTGAAAAAGCACCGTCACCTTAAGCCTTCCTCGCACTCAGCGGCTGGAGATAATCGCCTGCGCATTATCGGTGGGCAGTGGCGAGGGCGCGTGTTGAAGTTTCCAAATGCCCCGGATCTTAGGCCGACGGGTAGCCGCGTGCGGGAGACACTATTTAACTGGCTTCAACACCGTATTCCGGGCAGCCGTTGTTTGGATTTGTTTGCAGGAAGCGGGGCACTGGGTATTGAGGCCGTATCTCGTGGCGCTGAATCGGCCACCTTGGTGGATAGTCATCCGAAAGTGGTGCGTGTGCTCCACAACAATGTTGTGGCACTGGAGAGTGATTCACTTTTTGTTGTGCAAGATACAGCGTTGAATTTTCTTAGAGCGGTCACCCAGCCTTTCGATATTGTGTTTCTAGACCCCCCTTTTTCTGCCAACGGATTGCAAACTTTATTAGCCGCCTTGACACAAGCGACTATAAAAAAAAATGGATTCATCTATCTTGAGCAGGATAAATGGGCAAACGTTCCTGAACTGCCTGAAAACTGGGAAATTTTAAGAGAAAAAACGTTCGCGAATGTAAAGTGTTGGTTAGTGGAGGTGCATTAACCTGTATTGCGATGATTAGACAAATCGTGTAGCTTGCCGGGCCAAAGAGCTTGTCAAGGGGATGCTGTCTGTTCCCGTATGTGGAGGAATCTAACAATGCAAATAAAAGCCGTCTACCCTGGAACGTTTGATCCTATTACCAATGGGCATATCGATGTTGCCAAACGCGCTTGCAAAATGTTTGAAAAAGTCATTCTGGCGGTATCGTCTAACCCGGGTAAAAATCCTTTTTTCTCTTTAGATGAGCGGATTGCTTTGGCGAAAGAAGCATTGGCCGGTGTGGACAATATCGAAATCAAAGGGTTCACGGGCCTGCTTGTGGATTGTGCACGGCAAGAAGGCGCACGTGTTATCATACGTGGTCTCAGAGCCGTTGCCGATTTTGAATATGAAGTGCAACTGGCTGGGCTGAACCGGCAAATGGCACCCGAAATTGAGACAGCTTTTGTATCGGCGGCGCATAAATATGCTTTTGTGTCGTCCAGTTTGCTGAGAGAAATTGCTCAATTGAGTGGTGACGTGACACAGTTTGTGCATCCGGCAGTTCAAAAGGCAATGCTGGAAAAATTAAACAGGGCTGACTAGCGCCCACACTTTATTTACGATTAAACCTTTATGGCACTCAAGATCGATCAAGACTGCATAAACTGCGATGTTTGTGAACCTGAGTGCCCTAACGATGCGATCAGTCAGGGCGAAGAAATCTACGTCATTAACCCAGACTTGTGTACCGAATGTGTCGGCCATTATGAGACCTCTCAGTGCGTAGAGGTTTGCCCGATCGATTGCATCTCCAAAGATCCGGATATTCCAGAAACACAAGAGCAACTCTTGGCAAAGTTCATCCGAATCACGGCCATAGCAGAATGAACCGTGCTGAGTAAGCGTTCTTCTCTGGGCATTGAATACAGGTAGATGAATCAAGCGATTGGCATGGCTCAGTTTATCAATAACAGCACCAGCAAAATTTATGACACAGGCGAAAAAGTGGGCGTCCTGTTAGTCAACCTCGGCAGTCCCGATCAACCGGATACATCTTCTGTTAAGCATTACCTGGCGGAATTTTTATCTGATCCTCGGGTGGTAGAATTCCCACGCTGGCTCTGGTGGTTGGTTTTAAAAGGTATCATCTTGCGTGTGCGCCCTGCCCGGAGCGCGAAGGTTTATCGCAAAATTTGGACAGAGCAGGGCTCCCCACTGCTGGTTAACTCGAAAAAGCAGCGAGATACATTGCAAGAGCGGCTTGCTCATCGGTTTTCGGGGGCGGTTGTGTGCGAATTGGCCATGCGTTACGGGCATCCATCCATTGCGCAGGCTTTGGATCGCTTATCCGAGCAAAGCATTACCCGCTTACTGGTGTTGCCGCTCTACCCACAATATTCGGCAACGACGACTGCCTCGGTCATTGATGGCGTCAGTCAACAGCTTGCCAAGCGGCGTTTTATTCCTGAGCTGCGGTGGATTAATCACTACGCCAGTGCGCCGGGTTATATCCAGGCGCTTGCGGACAGTGTGCGCCGTCACTGGGGTGAAAAAGGTCGCCAGGATAAGTTACTGCTTTCTTTCCATGGTATTCCTGAGCGTTATGTGAAAGCGGGTGACCCTTATGAGGAAGAGTGTAAGACGACAGCGCGGCTTCTGGCAGAAGCTTTGGCTTTAAAGTCTAATGAGTGGATGCTGGTTTTTCAGTCGCGATTTGGCCGAGAGCCCTGGTTGCAGCCTTACTGCGACCAAACACTCGAGAGCCTACCCAGTCAGGGTGTGAAGTCTGTCGACATTTTGTGCCCCGGCTTTTCATCTGATTGTTTGGAAACACTCGAAGAAATTAATATGGAAAACCGTCAGGTGTTTTTCGCAGCAGGCGGTCAGCGGTATGAATACATACCGGCGTTGAATGCTGATGAACAGCATATGCAATTTTTAGAAACGCTCGTTTGTCAGCACTTGCAAGGGTGGCTGCCCTAGATTTTTATCAATATGCCGGGCAAGTAGGGGGGGGCATGCAACTCAGGGCCGCTTCAGGTGGCATAGCCAGTTTGGTCAGCGTTTGCCGGTATTGCCGATTGCCTGGCGCAAGTGCTATGGCACATTGCGCGGCTTGAACAGCAGGTTCATAGCAACCTTGGCGCGCAAAGGCGTTAGCGAGATTGTTCCAGGCAGGGTCGGATCGGGCGTCTGCTGCAATGGCTTGTCTGTAAGCAGATTCTGCGTCTTGGAATGCCGTGTTTTGATAATGGCTATTACCCAGAATCAGCCAGGTTAGGGGTGTGTCTGCCCATGTTTTTGTTGCTGTTTCATAGGCGGATTGGGCTGCGGCCATTTGGCCGGTTTTTTCCAGCGTATGCGCTGCTTTTAAGTAAGAATGCATGTGCGCCGTGGCCGGTGGTGGCTGTGCAGGTGATACGATCACCAGTCCCCAGTTTTGAGCACGTCTCCAAGTGTTTTCAAAAGCAGAAAAAGCCGTACGTCGTGAGTGGTTGGTACCTGATCGAAGAATGAATGTTCGCTTGTTTTTGTCGTAACCTACGACGACCGCAAAATGCCATCGGGGCAACCAGTCAAGGCCAAGGTTTTGCATCACTAAGACAGGGTTCCCCGCGCTGACTTCGTGTATCAAGTCATTGAGTGAGCCTGCGATAGGGTAGGCCAGCATGCCATACCGCCGTGCGGCAGCGGTTATTTCAATTTGTAGACTGCCTTTTTTGTCGGGGATATAGAGTATGTTTTTGAGGGCATCCGGGGATACGGCATGCCCCCGGTAATCCAGTACGGTAGCCAGCGCCGCCGGTCCACATTGGTAGGCTGTTTGTGGAAAGAAAGGAACGTCATTGATCAAGAACGTCTCAGGCGCATCTGGCCATTGTGTTTTCAGCCGGTGAGCTTGTGGCCCTGCGCAGGAAGCCAGCAGGAAAGCCGCCGCCGACAGCACTAAACCAATGTGAGTTTGCACAAAATCGACGAGCTTACTTATTAACAGGCCGAATGAAGGGGAAAATATCTGTTGCTCCAACAATGTCTGTTATGACAAAAAGTGTAAAGATGAAAAGTGCAATCCCTACAGCATCAGCCCCTCCGGCAGGCAAGTCCTTGAGATGAGCCTGCAAAGCCAAAGCTTCTTCGTTTGTAAGTGATTGAACTCGCTGGATAGCAGCTTCCGGTGAAACGCCCATGCTGACTAACTCAGCTTCAATGGCTTTGGTGTTTAAGGTCTCGATCAGGGTTTGTTTGGAAAGCTCGGGTTGGCTACTGTTCAGTAACATTTGGGTGCCGACAATTTCCGTATTGGCGCTAACAACAGTGGATAGAAGAAAAAAACTGACGAATACTGTGGAAATGAGCCGCAATAGCGTCTTTACTTTACTCATGAAATGCTCCTAATTGATCTATTATTTAAATAAAGGTGATTTTTTTTTGCTCAGTATTTAAATACAAATACTAATTTTACCAGTGTAATGGTGACGTGTTTATTTTGGTTACGTCAATCAGTCTGTTTCAATATTTTCAACGTTTGCCGATATGCAGTGAGTGTAAGTCTTTGAAATAAAAATCTAACAATAATTTTAGGCTATTACCTTGAATGAGTTCTAACTGTATAGACTATTGTCGTATCTTTCACTTCAGTCCTGTGGCATCGCTGGTTCTTGATGTAAATGGTACTGTTTTAGCAAGCAATGCTGCGGCACAAACGCTGTTACAGTTACCGAAATCCAACTCAATACAGTGGCTGGACTTTCTAAAAACACCGGAGGGCTTTTCTCAACTGGCCCAGTCCGCGGTTTGCCATGGCGAGGCTTGCTTTCCTGTCTCCACTGTCGCCGGGCAGTGCCTGGATGTACGTCTGGTGTCAATTCATCACTCTGATAAAGATCCCCCCCATATCACCGCTTTTTTTAACGAGTTATCTGCTGGGGCGTTGATTACTCCAGTAGAAGATAGTCAGCGTTCTGGCCAGGAGAGCTTTGATGCCTTCAACATTGAAGCCATGGAATACTGGTTGAAAAATGCGAACCTTGGGCTGGTATGTTGTGATGAAGATGGGACCATTTTGTCCCTAAGCTCCGTTGCAGCCGATATTCTAGGGTTTACGGATAGTCATGAAGCCATTGGCGAGCTGATCACACAGTTCCCTGTTGATGACTATAAGTCAATGATGGCAAGTATTCGCTATAAGCTGGTTAATGATTTAGGGCAAAGCGGTAAACCTATTGAGACGTTGATCACGGATAAAACAGGTCAGCAGCGCTGGGTGGAGGTTTTCCCCGTGCCAGAAGCCAGCCGTGCCTGGTCACGCTCAATCGCACTAATCTGTGATATCACTGAGCGGATGCAACGAAGGCTGGAGCTGAAGCAAACACGAGAAATGTTTGATGAAGTGCAGTCAATGGGCAAAATAGCCTGTTGGCGCGTTTTTTTTCAGACGAAAGAAGTCATCTGGTCCTCCGGAATGTACGCCTTATTTGATCTTGATCCCGATCAGTTTCGCCCAACGTTCGGCTCAACGAAGCAGTTTGTACATCCTGAGGATCATTTATTGGTTGAACAGCTCTTAAGCCGGGTGGTCAATGCGTCCGAGAGCTTGACCCAGGAAGCTTACTCGGTGGAAGCACGTATTCTTAGCGCCAGTCATACAGAAAAGCATGTCCACATGACAGGCTGTGTCGTTGTTGATGAAAAAAGCAAAAAGTCACACTTTGCAGGTAGCCTCCAGGATATCACTGTCCGCAAGCAGGCCGAGTTGGCCTTGAAAGTCAGCCAGGACCGCTTTGATCTGGCGGTCAGAGGGTCTGCGGCCGGCGTGTGGGAGTGGTATGCTGAAACAGATTCCCTATGGTTATCGCCTCGAGCCTATGAGCTATTAGATACAGGCACAGAAGAACCTTTAGACAGCAAAACGCTGATGCACCTTGTGCAGCAACGTATTCACCCTGATGATATTCACCGCGTTGCAAATTATATTCAGGATCAGCTGCGCGCCAAAAGCATACTCAATGTTGATTACCGGGTTCGTAAAAAAGATCAAACGTATGCTTGGGTCAATATTCGCGGTGCTGCTGTCTGGAATGAGGACGGGTGGGCAAGCAGCGCGGCTGGCACGGTGATTGATATTGACGCTCAGAAAAAAGCGGAGGAAAAACTGCTCGACTATCAAAATCATTTAGAGCAGATTATTCAAGAAAAAACCAAAGATTTGGTTCTGGCAAAGGACTTAGCCGAAAAAGCCAATCATGCTAAATCGGAGTTTCTAGCCAACATGTCTCACGAATTGCGCACACCTATGCATGCGATCTTGAGTTTCTCTCAGTTTGGATTAAATAAAATTCAAAAAGCTGATCGGGAAAAGCTGGAGACCTATTTTCAGCGCATTCATGACAGTGGCTCCCGGCTACTCGACTTATTGAATGACCTTTTGGATTTGTCGAAGTTAGAGTCTGGCAAGGTGCCGTTCGACATACAGCGCAGTTGTATAAAAAAACTCTGCGAAACAGTCATGACCGAACTTGAAAGTTTGATGGAAGACCGGAGCCTGAGCTGTGAACTTGTCACGAGCGGCCATTCCTTTCTGTCGCATTTTGATCCTGGTCAGATGGCCCAAGTTGTCAGAAACTTATTATCAAACGCCGTTAAATTCACGCCCGAAGGTTCCAATATACAAATCCGTATTGATGCCGTTGAAGCGAGTGATCAGCACTCTGGCGGTATTTTGTGTGCCGTGGCTGATGAAGGGCCGGGTATCCCTTCCAATGAACTGGAAGCCATTTTTGATAAGTTCATACAAAGCAGTCAGACTAAATCCGGTGCCGGTGGGACCGGCCTTGGCTTGTCAATCTGCAGGAAAATTATCGCCGCTCATCGGGGAAATATCTGGGCCGAAAATAAGCTAAAAGGTAACGGAGCTGTGTTTAAATTTTTCTTGCCGATTCGTGTTGTCAACTGAAAGCGGCAGAAAATACATCGTCAAATGTTTTGGCAAAATGGACCTGTAAATCCTGTTGAATGTGGGCAGGCAGCTCATCGTAATCCCGCTTGCAAGCTTCTGGCAAGATCAATTGGTTGATGTTTTCTCGCTTGGCAGCAATCACCTTTTCCCGTATGCCTCCGACGGCCAACACTTGCCCAGTTAACGTTATTTCCCCGGTCATCGCCAAATTTTTTCTCACAGGTTTATTCAGTGCCAGGGAGATCAGCGCTGTTGCCATGGTAATTCCTGCACTGGGACCATCTTTAGGTGTGGCGCCTTCAGGAACATGGAGGTGAATAAAACGCTTGTTGAAAAACTCGGCGTCGCCGCCATACTTTTTGACGTTGGCATGAACGTAGCTGAAGGCAATCTCAGCCGACTCGCTCATGACTTTTCCCAGCTTGCCTGTCAATTTGAAACCACGCTGGGTCTCGTGCACCGCCGTGGCTTCTACAGGCAGTGTCGCGCCACCCATTGAAGTCCAGGCCAGACCAGTGACAATTCCGACGCCTTGGAGGGGGGCTTTTTTGCGAAAAACAGGCTGGCCGAGATAGTCTTCCAAGTTCTTAAGGTTGACTTGGACTTTGTCGGTATTCTGCTCAATCATTTGCACGACCGCTTTGCGGATGATCTTACTCAATTGCTTTTCCAGGTTGCGTACACCTGCCTCGCGTGCATAACCTTCAACAATTTGCCGGAAGGTAGCGTCTCGCATCGGGATCTGGCCCCGTTGTAACCCCGCCTTTTTTAACTGCTTCGGCCAGAGGTGTTTTTTGGCAATTGCGATTTTTTCTTCTGTGATATAGCCCGCCAAGCGGATCGTATCCATGCGATCCAGCAGAGGGGCGGGAATGGTGTCGAGCCGGTTTGCGGTACAAATAAACAGGACGTTGGAGAGGTCAAGCCTAAGATCAAGGTAGTGATCCAGAAACTGGCTGTTTTGTTCGGGGTCCAGTACTTCTAACAAGGCTGAGGCAGGGTCACCTTGATAAGAGCTGCCAATTTTGTCAATTTCATCAAGCATGATAACCGGGTTGCTGACGCCGGTTTCCTTCAGCGCCTGAACGAGTTTTCCGGGCATGGCGCCGATATAAGTCCGCCGGTGCCCTTTGATTTCTGCTTCATCACGCATGCCTCCGAGGCTAAAGCGGTAGAATTTACGTCCCAAAGTTTCTGCGATCGAGTGGCCAATGGATGTTTTACCCACACCGGGCGGGCCAACCAGCAGGAGTATGGAGCCGGATACCGTGCCTTTATGGCTGCCTACGGCGAGAAATTCGATGATGCGATCTTTAACGTCATCCAGCCCGGCATGTGCTTTGTCGAGCGTTTTGCGCGCATTGGCAAGGCTG
The DNA here is from genome assembly GCA_002432635.1 of Halothiobacillaceae bacterium UBA5861. Lineage (GTDB taxonomy): Bacteria > Pseudomonadota > Gammaproteobacteria > UBA5861 > UBA5861 > UBA5861. Next base: position 11,996 of record DJFX01000044.1, on the reverse strand, counting down.
AGCTTGTCTTTTGAAGACACTCCCCAAGGCATTAAGGTGGCCCAATCGAGGTAGTTTCGGGTCACCGCATATTCAGGTGAACCTGTTTCCAAAACAGAAAGTTTTTTCAGCTCGTCTTCAATTTTCTGCTGCGCGGCCTCAGGGAGTTGTTTGTTTTTTAGGCGTTCTTGGAACGCTTCGATATCAGCGGTGCGGTCATCTTTGGAAATGCCCAACTCTTTTTGGATGATTTTGAGCTGTTCACGCAAGAAAAATTCACGCTGGTGTTTGCCAAGGTTTTTTTCGACTTGTGTGCTGATGGTTTGCTGCAAACGGGCAATTTCAACTTCATGCTTGAGCATTGGAAGTACTTTTCCCATCCGTTTGAGTAGAGGGATGGTTTCCAAAATGTGTTGAAGCTCGTCACCGGGAGCCGTTGTCAGAGCGGCGGCAAAGTCTGTCAATGCAGAGGGTTCGTTTGGGCTGAAATGACGCAAGTAATTTTTTAACTCCTCGCTGTACAGAGGGTTCAGCGTCAACAGTTCCTTGATGACGTTGATAATGGCAATGGCATAGGCTTTTTGCTCATCAATATTTTCGTCGGTGCTCTCCAGGTATTTCACTTCAACAAGATAAGGTGCTTCTTTACGCAGCCAGCGGACGATTTTGAAACGTTTGATACCCTGTGCAACGACTTGCAAGTGATTGTTTTCCTGTGAAACATGGTGGACTTTGATCGCACATCCAACTTCGGCAAAATCACCAGGCATCACTTCTTCGGATGCCATTTCACTGCCCACGTAACAAAGGCCGAGCATATGGTGCGGCATATCCTTAAGTTTCTTGACTGTACTCCCCCACGCTTTGTTATCAACTAAAATCGGGAGAGCCTGTCCGGGGAAAAAGGGACGGTTCGTCGCCGGTAGCAGGTAAAGCCGCTCAGGTAGGCTGGTTTCAGGCAGAATCAGTCCACTGCCGGAGGTTGGGTCTTGTTTTGTGACGACTTCGGGCGTCACAGTTTCGTTATCTTTGTCCATGGCACTTATTTAGCGTCATTTGGTTCGATTTCAAGTGGCATTAATCAGCCACAAAACAAAGCTCAGTGTCACCATGGAGCTGGCAATTGAAATAAAAATTGTTGTGCTGGCAAGATCGATACTGGTTTGTTTTTGGTTGGCAAACATCAGCATATTGATGCCGACAGGCACGGCAGCCATGCAAATCGCTATTTTTTCCCAAAACGGGTCAATGCCGTCAATAAAGCTGAAGATAATCCAGACAATGGCCGGATGGAGGAGGTTTTTTAAACTGGCCAGATAAATCGCAGGTGCAATGCGTCCGCGAAGGCGGAAGCTGGCCATTTGGGCCCCGATGAGAAACAACGACAGCGGGATCACCGCATGAGTGATGTGTGCAAACATATCTGCGAGGGGTGAGAAAAAGCCGAAGCCTGACATGTTGTAAAGCACGCCCACTAATAAACTTGCGACAATAGGGTTCTTTAATGCGTTCGAGAGTGTATTGAACGTTGTCTGTAAAACAGACACACTGCCTTTTGCGTCATATTCAATGACCAGCGTTGCCAGGGTCAAAAAGATAGCTCCGTGTAGACTGATAATTAAAAAAGCCGGGAGCGTGGATGCCTCACCAAACACAGAAAAAAGCACAGGCAGGCCAACCAGTGTGTAGTTCGCATAGCAAGCACCCAGGGCACCAATAACACTCTCTTTATGGGAAAACAAAAAAATTTTTTTGGACGTCACCAGCGCCAGACAAAATACCAGTAAAATACTCAAATAATAGAAAAAGAGAAACTTAGCGGGGAATTGGGCCGGTAACGTTAAAGTTGCCATGGAATAGAACAGAAAGGCCGGCAGCCCCAGGTTAAAAACAAAGCTCGCTAAACCTTGTGTCCCATATTGTGAGATGAGGCCTGCACGAGTGGCAATGTAACCAAGGCAAGCAATCAAAAAAATAGGTAAAACGGCAGAAAGTGTACTGAGCATTCAATCCCCCTGTGCGAGCCGTCGCGCTGGCTATATGATTTCTGGACCTATTATTTTGATGTCCTGCCCTTTACTAATAAGGGCGAGGACGATAAGCTCAGCACATTTTTAAGTGTGCAACGGCCAGAATATCAGGCCTATTTGGCACCGGTGAGTTATGAAATTAAACAAGTTAAAAGAGTGTCATTGATGGATGTTATCAAATCGAGTGTAAACACGTCGGACCCGGAGTATCAAGCCAACTACGAAGCTTTTAAGCAAAGAGTTGAGGATCTTTACGCACGGCGTGCACGTGCCAGTGTTGGAGGAAGTCAAAAGGCCAGAGATTTACATAAAGAGCGGGGGCAACTTTTGCCTCGTGAGCGAATCAGCGCGGTGCTGGACCCTGGTTCACCTTTTCTGGAACTGATGCAACTTGCCGGGGAAGGCATGTATGAAGATGTCCCACCTAGTGGCAGCATGGTCACAGGCGTTGGTTTGATTCACGGTCGGCCTGTAATGTTGTTGGTGAACGATGCCACGATCAAAGGCGGCTGTTACTATGGTGTTACTTGCCGCAAACACGTACGGGCACAAAAGTTTGCCTGGCAATATCGTCTGCCATGCATCACCATGGTGCAAAGCGGCGGGGCGTTCTTACCCGATATGGAAAACATCTTCCCCGATGACGGAATGTTTGGTTCGATTTTTTACAATCAAGTCAGAATGTCGGCAGAAGGGATTCCCCAAATAGCCATTGTCCATGGGCGCTCTACAGCGGGTGGTGCTTACATTCCCGCAATCTGTGACGAAGCGGTTATTATCCGAGAGCAAGGCGCGATGTACCTTGGCAGCCCCGAGTTGGTTTACGCGGCCACAGGTGAACAGGTTGACTCAGAAAGCTTGGGTGGTGCACAGATGCACTGCAGCGTCAGTGGGGTGACGGACCACATTGCTGAGAACGACAGCCACGCCATGCAAGCGACTCGGAATATCGTGGCAAACCTTGGCACATTGCCTTCTGTTCGCTGGGATGTTGCCGAAGCGAAAGAGCCGCTTTACGATCCCAGCGAGATTTATGGCATTATTAGCCGGGATCCTAAGCACCCCACGGATATGCGTGAAATTTTGGCCAGATTAGTGGATGGCAGTGAATTTCAGGAGTTCAAAACGCTCTATGGCGATACGTTAATTTGCGGGTTCGCAAGAATCAAAGGCTTTGAAATTGGAATTTTAGCGAATAACGGTGTGATGTTTACCGAAAGCGCAACCAAAGGGGCACACTTCATGGAGTTGTGCACCAAGCGTGATATTCCTTTGCTATTTATTGCCGATGTTAATGGCTTTATGGTGGGTAAAGAAGCAGAAGAGTCTGGTATTGCCGCCGCGGGTGCGCGGTTTATTACAGCGATGATTTCTGCCAATGTCCCCAGATATACTTTGATAGCCGGTGGTTCCTACGGGGCGGGTTATCTTGCCATGTGTGGCCGGCCAATGAAGCCCGATGCCATGTTAATGTGGCCTACCGGTCGTGCTGCAATCATGGGTCCGGATCAGGCAGCGACCACCTTATCGCTGGTACGCAAAGCGGCTAACGAGCGTGATGGCGTTACCTGGACAACAGAAGAGGAAGAAGCCTTTAAAGCGCCCGTGCGTAAAACATATGAAGAGTTTTCCGATGCATATAACTTTGCGAGTAAAACGTGGTGTGACATGGTGATAGAGCCTGTCGAAACCCGCGACACTTTAGCAATGCTGATGGAAATGGCAGGCCGGATGCCGGCGAAGAGAACAGATTTTGGCGTATTCAGGATGTGACCGTGTTTAAAAAAATATTAATTGCAAATCGCGGCGAGATAGCATGCCGCATCGCTCGAACGTGTAAAAAACTTGGGGTGGAAGTTTCGACAGTACATTCCAGTGCGGATAGAGACAGCTTGCATGTCAAAACCGCAGGGGAAAGTATTGAAATTGGAGGTGCTGCTGCAGCGGATAGCTACTTGAAGATCGACGCTGTCATCGCAGCGGCGAAAGCAACCGGTGCTGAAGCGATTCACCCTGGATTCGGTTTTCTGGCAGAAAACCCAACATTTGCTCAAGCGGTTGAAGATGCGGGCTTGGTTTTTATCGGGCCGAAGTCCGATACCATTGAGCGCTTAGGCGACAAGGCTTCAGCCAAACAAGAAGCGATCAAAGCTGGCGTACCCGTGATCCCCGGCAGTGAGAAGCCAAGTGCTGAGGCTGGCGAGGTTGCTGATATCGTAAAAGGCATGAGTTTGCCGGTCATGCTCAAGGCCGCGGCGGGTGGCGGCGGAAAAGGCATGCGTATTCTAGAAAGTTTGGATAGCCTTGATAACGACATTGAATCCGCTATGAGGGAAGGGCTTAATGCCTTTGGCAACCCGGCGCTGATCGTTGAAAAGCTGGTCCAAAAAGGCCGTCACATTGAAATCCAGATTGCAGGTGATGGTCGGGGCAATGTCGTACACTTATACGAACGTGAGTGCTCACTGCAGAGACGTCATCAAAAAGTCATTGAAGAAGCGCCAGCAGCCAATCTCGACGCTGAAATGCGTGACAAAATGGCCTCTGATGCTGTCCGGCTCGGAGAAAGTTTAAACTACCGTGGTGTGGGTACCGTTGAGTTTATTGTGAGCGGGGGTGAATATTACTTTCTTGAGGTCAACCCCCGGCTCCAGGTTGAGCACCCGGTAACCGAGCAAGTAACCGGTCTGGATATTGTTGAGATCCAATTGAATATCGCCTGTGGCCACGGCTTAGGCCTTTCTCAAGAGGATGTGCAACTCCAAGGGCACTCTGTCGAAGCCCGAATTTATGCAGAAGACCCCGCTGCGGGCTTTTTGCCTTCCACGGGTAAGCTCAGTTATGTCAACTTTCCGCAGAATGGCGTTCGAGTTGAAACCGGTGTCGAAACCAATAGTGAAGTGACGCCTTACTACGATCCGATGATTGCCAAGTTGATTACAACAGCAGACACGCGTGATGAGGCGCTGGATCGCCTATCTCTGGCGCTTGATGAAATGAGTGTTTTTGGTGTGGTCACTAACCGGGTTTTTCTCAAAAAGCTGTTAAACCTCGAAGAGACCCGCTCAAGCACTTTTTACACCGTACTGATTGACGACAAGTTTGATGAATGGGATTTGAGTTCCAGTACTCGTAATCCCAATATTACGGCTATCGCATCTTACTTTTGGCTCCAACAACAGCGCAGTAGCAACACGCGAGAGCCATGGGCTGCTTGGGGGAATACAGGCTGGCAGATTTCCTCAGGGGGGGAAATGCTTTCACCGATCCCAACGCTGCACATGGAGAGTAGTGCCGGGGCAGAGGAAATTCGGTTTGCTCCCATGGTGGCTGATGGCACCATGCTGATTGCCGTGGGTGAAGAGGAAGTCCGAGTCAGGTTGGTTTCACTCGGCAACCACAAGTACCAGTATTTCTTGGAAGACAAACAAGGTGTTGTGACCTTGATTGCTGATGACGAAAACATATACGCGCAAGCTCAACATGACTCCTACGCGTTTAAGGCAACCAGCTACCTGAGCCATATCAGTGCCGCAGCCGAAGTCAGTGGCGACCTAAAAGCGCCGATGATGGGTACGGTATTAAAAGTCAATGCGGCGGTAGGAGACCAGGTCGGTGTGGGTGACACAGTCATTGTTATCGAGTCGATGAAAATGGAATTGCGCATCGTCAGTGAAATCGAAGGTACGGTCACATCGATCAACTGCTCAGAAGGCGAGACCGTCGAAAGGCATGCGGTTGTCGCAGTTGTCGAGCCGGAAGAGTAAGGCGTAAAGGCCTGATCTTCATATAAAAACCAAGTCGGCGGCCTGTATAAGTGGCCGCTGGCTTGTTTTATTGGTTTGTATATACTGTTGCAATCACCTCGTTGCCACAGCCCATATATTCAATGTCGTTAAAACTGACCGCTTTAGCAATGGCGATTCCACGGCCATGCGTATCAAACGCTCTATTGGGAGCAATGTCCAAATATTGATCCCAGCTGAAGCCTTGGCCTTGGTCGATAATTCTAAATGTGATTCTCTCGTGATCTTTCGTGCATTGGACCTCAGCATACCGGTCTTTGAAAAGAGGGTTTTGCAAACGTTTTTCTACCTCTTCTTTCCACCGACCCTCTTTATTTAAAACAGACTTTTCCTCGTAGGTGATCTCAAGGTTGCCGTGCTCAATACTATTAATCATAAGCTCAGACAGGCCCATGATTGTTTTTTCTGGTGCAGGGCACATCCTGGCAAGGAAAGCCGAAAGTTTTTTGACATCGGTTAAGGTTCTAAATTGGAAGCAGCAATTTTTGAGAAGCGTTAACGCCTCTGTCTTGTTTTCAATTTCTTTGCACAACAGCTGGTAGCGCTTTCGGTCGCTGATGGCTGAAGCGACAATGGTTTTCAAAATATCTTCTGCGAAGGGCTTGGGTAAATAATAGTAAGCACCGGCCTGTAAACCTTTAACGATATCCTGTTTAGAGGCTGCAGCCGTTTGTAAAATGACCGGGATATGCATTAAGTCAGGATGTGCCTTCATTTGCTCAAGCACTTCGAGACCACTTAGTTTGGGCATCATCCAGTCCAATAGGACGATATCAAAGTCGTGTGGTTTTGCGTTCAGCGTATCAATCGCTTCCTGTCCATCACGTGCAAATGCTAGTTCATAGTTTGAGTTTTCAAGGTATTCCCCAAGAATTTCAAGGTTCAGTTCTTCATCATCAACGATAAGAATTTTGGTTTGGGTTGCTACCATGATTCAATCTTCTACTCTTAATTGCATTAAAACATACCAAAGGTTTTCGGCCGATATGTGCCAGTCTTTATCAAACATACGGATCCCGAGGGTATGGCAGATTTGGCGCCACATGCCGCCTGAATAATATTCGCGTGGAATCCATCTACCCGTTGAGGTGGACAGCAGTGAGTGCGCCACTGCTGCGAAGCGAGACTAACAGAGGTTTTTTAGCGTAAGAGGTGGGGCTTAACCGTGCCCTAGCTACCGGGCGATTTTAAGAATTGAATAATGCTTGAAAAGTCCAGCTTACCTGATCCGCTCTTGCTGTGCAGGTTGTAGAGATTTTTTGCCAAACTGCCCAGCGGTGTTGCTACATTATTATTGAGTGCGGACTCTGCCGCGAGCTTCAAATCTTTCAGCATTAAATCGACACCAAATCCGCCTTGATAATCATTTGTTGAGGGCACATTCTCCATGATTCCAGGGTGTGGGTTATAGACATTCAGTGTCCAGTTTCCCCCAGAGCTCTGTTGCATGATTTCCGACAGCACAGCCGGGTCAAGCCCATTGGCAATGCCCAAATTGATTGCTTCGCTGGTGCCAATCATCTGAATGCCCAGCAGCATATTGTTGCAGCACTTTGCGACTTGGCCCGCGCCACTGCCACCGGCATGAAAAATATTTTTACCCATGATCTCAAGTAAGGGGCGGGTGCGCGCAAGCCCACTGTCACTGCCACCGACCATAAATGTCAGCGTGCCTGCCTGCGCGCCGCCGACACCGCCTGAAACCGGGGCATCCAGCATGTCAAACCCTTGAGATTCGGCGGCCTCAGAAACCTGGCGGGCTGTTTCCGGGGCAATTGTGCTGCAATCAACGAGTTGAGTGCCGGCCTGAATCGAGGCTAGCACCCCGCCTGCGCCTAAATAAAGGTCTTCAACGTGTGGGCCTGCCGGCAGCATGGAAATAACAAACTCGGCATCTTTAACAGCCACCGCTGCTGAATCTGCCGCTTGGGCGCCTGCGCTGACGGCCTTTTCGATCGCAGCGGGGACCAGATCAAAAACAGAAAGCTGGTGGCCGGCGGCCAATAAATTTTGGGCCATTGGCAACCCCATATTGCCAAGTCCGATGAATGCGATGTGAGCCATAACAGTTTCCTCATAAATCCGAAAGTGGGTGTTCTTCGTATCCTTCAGGGGCAGTTAAGTGCGCATCAATCAGCGCTTTGGGGGTTTCTGCCAGGGTCGCCGGTTCCCATTTGGGAGCCAGATCCTTATCAATGAGCAGCGCGCGAATGCCTTCTGAAAAGTTGTTGTGGCGAGAGACTTGGACTGCCATCACCCATTCCAACATAAAGGCTTCTTTAAGCGACAGGTGCAAGCCGCGTTGATATTGTTCAAAACAGATCAGTGCCGAAACCGGGCAAGCCGTTTTTAACGTGCCGATGCTTTTTTGCAGCCACTTGTCGTCGGAGTCGATCGCCTCAATAGCCGTAAGACAATGTTCCACAGCGGCATGGTCGGTCACATCATTGATCAGCTCAATGTGTTCCTCAATTTTGGAAGGCGGTGCTGCCGCCCGGCATTCACGATGAAGTGTCCTCAGAATGCGGGAGAGTGTTTCGTGATTATCAGTGACATCAGCCGACCACTGTGCCTCTTGAAGCTGTGCCAAAACCGCCGGGAGGCATTGGCTTTCAATAAAGTAATCAGCCGTTCCGGTGTACAAGGCATCGCCCGCGTTCATGGATGCCCCTGTCAGGCCTAGGAACAGGCCCGAACCGCCAGGCATGCGGGGTAAAAACCAGGTCCCGCCGACATCGGGGTACAAACCAATACCAATCTCAGGCATGGCAATGCGTGATTTTTCGGTGGCGATGCGGTGGCTGGAGCCCGCCATCAAGCCAAGGCCGCCTCCCATGACAATACCATGCCCCCAACACACAATCGGTTTGGGGTAAGTATGCATGGTGTAGTTAAGCCGGTATTCCGTGCAAAAAAAGTGCTCTGCGGCGTTGTCGGGGCCGGGAGGCTGTGTGGTCATCGCCGTATGCAGATTAATGATGTCCCCTCCGGCACAAAAAGCTTTCTCCCCTGCGCCTTTGAGAAAAACCAGTGCGATCTCATCGTCTGCTTTCCAGGCGGCCAGTTTGGGCGAGAGCAGGTCGATCATATCCTGCGTCAGTGAGTTGAGAGATTTCTCCGCGTTGAGTGTGGCCACGCCAATTCGCTGCTGACCTGCCGTGGAGATTTCTTCGAAGAGTACGGCATCTGCTTTCATAATAAAGAGGGTTCTCCGGAGTGGGCGGTGTTATCGGATGGCGTCGGGTGCGTGCTCTTCCAGAATACGCCGCGCGATGATAACCCGCATGATTTCATTGGTACCTTCCAGGATCTGGTGGACTCGCAAATCGCGCACATGTCGCTCCAATGGGTACTCCCGGATATAACCATAGCCGCCATGAATTTGCAGAGCCTCGTTACACACCCGGAAGCATAAATCCGTGGCCAGGCGCTTGGCCATGGCGCAATAAACGGTCTTATCTGTGTGGGCGTTGTCCAGCTTACTGGCCGCCAGGCGAACCATTTGCCGGGCGGCAACCAGCTCAGTCACCATATCCGCCAGTTTGAACTGCAGTGCCTGGAATTCGGCGAGATTTTTACCAAACTGGCGGCGTTGATTCATGTACTGCTGAGCCGCCGTGAGCGCTGCTTGCGCTGTGCCGACCGAGCAAGTGGCAATGTTGATTCGGCCGCCGTCGATTCCCTTCATGGCAATCTTAAATCCCTCACCCTCGGCGCCGAGCAGGGCCGTGGCCGGCACCTCCACATTGTCAAAAGTGATCGTGCGTGTAGGTTGGCTGTTCCAACCCATTTTTTCTTCTTTGCGGCCGTAGGTAATGCCGGGCAAATCCGCCGGAATGGCCATGGCCGACATGCCCTTTGCACCCGGCCCACCGGTGCGCAGCATCACCACCAGTACATCGGTATCTCCCGCGCCGGAGATAAAAGCCTTGCTGCCGTTCACCCGGTACACATCGCCGTGTTTTTCTGCCGTGGTGCGTACCGAAGCACCATCCGAACCGGCATTCGGTTCCGTCAGGCAATAAGAAGCCAGCTTCTCCCCCGCGGTTAAGGACGGGCACCAGTGGTTGCGGGTGGCCGAATTGCCAAAGGTGGCAATCATCCAGGTAGCCATATTGTGGATGGAAATGAACGCGCTGGTAGAGGTACAGCCCGCCGCCAGCTCTTCAAAAATAATCGCCGCATCCAGCCGGGTAAGCCCCAGCCCGCCCACATCTTCCGGACTGTAAAGGCCGCAAAACCCTAACTCGCCTGCTTTACGGATCACCGCTTTAGGGAAATGGCACTCGGCATCCCAGGCAGCCGCCTGGGGTGCAAATTCCCGGGCGGCAAACTCCCGTGCGGTAGCCTGAAAGGCGAGCTGATCGTCGCTGAGTTCAAAGTCCATGCTGTCGACCGCGTGCTTACTTCAGTTTGATCGTCATGTTCGCGCCCTCAGAAGGGATCGACTCATCAAACCAGCGTGCGGTAATGGTTTTGGTTTCGGTGTAAAAGCGCACCGCCTGCTTGCCATACGCGTGCAGATCGCCATAGAAAGAATTCTTCCAGCCCGTGAAGGAGAAAAACGGCAGGGGCACCGGAATGGGCACGTTAATACCCACCTGGCCGACTTCAATTTCGTGCTGGTACTTTCTCGCGGCCGCGCCTGAGGCGGTGAAGATCGACGTGCCATTGCCGTACTGATTGTTATTGATCAGCGTAATCGCATCTTCCAGCGAGTCGGCGCGTACAATAGACAAGGCCGGGCCAAAAATTTCTTCTTTGTAGACATCCATCTCGACGGTGACGTTATCGAACAGCGTGGGGCCAATCCAGTTGCCGTCCGGGTAGCCGGGCACCGTGCAGTCCGAGCCATCCAACAGCACATCAGCCCCTTGTTCATGGGCCGATGCAATCAACCGCAGCGCCCGCTCCTTGGCTTGAGGGCTGATCAACGGGCCATAGGCCGAGGCCTTGTCGTCCGAAGGGCCGGGTTTAATCTGGCTCAGCGCCTCTTTTAAATCGGGAATCCATTCTTGCGCCGCGCCCACAAATACCGCCACAGACAGCGCCATGCAGCGTTGTCCAGCCGCGCCACAGGACGAGCCGACCAAATTATCAATGACACGCTGCTTGCCGGCATCCGGCATGATCACCACGTGGTTTTTGGCTCCGGCAAAAGCCTGGACCCGTTTGAGGTGATCGGTTCCGGTTTTGTAAATATGCTGCCCGACGGGCACCGAGCCTACAAACGAAATGGCTTTGATGTCCGGGTGCGTCAGCAGGGTATCAACCTGTTCTTTACCCCCGTGAACCACCTGCAACAGATCTTTCGGGAAGCCGGCTTCCAGGAATAATTCCGCGAGCATCGTCGGGGTCATTGGGTCCTGCTCAGAGGGCTTCAGGATAAAGCTGTTGCCACAGGCAATGGCCATGGGGAACATCCACAGCGGGATCATCGCCGGGAAGTTGAACGGGGTAATCCCCGCGCACACACCCAGTGGTTGAATATAACTGTAAGTATCAATACTCCGGGCCACGTTTTCCACGGTTTCGCCCATCACCAGTGAGGGAATGCCGCAGGCGTGTTCGGCAACTTCAATGCCGCGCCAAACATCGCCCATGGCGTCGTCAAACACTTTGCCGGTTTCTTTTGCCAGCACGGTGGCAATATCCGCCTGGTGTTTTTTCAACAGGCTTTGGTATTCAAACATGTGCCGCGCACGCTCGGGCGGGGGCACCTCGCGCCAGCGTTTAAAGGCAGCCTTGGCCGAGGCAATGGCCGCTTCCATTTCGCTGGCCGTGGTAACCGGCGCCTGGCAAATCACCGCTTGTGTGGCCGGGTTTGTCACATCAATAAACGTTTTAGTATCGCTTTGCACAAACTCACCGTTCAGCAGGAGCGGAACTTTATTTTCCGGGTGGATCAGTTCGCCATTTTTAAATGCGCGGGAAGTTGTCATTATCTTGCCTCCGGGTGGTCAAAGGGTTTGCGCACGCACCGGGCGCAAAGGAATTCAGTAAGATCCCGTAGTATATTGAGCTGGGCTTAAAGGTCAACACGCGCCTGGAGCAGAGGCGCTTAGTTGCCTGTGTTCCACGCAGCGCGGGCGGCGGCTAAATTTTCCGCAGCCGTTTTTGTGCGGGGGTGCTCAGCGCCCAGGCGCGCGTCAAACGTGGCCAGCGCCTGTTCGAAATAGTC
>DJFX01000035.1:4328-4739 GCA_002432635.1 Halothiobacillaceae bacterium UBA5861 | reverse complement strand
GGCGTTAAATTTTATGAGCAAGAATCACTTTCGAGCATTAATTGTAGTCTCTCTAGTCATAGGCTTACTTTCTGGCGTATACGACTATATATGGCCTGATCCAATAGCTGATCAAGTTTTTGATTATATCGTCGAGATAGAACCAGAGATTGAAGGTACAAGTATTATTTTGGTCGGGGTCTTGGCTTTTGTTGCTCTCACTATGGCTCTGATATCGCTTATCGGACTCCTTTTATTCAAGTCATGGGCAAGGCATGTTTATGCAGCGGGGTTTGTTGCTGCATTTTCTCTGTATCCATTCATGGGTATTACAGTTTACAGTGGTTTCGGCCAAGTTCTGTACGACATATCTATGGTTCTGTCAGGTGTACTACTGGCATTAATGTATTACTCACCTGTAGCGCGTTACTA
>DJFX01000035.1:0-4096 GCA_002432635.1 Halothiobacillaceae bacterium UBA5861 | reverse complement strand
GAACAAAAAATTTAACAAGGCACTCAAGCGGGACAAAATGCTGCGCATTTCTCCCCTTAGCTGCGCGTTATGCATAAAACCGAGTGCAATGCATGAATGAGAAATTTAAACAACTTTCAGAGTTAGGTGCAGGTGATTTCGATCATATCGATGGTGTTTTGATTGATCACCTGCTCGGTACGCAGTCATTGTTGAAAGAATGGAAAGCCTCAGAGGTGCTTCAGAATGCAGGTTTGTATCATGCCGCTTATGGCACGGTAGGTTTCAGTGAAAGTTTGGTGTCAACCAATCAACGTGACAAGATAGCAGGCATTATCGGCAAAGAGGCTGAGGAAATTGTTTACTTATACTGTTCCTGTGACCGAGATTATTTTTGGCCTCAGTTTGCTAACTCCAGTAACCCAGAGTTTAAAAACCGTTTTACTAACCAAGTATTTTACCTAAATCAGTATCAGTTAAATCAGTTCTGCGAACTAACAGCTGCGAATGAGCTAGAAATAGCTAATGACAACCAAGCCTTCATAAACCAATATGGCCAAGGTCTATATGCTTTATTCAAAAATATGCATGACCATCTTTCCAACCATGCGAACTTGTCAGTAGAGACAGTGCTGGGTAGTGTAAATGCATAACAAGCACATCAAAAATCGCTCCACTTCGTTGCGCTGGACCTCCCTGTCGGTCGGCCTTTTATGTGGGCGTTAGGTGGGCTTGTGGTAATAGCGTTCCTCTATCTTTTGTTTGTAGTAATTAGCGCGCCTATTTTGTTTGTCGTTCTTACCTATCGCTCTCGAAAATCGCAGAACCATCCTCATGCGCTTGGGGGATTAATTGCGGGCATTATTTCTGCAATAGCCCTAAGTGGTTTCGGTGCTCTCTGGTGGTATTTAAATTATCCCCAAGATCTAAAAATTAAAAACTTACTACTTTTTTGTCTTGCTCCTGGTTTCGTTATAGGTGCATCGTTATACGGCATAGTCGTCAAAATCATTCGTCTCGCTCAAGGTGGAGGCTATAGCTAATGCCACCTAACCAGTATGGGCAGTCCGCGCTAACGCGCCCGACGGCAAACCTGCGGTTCGCCGCGGCTGCCATAAAACGTTAGGTCTAATAAGGATGCTGCTCGTATTCATTGACGAAACTAGCGATTCGAAGTTCAAGGATTATTTTGGGCTAAGCGTTGCCACAATCAACTACACCAAGTACCCGAAAGTCAAAACGGAGTTTCAGAAAATTCTCCGTAAGAGCGAATGGGACGAAACGATCGAATTCAAAGGCGCAAACCTTTTTTCGGCCAAATCTGGCGATGTGAATGTTTCAATTGCAGAGCGTATCGAAATTGCAGAGCAAGTGATTCGGCTAAATATCGCGAAAGCGAATGCTCGTATGAACTTTCACTATCTTCGACACACAGCCGAACCGAAGCAGCACGGCCAAGAGTATCTCCGTCTTCTACCTATGCTTCTCGCTAGGGCGCTTCCAAAAGCACCTTCTGGGGCTGGAAAAAACCTCATTTCTGTCACGTGCGATAAGCGCAGTGACGTGAAGCTAAGAGATCTTTCAGAGGCCATTGCTCCGGTACTGGAAAGTAAGAAGTACGTCGCCCTGGAAGAGCCAACTATGGTTTCTTCCAACTTCAATACCGTCGGTGTCTTGTATGCCGATATCATCGGGTACTTGGCAGCACGGATCGATACCATCTCAAACGATGCAGAATTATTTGAGGGTATTACGGAGGAGCAACTTGAAAACAACGGAAAAATTCGCAAGTTGCAGGCTTCGGTGAGCCTCATTGGGGAAGTCAAGAATATTGGCAACTATGAAGTGAAAGTGCGATGAAAAACCTAACAAGTGCATCCACGGCCAAAGGCGGCGCGCCCCTTAGCTTGGCGTTAGGGCCATGATCTTCATTCCGTATCTTGCTATAGCCTTTATCCTTTGGTGCATTTGGATCTTCGTTGCTTGGGTAGTTGGTCGCCTCTTTGTCGTGGTTTCACCTAAGCCCGCATCGAAGTTGTGGCTCTTTGTAGGAGTACTACTTGGTATCTTAATTGCTTATGCCGGAGTAGGACTATTGCTTCCCTCTATCAGTCAATACGCCGCCATTTTCATTGGAATTGCTCTTTGGCCCGTGTGGTGTGTCTTTGGCTTTGGCATATCATCCCTTTGGTTCGCTGATCGAATTTTGGGGAAGACACCGCAATGCTATTGGGCCTTAGTTCTCCATCAAATCGGTAAAGGTTCCATTTACGCAATTCCGACACTCACCCCTCTTTTTATACAGCTTGCCAATGAAATCGTTAACTCATGGAATCTCAAATTGACGTTTACGCCCTAACACTGTGTTCCAGGGGGCTCCTACGGGTGCCGCTGAACAGCCGACCCGTTAAGTGAAAAAGCAATGAAACCTGCATTGTTCACAATATTGCTGCTTTGTTCACGGGCTGCATACCCCTGTGAGTTTCTCTATGGAACTTGGAAGTCTTCGATGCAGGAGAGCTATGACTACGCGTCCAAAAATCCAAATGTTCAACGCAAGCAATTGGATTTCGTGAAACATGCTTTCGGACACATGACGCTTACATTCTCCGAACATACTCTTGAGGTTCATGAAACAGAAGAAATAGAAGTTATTATCGAAGGTAAGAATCACCCCTTCGTAATTGAAGCGTCAAAATCCCCTGTTACTTACAGAAAATGTACAAATGAATTAATCGAAGTGGAATACGAGTATTACGGTGTTCAAGATATTTACCAATATTTTGTAGTAAATGAAAACCTATATTGGGTAAATCTAGATAGTGAAATTGGTCGTGAATATTTCTATAGGGTCAAGTAATCACCTAACAATACAATCAAGTCGTTCTCTGCGCTTACTGGGACGCTTCGCCTGACAGCTTGCGCCCCTTATCGTAGACGATAAATAGCCTCGCCCGCATGCGCGGCCTCTGCTATTTATCGGGTCGGCTGTTCAGCGGCAGGAACGCATCAGTGTCCGGGCAAGTGCCACGAAAAAAGTCATGAGAGATCTGAAACTATCGAATTCTTAATTAACAGTGTGCAGGCGCGGCCACTTATCAACGCGTTCCAGACGGCTCCTACGGGGGCCGCTGACCAGCCGACCGGTTATGTTTTGAAGGTGATTCAGTGATATACAAAGGTAGTTGTCATTGCCAAGCAGTAACCTTTGAGGTTGAGGCTCCCGAAATTATTGAAGCTGACTATTGCAATTGCTCTATATGTAAAAAATCAGGTTTCCTCCATTTAATCGTCCCGCTAAATCAATTCAGGTTAATTAGCGGCAAAAGCTCCCTGTCAGCTTATTCATTTAATACTGGTATAGCAAAACATACTTTTTGTAAAAAATGTGGGGTTAAGCCTTTCTATACCCCACGTTCAAACCCTGATGGTATTGATATTAATGTGCATTGTCTTGACACTCAGCCAAAATCAGTAAATATCACAGAGTTTGACGGTCAAAACTGGGAGCAACATGCACATAAAGTTGCACACAAAAGTAAAACATAACCAGTGCCAACACGTTCACCCGCAAGGGCGCTTCGCGCAGGGGCGCCGTAACCGGCGCCCCTGCTTGAAACGATAAATAGCCGCGCCCGTTATATGCCCGAAATAATGAAATCCAGCGCTGCAATTATTTCTGATCGATAAGACGAAAGGTCATATGCTTCTTTCCCAAGAGCAGATCTATCAACACCGGCGATTTGTTGAGTCATAGCGACAAACACCTTCCCCTCAATATCTATCTTTGGACAAAGTCTCGAGATAGCCGCATGGCCAGATAAAGATTCTGGACTTAATGGGATAATGAGAGTGGTGCGAATGTCGTCCAGTAGATTGGATTGAATATCCAGAAGGTAGGGAAACAGTTTCTTGGTTCTGCTATTGGGGTTTTTGTAGGCAACGAACTGCGCCATTAAAATGCTCTCAAATCATCACTGAAAGTACCGTTTTCTTCAATGATTTGATTGTATGCCGCAATAGCGTTCTGGTTTTCCTGTTTCCAGAGCTCCCTTTGCTTTGCGCTAACCAGCTCTATTAGAGCATCTTCAAGGGTAGCTGAAAGGTTAATTTTTAA
>DJFX01000050.1:47950-56528 GCA_002432635.1 Halothiobacillaceae bacterium UBA5861 | reverse complement strand
AGCTCGCGCACGCGCCGGGCGATCAGCTGCGTGTACTGGGAGCCGAAGTCGAGAATCAGGATGCGGTGGGCGTGGATGTCGGTCACAAAAAACTACTCATCAAATAAAAAATCAAACTGGTGCGGCGCTTATTCAACCCGGTAATTGGGTGCTTCTTTGGTGATGGAAACATCGTGCACATGGCTTTCCCGAATGCCCGCATTACTGACCCGGACAAACTCAGCACGTGTGCGCAAATCTTCAATAGTTTCACTACCGCAGTACCCCATGCCAGCCCTCAAACCACCGATCAACTGATGAATAATTGCGGTCAACGGCCCTTTGTAAGGAACCCGGCCTTCGATGCCTTCTGGCACCAGTTTTTCGACGTTCATTTCATTGTCTTGAAAGTAACGGTCACTGGAGCCTTGCTTCATTGCGCCAATCGATCCCATACCCCGATAAGCTTTATAGGAACGCCCCTGGTACAGTTCAACCTCGCCCGGCGCCTCCTCGGTACCCGCGAACATACTGCCAATCATCACGCATTGGGCACCCGCGGCAATGGCTTTGACCACATCGCCTGAGTAACGGATGCCGCCATCTGCAATCAAAGGCACACCGGATCCTTCCAGTGCTTTGCTGACATTACTGATCGCTGAAATCTGCGGCACACCAACGCCGGCAACAATGCGTGTGGTGCAAATCGATCCAGGACCAATGCCAACCTTAACGGCATCTGCACCCGCTTCAACCAAGTCAGCGGCTGCCTTTCCTGTGGCAATATTGCCACCTACCACCTGAACACCAGAGTAATGTTGTTTGATTCTTTTAACTTGATCGAGCACCCCTTTGGAGTGCCCATGAGCAGTATCAACAATCAGTACATCCACCCCGGCTTTGACCAATGCGTCCACACGCTCATCGGAATCCCCACCTGTTCCGACCGCAGCTCCCACCCGTAAGGCACCTTCTTCATCCTTGGCGGCATGGGGGTGGTCTTTCGCTTTCAGAATATCCTTGACTGTGATCATCCCGCGCAGTTCAAAACGCTCATTCACCACCAGGACTTTTTCAATCCGGTGCTTGTGCAATAAGCTGATAGCTTCTTCCATAGCGGCGCCTTCGCGAACAGTCACTAAGCGCTCTTTCGGGGTCATGATGGTTGCAACCGGATCGTCCAACCGAGTTTCAAAACGCAAGTCCCGTTGCGTCACGATACCAACCAGGTCGCTGCCATCCACAACCGGCAGGCCCGATATTTTGTAGCGGTTTGTAAGCTCAAGGACATCACCAATAGTCTTGTTCGGTGGAATCGTGATCGGTTCACGCACAACACCGCTTTCAAACTTTTTGACGCGCATGACCTCACGCGCCTGGGCTTTCACCGAAATGTTTTTATGGATAATGCCAATCCCCCCTTCCTGGGCAATGGAAATGGCCAGACGTGATTCTGTTACCGTATCCATCGCAGCAGAGAGAAACGGAATATTCAACCGAATCGATCGCGTCAGTTGTGTTCCTAAATTGACATCGCGAGGCAGAATATTGGATTGCGCAGGGAGAAGTAGAACATCATCAAAAGTGAGGGCTTCTTCAGTAATTCGCATGATTGAGGCCTCAAGCTAAGCGCCCGGGATACCCGAGCAGAGATTATTTAAACTTGCGATTATAGTTCTTGTTGTGGACAGGGTAAATGTTAAACCACGGTTTGCAAATGCCCACTGCATTTATGAAGAACAACTGATGACAATACGTTTGGCCCAATCCGGTGATGGTTCTGCGTATGACTCACAGCCAGGTTGCTCATCAAAGGGTGTTTGCAACAGCTGGTGCAGGCGCTCAACTTCCTTGAAACTTCCTTGTTCAGCTTGCTCAATGGCCTGTTGAGCCATGTGGTTACGGAGAATATATTTCGGGTTAACGCGCTTCATGCGTGCCTGCGCCTGACCTATCGGTTCCCCGGATTCCTCCAATACCCGCGTATAGTCCGCCAGCCAGCCATCAATTCGAGCAGGATCTTGAAAGAGCGAGGTGATCGCTGCATTCATCCCACCGGGCTGAAAGTGACATAATTGGCGAAAGAATACCGTGTAGTCCACGCGATGTTCATGCAATATTGTCAACAGTGATGTGATTAATTCCGTGACGCCGGAAGTGGCCTGGCTCAACCCTAATTTCGCTAACATTTTAATGGTGTAAGCTTCCCAATAGATTTTTTCATAGCCACCCAGGGCTTCTTTAAGCGCCTCAACCGGTACCAACGGTGTCAACGCCGCAGCTAAACGACCTAAATTCCACTGCCCAATCCACGGCTGCATTTTATAGGCATAACGGCCTTCTGTGTCGGAATGGTTAGGGATGAAATCCGGATGATATTCATCCATGAAGGCATATGGGCCGTAATCGATGGTGAGCCCCAGAATGGACATATTGTCCGTATTCATCACACCGTGCGTCCAACCGATCGCCATCCAGTCGGCCATCAAGACAGCCGTTTTTTCTACAACCCAACGAAAAAGCGCCAGGTAAGGTGTGTCGTTCCCCTCCAATGCGGGGAAATGCGTTTTTATGACATAGTCTGTCAACTGCCTTAACGCCTCATGCTGACCGGAATGACAAAAAAATTCAAAGTGGCCAAAGCGGATGTGAGTCGGTGATAAGCGGAGCAGCAAAGCAGCGCTTTCCAGCTGCTCCCGCCACACAGGCTCTTCACTGTGCAACAGACACAAAGCACGTGTGGTTGGAATCCCCAATCCCGCCATTGCCTCACTGCATAAATATTCACGTATGGTCGAGCGCAATACAGCCCGGCCATCTCCCATTCTGGAATAAGGCGTGAGTCCGGCGCCTTTGAGCTGCAAGTCCCAACGTTCGCCCTGTTGATTGATCACTTCGCCCAATAAAATCGCGCGGCCATCACCCAACTGCGGCACGTAGTGACCAAACTGGTGTCCGGCATAAACCTGAGAAAGAGGATAAGCACCCGGCAGCGGGTTTTCGCCATTCAAGTAATCGACAAATGCTGGGCGCAATAATTCGGCCTCGGGCAGGTCGATCAATCGCGCAGCATCCGGGCTGAAATGGACCAGGCGGGCGCCTTTCAGTGGTTGCGGTTTGACTGCTGAATAGAAAACATCAGGCAAGCGACTGAATGAATTATCAAAATTAAGCGTTTCAAGCGTTACCATTTTTCACTTCCGGGCCTTTAGATAAGAGGGAAAAATAAATCCACATATTTATTCTGGTTATTTAAGCCACTCACTGTTTCTTTAGAGGTCATAATTGATCTGTATCAACAACGGCCTTGTGCACGCACGATAGGGTCACACACGAACATTACTGTTTATTCATGTGTTGCCAGACAGGAGTCAAGCCGTGTACACGAAGCCACTTGCCATTCTCCTTGTTACCGCGCTTTCATTATTGACCAGCCCAATTTCCTACAGCAAGATGGCAGAACCCCCTGCACAGACGGGGTGTTTAAGCTGTCATAACGGTATCGAGGATATTCGTGCCGACAGCAGTACGATGATGTCCATGATCAAAGCGCTTGGCGCCAACCACGGCGACAATAGCGGGTGCGTCATGTGCCACGGGGGAAATCCTCAAAGCACTGATCTCACCGCGGCCCATAAGGGGTCTCCTGATTCTCTCAAGAAAGCCAAAGGCCCGCAAACCTTTTACCCCGACCCCGGCGCGATGGATGTCAACCAGTTCAGCTGCGGCCAGGCAGGCTGCCACAAGGGTTACCCTGAACGCTTGGAAAAAGCACTGATGAACACAGAAGCCGGGAAAATCCAGGGTAATTTACATACCTGGGGCATTGAGGAAGTTCAAAATCACAAGGTGCCTTGGGGCAATTACGACGTCAAAGACACGGACGGGCAAGTGCCAGCTGTTGGCTCAGAGGCTTATAAAAACTATATGAACGCCATGATCGCTGCGCACAAAGAACAATTCCCTACCGAGCTGAGCCAAATACCCAACCCCAGCGTTGAAGACATCGAAAAAGACCCCAAACTGGCCGGTTTCACGTACCAGCGCCAACAGTGTCAGCGTTGCCATGTCACGGTTAAAGGCCGTGAAAAACGGGGAGACTACCGCGGCCAAGGCTGCTCATCCTGCCACATACCTTATGGCAACGAAGGTTTATATGAAGGTAACGACCCCACGATCAGCAAAACTGAAAAAGGCCATCTATTGACTCACCAGATTCAGGCCACCCGCAAGTCTAAAGTTAACCATAATAACCTCGAGTACTCAGGCATCCCCGTGGAAACCTGTAACTCTTGTCATAACCGTGGTAAACGCATTGGCGTGACATACCAAGGTCTAATGGAGTTCCCTTACGGATCCCCCTTTAATAAGGAAGGAAAAAAACAACCTAAACTGCATACCAAGCAGTACTTGTTCATCTCGGATGACTTGCACCACCAGATCAAAAGCCGCCCGGAAAACCCAGAAGGTGGCTTGCTGTGCCAGGACTGCCACACCACCATCGATATGCATGGTGACGGCAATATCCCCGGCACCACGCTGGCACAGGTTGAGATAGAGTGCCAAGACTGCCACGGTACACCCGATCAATTCCCTTGGGAGCTTCCCTTAGGGCATGGTGAGGAATTTGGCCAAACGCTGAGCACAAGTCCCCGTGGTCTCTCGAGCAGCCTCCAACAGGAAACAGCCACATACGCCACGACCTACGACAAACAGGATGGCTACCTACTCACAACTCGAGGCAACCCTTTCGGTAATGTGATTAAAAGTGGCAAAAAAGCCCTTTTGCACTCTGCAACCGGAAACGACTTTGAAATCCCATTGCTAAAACAAATCAATCTGGATGACAGCTGGAAAAGTCCAGACGCTCTGGTTGCCATGAGCAGCGTCCAAAAACACGCAGACAGCCTTGAATGTTATGCATGCCACGCCTCATGGGTTCCACAATGCTACGGCTGCCATGTACATGTTGATTACGGTAAAGACAAAGATGGCAAACCCAAGCACGATACCGACTGGATTGCCTCCGGCAGTGCCAGAAACCCTGACGGCTCAACGGCTGAATCTCCGTTGGGCACCAAAGGCATCCAAAGCCCAGGTAAAGTGTACGAGACACGCGCCTACCTACGTTGGGAAGAGCCTGTACTCGGCATTAACGGCGAAGGCCGGGTCACCCCGCTCATGCCAGGCTGCCAGATTGTCTACACCGTCAAAGCACGCGATGGCAGTACCATTGCCTTAGATCAGGTCGCTCTCTCATATGACGAACAAAAACAACTGGGCCAAACTCGTACGCCTTTGGCCATCGACATGGCACCTGTTCAGCCTCACTCAGCACAACGCAAAGCCAGAACCTGTGAGTCTTGCCACAACAATCCCAAAGCGATGGGCTATGGCATCTCAGGCGGCGTCTTCCAAACACGCTATCCAGAAGACATTGTCGAAGACTTAATTGACCAGAAAACCGGCAAAGTGATTCCCATAAACTATCAAATCCAGATACCCAAAATCGAAGCACTGGACTTTGACTGGTCCACCCTCATTAAAGATGAACAACAAGTACAAACAGTGGGTACTCACTGGCCACTGTCCCGCGCATTACCCAAAGAAATGCGTGATGCGATGGACCGAACCGGCCTGTGCATGGGTTGCCACCGAGACATGACGAAAGACGAGCTTTGGTCAAAAGTCGCAACCTCCGGTAAGCGTTTAAACAGCCAGGAGCATATTGAACTCATGAACAAAGTGCTCCGCGAATACGCCACTACCAAAAAATAAGCCACTACGGGACCCACTGATGATGCTGTCGGTGGGTCAAACCCGAAGGACCAGTAAGGTAACCACGTCTGATGAATAACAAACTTTTTTACAGTTGCTTAAGCATTACCCTGATGGGGCTGTTCGTCATTGGTTTTATCCGCTACAACAACCAAACACAACCACTGGATAGTCTTCAACTTCCAACACCGACAACTGCACAAACGCCGGGCATTCTACCCAGCAAAAAAGCCTCTGCCCATGGCGTATACGATCCTCACGCCACTCTGAAACCGGAGCAACATATACAGGTTGCGTTACAACATAAGGCCGAAGGACGGTTGCATGAAGCAATGAGAGCACTGGCCCGCGCAATAGAGCAATATCCTGACAAACAGGATCTTTATGGCATCAGAGCCAGCTTTTACATGGAGAAGAATCAACTATCCGAAGCGCTTCAAGACCTGGAGCAGGGCTTGAAAATTGCACCCGAAGATGCCCGATTGCTCACCAATCGCGCCCAAGTCTACCGCCAATTTGGGCAAATCGAGCAAGCACTACATGATCTGAACACCGCTATTCAAAGTAACCCGAACCTACTCGCGGCTCACTTCAATCGGGGCGCCATTTACTACAGCAGTAACGAATTCAAGAAAGCACTGGCTGATTTCGACGCCTGCATTGCAATTGACCCACACACGGCAGCACCCTATTTTAATCGCGCCTCTACAAGACAGGCTGTTGGCCACTTAGCCGGCGCCAAAGAGGATTTAAACCGCTTTATTGAGCTTAGCGAAAACGAACAATGGAAAACTGCCGCACGTGAGCTATTGAGCCGCTGGGAGAAGGCTGACCAACCAGATGACAAGGCTTCCCCCGCCTCATGAGATCGCCGAATACAGATATCCATTCAATACATTTGGTCTTCTTCTCAGGGTTTCTGCTTTTATTGTCCGCCGTAGCCGGCGCTCAGGAACACTATACATTTGAAGACCTTTTGAAGGACAGCCGCTTGTTCATTCAGCAACCTGCCGGATTCGTCGAACAACCCCCTGCTGTTAACCCGGTACTTTCTTATGAGCATGCCATCACCCACCGCCAAAAAAAACTCACCGTACGCTATGCCATCCGTCCCATCAGCATGGTGAAAATAGACTATACCGACCCTCACAATGCGGCGCCTGAGCCGAACCACCTCTTCCCAATGTTGTTTCAATCACTGATTGCTGACTTTTCGCGAGGCGGTAGCAGCCCCAGCAATGAATACTCTGCGGCTGATGCGAAAGCAAAATTCAACGCAGACTGGGCGGCAATCGCAGCCGTTGATATCACACCGGAGTTTTCACCCGAATATGATCAGGCATTGATACTCGCGCTACACAAAGACTACGCCGCAGACGCTTACATCATCATCCTTTACGACGACTACCAGACCGTGAAAGCCGAAATACACAGGGCGCTCAACAGCCTGAAGTTCAAATAACCACACCGACTGACGGTTTCAAAGCACCCGCTCGTCATTTGCGTTTAACAAGCAAACGACTATATTCACAGAATCCAATATCGGTTACCCAAAATGCAGCGATTCTGTTTTTTCCTACTGTTATCAATACCCTTGCTGGCCAGTGCACAAGTATACAAATGGACGGATGAAAACGGACAGGTCCACTATTCACAGACCCCACCGCCCGAGCCACGGCAGGTAGAAGCCGTGGCGCTACCGAAATCGCCCCCCGACGAGGTAACAAAAGCCCGCCTGAACAAAATTGTCGAAGGCGTAAACGAACGGCGGGAAGACCGAATGCAAACCAATGCCGATGGCGAAGAAGCCGTTGAGCGCAGAAAACAAATTGAAGCCTTCTGTAAACAGGCGCGAAAACAAAAAACGTTATTGCAAAGTCAAACACCTGTTTCCGCCCAGCAAGCTGACGGCACCTTGCTCAATATCTCAGATGAAGAGCGTGCCGAGCGCCTGCACACACTTGACGCTCAACTTGCTGAATTTTGTCAACAATAGAGACAGATAGAACCATCAGGCTTGCTCAACCCAAGGCAGCGTTAATTATCCGGGTTTAGGATGGAGTCTGGCACCATCGCTTTACGCACAGAAGCTTCCACAACGGGGATTTCATGATCTTCCAGAGGAGGCATCTTCTGCTTGCGCGCCATCGCCGCGGCAATATAAGGCGCTAGTGCTTCTTCCTTTTCTTTTTGGCGTTGAAGGTCCCGGGCTTTAAACTCAGGCAGCACCTGCTCGCCAAACATTTCAAGTGACTCACAGATATGCTTGTGTTGATTCAAGCCAGCCTGCTGCATGAGGATAATCTGATCAACGCCAGCCTCCTCAAAACTTCTCAAGTGTTTGCGCAAATCCTCCGGCGTTCCAATACCTGTGGTTTGGTACTCGCCTTTGCGTGCCCGCTCGATCAAGGCCTCTGTCTTGCCCCCACGTAGCCGCATAAAAGTATCCCAAAGCTGGGTTCGCCCGGGCACGGTATCGTTCACAACCAGCGCATTGATCGCATATTTAAAAAAGTCGATCCCATCCTGCCCCCGGCGTATCGCTTCTTCACGGTCTTCGTGCAGTGTGAAGTCACTGACCATGGCAATGTTGGCATTGACCGCATGTCCAATCGGGACACACTGATCGCTCTTGATAATGGAGTAATATTCATTGACCCAGTTCATCGCTTCATCCGGCTCGGAAAAGGCAAATGCCAATGCCCCCACACCGAGTGTAGCGGCAATACGGATCGTATCCCGATTGGTGCACGCCATCCACAAGGGTGGGTGGGGCTTCTGTAGCGGCTTGGGGACCAGGGTCCGACACGGCATAGAAAAG
>DJFX01000050.1:0-47772 GCA_002432635.1 Halothiobacillaceae bacterium UBA5861 | reverse complement strand
CGGCTTGGGTACCAGGTTCCGACACGGCATAGAAAAAGACTCACCCTGGTAGCCAGGATAAGGCGTCATAGCCATCATATTGCAGATTTGCTCAACGCTTTCCAACGCCATTTTGCGCTTGGTTTTGGCGGGAATATCAAAGGCCCCCAGTTCAGACCGGGTCGCCCCTTCGCCGAACCCAAATTCAACCCGACCACTGGAGACCAAATCCAGGGTTGCGATACATTCCGCGTTGCGTGCGGGATGGCTGTAATTAGCAATCACGTGCTTAACCCCGTGCCCTAACCGGATCTGCTTCGTGCGCATAGCCGCCGCCCCCAAGAACACTTCAGGCGCCGATGAATGTGAGTATTCCTCCAAAAAGTGGTGCTCAACTTCCCAGGCATACTCAATGCCGATACGATCTGCTAATTCAATTTGATCCAGTGCCTCTTGAAACAGGCGGTGCTCCGAATCCTCGGACCAGGGCTTAGGCAGTTGCAACTCATAAAAAACACCAAACTTCATAACACGTCCTCCTTATTATTTTATCGATCAACCCGTCAATGTGATGACTTAGGTACTTGCTGAAAATATCTTCAAAAATCATAACACTAAATCATAAGTGTCTTTTAGCGCACAAAAAAACACCGCACACAGCACTATACTAGTGACCATCATCCCGATTAGAATATGCTGTTAGTTTTTTTAACTTCTGGTTAAGTTTTACGATTCATGCGTACCTCAAACTTTCACATTTCTACCCTGAAAGAAACGCCTGCTGACGCAGAAATTATCAGATTGCAATTAATGGTCCGAGCCGGGTTAATTACCCGCTTGTCTTCCGGTCTTTATACGTGGATGCCACTTGGCCTGCGAGTCTTGCGCAAGGTTGAGCAAATTGTGCGTGAAGAAATGAACCACGCCGGCGCCATGGAACTGCTGATGCCCACCGTGCAGCCTGCCGAGTTGTGGGAAGAATCAGGGCGCTGGGCAGACTTTGGCCCACAACTCCTGAAGATGACAGACAGACATGAGCGGCGATTTTGCTTTGGACCAACTCACGAAGAGGTCATCACCGATATTGCCCGCCGGGAGCTTAAGAGTTACAAACAGCTTCCTGTCAACTTCTATCAAATTCAGACAAAATTCCGTGACGAAATCCGCCCCCGTTTTGGTGTGATGCGTGCCCGTGAATTCATTATGAAAGACGCTTACTCCTTTCATGCATCAGAAGACTCGTTAAAAGAAACCTTCTGGGTGATGCACAAGGCCTACAGCGCCATATTCACCCGGCTCGGACTCAACTTTCGTGCTGTTGAGGCAGACAGCGGCGCGATTGGTGGAACCGGCTCAATCGAATTTCATGTCCTGGCGGACAGCGGAGAAGATGCTCTGGCTTGCTCCACAAAAAGTGACTATGCCGCCAACATTGAAAAAGCTGAAGCCATCTGCCTTGACCAACGCCGTGAGCCCCGCTCAGAGATGCAACTGATTGATACGCCCGATACACGCACCATTCAGGCGCTTGTCGAGCGTTTCCAGTTGCCGATTGAAAAAACCATCAAAACGCTGATCGTCAAAGCCTCTGACGAAATAGACGCCGATTACATTGCCTTGCTTGTTCGTGGCGATCATGAATTGAACGAAGTCAAAGCAGAAAACTTACAAGAAGTGGCGGCGCCTTTAACGTTTGCCAGCGAGGAAGAAATTCGTCGCGTGATTGGCGCGAGTCCCGGTTCACTAGGCCCGGTTAACTTACCAATTCCCTGCATTGCAGACCGCAGTGTCGCAGTTCTCAGCGACTTTGGTGCCGGTGCAAATATTGAAGCCAAACACTACTTCAACATCAACTGGGATCGAGATGTTCCCCTACCCCCAACCGCGGACCTTAGAAAGGTTAAAGCGGGTGATCCAAGTCCGGATGGAAAAGGTGAATTAACTCTGATTCGCGGCATTGAAGTGGGTCATATCTTCCAATTAGGCGATAAGTACAGCAAAGCCATGGAAGCGACCGTTCTGGATGAAGCTGGCAAGCCTTTCGCCATGGCAATGGGTTGTTATGGCATCGGGGTGTCTCGCATTGTTGCTGCGGCTATCGAACAGAATCACGATGACAAAGGCATTATCTGGCCCTCGACGCTGGCCCCTTTTCAAGTAGTGATCACACCGATTAATTTACACAAATCCCAACGCCTCCAGGAAGCTACAGACACGCTGTACCAAAGTATGAAAAAGGCTTCCATGGATGTGCTCTTGGATGACCGGCAGGTCAGGCCCGGCTTTATGTTCGCAGACATGGAGCTGATTGGCATTCCACATCGCATTGTCATTTCTGAGAAAGGCCTCGACAAAAGCTGTGTCGAATATAAAGGCCGCTTGGATACCGACTCACACGACATACCCCTGGACCACATCATCCCGTTTCTTCAGAAAAAATTCCATTCAGACGTTACTACTTAAACAGATCACAGAGGACGCTTTCCCCCATGCCGACCAAATACACAGGGCTCCTGAGCCTGATATTTACGCTTTTTGTTCTCCCAGTCGCGACCCACGCAGGTGAAATCACAAACGGCGAAACACCCGATTACACACGCCACTGGGCCGCTATTCTCTGCGTAATCGTTTTCGTGATCGCCTACATTCTCGTGATTCTGGAAGACCAAATCCACATGCGAAAGTCTAAACCGGTCATCCTCGCTGCCGGTATTATTTGGGCAATTGTAGCCTTCCTGTTTGTTCAAAACGGTGACCTGCACACAGCAGAAGCCGCTGTACGCCACAATCTGTTGGAATATACCGAACTCTTCTTATTTCTGTTGGCCGCGATGACCTATATCAATACCATGGATGAGCGCGGCGTATTCGATGCACTACGTGTATGGTTGATGTCCAACCAGTTTTCCCTGAAAACGATTTTCTGGCTCACAGGGCTGCTGGCATTTTTCATTTCGCCCGTCGCCGATAACCTGACAACCGCCTTGCTCATGTCCACCGTTGCCATGGCGGTGGGCGGCAACAACCACCGCTTTGTTGTGCTTGCCTGCATCAATATCGTGGTCGCTGCAAACGCCGGCGGAGCCTTCAGCCCCTTTGGTGACATCACCACGCTGATGGTCTGGCAGAAAGGGGTGATTCCCTTTCAGGATTTTCTCGTCCTGTTCATCCCTTCTCTTGTCAACTGGCTCATACCAGCCACGCTCATGGCGTTTGCACTTGGTAAAGGTTCTCCGGATGAGGTCACGGGAGAAGCCGTTGTCAAAGAGGGCGCCTGGATCGTGGTTGGACTGTTTATTGTCACCATCATCATGGCCGTTTCTGCGCACTCGCTGCTGCATCTGCCGCCGGTTATTGGCATGATGACAGGGCTCGGCTTATTGAAAATCTTTGGTTACATCCTGAAAATACGAGGTCGCTTTCAAGCATTCCGGGTCAGCGGAGAAGTGCTTCGGCCTGCTCCTGATGAGTTCAATGGCTCCAACAAAACGGCCGAACACGAGGAATACAATATTTTCCAGTCATTAGCACGCGCCGAATGGGACACACTCATGTTCTTTTACGGCATCATCTTGTGCGTCGGCGGCCTAAGCGTATTGGGCTATCTGTCCCTGGTTTCCCAAGCCATGTACGTTGATCTGGGGCCGACCTGGGCCAATATCCTTGTGGGCATTCTCTCTGCAATTATCGATAACATTCCTGTGATGTTTGCGGTACTGACCATGTTCCCGGACATGAGTGAAGGCCAGTGGTTATTGGTTACACTCACTGCGGGTGTCGGCGGCTCATTGCTGTCTATCGGCTCAGCCGCCGGGGTTGCTGTCATGGGACAAGCGCGGGGCATCTACACCTTCTTCGCTCACCTGAGATGGACCTGGGCCATCGCCCTGGGTTACATTGCCAGTATTTGGGTGCATTTCCAAATCAACGCTGAACTCTTCACCTAGCAAATGAATGTTCCAACAAGCAGTATGTTTTAACATGCTGCTTGTGGATTGACGATCCTGACGTCAATGTAACCCGAGTGTTGGTGGCGACGCTTTGAGCACTTCTTCAAGCGTGGTCAAGCCGCCCGAGACTTTCAAAGCCCCACTGAGCCTGAGTGACTGCGCCCCCTCTTTCAAAATTTGCTCACGCAGCGTTTGTAGATCAGCGCCACGGGCAACTTTTTGTTTGATCGTCGGCGATAAGGTGATCAGCTCGTAGAGACCCACTCGCCCCAGATACCCCGTCTGTCGGCACTTAATGCAACCTGAGGGTTGACTGATGCCCTTGGGCTTCTCCAGCCTCCAAGGGTGCACCAGCCCCTTCCATAGAGCTTCATCCACCTCTCCCGGCTGTGCGCAATGAGGACAGACTTTTCTGACAAGTCGCTGTGCTAAGACGCCCAATAAAGTTGCACTGATCAAGTAGTCGGCAATACCCAGCTCTCGCAGTCGGACAATCGATGATACTGCGTCATTGGTATGCAGCGTGGAAAACACCAGGTGCCCTGTCAATGCCGCCTGAATGGCCGTTTCGGCCGTTTCAAGGTCCCGGATTTCTCCCACCATGATGATGTCGGGGTCCTGCCGCAGTAACGTACGTACACCGCTGGCAAAATCCAGACCAATCGTTGGCTGCACCTGCATTTGATTGAAAGCCGGCTCAATCAGCTCAATGGGGTCTTCCACGGTACAGATATTCACTCCGCCCGTTGCCAGTTGTTTGAGGCTGCTGTACAAGGTAGTGGTTTTTCCTGAGCCCGTAGGCCCCGTAACCAGGATGATGCCATGCGCCTGGTTAATCAGTTTCTGCCAGTGTTTATGCTCTCTCTCTGAAAACCCCAGTTCAGTGTGACTTTTGACCAGTAGCTCGGGATCAAAAATCCGCATAACCATTTTTTCACCAAAGGCGGTCGGCATCGTTGATAACCGCAGTTCTACTTCCTCACCCTCAGGCGTGCGTGTTTTCAAGCGACCATCCTGTGGGCGTCGTTTTTCAGCCACATCCATCCGGCCAAGAATTTTGACCCGACTGAGTACGGCAGTCATCACCGCTGGCGGTAAGTCGTACACGGTATGCAACACACCATCGATTCGAAAGCGCACGTATCCGGTTTCTCGCCGGGGCTCGAGGTGAATGTCACTGGTGCGCTGCTCGAAGGCATATTGCAGGAGCCAGTCAACCACACTGACGACGTGGTGGTCATTGGCATCGAGTTTACCTCGACGCCCCAGCTCCATCATTTGTTCCAGATTTTGCTCAATGCCGGCTGACCGATGATGCTCATTGGCAGCCCCTAACACGGAGCGCGACATATTATAGAATTCAACCAGATAACGGCGTATTTCAACCGGGCTGGCAATGACGCGTTTAACGGTTTTTCCTAAAATTTGTTCCAGTTCATCTTCCCAGCGGCGTTCAAAAGGTTCCGCTGTAGCAATCACCACCTCATCCTTCATCACCTTGACGGCGAGAATATTGAAACGGGCCGCATAGGCGTATGACATGACTTTGGAGATGGCGCCAACATCCGTTTTTAGGGGGTCAATGGTCCAGTAAGGCAATTCGACACGGTCGGCGAGCCAGCGACTCAAAAAATCGACGGTCAAATAACGCTCTGGTTGGTCTTTCAAGGGGACCTTTTGCGCGGCGATTACTTCAAAAACATGCGGTAACTGCTTACCTAAGGCCTGTGTCGTGTAGGCATTAATAGAGACAGACCAACGACTTTCTTCCCCGATGATACTCTGCTCAACAAGGTCATTCATAACCTCAGGAAGTTTAAGTGTTGCCGAAGATTCTGAGTCAAACTGAGGCCGAGCCATGACAAGGTTCCAACAAAAATAAGGTACTGTTTTTAGCGCCCTAATCCGCCATAACCTTAAACGTTTCGAATGATTCGAAATGGGTTAAAGGGTTGATCTCAAGCTGTGTGACCTCGGCAAGTAGTGGTCCCTGTTCCAACCAGTCCACAAGTGCCTGCACAGCGACTTGCTCCCCTGCTGCAACCAACTCAACACTGCCATTTTCACAGTTGCGAACCCAACCGCCCACCCCGAGTGCTTGCGCCTTTTTCTGTGTGGACTGCCGAAAACCCACCCCTTGTACCCGACCATAAATCACGCAGTGCATACCGGTTTTCATCACGAATCTCCTGAACAATAGTTTTAGCAAATGGTATGATTTTGTATCAACACATTATAAGAATAAGCACTGTGGAACTCACACCTGTTACTGTCGTCGTACTCGCATTGTCTTTTGTCTGGTCTGGCTTTGTCCGGGGGGGCTTTGGATTTGGAGGAGGGGCGTTGATGCTGCCGTTTGCCTTGCTGGTGGTTGATTCCCCGCTTTATATCGTCCCACTTTTAGCGGTGCAACTGATCGCTTTCAGCCTTTTTAATGTCATACTCTATTTCAAAAACATTGACTGGTATTACCTGCTCAGGTTTACCGCTATTTTGTTTTTACCTACGGCGGCCGGTGTGTTCGGGCTGCTCGTACTACCCGATCGATTACTGATGATTTTTCTTTATTTGATCGTTGCGACCTACGCGATCAATTACATTTTTCCCTTCCGCATCCGTGTGCAAAGCCGGTGGCTCGATTTAATTATTTTATTTATTGGCGGTTACTTATCCGGGTCTGCTTTCACAGGTGGGCCACCGATTGCGGCGGTCGCAGCACGGTACATTCCCAAACAAAAATTGCGGGAAACGCTGCTCAGTATGTGGGTGGTCATTGCATTCATGAAGCTGCCTACTCTGTACGCGACAGGGATTGATTTACAACTTCAGCACCAGCTTTGGCTATTCCCCTGCGTCTTCTTCGGACATTTAATGGGGATGCGTTTTCACGACAAGCTGATCACGATGCAAAATGAGTCTTTCTTTCGCGCTATTGGTATTGTTTTATTGGCTGTTACGGCAGTTGGCCTGTCACGAATACTCTTGTAAATTGAGATATCTACCCAACACTGGAAAACAAATCCATGGCCTCGAGAAAAATCCCTCCTTTACTGGACATGATCGCAAAACTCATCGCTCTGCCATCCGTGAGCAGCGTCTCTGCAGAATTTGATATGGGTAACGATGCGGTTTCTCATTTGCTGGCGGGATGGTGTGAGAGCCTCGGCTGTGCCACCGAAATTATGCCCATACAGACGCGCCCGGGACATTCCAATATGTTGGCAACCTTAGGCAAAGGTACTGGCGGACTAGTCATCGCAGGGCATACCGATACGGTGCCGTACAATGGAAACCTTTGGCAGCACGATCCATTCAAAGTGACCGAAGCGGATAATCGCCTGTACGGGCTCGGCACGACCGATATGAAAGCTTTCCTGGCCCTCGCTTTGGAAGCGGCCAGTAGAATCGACCCTCGTCAACTCAAGAAGCCTTTATTTCTACTCGCGACAGCAGATGAGGAAAGCAATATGTCCGGCGCTAAAACACTGGTTGATAAAAGGCGACCCCAGGCTGATTTTGCGGTCATCGGTGAGCCGACCAGCATGCGACCGGTGCGCATGCACAAAGGCATCATGATGGAAAATATTCGCATCACGGGCCGCTCCGGTCATTCCAGTAACCCGGCATTTGGTAACAGCGCCTTAGAGGGGATGCATACGGTGATCAGTGCGCTCCTGGACTTCCGGCGCGAACTGCAGGCAAATTACACGCACCCCGCCTTTGATGTCCCT
The DNA here is from genome assembly GCA_002432635.1 of Halothiobacillaceae bacterium UBA5861. GTDB lineage: Bacteria > Pseudomonadota > Gammaproteobacteria > UBA5861 > UBA5861 > UBA5861. The sequence continues at coordinate 40,112 of DJFX01000050.1, read as the reverse complement.
GTGCCCACGCTCAACCTCGGCCATATACATGGGGGCGACAACCCTAACCGTATCTGTGGTGCGTGTGAGCTCTCTATTGACCTGCGCCCTCTTCCGGGCATGGACATTCATGAATTAAGAGAGTGGCTATACCAGCGCATCAATACCAGTTTGGACGCCTCCGGGCTGTCAGTGGACTTTGAACCTCTGTTTGATGGTATTCCCGCCGTGGAGACGTCAGCGTCCTCACCAATCGTGTTAGCTGCCGAAAAACTCACAGGCCATGCCGCCGAAGCAGTGGCTTTCGGCACAGAAGCACCCTACCTGCAAGCCATGGGCATGGATGTTATTGTACTGGGGCCAGGTGATGTCGCCTGCGCGCATCAGCCGGATGAATTTTTACGGCTCGACCGGATCGAGCCAACCGTGAAACAACTGGAAGCACTGATTCATCAATTTTGTATGTAGCTCGCTTCTGCTTAGCCTGAAGGGCTTTGTCCTGCAGGCGCGCCGAATGCTTGCGGTGTATCCACATCCAATAATATGTGGTCAGAGGAAAACAGGACCTTGACCCAAGCTTCTGGATGCTGGGCCAGGAGGCTACGTGCACCTTTATCACCGGTGAGTGTCTTCAATTGGGGAAAGAAAGCACTGCCCCAAAGGACCGGATTTCCACGTTGCCCCCTCGTAAAAGGCACACAAATCGATCCCGGCGTGGACACATTAAATGCCGCGATGATGCGGTTATAGTCCTCCGCTACCAGCCACGGCATGTCACCCAAGCATACCAAAGCCCCCCCTACCTGGGCCTTCATCGCCACAAGCCCGCAGACAATAGAGGAGGCCATCCCCTCCCGGTAGAGTGGATTGAATACAGTACGTAGCCTAGGAGCGGACCAAGCCTGCATGCAAGCAAGCACAGCCTTGTGCTCATGGCCTGTGACAACGATGATTTCGTCCACCGTAGAGCGGGCAATTTCGGCCACCACCTGTTCGATCATCGGTCGGCCATTCACCAGACTGAGCAGTTTATTCCGCCGCCCCATGCGGCGTGATTGCCCCGCCGCCAAAACGATCGCAGAAACGGGCTTAGACATAATGCCTTCAGTTTATCCGTACAGATACTCGGAGCCGTATTATACTGTGTGGGTATCTGTTGACCTACTGACCCCATGAAAGAAGAGCATAAACAAACACACCCGATTGATTGGTTCAGGCACGCGTCTCCCTATATTAACAAACACAGAGGCCGCACTTTCGTCCTTGCCTTTGGCGGCGAAGCCCTGACCGACGCACAATTTCCACACTTGATCCACGATATTACATTGCTCAGCCACCTGGGCATCCGCTTGGTGCTGGTTCATGGCACCCGCACGCAAATTGATCAAGAAATGGCCAAGCTGGATCTTGAGCCCCTGTATCACAAAGGATTACGCATTACCGACAATACCGCTTTGGAGCTTGCGAAACGCATCAGTGGTGCTGTCCGAATCGAAATCGAAGCACTGCTCTCAATGGGTTTACCCAATACCCCCATGTCAGGGGCCCGACTGAGTGTGGTGTCTGGAAATTTTGTCATCGCGCGACCTCTGGGCATACATGATGGTATCGATTACTGCCACACGGGGGAAGTTCGCCGCATTGAGGTGGATGCACTGAAAAGTCAACTCGAAGGCGGCAACCTGGTGTTGCTATCATCTTTGGGCTACTCCCCTACCGGCGAAGTCTTCAACTTGAGGTTCGAGGATGTTGCTGCTGAAGTTGCCGTGGCATTGCATGCCCAAAAATTACTGTATTTAACTGAAGCAGGAGGTCTAACTGACCGTCGCAATCAACTGATTCGTGAGCTCAACACCCGAGAGGCCGAAAAGCTTCTGGAAGATACCAATACCGCAACCAGTCAGCTCTTGCTTAAAAATGCTATCCACAGTTGTCGCCGGGGAGTAGAGCGTGTACACCTCATCAACCGGCTGGACAAAGATGCATTGCTCAGCGAACTGTTTACACGAGACGGCAGTGGCACCTTGATTTCAGGCGCAATCTACGAAGACTTAAGAACTGCAACAATCGATGACGTGGGCGGCTTGCTGGAACTCATCACACCCTTGGAGCAAAACGGTACTTTGATCCCAAGGACACGAGAGCAACTGGAACTGGAGATCGATCACTTTACCGTAATTGAGCGCGATGGCGCCATCATCGCATGCGCAGCCCTACACCCTATCGACAACGACTACGGCGAACTGGCCTGTGTTGCTACCCATCCTGATTATACCGGTAGCGGCCGCGCCGAGACGATCATTGAACACATCCAAAAGAAAGCCCGCGAACAAAATTTGACGAAATTGCTGGTCTTAACCACACGGACGTCCCATTGGTTTCAGGAGCGCGGTTTTTTACCCGTTGAGATTGACAAATTGCCATTAAAAAAACGCGCCTTGTACAACTACCAGAGAAACTCAAAAGTTTTCATTAAAAAGATTAATACTAAATAAACAGTTCACTGTTTTTTTTGCACCCTTTCATATTAAAGTGTAAATTAACTCGCTAACCAACATTAGCCGCTTCATTGATTACTTCCATAATTAAGCGCAATGAAGTGTTAAGCTAAATTAAGACAAAACCGATAAAAGCTATTTAAAGCTATTTAATGACCGAACAAACAGGAGCTTGTGATGAGTAAAGACACGGTAACCCTAACCGACAGTGCGTCAGGTAAAAACGTCGAGTTACCCATTGTAAGGGGCACGATGGGGCCCGGTGTTGTCGATGTAAGACCACTATATGCCAGCACAAGCTACTTCACCTATGACCCCGGTTATGCCTCAACCGGTAGCTGTAAAAGTGCAATCACTTATATTGATGGCGATGCGGGCATTTTGCTTTACCGAGGCTATCCCATTGAGCAGCTTGCAGAAAAAAGCACCTACCTGGAAGTGTGTTATCTGTTGTTGCATGGAGAGCTCCCAACCCCTCAACAAATGACAGACTTTGAAACCACCATTCGCCGACATACCATGGTGAGCGAAAGTATTCGCCGCTTTTATGATGGCTTCCACTACGACGCACATCCTATGGCGATGATGGTTGCAACCATGGGCGCCCTGTCTTCTTTCTATCATGACTCAATTGATATCAACGACCCACAACACCGCATCATCTCAGCCCATCGCTTAATCGCTAAAATGCCAACTATGGCCTCTTACGCCTTTAAACACTCCATCGGACAGCCCTTTCTCTACCCCAAAAATGAACTGAGTTACTGCGAAAACTTCTTACATATGATGTTCTCGGTACCTGCCGAAGAGTACGTCCCCTCACCCACCTTTGTTCGCGCCTTAGAGCTTCTGTTAATCCTACACGCTGATCATGAGCAAAACGCCAGTACATCAACTGTTCGCCTCACCGGTAGTTCAGGTGCCAATCCTTTTGCCAGTATTGCCGCCGGTATTGCATCTCTGTGGGGACCCTCACATGGAGGCGCCAATGAAGCCGTGATTGAAATGCTGGAAGGCATTGTGGAGTCCGGCCAGACAATCAAGGAAGTGATTGCTCGCGCAAAAGATAAAGACGACTCATTCAGGCTGATGGGCTTCGGGCACCGTGTCTACAAAAATTATGATCCGCGGGCAAAAATCATCCGCCAGATGTGTCACGATCTCCTCAAAGAGTTGAACAGTGAAAACCAGCCACTCTTTGAAACAGCCATGGAGCTAGAACGCGTTGTCCTCGAAGATGACTTTTTCATTGAAAGAAAGCTCTATCCCAATGTGGACTTCTATTCCGGTATCATCATGAAAGCCATGGGTATACCAACCAGCATGTTCACTGTCATGTTCGCTCTCGGACGTACAGTTGGCTGGATTTCCCACTGGAAAGAAATGATGGAAGACCCGGAAATGCGCATTGGCCGCCCTCGTCAAATTTACACAGGGCACCCACGAAGAGACTACCCTAAAACACGTTAAACACCCGCGTGGTACTTCAAGATACCTGCGCCGGCTGTTGAGTTCACTGCTCTCCCGTTTTTTACAGGCACTGCTCACGCTCTGCCTGCCAAGAGTGTTCGAGCCGACGTTAACCTGCTTCAGTACTGAAGCAGGTTAACCATTCAAAATCAACCAAAAAACAACGTACCGAAGCCCCCTGCACGCGAAAGCATGTGCAATTAGCGAGTGGACTTACTCAATTGAAACTGCCGGAGGCGTAACAAGATTTTCTCCACCAGCTCATCTTGCATTTCCTGGCGAATAATCGTCTCTTCTTCTTGCCTGGCAAGCAATTGAGCAGCATCAAAAGCATACCGGCGAAGCACCTGCAAAGACTGAAACTGACTCGGGAGAGGTGATGTCACCGTCGCCCCCGCCTGCCCCCCCTCAGACAGATACATATCCACCGTATAAAGCAAGGCATACTCACTGCTTTTGCCTTCACGACCAACTTGAATAGCTGTTTTTTCGAGACGCTCCTGCGCTAGAAACAGGCGAACTTCACCCGTATTGATCACTTGAACCCCTCTCTGGGTTATGGCGTTGGACAACGCCTCCACCAGCGGGCTTTTTCGTTCAGACTCAATCGCAAGTGAATTAAAAACAAAGCCCTGACTTCCTCTCAAATGAAAACCACACGCCGTTAGCACAGTGACCATCAGGCACAGAGCACTCAGTAAACGCATAGATTCGCCTCGTATTGACGACATGGTCATGTCTATGCAACGACAATATTCAATAACTTATCAGGCACCAATATAACTTTACGGATAGTTTTATCTTCAATAAAGCGGGAAACATTTTCGTCACTCCGCGCAGCGGACTCACAAGTCGCTTGATCAGCACCCGCTGCCACAGTCACCCGTCCACGCAGTTTCCCATTGACCTGAACAACAATTTCAACCGTTTCTCTCTTTAAGGCAGCCTCGTCAGCAACAGGCCATGACCTGTCCACGAGGCTGTCTCTATGGCCGAGCACGGACCACAGCTCATGGGTAATGTGGGGCACAATCGGGGAGAGTAAGACCACTACGGACTCAAGGGCTTCCCGTATGACGCGGGCATCAGATTCACTTTCAACCTCAAAGCGGTTGATGTCATTTAACAATTCCATAACCGCTGCAATAGCAGTATTGAAAGTCTTCCTTCGGCCGATATCATCACCAACTTTTGCAATCGTTTCGTGTGTTTTGCGTCGCAAAGTAGCCTGGGTATCACTCAAGTCATTCCAAACATTGCCGGGCGTATTCGTCTGGTAACGGCTGTTGACGAACTCGTAAACTGTTTTCCAAAGACGCCGTAAGAAACGGTAAGCACCGTCAACACCCGCATCACTCCATTCCAAAGACTGATCCGGTGGAGCTGCAAACATGGTAAATAAGCGGACCGTGTCAGCACCATAACGCTCAATCAGCGACTGAGGGTCTACTGTATTACCTTTGGATTTGGACATTTTAGCCCCATCCTTTAGCACCATACCTTGGGTCAACAGGTTTGTGAAAGGCTCATCACACGTCACTAAACCAATATCTCGCATCAGTTTTGTGAAAAATCGTGCATATAAAAGGTGTAACACCGCGTGCTCAATACCACCGACATACTGATCAACCGGCATCCAGTAATTTACACGATCATCAAGCATCCCTTCTTGATAGTCGGGACAACAAAACCGGGCAAAATACCATGAGGACTCAAAAAAAGTGTCGAAGGTATCCGTTTCACGGGTCCCCGGCCGATCGGTGCCTGGAACAATTGTCTTAAAAAAAGACGGATCTTCTTTAATTGGGGATTTGACGCCGGAAACCGCGACGTCCTCCGGCAATTCAACAGGCAAGTCTGTCTTAGGAACGACGTAAATTTGGCTGTTTTCATCCTCCACAACCGGAATAGGACACCCCCAGTAACGTTGCCGGGAAACACCCCAGTCCCTCAGCCGATAATTGACTTTTCTGGCGCCTTTACCAGCGTTTTCCAGGTAATCTGCCACCCGGTTGAAACAGTCATCAAATGCCAAGCCATCAAATTCGCCGGAATGGCAACTGACCCCATCCTTACTCACATAGGGCGCTTCATGGATATCTACCGTCGAACCATCGACTGGCTTAACGACCTGTTTGATCGGTAAACTGTATTGTTTTGCAAATGCCCAGTCACGATGGTCGTGCGCAGGGACTGCCATAATGGCTCCCGTGCCATATCCCATTAAAACAAAGTTGGCAACCCATACGGGCACTTTGTCTCCTGTCAGCGGGTTGATGGCATCAATACCCAGCGGCATCCCCCGCTTCTCCATCGTTTCCATTTCCGCCTCTGAGGTATTCGTTTTTTTGCATGCCTCGATGAATTGGGCCAGTTCAGGATCCTGTTTAGCCGCGCTTTTCGACAAGGGGTGTTCAGCAGCAATGGCCATGAAGGTTGCCCCGCCTAATGTATCCGGCCGCGTTGTATATACACGCAAGGGTTCACGACCGGGGATTTCGAAGTCCACCTCCAGCCCTTCAGACCGACCAATCCAATTCCGCTGCATGGTTTTTACAGCGTCTGGCCAACCCTCAAGTTTGTCAATATCATTCAAGAGCTCTTCAGCGTAATCGGTAATCCGAATAAACCACTGTGGAATTTCTCTGCGCTCAATGACTGCACCAGATCGCCACCCTCGCCCATCGATGACTTGTTCATTGGCAAGCACTGTTTGTTCAACGGGGTCCCAGTTCACCACAGCAAGCTTTTTATACGCCAACCCTTTTTCAATCAGCTGGGTAAAAAACCACTGTTCCCATTTGTAATATTCAGGTGTGCATGTCGCCAATTCACGATTCCAGTCATATCCAAAACCCAGTGACTTCAGCTGGTTTTTCATATAACTGATATTTTCATAGGTCCACTTGGCTGGAGGAACATTATTTTTAATCGCTGCGTTTTCAGCGGGTAAGCCGAATGCATCCCATCCCATGGGCTGCAAAACATTTTTACCCCGCATGCGCTGATAGCGAGCAATTACATCGCCAATGGTGTAGTTGCGCACATGGCCCATATGTAAGCGACCGCTGGGGTAAGGAAACATTGATAAGCAATAGTACTTTTCTTTATCAGGGTCCTCTGTCACTTCGAATGTTTTGTTCGAGGCCCAATAGGCTTGTACTTCTGCTTCGAGGGTTTGGGGTTCGTACTTTTCTTGCATGCCTGCCTTCAACTGATTCTAATTGGCAAATATGAGATGATAGCCCACAAATACATGGAAAAAAACAGCTTATCAAACCTCAAGGTTTGCCTATGAAAAGCTGATCGGGAATGGGAAAACGCCGTATTTAAAGCGTAGCGCTCTGCTGACAACTATGTGGTTGTCATTTTTTTCTTGGAGGTCAAAAATCCATGCGCGAGGAAAACAACCATCACACCTAGCACTCCGGCCAAAACAATGCCAATCGCACCGATTAGAAGTACTTTGGGACTTTTAACTTCATAAGGAACCAACGCCGATTTGTCTACTTTAACCACGCTGAGGCGACTTTTATCCAATGAAAGTTGTTGAAGCTCGACCAGCTTTTCTTCAAGGTCACGCAGCCCGCCAATAAAAGGGTCGTCCGACTCACGTTTTTTGAGGACCTCAATCTCCGCTTCCAGCGCTTTACTGCCACGCATGTAAAGAGGAATGTCTGCGGTATTGATTGCGAAGCCACTCGCTGTAGGACTCTCTAAACCAAGGTCCATACGGTCAACAATATTTAAGTCCCGGGCAACTTGAGCCGCTTCTGTTAGCCTTAATATTTGATCTTGCCGCCTGTCAAACGCCTTCTGGCGTTTTCCCGCAATGTCCCGCTTTAAGTACTCGATGCGCGTTTGTAAACTAAATGCAATATCTGCAGCCAAGTCATCCAATGTCCGCTGTTCAACCAGCGAGACAAAGCCATTCAACCACTCGGCCAAGCGTTCTGGATCATCCATCTCAAACGTAATGATGCCTTGTTCACTGTCCTTTTTCTTATCTGGCAGGGTGACTACCAGTTTTTCATTAAAGTCTTTCTCAAAAATTTCTGCTTCTGTGGGCTCATCACTTTTTCTAAAGTACGTTTCTAACGATTGCTGCCTGAAAAACTCCATCCTCAACCGGTGAGAAGAGAGGTTATCTAAAAAAACTTTGTAAACGTCCTGAGGGGAGTATTGCCTCACAGGCCCATCCACGCCGGCCATAATTTCAATGTTAAGCGGCTGAACATCGCGGCTATTCGGAGGCATCAGATAAACCGTGCTCTCATAAACACGGGGTGCGAGTAACACGTAGAGAGCCACGACAAGCAGTACACAACATGCTGTTACAAAAAACAATTTTTTCCCGGCTTTAAGCACAGCCCATAATTCATACAAAGAAAGCTCATCATCCGGATAAGGCTGTAACACATTCAATGATACGGGTGCTCTTGTTTTATTGTCAGTCAATCTCTTCCACCTATTTATTTGCACGACTTGCTGAATTCAAACGCTCATTTTTAACAAAAAAAGCAAATACGATCGTTGAAGCGATCAACAATACCAGCACAAAACTATTCCCCCACCTTACATAAGGCGTTATACCCTGACGAGGTTGTACCATGTAATCCAGCGTTTCTGCAATAAACTGCCGCGACTCTCGCTCAACCTTTCCTGTGTGAGAAATAATGGCCGATATGCCTGTATTTGCAACACGTAACAGAGGGCGCCCTGTTTCTAGCGCGCGAAAGCGGGCAATTTCAAGGTGTTGGTGAGGTGCCAGCGAATCACCAAACCAGCTGTCGTTACTGACATTCACCAAAACATTAGCATCTGGCAGCATATCGATCACTTCTTCAGGAAAAGCATCTTCGTAACAAATGGAAACGCCTATTTTTAAATGCCCGACCGCAATGGGCATTTGTAACGTAGTTCCTGGAAAAAGGTCTGACATCGGAATGGCAATAAACTGGTTTAAAAAATCAAGCAGGCGGCGCAATGGCATATATTCGCCAAAAGGCACTAAATGACGTTTTCGGTATTGCTGAGAGGGATTTGTCGCATTGAGGAAACTGTTGTAGTAACGACCCGTGACCGCATCATATTCGAAAGTACCGAGCAAAACCGTTGCGTCACGCCTTTCAACTTCAGCAAGAAAAGGCTCCATGACATCCTTGACCCGAAAGTAGAAGTCTGCGACGGCTGTTTCTGGCCAAATAATTAAATCAGCAGCTTCTTCCAGTTGACTCAACTTTTGATAAGTTTTAATAGAATCCAGTATCTGTTTTTCATCAAATTTAATGGATTGTTCAATATTCCCTTGTACTAACCTCACACTAACCGGATCACCCACTGGAAAAGACCAGTCCAGCTTCTGTAAAAACCAGCCACCAACCCAGATAGCAATCAATACAGAAGCCGCTCCAACAATTTGTACCAACCTAGTCACAAAATCACGGAGCTGTAATAAACAGAACAAGCACAACGCAGCCGACAGAGCAACCAACCAGCTGACGCCATAAACACCCACAATGGGCGCATACCCCGAAAGCGGCGATTCAATTTGTGATGTGCCAACAAGCAACCAGGGAAAGCCCGTCAAAAACCATCCCCGGAACATTTCTGCACCAACCCATAAAGCCGGTGCAAAGAGCAAAAGGAAAACGGGAAGCTTCAACCTTTGAGAAACACGTAAATGTAACCAGGCAAGAAGTGCAAAGAGGAGTGCAAGCCCCATATCGAAGAGCGCGGTTAAAAGCCCAGCCAATGGAGCCACTGCGTTGCCGAATAAATTTAAACTAAAATAAACCCAAGATGCCCCAAAGCCGAATAAACCACAGCCAAAAAGCCAGCCGCGCCAAATCACACGCTTGGGAGATGAAGCCTGGCTGACCGCAAAAAATATGCCGACAGAGACAATCGCAACCGGCCAAAAGCCAAAAGGAGCGGAAGCCAAAGGAATGAGCGTACCGGCCAGGACCATTGCGGCATCACCTCCAATCAGCGTGAGAGTTGCTCTCATTGGGGACTCACATTAAAACAGCAGAGCATAAGATGTGCTCAATGACATCCGTATTAGGCCAGCACTGTATTGTCTTTGAGGCGAACGTGAAGTTGCTTAACCCGCCTGGCATCAGCCGAGAGCACCGTAATATCCAACCCTTCCAATTGAAATGTTTCCCCTTGGCGCGGCACACGGCCGGCTTCTTTCATCAAAAAGCCCGCAAGCGTTTCGCACTCGGCCGGGTTAAAATGCGTTTTAAATGTTTGATTCACAAGTTCTATGGGTGTGGATGCCCGGACAGTGAAGCCGCCTTCACTATCTGCGACGATCCCCCCTTCTTCATTAATATCGAACTCGTCATCAATCTCACCAACAATTTGCTCTAGCACATCTTCAATTGTCACCAGGCCAACCACATTGTTATATTCTGCAACAACCAGTGCCATATGTGTCCGTTTGCGCTTAAACTCATCCAATAAAACATTTAAGGGTTGGCTTTCCGGAACAAAAACAACATCACGAAGGCAATTGTGTATTTCAAAATTGCTGCGCGACTCACCTGGGAGAGCATATCGCAGTAGATCCTTCGCGAGTAAAAGACCGACAAATTTGTCATTCCCTGTATCCTGTACTGGAAACCGTGAGTGTCCCGATTCTGTGATCACCTCCAACATTTTCTCTAAGGTCCAACCGGTTTCAACAACGACCATTTGTGAGCGCTGGACCATCACATCTTCAACTTTGCAGTTGGAGAACCGAAAAACCCCTTCAATCATCCCCACTACGACGGGAGCTACCAAACCCCGTTGCGAAGCATCACGAATAATCGGTAATAAATCGTCTTTTGTGCGCAGCTCACCGCCTAACAGGTTAAAAAGACGATCCAATAAACTTCGCCGTTTCACTGACCGTTACTTCCTTTTCGTTTCATGTCTAGTTGATGGTGTATCTGTCTGATACGGATCAGGATAACCCAGCTTCTCTAATATCAAGATCTCGCGCAACTCCATTTCTTCAGCTTCCACCTCTGTTTGATGGTCCATACCCAGCAAGTGCAGGGCGCCATGCACGATCATATGAACCCAGTGAGCCTCCAGACTTTTGTCCTGCTGATGGGCTTCCCGCTCAATGACTGCCGCACAAGCGACGATATCTCCCAAATGGGAACATCCGATCATCTCAGGCCAGTCGGACTCAAAAGCCAGCACATTGGTCACGGCATTTTTACCCCGAAAGGTATGATTCAAATGTTGCATTTCCATTTCATCAACAATGCGAATACACACCGAAGCCGGCTGTTCGACCGCCTCAAAACAAATTGAGGCCACGTGTTGAATCATTTTTTGATCAAGCTGCACGTCTGTTTTTTCAGAAAACTGGATATCTATATCCAGCTTACTCAACAGACTGCTCATTTTTCTCATAAGCGTTGACGATGCTTTTTACAAGAGGGTGACGAAAAACATCCCGTGAGTGCAAGCTCACCGAGCCGATGGACTCCATCCCTTGAAGAATCGTGAGCGCGTGCTTCAAACCTGAAAATGTGTGTTTTGGTAAGTCAATTTGGGTCATGTCGCCTGTCACAACCACTTTTGACCCGTATCCAAAACGGGTCAAAAACATTTTCATCTGCTCAATGGTCGTGTTTTGCGCCTCATCAAGAATAATGAAAGAATTGTTCAGTGTGCGGCCTCGCATAAATGCCAAGGGCGCCACCTCGATTACGTTACGGTCAATCAGCTTAGCGACTCGATCAAACCCAAGCATTTCATAGAGTGCATCGTAAATTGGCCGCAGGTAAGGATCAATTTTTTGAGTCAAATCCCCAGGCAAAAAACCAAGTCGCTCACCTGCTTCAACAGCTGGGCGTACGAGAATTAACCGGCGTACCTCTTCTTGTTCTAAAGCTTCAACCGCACACGCAACAGCCAGGTACGTTTTCCCAGTGCCTGCAGGACCAACACCAAACGTTAGGTCCCGATCACGGATTGATGAAACATATTGGATTTGCCGCTCCCCTCTTGGACGAACACGCACCCGCCGGCAGCGAATGTCTAACTGACTATCAGCCGGTGTATTTTGTCGATCTCCAGGCGCCTCCTCAAAACCAGACTCCTGAATAACCAAATGCACTTTTTCAGGCGAAAGTTCCTCGGTGGAAGTGCTGCGGTACAAGATATCCAAAACTTGCTGTGCCACTTTCACCGCACCGTGTTCACCACGAATGGAGAAACGGTCACCCCGCTGTCTCAGTTCAATCCCTAAGCGTTCCTCAACCTGTTTTAAGTGTTCATTCAGTTGGCCGCACAAGTTTGCCATACGACGATTATCAAAAGGAGATAGTAAGAATTCGACGGTTTCCATGCAATTACGTTAGCCGTTGATCAGGTCTGATAGACACATAAGCCGTTAACAGGAAGGAGTCTCGCCCCTGCCATACAACACCCCACGCAAGGAATTTGGCAAAGCCTCAGTGATTTCAACATCCACGAATTGGCCAATTAAATCAGGGGAACCGGCGAAATTGACTACGCGATTATTTTCAGTTCGCCCGGCCAACTCTTGTGCATTTTTTTTCGCCTGCCGCTCAACCAATATGCGCTGCTTTGTCCCCACCATACCGGTACTAATTACGAATGCTTGTTCGTTGATGCGAGCTTGCAGTTGGCTCAAGCGGGCTTTCTTTGTGGCCAGGGGTGTCTCATCCTCGAATGCCGCTGCAGGTGTTCCCGGACGGGCACTGTAAATAAAGCTGAAAGATTGATCAAAACCGACCTCTTCAATCAGCCGCATGGTTGCGCGGAAATCCGCTTCCGTCTCACCAGGAAAGCCGACAATAAAATCAGAGGAAACGGTGATGCCCGGACGCGCCGCACGTAATTTCCGAATTCTGGATTTATATTCCAAGGCGGTATGACCTCGCTTCATTGCCGCCAGAATACGATCCGAACCACTCTGAACAGGCAGGTGCACAAAGCTAACAAGCTCGGGAACATCCGCAAAAGTTTGAATAAGCCGATCACTGAATTCAACCGGATGAGATGTTGTAAAGCGTATCCGATCGACACCTTCTATCGCAGCAACATAGTGGATCAATAGCGACAGGTCAGCCACCTCACCATCATGCATCATGCCACGGTAAGCATTCACATTTTGTCCCAGCAAATTTATTTCCCGAACACCTTGTTCTGCCAGCGCTGAAATCTCAGCTAAAATGTCATCGAATGGGCGGCTGACTTCTTCGCCACGGGTGTAGGGCACTACGCAAAAAGTACAGTATTTGCTGCACCCTTCCATAATGGAAACAAAAGCCGTAGGGCCTTCTGCGCGGGGAGCAGGTAGGGCGTCAAACTTTTCAATCTCAGGAAAAGAGATATCAACTACTTGACGCTTATGCTTTAGGGTTTCATCGAGCATTTCAGGCAGCCGATGATACGTCTGAGGCCCGAAGACCATATCCACAAAAGGCGCCCGCTTTTGTATCTCGGCACCTTCCTGACTGGCCACACACCCGGCGACTCCTATGACACAATCCCGCCCATCTTTCAGCTTACGCCAGCGCCCTAACTCAGAAAAAACTTTATCCTCGGCCTTCTCACGGATTGAGCAGGTGTTCAAGAGGAGAATATCGGCCTCCTCAGGCGAATTTACTTGTGTGGCGTTGTGTGATTCAGCAAGGACATCCAGCATTTTACTCGAGTCATACTCGTTCATCTGGCATCCGTGTGTTTTAATGAAAATTTTACGCACTATCGTCTTTATTGGCCGTAATGAAAACAGACCGGTAGACTACTACCTTTACTCTCATAGGACCAGTGTTGAAGCGCTCTTTAATATGCGTTGCGATGCACAAAGCCTTTAAAGCTCGTTAATAGAATAATTTTGAGGTCAAGCCACAAAGACCAATTTTCAATGTAAAACAAATCGTGTTCAACTCTTGCACGCATTTTATCCACAGTGTCTGTTTCGCCACGATGGCCATTGACCTGTGCCCACCCGGTAATACCCGGTTTTACTTTATGCCTTAGCATATATTGGTCAATTTTATCTTTAAAAAGTTCATTATGCTCAATAGCGTGAGGTCTGGGTCCAACAACAGACATTCGGCCTTGCAGTACATTAAAGAATTGTGGCAACTCATCTAAACTGGTGCGCCTCAAAAAGCTGCCAATAGGTGTCACTCTTGCATCACAGCGCGTCGCTTGCTTTACCTCACCCCCATCCGGTTGATGTACGAACATCGTCCGAAATTTATAAACTTTTATGGGTTTGCCATCCCAGCCGTGTCTAAGCTGCTTAAAAAGGATAGGGCCTGGTGAAGATAGGCGAACAGCTAACGCAATAGACAGCAATAAAGGTGAGGCCAATATCAGCACACATGTTGCGATCAGTTTATCCTCAAGAGCTTTAACAATCCGGTTTAACCCCCCCATCGGAGAGGCAGATAAATCAACAACCGGGAGCCCGGCCACTTCAGAAATAGAGTGATTTAATAAATGAAAGCCAAAAATATCGGGCACATAGCGAATATCGACTGTATTGTGTCTCAACTCGTGCATCAACGCCGTAATGTGGTGTTGGTCGCTTAAGGGCATGGCAAGCCAGACTTGATCCACCCGTTCCTGCTCAAGGAAGCGGCAAATATCCGCGTAGCTCATGGAATGTTCTTTCTCTTCATAAGGTTTTAAATAGGCTTCTCCGAACACCCTAAGAATATTAAAGCCTGCCCAAGGTGTGGTTCGAAGTGACTGCGACACCATATTCAAAACACTGCCTCGCCCAACGACAACGATATTACGTATGTTCATCCCGTGACTGCGCATCCATCTCAAAGAAATACGTGCAATCACACGACTGGATACCAGACAAGACCATGTCAGCAAAAACCACCAGCCAAACCATTCACGAGAATAAAGTGAACTCGTTTTTGTCACCACGGAGAGTATTGCCAAGCTCCCGAAAACGAAAATTAAGGCCAGCGTGAGTGTATTGACTTCCTCCATCACAGACCCCCCCCGTCGGGATATACCAATCGGGAAGTAGGCAAAAAGAAACGCCTGGAAGATAAAAGCCGCGATCAGCGGATAGAAGTAAAAAGCCGGGATGATTTGCCCATAGCCATACTTGATGAAAAAGGCTAATAAGAAGGTGATCAGCGGCACTGTCAGATCGACAACGCGGATCACAAAAGCGACCAACCCAGAATATTCCCGTAAAAAGCCTCTTGGCACCATAGCATTATATCATCCTAGAATATGTAAAGCTTTACTCCTGTAGGATACTCATCGTAACAACGGGATCACCTCAGATAAGTCTTACCTCAAGCCTAAAGTTTTCTGAAAAAACTACCACAAGAAAATCCACCCACCTTTCAAATAAGCGTACCTTCTTTGATCATGATTTAAGAAGGCACACGCCCTATCGAGAAGTACTTTATCTCCTTGCCCTGTACAGTTTTAGGGTCGTACAAATTTCGCCCATCGAAAATGACCGGTATATTCAGTTCCTGCCTGATGAACTCAAAATCCGGTGCACGAAACTGTTTCCACTCTGTACAAATCAAAAGCGCATCGCTGTTTTTTAGTGTCGCTTCCTTCGTCCCCATCAGGTACAGATCTGATCTTGCGCCATAAATCCGTTGACACTCATCCATCGCCTCCGGGTCGTACGCCTTAACACTTGCACCGGCACGCCAAAGGGCTTCCATTAGCGCTCGACTGGGCGCCTCTCTCATGTCATCCGTATTGGGTTTAAATGATAAGCCCCAAAGCGCAAATGTTTTTCCTTTGAGCTCCCCTTCGAAATAGGCTTCCAATTTTTCATACAAGCGGTTTTTTTGACGATCATTGACTTGTTGAACCGCCTTCAATAATTCGGCCTGGTAACCTGTTTCTTCAGCGGTTTTTGCCAACGCCTGAACATCCTTGGGGAAACAAGACCCACCAAAACCACATCCGGGATAAATAAAGTGATAACCAATACGCGGATCCGAACCGATTCCTTTGCGCACTTCTTCGACATCGGCGCCAAGCCGCTCAGCCAGGTTCGCCATTTCATTCATAAAACTGATCTTAGTCGCTAGCATGGCGTTAGCTGCATATTTGGTCAACTCAGCAGAACGAACATCCATGAAAACCATTCGATCATGATTGCGATTGAACGGAGCGTAAAGTTCATGCATTAATGAGCGCACGTTATCAGAGTCCGTCCCAACAACAATCCGATCAGGTTTCATGAAATCGCTAATGGCCGCACCCTCTTTTAAAAACTCAGGATTAGACGCGACATCAAATGATAATGACTTATTCATCGACGCCAAAGTTGCTTCAATTTGAGCCGTTACTTTATCCGCAGTTCCCACCGGCACAGTAGATTTATCAACAATCACCTTATAGCTATCCATATGACTTGCAATTGTCTTTGCAACCGCAAGCACGTATTGCAAGTCAGCGGATCCATCTTCATCCGGTGGCGTGCCAACCGCAATAAACTGAATTTGCCCATGCGAGACAGCCACCTGAGCATCTGTTGTAAAGCGTATCCGCTTACTCTCAAAGTTCGTTTTCACTAACTCATCAAGGCCAGGCTCATAGATTGGAACAACACCACTGTTCAATGCATCGATTTTTGTTTGATCAACGTCGACACAGACAACATTATGTCCAACGTCCGCCAGGCAAGCCCCAGTGACTAAACCGACATAACCTGTACCAAAAATCGTAACCCGCATTCCGACACTCCATGTTTAAGAGGCTAAATAGTAAATGGCCAACATTAAAGAAAGCCGCAGTAATGGGGATACTATACGGCTTCTAAAAACATATGCTTATAAATAGTGCACAAAATGATATTTGCCAACTGAAATTATCAGTATCGGTAATGCTCCGGTTTGAATGGCCCTTCCGTACTTATGCCTAAATAAGTAGACTGTTCATCGGTCAACTTTGTAAGGCGTGCACCAACCCGTTGCAGATGTAAACGCGCTACTTTTTCATCTAAATGCTTGGGCAGTACGTAAACTTTATTTTCATAATTCACGCTGTTCTGCCAAAGCTCGATTTGCGCAAGAACCTGATTAACAAAAGAGTTTGACATCACAAAACTGGGGTGACCCGTTGCGCAACCCAAATTGACCAAACGCCCCTCTGCCAGAAGGATAATCCTTTTACCATCCGGGAAAATCACATGGTCTACCTGTGGCTTGATATTTTCCCAAGCATATTGACGCAACTCAGCCACTTCAATTTCTGAGTCAAAATGACCAATATTACAAACGATGGCTTGATCTTTCATCGCCTTCATATGTTCTAGTGTGACAACACTGACATTGCCCGTTGCGGTAACAAAAATGTCAGCCTCTGCAGCAACATCCTCCATGCGCACAACCTGAAATCCCTCCATTGCCGCTTGTAACGCGCAGATAGGATCTATTTCTGTGACACAGACTTTTGCCCCCATGCCCTTCAATGCCTGAGCACAACCTTTACCAACATCGCCGTACCCCAGGATAACCGCCGTTTTGCCAGCAATCATCACATCCGTAGCACGCTTGATGCCGTCAATCAAAGACTCCCGACAACCATACAAATTATCAAACTTCGATTTAGTCACTGCGTCATTTACATTGATTGCCGGTATTTTAAGCGTATTCTCGGCGGCCATTTCGTACAAGCGGTGCACACCGGTTGTGGTTTCCTCAGATAAACCTTTGATCGACGCAAGTAATTCGGGATATTTCGTATGAACAACCTGTGTCAAATCGCCACCGTCATCCAAAATCAAGTTAGGACGCCAGCCATCTGGCCCGACAACTGTCTGATCAATACACCACCAAAATTCTTCATCCGTCTCGCCTTTCCAAGCGAATACAGGAACACCCGTCGCCGCGATGGCCGCTGCTGCGTGATCCTGAGTTGAGAAAATATTGCACGATGACCAGCGGACCTCGGCACCGAGTTCAACCAATGTTTCAATCAACACCGCTGTTTGTATTGTCATATGCAAACAACCGGCGACACGCGCGCCCCTCAATGGTTTTTGCCCACCATACTCCTTTCTAATCGCCATCAAACCCGGCATTTCGGTTTCTGCGATACTGATCTCTTTACGTCCCCAATCGGCTTGACCAATATCAGCTACTTTGTAATCCATATGCTTCACCTCACTTTCCAATGATTGGCCTCTCACGCCAGCCCTGCTGCATCTTTTAATTGCTCAACTTTATCCGTTGCTTCCCACGGAAACTCTTCCCGCCCAAAGTGTCCATAAGTTGCAGTCGGTAAATAAATCGGGCGAACCAAGTTGAGTGATGTGACAATACCAAAAGGCCTAAGATCAAAGACCTCACGAACCAACTGTGTAATACGCTGATCCGCAACTTTCCCTGTGCCAAAGGTGTTGACGTTGATAGACGTTGGTTCAGCAACACCAATGGCGTAGGACACCTGAATTTCGCAGCGCTCTGCCAAACCTGCCGCTACAATATTTTTAGCAACATAACGCCCAGCATACGCCGCTGAACGATCTACCTTTGATGGATCTTTGCCAGAAAAAGCCCCTCCGCCGTGCCGAGCCATTCCGCCGTAAGTATCGACGATAATTTTCCGCCCCGTCAGCCCACAGTCTCCCACTGGCCCACCAATAACGAACTTGCCGGTTGGATTAATATGAATCTTCTCTGCCGGGCACTGATGGACCCAAGCCTCTGGCAGTACGGGTTTAATAATAGTCTCCATCACGGCTTCATGAAGCTCTTTTTGGTGGATTTCAGGGCTATGCTGAGTCGACAGCACGATGGCATCCAATCCAACAGGTTTGCCATTCTCATAGCGAACCGATACCTGGCTTTTGGCATCGGGCCTCAACCAAGGCAGCATCCCCTGCTTCCGAACCTCGGCCTGACGTTGAACCAGGCGATGCGCATAGCTGATGGGTGCTGGCATCAGTGTTTCTGTCTCATCAGAGGCATAACCAAACATCATGCCTTGATCACCAGCCCCTTGCGCCTCGGCCGTCTCTCGATCTACCCCTTGGGCAATATCCGGAGACTGTTTGCCCAAGGCATTGAGTACTGAGCAACAGTTCCCATCAAAACCGACTTCTGAGCTGTCATAGCCAATGGAGAGAACGGTCTTGCGGACGACGCTTTCCAAGTCAACCCAGGCCTCGGTTGTCATCTCACCGGCCACGAGCACCAGGCCTGTTTTCACCAATGTTTCACAAGCAACCCGTGCATCCCGGTCTTGCTCAAGTACAGCATCAAGTATGGCATCTGAAATTTGATCAGCCATTTTATCCGGATGACCTTCAGAAACTGACTCGGAGGTAAATACAAATGTTTCACTCATAATCTCTAACCAATAAACCCTTTTGGAATACTACATTATAACCCCGAAAATAAACTGCGGGGAGTCAGAAGGGAATGTCATCATCGAAACCGGCATCAGGTCCGGAGGCAGGCATATCATTTTTCTGTGCGGGCGGCGTGTACGGTGCGCTAGAGGTCTGCGCGCCTCCTCCCTCACTGCCCCGACCGCCTAACATTTGCAAATCCCGGCCGACAATTTCGGTGGTATAGCGGTCATTACCGGATTTATCTGTCCACTTGCGGGTTCTTAAGCTCCCTTCAATATAGACTTGGGAACCTTTACGTAAATATTCGCCCGCAATTTCCGCCAGCCGGTTAAAAAATACAACCCGGTGCCACTCTGTTTGCTCCTGATTTTGCCCGGTCTGTTTATCCTTCCAGGAATCTGTCGTAGCCACAGAAAGGTTTGCAACCGCTGAACCGCTGGGCATATAACGCATTTCGGGGTCATTCCCCAAGTTTCCCACAATAATGACTTTATTAATTCCGCGTGCCATAAACTAAGCCCTCTCTTCAAAAAATATTCCGAACATCATCAAACAGCAATATCACCCGCATTTGCAGTGTACCTTACAAGTGCCAACCCATTTTTATTTCTTGCCTGCTACCCACTCAAGACCCAACCGATCATGCCAAGCATTTATCCGGCCTCTGCTAAAGAGACCGGTACAATGCCTCCTCATCCAACTCGCGTGGGTCGGCCTTCAAGTATGCAACACCTTCATCAGCGACAACGACGACTTCTTTGACCCCAGGCAATCCGCTCAGACGGTTGGCCGATGCTGCGGCTCGCTCCTGATTACTGACGCCGATTTTTACCATATAGCTTTTTAACGGCTGCGGCTTTTTCATTGTCATGGCTACAACAAACCACAGTATCGCAACACCAGCAATCAGCCAAAATGTTGCGAACACATCATAGGCGCCGTGTATCCAACCACCCAATACACCACCACAAAACGCCCCGAGGAACTGGCTGCTGGAATAAAGCCCCATCGCGCTCCCCTTCTGATCAGGTGGCGCTATCTTTGACACCAAGGAAGGTAACAGCGCTTCCAGTGTGTTAAACGCACTAAAAAATAATAGCACTGCAAAGTAAAAAATCGCCGTGCTTTGATTCGCGGCCAGTAACCACCCCGCAAAGGCCAGACCCAGAATACACACGAGAAAAACCTGTTTCATTTTCTTTTTTGCTTCCGCAACGATAATCATAGGCACCATGACAAAGAGCGCACCCAACATAACGGGCAGGTATACGCCCCAGTGCCAACGAGTCTCGATCCCCATATCAACCAAAATAAAGGGAAAGGCAACGAAGCCACAGGTCACCATCAAGTGCAAACAAAAAATGCCAATATCCAGCCGTAGCAACTCCGGGTTTTTCAGTAGATGTATAAACTGTGCCGGGCTCGCCTGCGCATCCCGATGGTGAGTACTCCTGACCGGCGTGGGTACTATGCGAAACAACACAACAACAGCGACAAAAGCCAATAGTGCTGTCAGATAAAAAATACCGGAAAGCGCCAAGTAATTCGCCAATATCGGGCCTAAAATCATCGCTAACATAAAGGCACCGCCAATGCTGATACCGAGCGTTGCCATGAGCTTCGTACGCTGAGATTCCCTAGACAAATCCGCCGCCAGAGCCATAACAGCGGATGCAATAGCACCACAACCTTGCAAAGCACGCCCAGCAATCACGCCGTAAATGGTTTCAGCTTCAGCTGCAATAACACTGCCCAACAAAAAAATGATTAATCCAAACGCAATCACCGGCTTTCGCCCCCATCGGTCAGAAAGCAACCCAAAGGGGACCTGTAATAAAGCTTGCGTCAGGCCATAAGCTCCCAGTGCCAGCCCCACCAAGGCCGGAGTACTGGCTTCCAGATCGCTGGCATACAGAGAAAAAATCGGGAAAATCATGAACAGCCCTAACATTCTTGAAGCATAAATCATGCTCAATGACCAGGCTGCACGCTTCTCGACAGAGGAAAGCGGATGGTGACGGGATACTTTAGACTTCATTTGCTTTGGTAAAACCTTCTGTTGCAGCGTATATTATCAGTTTATTTTGCAGGCAGTATTTTCAGTTTTGCCATACATTAAAATGGCCAAAGGAATAAAATAAGCAGGCCATGTACCAGTGATTCCGCTGCAAGCCAATGAACACCCTTGATTCCACCCCAGAACGTTCGGTTGGAGACGCAACGGCCATACGTGTTTTTATACCGCCTGTGGATAAAGCGTTGACAGATACGCACCTTAAATAACGATGATACTGGGATATTTAACATTTAACACGCATAGACGAGACACATACGTTAACTGAGCAGTAAGCGAGTACATGGATACTATTCAAATTCGTGGGGCCAGAACTCACAACCTGAAAAATATTGATCTTGACCTTCCTCGAGACAAGCTAATCGTCATTACCGGGTTATCAGGCTCCGGTAAATCTTCCTTAGCTTTTGACACCTTATTCGCCGAGGGCCAACGGCGTTATGTCGAGTCACTATCCACTTACGCCCGTCAATTTTTGTCCATGATGGAAAAACCTGACGTCGACCACATCGAAGGGTTGTCACCCGCAATTTCCATTGAGCAAAAGTCAACCTCACACAACCCCCGTTCAACGGTGGGCACGATTACAGAAATTTACGACTATCTGCGGCTACTATTTGCACGCGCCGGCACCCCCAAGTGCCCAACGCATGACCTGCCATTGGAAAGTCAAACCATCTCCCAAATGGTGGATCACATTCTCGCCATGCCCAGTGGCAGACGCATGATGCTGCTGGCCCCAGTCCTCAAAGATCGCAAAGGGGAGCACAAGCAACTCATTGCCCAATTGATTGCACAGGGGTTTATCCGCGCCCGCATCGATGGAGAAATCACGGAACTATCCAACAACATCGAGTTTGACCCCAAACGCAAACACACCATTGAAGTTGTTGTCGACCGGTTTAAAGTCAGGGAGGACATCGCACTGCGGCTGGCCGAGTCCCTGGAAACCGCATTGAATCTGACAGACGGCGTTGCCTTACTGTCTCCTATGGATGAAACGGGCGAAGAAACAACATTTTCCTCAAAATTTGCCTGCCCCCACTGCGGCTACTCGCTTAACGAGCTGGAGCCTCGTCTGTTCTCATTCAATAATCCCAACGGCGCCTGCCCGACTTGTGATGGTTTGGGAACTCATCAATATTTCGCCCCGGAACGGGTCGCCAACAACCCATCCCTCAGCCTGGCGGGAGGGGCAATCCGCGGCTGGGATCGACGCAATGCCTACTACTTCCAAATGATCCAATCGCTTGCCAAACATTATGGTTTTGATGTCGAAATGCCTTTCGAAGAGCTCAATGAACAGGCCCAGCAGCGAATACTCTACGGCAGCGGATCAGAAAAAATAGAATTCACCTATGTCAACGAGCGCGGTAACAAAACGCTGCGAGAGCATAGTTTTGAGGGCATCATACCCAATTTGGAACGCCGCTACCGGGAGACCGAATCCTCTGCCGTACGCGAAGAGCTGTCCAAACTGCTTTCCATTCAAGCGTGCCCGGAGTGCCAGGGCAGTCGGCTTAATCGCGCGGCACGCAACGTGTTCATCGGTGATCGGGCTTTGCACGAAGTCACCTCACTGTCGATCGAAGATTCCAGCCAATTCGTTCAGCACTTGGGGCTGGCCGGGCAAAAAGCCAAAGTGGCTGAAAAAGTCATCAAAGAAATTCAATTGCGTTTGCAATTTTTAATTGATGTTGGCCTGGATTACCTCACCCTGGATCGCAGCGCAGAAACATTGTCCGGCGGCGAAGCACAGCGTATTCGCCTTGCCAGCCAAATTGGTGCGGGTCTGATGGGAGTAATGTACGTGCTCGACGAACCCTCGATTGGTTTGCACCAACGCGATAACACACGGCTACTGAATACGCTGAATCATCTACGTGACCTGGGTAATACCGTGATTGTGGTAGAGCATGATGAAGACGCCATCCGCGCGGCAGATTATGTCGTTGATATCGGCCCAGGCGCAGGCGTTCACGGCGGTGAAGTCGTTGTACACGGCCCCCCTCAAACGATCGAAAAATGTCCCAACTCGCTGACCGGCCAATATTTAAGCGGCAAACAGCAGATTGATGTGCCCAAACGTACGCCACTGAATAAAGACACTCTAATTACCATTCAAAAAGCACAGGGGAATAATCTGAAAGAGGTCTCTGTGGATATCCCCATTGGTCTGTTCACGTGCGTTACCGGTGTCTCGGGTTCCGGAAAATCCACCTTAATTAACGACACTTTGTTCAAGTACGCCTCTCAACTCATCAATAAAGCCAACCAGAATGTTGCCCCAGTAGAGGCTATTACCGGCCTGGAGCAGATTGACAAGGTGGTTGATATCGACCAAAGCCCTATCGGTCGTACACCACGCTCAAATCCGGCGACTTACACGGGCCTGTTTACACCGATCAGGGAGCTCTTCTGTGGCACGCAAGAAGCCCGTTCACGAGGTTATAAACCGGGGCGTTTCAGCTTTAATGTCAAAGGCGGCCGCTGTGAAGCCTGCCAAGGCGACGGTGTCATCCGAGTCGAAATGCATTTTCTGCCGGATGTGTATGTGCCGTGTGATGTCTGCCATGGTAAACGCTACAACCGGGAAACCCTGGGTGTTACCTATAAAGGTAAAAATATTCACGAAGTGTTGGAACTGACGGTTGAGGATGCACTGGAATTTTTTAACGCAGTCCCCGTCATAAAGCGCAAATTACAAACCTTAATGGATGTGGGGCTGTCCTACATCACGCTCGGTCAATCCGCTACAACCCTGTCGGGCGGCGAAGCGCAGCGCATCAAGCTTTCGCGGGAGCTGTCCAAACGCGATACCGGGAAAACCCTGTACATACTGGATGAACCAACAACCGGCCTGCATTTTCATGATGTCAAACTACTGTTAAAGGTATTGCACACACTGCGTGATCACGGCAACACCATCGTCGTGATCGAGCACAACCTGGATGTCATCAAAACAGCTGACTGGATTATTGACCTTGGGCCAGAAGGTGGGCATAAGGGGGGAGAAATTCTCGCCACTGGCACACCGGAGCAAATCGCGCTTGAACCCACATCCCATACCGGCCACTATCTGACTCACATGCTCACCGAGGACAAAGCCCATGAAGTGTCATGAAGTCGACTACGAAATATTTGGCCACGACATGCAGGTCGTTGAAGTCGAACTCGACCCGGGTGAAACCGTAATTGCCGAGGCCGGCGCGATGAACTACATGGAACAAGGCATTCATTTCGAGACCAAAATGGGCGATGGCTCTAATCCCAGCGCCGGCTTCATGGATAAACTCTTCAGTGCTGGTAAACGCGTCATCACCGGTGAATCCATTTTTACAACTCATTTCAGCAACCAGGGTATCGGCAAACAAAAAGTCGCTTTTTCAGCACCTTACCCGGGAAAAATCATCCCCTTGGAGATGGCCAAGGTCGGGAATAAAGTTTTTTGCCAAAAAGACGCCTTTCTCGCGGCGGCACTCGGGACAGAAATCAGTATCGCGTTCAACAAGCGGATTGGTACCGGCTTTTTTGGTGGTGAAGGCTTTATCCTGCAAAAGTTGACCGGCGACGGCATGGCTTTTATGCATGCCGGTGGCACTGTCATCAAAAAAGAACTGCACAACGAACAGCTCCGGCTGGATACGGGCTGTCTGGTTGCCTTTACTGACGGCATTGACTATTCCATTGAACGGGCGGGCAGCCTGAAATCCATGCTCTTTGGTGGGGAAGGGTTGTTTCTGGCCACACTCGAAGGCACCGGCACCGTATGGCTGCAAAGCCTGCCTTTTTCCCGTCTAGCCGATCGCATTTTAGAAAATGCCCCAAGACAAGGGGGCAAAAGTCAGGGAGAGGGCTCCGCGCTAGGCGGCCTCGGGCGCATACTGGATGGTGACTGATTCAGCCTTAATGTGAACGGTGGTTTAAATTTATGCAACGGATGCTCACTAGCAATCAATTAACGGCACTCGGTGAAGCGGTCGGTCACTCACAGCTTTTCACAGACCCTGAAGCACTGCAACACTATGGAACAGACTGGAGCCGCCAGTTCCAACCCGCACCCAGTGCTGTGGTCAAACCCAAAACCATGGAAGCCGTGCAGCAACTCGTCCTCTTCGCTAACCGGGAACGCCTCCCACTGGTACCCTCTGGCGGACGCACCGGGCTCAGTGCCGGCGCTGTCGCCGCCCACGGCGAGGTTGTGGTCTCAATGGAGCAGATGAATCAAATCCATGACTTTAACCCCATCGACCGAACCGTCACCTGTGGGCCCGGACTGATCACTGCCCAATTACAGCAATTTGCTGACGAAAAGCAGTTGTTTTATCCCGTTGACTTTGCCTCCAGCGGCTCCAGCCAGATCGGCGGCAATATCGCCACCAATGCCGGAGGCATCAAAGTGCTACGCTATGGCCTGACCCGGGACTGGATTACCGGGCTTAAAGTGGTCACGGGCACCGGTGAGCGGCTAGACCTCAATAAAGGGTTAATCAAAAACGCCACGGGGTATGACTTGCGCCACCTGTTCATTGGCTCTGAGGGCACCTTGGGCATCATTGTTGAAGCCACTGTGAAATTGACCTGTAAACCCGGCCGTCAGGAGGTACTGGTGGTGGGGGTCCCGGCCTTTGATGATTTGATGCATGTCCTGCAAATGTTTCAGGCGGAACTGACACTGAGTGCCTTTGAGTTTTTCTCCGAAGAAGCCTTGCAGCATGTGCTCGCGGCCAGTACGCTCAAGCGGCCCTTCGAAGCCCGTGCGCCCTTCTATGCGCTGATCGAATTTGAGCACACTTCCGACCACACCTTGAATCAGGTCATGGCCTGTTTTCAAAAGGGCCTGGATCAAGGCTGGCTTCTGGACGGTGTTATCAGCCAAAGCGACACTCAGGCGGCAACGCTCTGGCAATTGCGGGAGAATATCAGTGAAACAATCTCTCACTTTACGCCTTACAAAAACGACCTCTCGGTTAAAGTCTCGCAAGTCCCTGACTTCCTGGCCGAAGTCCAGAAACAGATTCATCGCCTTTACCCCAATTATCCGATCATCTGGTTTGGCCACATTGGGGATGGCAACGTGCACTTAAATATCTTAAAGCCTGAAAACGTCGACAGCACTGAGTTCTTTCAGCAGTGCCATATGGCCAGCCAGGAGGTTTTTGCTGTCGTGGAACAGTTCGGGGGCAGTATCTCCGCAGAACACGGTGTTGGCATGATCAAAAAACCGTATTTGCATTACTCCAGAAGCCCGGGGGAAATTGCTGCCATGCGGGCTGTGAAAGCGGTATTTGATCCGAACAACATCATGAATCCGGGCAAATTATTTTAGCAAATACTGGAGAGCCCGATGCAGGCTGTGCTTTGTCATCAATTTGGACCCCCAGACATACTTCGCTATGAGCGCTTAGACACCACAGTCTCTTGCCCAGCCAACGCCGTACGTATTGAAGTGCATACGGTCGGCGTCAACTTTGCGGATATTTTAATGGTGAATGGCGAGTACCAACGTAAACCACCGTTCCCCTTCAGCCCAGGACTGGAAGCCTTTGGTATCGTGGTCGAAAGTGGTTCAGCGGTCTCCCGCGCCCAAGTGGGTGACCGGGTGATTGCAATGGTGGATCATGGCGCAATGCGCGAAGAGCTGATTGCTCTGGAACGGGACATTGTGATTTGCCCACCCGCCATGGATGCCATCACCGCAGCGGCCTTCGCGTCTGTTTACTCAACGGCTGATGTTGCCCTACAGCACCGGGCAAAACTCCAACCCGGGGAGTGGCTTATGGTCCATGGTGCAGGCAGTGGTGTCGGGCTGGCTGCCGTCGAGGTCGGCAAAGCGTTGGGCGCAACCATCATTGCCACCGCCGGTAGCGAAGAAAAGTGTGCGCTTGCCCGATCACGCGGGGCAGATTATACCGTCAACTATTCGACAGGCCCTCTCCGCGATCAGGTTCTCGAATGGACCCATGGCAAGGGGGTTAATGTCGTCTTTGACCCCGTTGGGGGTGATCTTTTTAAGGAGACCCTTCGGTGTATTGCCTGGGAAGGCCGGCTGATTGTCATCGGTTTTGCCGCAGGTGAGCGGCAAAAAATTCCAGCCAATATATTGCTGGTGAAAAATGCAACAGCGATAGGGTTTGCCTGGACAAGCTATCGCCGCACTCAGCCCAAAATTGTCTATGACTCACTTGAGCAGCTCTTTCAAGCATGGGCAGCGGGTCAACTGCAGCCCACGATTTCCCATACGCTTCCTTTACAGGAGGCCAGCCAGGCCATGACTCTGTTACAACAACGAAAAGTGAGAGGAAAAATTGTCCTGACTACCGATAAAATGTAATACTCACGGGCAATTAAGGAAGGCCGCCTCGCCACTTTCACATTGATTCAGTGGTTGAGTCACCGCGACCCAATGCTGACGGGGATGATCACTATAGCAGCGCAACGAACAAAAGTTACCTGATAGATCCGCGTCGTTACGTACACATAACAATAATTAAGACCCTAGTTTTTAACCATTCTTTTTTTCAATTCAAACTTACGAGGAAATTATTATGAGTTCCGAACTACGTTATGACGGCAAAGTTGCCATTGTTACAGGCAGTGGCGGCGGACTGGGACGCTCTCATGCGCTTTTACTGGCCAGCCGTGGCGCAAAAGTTGTTGTAAATGACTTGGGCGGTGACATGGCCGGGCGAGAAGCAGGCGGCAGTGCACGCCCAGCAGACAAAGTTGTCGAAGAAATTAAAGCGGCTGGTGGCGAAGCTGTGGCCAATTACGATTCTGTACTGGATGGTGACAAGATCGTACAAACCGCACTCGATACCTGGGGAAAAGTCGATATTCTCATTAATAATGCCGGCATTCTGCGCGACATCACCTTCCATAACATGACGGAAGACGACTGGGATCAAATTTATAACGTACACGTCAAAGGCGCTTTTAAAATCACCCATGCGGCATGGCCCCACATGCGCGAGCAAGAATATGGCCGGGTCATCTTTACCGCGTCGAGCGCGGGTATCTACGGTAACTTTGGACAAGCCAATTATTCCATGGCTAAACTCGCGGTATTTGGTTTCGCTCAAACCCTGGCGCTGGAAGGTGAAAAGAAGAACATTCGTGTGAATACTATCGCCCCTTTTGCAGGGTCACGTATGACAGAGACCATCCTCGATAAACAAATGGTAGAAGCTCTGAACCCAGCATTTGTCAGCCCACTGGTGAGCTATCTGTGCCATGAAGAAGTCCCTGTGAATGGCGGCTTGTTTGAAGTCGGTGGCGGCTGGATGGCCCAACTGCGTTGGGAGCGCACAAAAGGCGCGCTGATCCCTCTTTCAAACGGCATCAGCCTTGAAGATGTTAAAAGCAACTGGAGTAAAATTGTCGACTTCACCGATACGGATCACCCAAAAGATGTGATGGGTGGGTTCCAAATTATCGGCCCAAACCTGCAAACACTCAAAGGCTAGCCATGCGATCCACTTGCGGTACTCATTCGAGTACCGCACACTTAACTTATTTACTTATGTTTGCCGGGGTCACGCATTGCAAGAATGGATCGACAGGCGTTCAAGTCCTAACACACGCACCAGGCCACATTTTAATTCCGGTTCAATAGACAGCCATTTTCAACGCGACCGCGCTCGCATCATCCACTCAGCTTCTTTTCGCGCCCTGCAATCCAAAACCCAAGTACTCGGCTTGGGCGAAAGCGATTTCTACCGCACACGCCTGACGCACTCGCTGGAAGTTGCACAAATTGGTTTTGGCATCAGTGAACATCTGCGGGTCACCGAGCAAAATAAGGCCTCCGAACCTTGGCTTCCCTCTTTCAGCTTGATTGAAAGCATTTGCCTTGCGCACGATTTAGGGCACCCTCCTTTTGGTCACTCCGGTGAGGTTGCTCTGAATTATTTAATGAAAGACCACGGAGGCTTTGAAGGCAATGGGCAAACCCTGCGCATCCTGACACGGTTGGGCGAATTTTCCGAGTCTCATGGGCTCGACCTCACCCGGCGCAGTACACTCGGCACCATCAAATACCCGGCAACATACACACAACTGGCGAGCTACACGCAACCTGAAGCAGCCAATAGTAACTTGAGCCACTGGGAGCCACCCAAGTGCGTTTATGACGAAGAGCAGGATGTACTGGCATGGTTACTGGAACCGTTTAAGTCCTGTGACAAAAACCTGTTCTGTACGTTTGCCCAGCCACAAGGCAGTCATGGCCAAACGCAGTACAAAACGCTGGATACCTCGATCATGGAACTGTCAGACGATATTGCCTACGGTGTACATGACCTCGAAGATGCAGCGGAACTCCGTTTAACAACCGAAAATACCTGGCGGCGTCATTTCATTTCAGCCCTCATGGAAATGCCAGCCAACCCGATCGCAGACAACATAGACTTTTTCACAGAGAAACTCTTTAGCGACCTTCGCCGTGAACGTAAGCATGCCATCAGTCAGCTGGTGAGCTATTTCATTTCCGAGGTCGGAATCCATGAAAATGCCGCATTTCACCACCCCTTGCTGCAATTCAACGCGACAATGGCCCCCACCGCCCACCAGATTCTTACCTTACTGAAAAACTTTGTTCTGAAGCACGTGATTCTTCAACCGGAACTGCAAGCCCTGCAACTGAAAGGGCAGCAAATGATCCTTCAGCTTTTTAGCCGCCTGGTGGATAACCCGCAAAAACTGTTACCAACGCCTGTTTACCAGGATTACCTGGACAGCAGCAACCCACACCGGGTGATAGCCGACTATATTGCCAGCCACTCAGATGCCACCGCTACTCGCCTTTACCACCGTTTATTCACGCCCGGAACCGGCTCCATATACGACCGATTCTAAGTCGCCTGCCAGGATAAAGAAGTACCCCAAATAATCGTTTTTACGGTATTCTTGGCTCATAAAAAAAACTAATTCTATCCATAAAAAAACGCTTTTTAACTGAAAGCAAGGAGGAAACAATGGCATTAAAAACTCGGCCTTTATCATGGCCCATCGGCGAGGAAATACTCGACTTTGACATTCGCGAAGATCACAGCGAAGAAACCATCGCGGAACTCAGGGATAAAGTGTGTAACCGGGGTGTTCTTTTGTTTCGCAACCAGGATATTACGATTCAGGAGCATATCAAGTTCACCAGCTATTTTGGCGATCAACCATTTTTTCCCGCTCTTCAGCGTAACCTCCATCCAGAGGACCGCCGCATCTGGATTGTGACCAACATTCGCAACGAGGATGGATCAGAATCCTACACACGCAATACTGGGCGAATATGGCACTCTGATCAGTCATTCATGCCAGAGCCCTGTATGGGGTCTTTACTCCACTGCAAAGAAATGCCACCAGTGGGCGGCGACACCATGTTCGCAAATGCCTGTGTCGCTTACGATCAGCTTTCCGATGGCATGAAAAAGTTACTTGAAGGCAAGCGAGCCATCCACGATCTCAACCAGGCCAGTGTGTACAAAGAACGGCCACCCCGGACCGCCGAGGAAGAGGCCCAAACCCCGGCCAGGTCACAACCCATCTTCCGTACTCACCCGGAAACTGGCCGCAAGCTCATTTTTGTGCACCCGGATGTTGTCACCCATATCGAGGGAATGACTCAAGAAGAAAGCCGTCCGATTCTGAATTATCTGGCAGCTCAGGTTTCCAAAGTGGAAAACACCTACCGCCACCAGTGGCAAGTCAATGACTTATTATTCTGGGATAACCGTTGTGTACAGCACTATGCCCCTTTGGACTACGATCAGTCAGATCGGTCCAACCGACGCTTGATGTACCGAACAACAATTGCAGGCACCGCAGCCTACTGACCCCGTATGACGCCAAGGCTTGATGACCCTGGCGTCAGTCCGCTCACGACAAGGGCAGCCTGAGTTCCTTCATGAGTGTCTTGATTTCGAAACGAGCCGCAACATGAGAAGCCTGGGAAACAGCACCTTCGTCCAGCTTCTTCAAGTCCATCATGGTGAGCCCCTGGGGGAATAATTCACGGTAAATCACCCGCTCATTCAACCCGGCCACATAACGAAAATTGATCCGTTTTTGCAGCGCTTTCAGGACATGATTCACCCGTTGGTTGTTGTGCGAACTCAGTGTCGCCAGGCGGTTACGTGTCACCACCCAGTCGAGGGGTGCTTTTTCGGCTGCAGAGCGGAACTTTCGGCTATCCCAAACCCGTTGGGTATAGTGGCTTAAGCTGCTGATTTCATAGCTAAAGGGGTCAACCTTGGCTAGCAAATCCAGATCGACAAAACTATCATTCAAGGGCGTGACCAGTGTGTCGGCCAACGCATGGGCTAAACGGGAAAGATAGGTATCATTGCCCGGGCAGTCAACCACGATAAAGTCTGCTTTTAACTTCAAATCATCGAGCGTTCCTTGAAGCTGGCTTTGCTGATGTTGTTCATCCCCCGCTTCACCGGGTGTATTCCGTGCCCCGAGTACAACATATGTTGGGACACTCAGTGCCTTTCCAGAGGTCCTAATAAAAGCCTCTCGATTCTCAATGAAGCGCCCCAGCGTTCTTTGCCGACTGTCGATATCAATTACGGCGACAGACTTGTCCATATCCAGCAAGCTCACGACAACATGGGCCGCAAGTGTGGACTTGCCGGTGCCGCCTTTTTCATTGCCAAAAACCAAAATATGGGGTTCTCTGGTCTTCACACCTCATCCTTTTCAAATTCGCGGGACATCACTGACAGTGAGCCAATTTACTGCACACACCCCGCCCTTTATTTTCTTTCCTTGGCCTCGAATAACGCTCGCCGAATAGAGCGTTCGTATTGAACGGTTTGACTTTGCCGAAAACCAACGTGCTTTTCAACTATAAAACCTTCTCGCGAAATCAGGACAGCGGTGGGCATCAGTTCAATGTCATATTGCTCAGCGACATGCTCATGGTGATCGTAGGCAATGGAGAAACGGGCAGGTATCTCTTTTAAAAAAGCCTCTCTCAAACCGGCAAATTTATCCAGATTGACTGCGAGAATGACGAACCCATTATCCGCATACTTTTCATGCAAGCCGTTCATCCAGGGAAACGACTCTCGACAGGGCACACACCAGGAGGCCCAAAAGTCCAGATAGACAACCTGCCCTTTAAACTGATCAAGCGATACACGGCCGACCGAGGAATCCAGCATGAAATCTGGCGCTTTTATCCGACCCGGCTGGTTAATTTTGAGGATAATCGCCGAAATTACGAGAATAACGGTGACTAAACTGATGATCACAGCTAAACGATAACGGGACATGGCGAAGCGGGAAAATCCTGGCAATCAAAACATTGAACGCATGCATTATGACGAGATTCCAGAGAAAAACCAGCGCGCTGCGTGCTCGGTGTAACGATCCAAGCCATGCTGGCAAAAAAACCAAACCCGGCGTAGGAAGCGGCCCGGCCTCATTTAGAGGTGAGAAATGTTGGCAAACAAACCACGCTGATAATAAGACTTGAAGGAAGCCCCATACGCCTCGTGGGGAAGTACAGAGGCGACGGCATAGCGCTGCCCTGCCTCATCACGCGGCTCATCGGCCAAGTCAATGATGCGCTCTTCGGTAAGCGCTTTATCAGCATCCATAATCCGCAAAAGCTTGGGCATCAACCGGGATGTCGCGTGGTTTTCCAGTACAATCGCAACCTCTCCGTTCGTCATTTCCAAAAAGCTTCCCGGTGGATAAAGACCAAGGCCTGCAATAAAACGAATGACCATATCTTCGTCAAAATCTTTACCCCTATTTTCTGTGAGAATACGGGTCGCTTCCAAGTGTGAACGGGATCCGTCATACACCCGGGCACTGGTAATCGCATCATAAACAT
This sequence comes from Halothiobacillaceae bacterium UBA5861, assembly GCA_002432635.1. Classification (GTDB taxonomy): domain Bacteria; phylum Pseudomonadota; class Gammaproteobacteria; order UBA5861; family UBA5861; genus UBA5861. Next base: position 6,903 of record DJFX01000050.1, on the reverse strand, counting down.
CCGCGATGGTGACGATACGCGTGTGAAAAGGAATGTTCACTTCTGTCAAACCTTCAGGGTAACCGCCTCCGCGTAATCGCTCATGATGCATGTAAGCGGCCTCAACAACCTCTTGGTCTACTGCCTTGTCTGAAGAAAGCAGGATTTCGCGCCCATGTGTAGGGTGCATTTTAATCGCCTGAAACTCTTCATCCGTCAATTTGCCCGGTTTGTTTAAGATCTCAATGGGTGTTCTAAGCTTTCCCATATCGTGCAACATGCCGCACAAACCCGCGGTTTCGAGCTCGTGACCGGTCAATCCCATCCGCCGCCCCAGCATCAATGAATACAGGCAAACATTCAGTGAGTGTTGTGATGTGTATTCATCCTTATTTTTCAGCTGGGAAAGCAACATCATGGCATCCGGGTTACGGGAGACGCTGCCTATACACTCATTAACGACCGCCCTGGCCTCTTGAATATCAATACTTTTATTTCTAATCACATCACCCATGAAGCTCTGAACAGCCTTCTTTGCACCGACATACGTGTGACTGGCTTGCTGAATCTCGCTTTCTAACGGACGTTGTTTTTTAAGGTTAACTTTTTCAGCACTGATACGTTTTTTAGTCCCCACAGGGGGACTCTTGGCGTGCTTTTCTATCTCAATGCGTTTTTCACTAAAGGTCTCAATATAGACAAAACTACAACGCGCTTGCAGGGCTTCAATATCCCTTTGCGAATCTACCGTAAACCCCTGCATGAGAAAATCCGTATCTTCCCAGGGACAGTCAAGCTCGCAGACAAACATGCCGATCTCTAACTGGCCGGTATTGACCTTAAACTTTTTTACTGCGCGAGCAGAACCAGAACTGATTTTCTTTTCGATCATATCCAAAGCATCAAAAAAACAGACGAATGAAGGCCATACCTCCTTGTCTTTAGCGCTCAACGGAAAAAAATCTATAGACCGCTTATCTGTCCGACAATAACTTTGGTGTACCTATCAATAACAGCAGCATGGCTGCCAGAGAGAACCCTGTCATCGCGAGAAACGCTTGCCCACCACAGTACTCATAGAGGGCACCCGCCAACATCATGGCTAGTGCGAAAACAACGGCAGCACTGACAATGTCGTACAGTGTCTGGGCAGATGCGGTTAATTGAGGTGGAATACGTTGCGATATGAACTCAAACACGGCCAGGTGCGTCAAAGCAAATGTACCCGCATGTAAAAGTTGTAAACCGATCAACACCGGTAGTTCTGTACTGAGTGACAAACCGGTCCACCGGACCACTCCGCTCAGTGCCGCGAGGCAAAATAGCCGCGCAACACTCAAATGTTTTACAAACCAGGCGGCAAAGAAGAAGACTAAAATTTCGGCCAAAACACCTTCGGCCCACAACAAACTGATCGTGGCGCTATCGATCCCGGCCATTTGCCAATGGATCGTGGCAAACCCATAGAATACGGCGTGGCTGGATTGCAAAATGGCTGCAATCACAATACACATTTTATAGCCCGGAATACGCAGAACATCCCAAAGCGCAAAGCGCTTGAACCGTCCTGCAGGTGCTCTCAGGTCGGGCAGGCACACACCACTCACCAGCACCAGCACCGCTCCTCCGATCATCAAATAGAGTACCCATTCGATCCCATGCGCTTGAAAAAGCTGACCACCAACCAATGCCGCGAGAATGAAGCTCCATGATCCCCACAGCCGAACTTTTCCATAATCAAACCCCGGGGTCTTTCTTGCGAGAACGCTGAGATTATCCGTCAAAGGGCTGGAAACCGCCAAAGCAGCCCCCGTTATTCCCCAAACCAGTATCATCAAACTCAAAGAGAGCTCAAACCACAGAAACGGGATTCCCAGAGCCACAATGAATGAGAGCAGGACAATCCAACGTCGGCGGGCTCCAGTGGCATCGACCCAATGCCCTAACAAAAGGTTAAAGGGCACCTTTGCCCAAAAAGCAGCCGCCAGAATATATCCAACTTCCACATCCGAAAATCCCCGCTCTGCCAGCCAAGGCGGAAAGTAGATCAGCGAGAAACCAATGAGCCAAAAAATAGTGACGTAGTGACTCGCAATGCGCAAGCCAATCGCGGGGGTATTGTTAAACAATTTGGTCGATTCAATTGGGGGAATAAACAGGCAAAGATCCGTTAGCCTCAAAACAACACGATATTGGCCACCGGGTAAATGTCATCACTCACCTGACAGCGAAAGATTGATCATCTTACCACGCCCATTTTCCTCGTCACACCACACAATCTTTATTTGTGACAAGCGCACATACCGACGATCTATACGGTCCCATTGCATTGCTGTTAAGGCTTTCGCATGAGCACAAGCCCAGCTATACAAGCCGGAATACCCGCAATATAAAAGCCTAATGAGAAACTCCCTGTTAATGACAACAACAGACTGTATGCTGCGGGGAATGCCATCGAACCAAAACTGGCAAAACCAATCACCCCTCCGGTTGTCCCGCCTACATCACCTGACGGCGCTAAACGTGCGATTTCTGCAAGTAAAATGCCATTCCAGCCAATTGCCGTCACACTGATTAAAATGGCGATCAATAAAATCGCGGATGTTGACCATTGGTTATCAAATAAGCCAACAACGACACTTGCGGCCCCCATCGTGACCCCCAGGCACGCCAACAGCCAACGAGAAGCCATCCAGCGGCTACCGACAACCCCCCAAAAGATTCTCGCGCCGATCGCAAATGCTTGGGAAACCGCAAACACCCAACCGGCTGTTTCCAGTGAGTGCCCCAAATCCTGCACCATATAAGTAACAAAATAGGTGGTAAACGCCAGTTGTAACCCCGCAAACGAAAAACCTGCAAAGGCCAAATTGCGCAGTTCGGGATGCACCGAAACCATACGAATCGTTGAGCGAAAAGTGCGTAAAATATCCTTTGGAGAAATCTTGGTTCCAGGCTCCCTATCCCGGTCAAATTCAGCACGTAACGGCTGTAAAATCAGTGCCATGAACACACAGATGATCCCGCACCCGATAAAGGCGCCTTCCCAGCCAAAACGACTCACGAAAAAAGGGACGATAAACCCTGCGGCCATCCCCCCCAGCGGTACACCGGTCTGCTTGATCGAAAAGGTTAGAGGAGCAAGCTGCGGAGGTGAATACTTTGATAGAATTTGTGAGCTGCCGGGTGTCGAAACAGAATAGAAAATACCCATTAAAATGGCCGCAAACAGAAATACAGCCGCACTGCCTGCCGCAGAGATCACAAGGCCGACCCCCAGCATGACCATGGATGCCTGAATCGCCCTCAAACCACCAAAGCGCTGAATAACACCCCCGCACCCCATTTGTGCGGCGGTTGAAACCGCAAAAATGATTCCGGTATAAAGCCCGATAAACGCAGGATCAAGCGCCAATTCTTCCGTGACCACCGGTGCCGCCACCGGTAAAACCAATAATGCGAGATAAGCGATTGACTGCTGGATAGGCAAGGATGCCATGGCCAGCAGCAAGTGTTTCATGGGTGCCTGCGTGCTCACGGAAGATCGTTACACCAAAACCAAGAAGGACGATGAGCCCTCACAGTTTGAAGTAATCCGGCCGGCCGGTTGGCCAAGGGTCCCCCCACATCTGTTGCCCACCGTCCACAGTAATCACTTCACCGGTAATAAATTTCCCGGAATTAGAAGCAAGATAAACACAGGACTCAGCAATGTCCTGTGCATCCCCGGTTTCCCGCATAGGATTCGACTCCGCAAAGGTGGCGGACCCTTCTTCTGGATAAACATTAAATCCCGGCGTTTCGACACACCCCGGCGCCACGCAGTTGACCCGAATTTTATGCGGAGCCCATTCCACGGCGACCGATTTGGACAAATACGTCACACCCGCCCGCGCCGCGCATGTGTGTGCGATGCCGGGCATACCGCGCCAAAAATCCGCAACGATATTAATAATATTGCCAGGCTGACCTTCCTCCACCCAGCGTTTCGCCGCACTTTGCATCATATACCAGGTGCCATTGAGATTCGTATCGATTACCGCCTGCCAGCCTTTGACCTTAAAATCCAAAGCGGCTTGAGGAAACTGCCCACCCGCGTTATTGACCTGCACATCGAGCCGGCCATAAGCTGTCCAAACATCATCTATCAGGGCGCTGACCTGCTCCGCATCCCGGATGGTCATACTCTTCGACCGAACCTCTACTCCCAGTGACTTTAGGGCTTGTTCTGTCACAGCCAGTTTTTCAGGGTCCCTCCCACAGATAAACAGCTTTGCCCCTAAACGACCGAACAAAAAAGCAATCGCCTGTCCTAAACCACTCCCTGCCCCGGAAACTAAAACAACTTTGTCTTTAAATAGATCTTCTCTATACACGGTTTCCAACTGGCCCAACTCTTCCACAGTAAAGCCATAGGGCTTCTTAACGACCTCAGACATCATTGCTCCTCTTGTTATGATGAATAATGGAAAGTAAACGCCTGTACGAGATATTTTTTATCCCCCAAGCTTGTTAAAATAAAAGCAATTCTAACTAACGTAAGGCAGATTAAGAAATTAATCGTTAACAGCAACAAACTAAACCATGCACCAGACAGGAGCTCAGAGTGACTGACCAACATTCCAATAACGAAGAAACCATTGAACAACGCCGCATGCTCAAAGAAGCAGCAGAGGCGTTTAGCGAAGGCAGCCTCACAGTCAACCGCGTACGCGAGCTACGCAATACGCAACCAGGTTATTCCAAAGCCGTATGGCAGGAAATGGCGGAACTGGGATGGATGGGCATTCCCTTTTCTGAAGAGCTCGGGGGCCTTAATCTAAGTATGTCTGAGCTGGCTATCGTGATCGAGGAACTCGGTCAGCACGCAGCACCCGAGCCCATGATTGACGCCATTGCCGCTGCCGCTGGATGCATTAACTACTGCGATCATGAAGGGCTGAAAAAAACCCTGATCGGTCAAATTATTGAAGGACAATTAATCCCCGCACTTGCCTGGCAGGAAAGGCATACAGCCCTTGATGTGAGCGCCATTCAAACCAGTGCCAGCAACGCAGACGAAACCACAACATTGAGCGGCCAAAAGTATCATGTCTCAATGGCCAAAGGTGCCGACGGCTTTGTGGTATCTGCCAACAGCCCCGACGGGCTGGCCCTCTACTGGGTGGACGCCAGTGCTGGAGGTATCTCCCTGGACGAACACCTCATGGCAGATGACAGCTTTAGCTACACATTGACCTTCAATGAAACGCCGGCAACACGGCTGTCAACCTCGGCAGATGCCACAGCAGCACTGCAACAGGCACTGGATGAAGCCAACGTCATGACTGCCGCCTACCTCACTGGAGTGTGCAAAAAAACACTGCAAATCACCCTGGATTACCTGAATACACGTGTTCAGTTTGGGAAAAAAATCGGCAGTTTTCAGGCGCTTCAGCACCGTGCTGTCGACCTTTACGTTCAACAGGAACTTGCTCAAGCCGCACTGACTGATACACTGGCCGTCTTAGAGCACAACCCCACCCCAACAGAACGCAGTATTGCCGCCAGCCGGGCAAAATCACGCTGCGCCGAAGCGGCCAAACTGATCACGCAACAAGCCATCCAACTACACGGCGGTATTGGTTATACCGATGAGTGCGACGTCGGCTTATTCGTCAACCGCACCTTGGTCGTTGCACCGCAATACGGCAATGCACTGGCTCATCGCCGACGGTTCGCAACCTTGTCGCCCAGCAAAACAGGCTCGGACGATGCTCTGGCCGGTCGTGCAGTCCCAGAAATCTCTGAAGACCAGGATCTCAACGCACTTAACGATGATGACTTCCGTCTCGTTGTTCGCGATTTTTTTGAGAAGCATTACCCGGATGAGCTGCGCAACCCACCCTCTCGCTTACGTTGGACAGAAATCAAAGACTGGTATATGACGCTCTCTCGCAAGGGCTGGGTCGCGCCCGCCTGGCCCCGAGAATATGGCGGGATGGGGCTGGGGCCAGCGAAAATGCTGATCTATATTGAAGAACAAGAGCGCTACGGCATTGCCCGCGCACCTGACATGGGCATTACGATGGTAGGCCCCTTGCTGATCCAGCACGGCAATGAGGAACAGCGCGCGAAGTATTTGCCGAAAATTCTCGCCGGTGAGCACATCTGGTGCCAAGGCTATTCAGAACCCAATGCCGGCTCAGACCTTGCCAGCCTGCGTACGGAAGCCATTGATAACGGCGATCACTTTATCGTCAACGGCCAAAAAACATGGACCACACTGGCACAAGACGCCAACCATATTTTCCTTCTTGTGCGCACCAATAAAGACGGCAAAAAGCAAGAAGGTATCAGCTTTTTGCTGGTCGATTTTGACCAACCGGGCATTACCGTCCGCCCAATCCGCAATATTGCCGGGCATGAAGAATTCTGCGAAGTCTTCCTGGATAACGTCCGAGTACCCAAAGAAAACCTGGTCGGCGAACTGAACAAAGGCTGGACAATTGCCAAAGCACTGTTGAGTTTCGAACGCATCTTTCTTGGCAGCCCCAAACAATCCCAATACGCACTGCAACGTTTGCAAGTCTTTGCAGCGGCAAACCAACTGTTTGACGACCCCGGCTTTCTCGATAAATTTACTACGCTTCGGCTGGATGTGGCGGACCTGGAAGCCGCGTACTCCAAATTTGCCGATATTGTTAAGCGTGGTGAAACACTCGGCCCAGATGTATCACTTCTGAAAATCTGGGGGACAGAGACTTTTTCCCGGCTCACAGAACTGGCCATCGAGGCCGCCGGTAGCGCCGGAGGCATAAAAGGCGGGCATCCCGCTGGTGCAGAAAAAGTGGATATTCTCAGCAACTTCTACAATGCCCGACCCGCAACCATCTACGGCGGCTCCAACGAGATCCAGCGCAACATCATCGCCAAGGCGGTGCT
>DJFX01000007.1 GCA_002432635.1 Halothiobacillaceae bacterium UBA5861 | reverse complement strand
GATATGATATATCATATCATAAATGTTTGAGTAATATGACTCTACCTTCGAAATTGTAATCGTTCGTGTTTTTTTAAGTCCGTGTGGCGGTTATCCGAGACAGCCTTTTATTAAACGCCTTCAGAAGATCTTTTCTGTGATAGGGCTTCATTGTCTTCCAATCCTGACATTCCTGCCGAGTGCGCCCACAACCCAAACACCATCCCTTGGGTCCAGAGAAATCACAGACATCAATACAAGGACTTTGATGTCGTTTCACCTGTCACCTTCACTTTACATTCGCTAAAACTAAACCTGCACGCAATTAAAGTATATGCAACGCCCGATCAACGCCATTTTCAAGCTGTCGCAATTGGTTGAATTCTTCATAAAGCTTTTGTTCGAGGTTCTTAAAGTTGAGTGGTAACGTTCGTTGTAAGACACTGTAGCCCTTGCCGACTATCTGATACCCTTTCAAACGCTGAATACGTTCTGCTTCTATCTCCAGAAACTTTTCTATAAATTTAGAATTAGACGGGCAATCGTATTCGGCGTGCATGCAAATTGGAAACGCTTTTTGTTTTATTTGAGGCGCTTCGATATATGTTTCAAAATGAATGCCTCCTTGCTTTTCGTTGTGCCAGCCAACCTTATAGAGTTGCAGGTACTCGCCACGGTTATATATGTCCCAGTTGTCGTCGAACCAGTTAGATTGTCTTAATTTTTTTTCGAGGTTACGGAACACGTTTTTAATATTCTTCATATAGATCACCTAATCGTGCAAGTCACGTTATGCCAGCCGGTTCATGCGAGTTGCAATCAATGCGCTGAACTACTTAAATCCAAATATATTAAGCGTTCTGTGAGTCCTAGGGCGCATTGAATGCGGCGATTAAGGAGCCGAGGTTATGTTGCATCATATCTATATACGTGCCTGCTGGACCATCAACTTCACTCAAAGCATCCGAATAGAGACGGCCACCTATAGCTACATTGGTCTCATCAGAAATTCGCTGCAACAAGCGTGGATTATTTATGTTTTCCACAAATAGCGCTTTTACATTCCTTTTTTCTATTTGATCAATTATAGCGGCAACATCTTCAGCAGAAGCTTCAACCTCTATGCTGAGTCCTAGAGGCGCTAAAAACCGAATATCAAATTCTCGCCCCAAATAACTGAATGCATCGTGACTGGTGACCACAACACGCTTATGAGCAGGGATATTTGCCAACTGTGTCATGAGTTGTTTCTCTAAAATAGTCAAGTGTCGTAAATACTGCTGTTGGCGTTGCACTAATTCACTAGCGTACTGTGGTCTAAGTATGATCAAGGCGTTAGTGATGTTCTGAATGTATACACGAATATTATGAAAGCTCTGCCACGCGTGTGGGTCGACGTCCTCGCCATTTTTAATGACATCCACGCCGTCACTGGCAATAAGTTGTGTATTTTTGTAACCGCTGTTCTTCACTAGACGTTCGATCCAACCTTCAAACTTCAAGCCATTGGATACGACTAAGTCAGCATTGGCAATTGCAACAGCATCGGAAGGTACGGGTTGATACATATGAGCGTCACTGTTACGCCCGACTAAATTCACAACGTTAACGTATTCACCGCCTAACTGCTTTAGCAAGTCTTCTAATATGGAAAAACTGGTAACTACGCGAATTGCTGCGTCGCTAGCTGTGGCAGTATTAGCGACAACTAGAACTAGAAGAAAAATAGAACGTAATAAATTATGGATTGTAAACATAATTTTATCCGGTGAGATGACGCTTTGGATAGTATTGATTTAAAAACCCACCATTCAATCCGATTATTAGAGAGATCACATAGACCACACCCAAAGAAATCACTATGGCCGGCCCTGCAGGCAAATCGAAATAGAAAGACAGTAATAACCCGGTGTAACAACCCGCGAATCCGATCAATACGGAAGTAATTATTAAGCTATCCAGTGTTTTTGCCCAAAAACGGGAGGCGGCTGCGGGTAATATCATGATGCCAATGGCCATTAACGTGCCTAAGGCGTGAAAGCCTGCCACTAAATTAATTACCATTAAAAACAAGAATCCATAATGCGCGGTTGAACTCGCGTGACCGGAGCAGCGTAAAAAAGACGGGTCTACGCATTCGATCACCAGTGGCCGATATAACAAAGCCATGAGCACCAAGCTGACGCTGCCGATGCTGGCTAACAACCAAAGGGTCGCGTTATCCAGCGCTAAAATATTGCCGAACAGTACGTGAAACAAATCCACATTGCTGCGCTTGAGTGAAATCACCAACACACCTAATGCGAGTGAAATCAAATAAAAAGCTGCTAACGATGTGTCTTCTTTAAGATGTGTGCTGCGAGCGACCCAACCCGCAAGAGCCGCCACCACCAAACCGGCTACTAATCCACCCAAGGTTAGCCCAATCAAAGATAAACCCGTTAGCAAATATGCTATAGCTGCTCCCGGTAGTATGGCATGAGCCATTGCATCTCCGGTTAAGCTCATTCTCCGCAAAGTCATAAACATGCCGACAGGTACAGCACCTACACACACAGCAAGGCTACCAACTAAAGCTCGCTGCATAAATGCGTATTCGCTAAAGGGGCCAGATAACAGCGCGTCCATATTACGCCGCTCCCTGCACACACGAGTTAGCACGTTTATCAAATGCTTCGAAATGTTGTCTCGCCTTTTCTAAGTTTTCTCGGGTAAGTATTTCCTTCGTGGCGCCATACCCGATACAGTCTCGTGCCAAGAGTAAAGTTTGGGGGCAGTGTTCTTGAATATAATCAAGGTCATGGGTGACCATGATCACAGTACGCTTGTGCTGATGCCATTGTTTTATCAGTTGAGTGAGATCAGCCAGTGTTTTTGTATCAATCGCGTTAAAGGGTTCATCCAATAAAATCACCGGTTGATCTTGTAGTAAGACTCGCGCAAACAGGCTACGTTGTAATTGTCCGCCGGACAGCGTGTTAATCATGCGGCGCTCAAAACCTTGTAATCCAACCGCCGATATGGCGTCTCCGCATTGCTCGTATTGCGACTTGTTCAGTGACTCAAAAAAACCGAGTTTGGCCCACAAACCAGTTACTACCAACTCAAATACAGTGATAGGAAAGCACCTATCCAACTGGGTTTGCTGTGGCAGATAGGCCACTGTGTTTGGTGATAAGCCTTCAATGCTTCCGTCATCGATAGTTGTTAGCCCGGCCATGGCATTCAGCAAAGTTGATTTTCCGGCCCCGTTGGGGCCAACAACAGCTAACCAGTCACCTTGACCAATAGTTGCGGTGACGTGATGTACCGCAGGATGTCGTTCGTAAGTAAGCGTTAGGTTGTTAAGCTGAATACTCATGACGAATGGGTAATTCCTAACACCAATGCCCATATAATCACGCTCAAGCCCAGTGCCACGCCCATACGACTGGAGATACTCCAAAACAAGAAGGGTTTAGTCCGCAACATTCTTTTCTCATTCATGTTTGATAATGTACGTATGCATCAGGCATGTGTAAGCGTACCGTTTTACTGTCAGCATTGATCTTTAGTTAAAACCTATCGGGTTGACTGCTATGACAGGCAGCTCCGGGTTGCTCAGCCTGGTAAAAGATATCGTCGCCATTACAATCAAAGCCCATCGTCACCAGCTGTTGGATATGACTACTGGTTTCACCCTCCATAAGGTGCTTTGAGGGTGTGCGATCAGAATATTTTTGCTTTGTAGACACTGTGTTGCGATAGGAAGTAAACTTTTATCGCTAAAAGCCAGGCGTTCAACGCAGTCGTCTAGTGAAATTAATTCCCCTATAGTTATAGATTCAGGTGATTGATATAAACAGTTCAACATAGCTAAGCTATACTCTCTGAACAATTCTTGTGCAAGCATTGCAGCTCCAATTTCGATCAGGCAAGTTTGTAGCCTGCTTTATCCACCAGCTTATCCAGTTCATCGATGATGCTTTTTTAAATTGCAATGTTTTTTGCGCTTTTTCGTCAAATACTCACCAAAACGTGAGCAAACGCCCTTTGTTTTATCGATAACACGATCGGGTTGTTACTTATTTATATCAGGGGCCCTGTTGCCGGGCACTCCTTAATTGTTAATCGTCTGTCGCAGGGTCCTCCCCAGGGGTGGCACTCGTCCCAGTATGCTTGCTCGGAGACGTTCCGGACGTTGGTAGCGCCACATAAATCCGTCTGCGGTGCCTATGTAGAGCGACACGCACGCAACGATGTCGCTTAGAGTCTCGTCCGGGCACTGATCTCCAAAGAGGTAAGTCCATGCGCCAGGCGAAGTGAGCGCAATGCCGCAGGGGCGCGGGCATAAACTGAGGCACTCGACGGGTCTCACTTCTACACGTTGTTCCAATAGGCTCTCATGAACACTGGTGCGAAGTGCTTGATAGAGCTTGAAACCGGCGTGATTCTTTCGTGACTTAGGCCCTGCGCCGGGTGCCCTACAAGAGGTACATACGTGAAGTACGCATGACTGGGGGCTGCGTTTAGATTTCGTAGACCCTTTTACTAAACGGGATGAAGCGGACGGTTCCATAATGACTTTACTTCTGAGTCTTTGTGAGTGTCAGCGACTAAAATCGAGTGTTAATAGCAGGCGCTATTCGCCTTTGGTCAGGGTGGATGAGCGATGTACCAATCCCGCATTTTCATTTCCCTCCCAACATTCACCTATTAACAGGGTTACGTCTCCACTGTTCAATTGTTGGACGTCAACCTGATTTTTGTACAGGCCGGAGTGGCTGTCGGGTATGCCATTGCCTCCTGTGCCTAATTTGTTACGGTTAACTGTCTGATGTGGTAACCACTCTGTGGCCATGCCTTGAAAGGTTGTAACCAGACGGCAGGGAACTTTATCAACATGAAATTTTGGGTACATTGCTTGGCCTAGCGCCGTTAAACGCAACCCGGTACGCTTGAGTTCAATAAGACAGCAAAATATATCGACGAGTTCGGCAAAGATCTCCGGCCCCTTGCCCTGAGCAGCACGGCGAACTTTTACCTCGCTATCAAAAAAAGAATCAAAACCGGAAGCGTGGGTCGGACTTACAGAACTCATGTTTGCTCCCGCGCAGGAATTGGGTCCTGCAAATTATGTCCCATAATTTTTGTTCCTCGATACTTCTTCGTCGCTTGAGTAATGCTACTTAGAACCAAGTCTTGGCAAAAAATACCAACTATCGGCACATTCCGAAAAGGCTTGAAAGAGCGGTAATAGAAAGCTTGATTAAAGGTTGTCATTGGGTTATCTGTCCTTCGCCCTTTCTCGCGGGCAGACCGCCGCGCGCAGTGATTAAAGCGATATGATATAACATATCATAATTTATTTTAAATAGCTTTACCATTTTCTTTGCAGCCATCCAGTAAGGAATCCAGAGAGGTGTTTATAAGCCACAGCGGATTCATCCGCTATGGTTGGGCTTCTAATCAGAAAAATGAACGACAATTATTCTTGTATTCGAATGACGCCGATGCTCCCAGAGAAAAACCCCCTGCCAGGTGCCCAGGGCGAGCTGGCCGTCGATGATTGGTATCGACAGGCTAGTGGCGGTTAGCGCTGCTTTCAAGTGGGCGGGCATATCGTCGGGGCCTTCCTGGGTATGGGTGTAGAGTGGGTCGTTTTCCGGTATCAGGCGATTCATCCAGTTTTCCAAATCACAACGCACCGCCGGATCGCAATTTTCCTGAATCACCAGACTCGCTGAAGTGTGTTGTATAAAGATCGTGCACAGGCCTTCTTCGCACCCCGATTGCTGAACTGCACCGTCGATTTGT
>DJFX01000021.1 GCA_002432635.1 Halothiobacillaceae bacterium UBA5861 | reverse complement strand
CTTTTATCGGTGATCAGGCCGGTGCAAAGACTGGCCAATGATGCGGTAGGCAGTAGCAAGAATGTGATTGCCCATGAAAGGCAGCGCACAGGTCGAACATCCATATAAAACCTCATATGTTGGACTGAAATGGAAGAAATCTAAGGGGGTTTATACACTCAAGTAAGTTAAGAAATGTAAAATTATATAAAAAAGAATGTTGATAAACCGTGTCAAAAGCACGGTTTATTTTTATGATTCGGCTACTGTCGAGTATTTTAGTTTGGCGTTAGCATATTCATGTTTAAACGTGTGGACATCACTAGGAATAGCCCTCTTTACAGCCTGAATACGAACCCAGCAATTTAAAGAAAAAGCAAACTTGATATAGATCAATTGGGAAATCTTCCAAGCGCGTTATGGTTTAAACCGCATTCACTAGTCAAGTTTTACTCTCCGCTAGGTGAAAGCAGTGCAACAGAGCTTCCTCACTCGTTCTGGTTGCATTTAATTGGGTGGCTAATCTTATCGAGGCCTGAGATTAGTCGCCCTTTTTTTATTTATCCTTCTATTGCCCTTCCTGTACACTGAGTGTCATGACATTTACGCAAGAAACGCCCTCCGCCGGGGGGGGAGCAGCTGCGCCAAAGCAAGTCTGCTTTCACTGTGGCCTGCCAGTGCCTCAGGGTTATTCGGAAACCATGACTATCCTTGATGAAGAGCGGGCTATGTGCTGCCCAGGTTGTACTGCCGTCGCTCAAGCCATTGTGGAGAGTGGCATGGAAGCTTTTTATGAACACCGTACTGCGAATGCACCCACTGGCGCGGCCCTGGTGCCAGATTTCCTTGAAAAGGCCCGGGTTTACGATAACCCTGCTGTGCAAAAGAGCTTTGTTCAAGCGCTGGACGAAAATATCAAAGAAGCGGCTTTGATTTTAGAAGGCGTTACCTGTGCGGCCTGCGTCTGGTTAAATGAGAAACATCTCAATTCGCTGGATGGCGTTTTGCAGGCGAGTGTTAACTACAGCACACACCGTATGTCGGTCAAATGGGACAACGCACGGATTCAACTCAGTGAGATTATGGCGGCCGTTGCCCAGTTGGGTTACAAAGCGATTCCTTTCGATGTCAGTCGTCATCGGCAGGGCTTGGAAAAGGAGCGCAAGCAACAGCTCAAGCGCTTAGGTTTGGCCGGTGTGCTGGGTATGCAGATCATGATGTTGGCTGCGGGGCTTTACCTGGGTGATTACTTCGGGATGGTCGATGTTTACCGAAGTTTACTTAACGGAGCCAGTCTGATTTTGGCCTTACCCATTGTGTTTTACTCGGCGGCCCCTTTTTTTAAAGCGGCCTGGCGAGATCTGCGCATACGCCAGCCTGGCATGGATGTACCTGTTTCATTGGGTATTTTGGGGGCTTTTATCGCCAGTATCTGGCACACAGTGACCCAACAGGGGCACGTTTACTTTGACTCGATCGCCATGTTTGTCTTCTTTCTCTTAAGTGCCCGCTACTTTGAGCTGAGCGCTCGTAGAAAGGCCGCCGATTCAACAGAACGGCTCATGGACCTCAGCCCTGCACTGGCAACCCGAGTGAGTCCCAAAGATGGTGCTCACCAGGCTATTCCTGTGGCGGAGCTTGCGGTCGGGGACCATGTCAGTGTTCGCCCCGGTGAGGTTATCCCGGCTGATGGCGTCATCATCAATGGGCTATCGAGTGTTGATGAGGCACTTTTAACCGGGGAAAGCGTACCCAAGCGCAAAGCACCGGCGCAGCGTGTTGTCGGTGGGAGCCTCAATGTCGAAAGCCCGCTGCTGGTAGAAGTTGAAAAAGTTGGTGCGGATACCGTGCTGTCGCATATGCTGCGCCTGATTGACCGTGCTCAGACAGAAAAACCCCGGCTGACCCAACTGGCCGATCGCATTGCCAGCTATTTTGTCTTAGCTGTTTTGACGGTTGCATCCCTGGTGGCCCTATTTTGGTGGCAGGCGGGCTCAACTGAGTGGGTGGCGATTACGATTTCTGTCCTGGTAGTGACATGTCCTTGTGCCCTCTCGTTGGCAACCCCCACAGCTTTGACAGCGGCTGCCGGTCGGCTCACGGGTTTGGGTGTATTGATTAGCCGCGGGCATGCCTTGGAAACCATGGCAAAAGTCACCGATGTTGTTTTTGACAAGACAGGCACTTTGACGCGCGGAGAATTGAGCCTGGGAGGGATAAAACTGGGCCATGGCTGTGATCGCCAAACAGCGCTGAATATTGCCGCAGCACTTGAGCAAGTGAGCGAACACCCGATTGGCAAGGCGATTTGTCGCGCGGCTGAAACCTTGCACGAAGTTGGCCAGGATGTTGTGAACACCCCCGGTAAGGGCATGAGTGGTTCTGTCGCGGGAAAGGTGTACCACATAGGCAGCGCAGAGTTTGTGCAGGAATCACTTCAGTCGCCGGTGTCCATGGATGAGTGGCAGGCGACACAAGGCGACAGAACAGCGGTTTTTCTGGCGGACGAGCACCGTTTAATTGCCGCCTTTTATCTTGAAGACCAAGTGCGTCCTGATGCTGAAAGCCTAATCCGTTACCTGAAAAGCACCGGTCGGCGAATACATCTCTATTCGGGGGATAATGAACGAGCGGTAAAGCAGCTGGCAGCGGCAATCGGTATTGAGCAAGCTGAAGGAGAGTTAAAGCCCGAGGGTAAATTGAGCAACCTTCAAGCTCTGCAACAGCAAGGTGCAGTGGTGGCTATGGTGGGGGATGGCGTGAACGATGGGCCCGTGCTGGCGGCCGCCCAGGTTTCCATCGCCATGGGCAGTGCAGCCCAGGTGGCCATGAGCAACGCGGATGTTGTGCTTGTTTCCAATCAACTTTCCGCCTTGGGCGAGGCTTTTCAAAGTGCGTCAAAAACAGTCCGGGTGATCCGGCAAAATATCAGTTGGGCTGTCGGCTACAACACGCTGGTATTACCAGCAGCGGCTATGGGCTGGGTGGCACCCTGGATGGCGGCGATTGGCATGTCACTCAGTTCTCTTTTGGTGGTTGCCAATGCCATGCGGCTTGCTCGTCAACAGGCATTACCTATCCACTGATACCACTCTGGTTTGAGATAATCTATGGAAATTCTATTCATCTTAATCCCCTTGGCTATCCTGATTCTTGCCGTGATGGTGGCGGCCTTCTTCTGGGCGATTCGTTCCGGCCAGTTTGAAGACCTGGAGGGGCCCGCGTATAAGATTTTGATGGATGATGATGCGGATCTGGAGCCGCTGCCCAAGAAAGACAAATCTAAATCTGAGAAAGATTCGTGAGCGACCTTTTTAATCAACCGGTTGAGCGAGAGCCCGGCAAACACATTTTTAGTGTTTCTCAGTTAAATCGCGAAGTGCGAGAGCTGTTGGAATGTCATTATGGAACGATTTGGCTGAAGGGTGAAATATCCAATTTTTCCAAACCATCGTCTGGCCATTTCTATTTCTCACTCAAAGACAGCACAACATCCATCCGCTGCGCCATGTTTCGCAATCAGAATCGTTATTTGCGCTTCCAGCCAAAAAATGGCCAACAGGTTGTGGCCCGTGGACGTTTAAGTCTGTACGAGGCACGTGGCGAATTCCAGTTTATTGCCGAACATCTCGAACCCGTGGGCGAGGGTGATCTGCAGCAAAAGTTAGAGCAGACCAAGCAAAAGTTACAACAGTTGGGATGGTTCGACAGCCAGCATAAAAAGACACTGCCAGCTTTTCCACAGCGGATTGGGGTCATCACATCACCTACCGGTGCGGCCATTCAGGATGTATTAAATGTATTGTCCCGGCGCTTTCCTGGTGCGTCGGTTATGATTTATCCCGCCTTGGTTCAGGGGCAGGCCGCTGCGGAAGATATTGCCTCGATGATCCGGTTGGCCTCTGCGCGGTCTGAGTGTGATGTGCTGTTACTCGTACGTGGTGGCGGTTCACTGGAGGATCTGTGGGCTTTTAACGAAGAAGTGGTTGCCCGTGCGATCTATGAATGTGAATTGCCGATTGTCAGTGGTGTGGGTCACGAAGTGGATTTCACGATTGCCGACATGGTAGCGGACTACCGGGCACCCACTCCATCGGCCGCTGCAGAGCTGGTGAGTCCGGATGGTGAAGCTCTGATGCGACGAGTCGAATCGCTCTTTGAACGGATTCGGCAAGCGTTACAACAGGCCGTTCTCCATCGGAAACGAAGTATTCAACAATACGAAATACGGTTACGGAATCAACATCCCGAAAGGCGGTTGGCACAACAGGCCCAAGCCAGTGATGAGCTCAGTGCCCGGCTACAACGCGCAATGGAGAGCCGTATCTGGTCTGCCACGGCTGTGACAGCGCAGTTACAGCAAAAATGTTATCGCTTTAGCCCAGAGCATCGGTTGATGCACTTGCGCACCCGGTTGCAGAACAGCGAACAAGGGCTGGAACGCGGGCAATCTTCGTTGTTGAAAGCACGCAGTACTCAGCTACAGTTACTCATGCGCGCTTTGGACAATGTGAGCCCGTTGGCAACGCTGGAAAGAGGTTATGCAGTGGTCAGTACCTATCCCGAAGGTGATATTTTGCGTGATGCTGAGCATGTCGCAGAGGGAGAGCAGGTCATGGCACGTTTGGCCAAAGGCCAGTTGATTTGCACTGTTAATACACGTAAAACATAAATCCGCGTACAATACCGTTCAATAAGCATAACAAAGGAAGTCTAACTTGCCGTCCTCGAGCTCAAGCAGGGATGCCCTGGTCGATATTGCCAATTTGCACTTTGCGCGCGGCAGCCGCCGGATCTTTTCTGGTGTCGATATCACGATTCAGCGAGGGAAAATTACAGCAATTATGGGGCCCAGTGGAACGGGCAAAACAACCTTGTTGAAGCTGATTGCTGCGCAACTTTACCCCGATCAGGGCTCCATTCATCTTGATGGACAAGATGTTCATAGACTCACGCGCAGTGCACTTTACACATTGCGTAAACGAGTTGGCATGTTGTTCCAAAGCGGTGCCTTGTTAACGGATCTAAATGTTTTTGATAATGTCGCTTTCCCATTGCGCGAGCATACCCAGCTGCCGGAGACGCTTATTCGTCACCTGGTTTTGATCAGGCTGCATGCTGTGGGCCTGCGCGGGGCGCGGGATCTCATGCCCAGTGAGCTTTCCGGGGGTATGGCTCGGCGTGTGGCACTTGCCAGAGCATTGATTATGGATCCGATGATGATTATGTACGATGAGCCTTTTGCTGGCCAGGATCCGATTTCCATGGGTGTGTTAGCCGATTTGATCAAGACCGTTAACGACGCGCTCGGGTTAACCAGTATTGTCGTTTCTCACGATGTGGCGGAAACCTTGTCGATTGCAGATTATGTGTATGTGCTATCTGACGGTGTCGTGATTGAGCAGGGGACGCCGGATCAAATGAAGGCCTCTGAGTCACCTTGGGTTCAACAGTTCATCCATGCGCAGGCGAATGGCCCTGTGCCTTTTCACTACCCGGCGCCTGAGTACATGGCAGACTTGATGCAGGCAGGTTGACTATGTTGAAACTGACTCAAAATCTGGGCCAGCAAGGCTTGATGGCTGTTGCGCGTCTAGGGCGGCGTTTCATGTTTTTGCTGTCGACGCTGGCCGGTTGTGCGGGGTTGATTCGGCGGTTTCATCTTCTGATTAAGCAGTTGTACTCTGTGGGTGTGCTCACACTGGTGATTATTGTGGTTGCCGGTCTCTTCGTAGGTATGGTGCTGGGCCTCCAAGGCTACAATACGCTGGTAGATTTTGGTGCAGAGGAATCTTTGGGTGTCGTGGTCGCGCTGACCCTCGTAAGGGAACTCGGGCCGGTCGTCACAGCTTTGCTGTTTGCCGGGCGCGCCGGATCCGCTTTGACGGCTGAAATCGGGCTCATGAAAGCCACAGAACAATTGTCTGGTCTGGAAATGATGGCCGTTGACCCATTCCGGTTTATCTTTGCTCCCCGGCTCATGGCGGGATTTATTGCCGTGCCCATTTTGGCAGCGATCTTCAATGCCGTTGGTGTGTTTGGCGGTTACCTTGTGGGGGTTGAGTGGGTTGGTGTGGACGCGGGTTCGTTTTGGTCCCAAATGCAGGCGGGTGTTGATTTGCAAGAAGATATCCTCAACGGCGTCATCAAAAGTATTGTGTTTGGTTTTATCGTAACCTGGATTGCGCTGTTTGAAGGGTATGACGCGGTGCCGACTTCTGAAGGCGTTGGGCGTGCGACAACCCGCACGGTTGTGCAAGCGTCGCTGGCGGTGTTGGGGGTTGATTTTCTGTTGACGGCATTGATGTTTGGCTGAAGACAAAAGGGAGTGGTTTCGGAGATTCTTCTATGGTGACACGAAAAGTTGAGATTATGGTGGGGGTCTTTATGCTGCTGGGTATGCTCGCATTGGCTGTTTTGGCCTTGCGCGTGAGCAGTATTAATACCTGGACAACACCAGACGGTTATAGCGTAACCGCCCGGTTTGAAAATGTGGGTGGGTTAAAGCCCCGGTCGGCAGTATCGGCTGGTGGCGTTGTTGTTGGGCGGGTAACAGATATCACTTATGATACGGAAACTTACCAGGCGAAAGTCACCATGACTTTATACAATGATTTTACAACCTTTCCGACCGATACCAGTGCCGCTATCTTGACAGCGGGCTTACTGGGAGAGCAGTACATTGGCCTGGAGCCAGGGGCGGAAGAGGAATATTTAATGAATGGGAGCGAAATCGAAATCACCCAGTCAGCACTGGTACTGGAACAAGTGATTGGGCAATTCATTTTTAGCCAGGCAAACAAAAGTGGAGAAGAAGAATGAAGCAGCTAATCGTCTCCTTGTTAGGCGTTTTTTTGTTTTGTTTAAATACCGTGGTGGTTGCTGACGATGTACACCCTGCCCAGCAACGGGTTGAGCAGTCGGTTAATAGCATCTTTAACATCCTTAAAGCAGAGAGAGAGAAGATTCAGCAAGATCGGGCCTATCAAGACCAGATTGTTGCAAAGTATGTAACACCGTATCTGGACTTTGAAGGTATGAGTAAACTGGCTGTTGGGAAAAACTGGCGTATCGCCACCCCAAATCAACAACAACAGCTTATTCAGGAGTTTAAGACACTTCTGCTCAATACTTACACCAAATCACTGGCGGAATATTCCGATCAATCCATTCAATTCAAACCCTTCCGTACGGGTGATCGAGACGATCGGGCTAATGTTTTTGCGGATATCCTTCAAACCAACGGCCCCTCGATTCCCATGCAGTTTCGCTTGCGTCTAGTGGGGAGTGAGTGGCTGGTTTATGACATCGCAATTGACGGGATCAGCCTGGTGACCACCTACCGGACCAGCTTTACCACAGAAATTAATCGCTCGGGTGTCGAAGGCCTAATTGCAAGTCTGGCGAAGAAAAACAGTGGTGGTAGCTGATGGCGGCAACTTGCAAAAAAGTAGCGGCTACACAATCTACCTATGCTTTGAGTGGAGCGCTGGATTTTAATACCGTCCCCGCTTTGCTTGCCCAAATGAAAGCTGAACATGATCCACTGCAGGGGAGCGGTGATATCTATATCGACTTGGCGGGCGTTGAACGTTCCAACAGCGCAGGTCTGGGCCTTTTGATTGAATGGGTGATTCAGGCCCGGCAACAGCAACGGGCCATTTATTTTTCGAACCTTCCTAATGCTTTATTACAAATTGCGCGTATCAGTGAGTTGGAGCTCCCCGTTAAGCCTGTGTAAGTCATCATCCGTTTTTAGCGTCATGATCAAGTCGGGACTGAGCTGATAAACTCGGTCCACCGGCTCGACAGGACAGGTAAACGCCAGCTTATAAGCCGTCAATTGAAGATCGTGACGGTGGTCGCTCTGGCCATAAAGACGGTCACCCACAATAGGGTATCCCGCCTCAGATAGATGCAGGCGGATTTGATGCTTTCGGCCCGTATGGATACGGACCCACATCAATGAATAATTGCGAACTGGATCGTACTGTAACGGTTTTACCTCCGTTAAAGCGGAGCGGCAGATCGGAAGAGCGTC
>DJFX01000047.1:318327-422601 GCA_002432635.1 Halothiobacillaceae bacterium UBA5861 | reverse complement strand
TTAATGTTACACCACACATCAGAAAAGGCATCTTCTGGGCAGAAGAATAAATTTGCATCAGTGACGACTAATGATGCACTTGGGTAATCGAATGTAACGAAGCTATTGCGTGATAAATGAACACGTCCATTATCTCCAAACCGGTCTTGGCAGCGCTTGATAGATTCCGTTTCTATATCAAACCCATGGACAGTAAAACCTTCTGATAGTAGAAACGAGATATCGCTTCCTGTGCCTCTTCAACAGTCGATGACTTTTTACCCACCTTGCGACTATTGTAGTGTTCAAAGTAGTAGCAGTTGGCTTAATTCACAACTGCCTTGTTTTTCACCGCTGCTGTGTCGATGGGTTCTCCGCGCAATACCGCGAGGATGTTTTTCGCTGCGCCCATGCCCATGTTCGTGAGTGATAAGTCTGATGAGCCGCCGACATGCGGTGTGATGATGACATTGTCCCATTTCATTAACGGGTGGTTGGCGGGGGGCGGTTCTGTGGTTAAGGTATCCAGCGCGGCGCCGGCAATGTGCCCGGTTTGTAAGGCATCGGCAAGAGCTTGTTCTGCAATCATGGCGCCCCGTGCTGTGTTGATGAGGTAAACACCGCGTTTCATCCGCGCAATGTTATCGGCATTGATCAGCCCGGTGGTGTCTGGTGTGAGCGGGCAATGCAGGCTGATGATATCGGATTTTTCAAAGAGGGTGTTCCATGAGTCGACCTGACGTGCATACGCGGGCAGGTCTATTTTTTGCTGAGAGCGGCGGCACACCAGGGCATTCACACCGAAGGGTTCCAGGAGTTGGAGAAGCCGTCTTGCAATGGGTCCATAGCCGATCAGGCCGATGGTTTTGCCTTTAAGTTCCAGGCCAGCATAGTGTTTTTTATCAAACGTGCCTTGTTTGACACGTGTGTTTTCAAACGGGATGTAGCGTGTTAATGCGAGTATGAGCGCCAAGGTGTGCTCCGCGACGGACTCGAAGTTGGCACCGGGTGTGAACATGACGGGAATGCCCAACGATGTGGCATGGTCCACATCAATATTGTCCAGCCCTACGCCGTGTTTGCAGATGACTTTGAGTGATGGTGCGGCATTTTGCACAGCAGGTGTGATTTGTCCTTGCCGAACAATGAGTGCGTGGGGGTCAAAGGCGGCTATTTTGGCTGCAAGCTCTTCCGGTGTGTCTTGTGGGGTCCCTTGCGCCAGGGTGCAATGGTTGTTTTCCAGAAATTGTCGGGCGACTTCTGAAATGCCCGAGCCTGTCATAAAAACTCGAAAGTGCATGTGCTTATCCCATAATCAGTGAGAAATCATTTTATATCGCATGTTTTAAGGAGCGGGTTTGATATCTGTCACAATGTCGTGTTGCGCAAAAAGGGTGTTTAGTTGTGCCTGTAGTGCGCGATAGCTGCCGGAAAAAAAGTGGTCTCCCTCTGTGATCGCATGCAGCGAGGTGGTGTCGCCAAGCCATGTTTGGAGCGCTTCTGCTTCAACCAAAGGGTCATTGGAGCCGTAGATAATGTCGACTGGAACAGGGATGTCCACTTTGGGTGGATAGTCCAGAACAGTCATCGGCGGAGCGATGAGCAGGGCCTGTGCAACAGGTAGACAAAGGTCTGCGCTTGCGAGCGCCTGGCTGACAATCCATGAACCAAAGGAGTAGCCCACCAACCAGAGCGGTCGCTGGGGTTGGTGGTGTTCTAACCATTGCATAACCGCTAGCAGGTCTTCTGTTTCGCCTTTGCCGCCGCTGTATTGGCCTGCGCTTTGGCCCACCCCCCGGAAGTTAAAGCGGAGGCATGCCGCGTGTACTGTTGAGACGAATGCATTGCAGCAGGTGGTGACAACGCCATCCTGAAAGGTGCCCCCGTACTGAGGGTGCGGGTGGCAGATAATGACATTGAGCCGGCATGGGTTTTGCGGCTGGGTGATGACCGCTTCCAGTTTTCCGGCAGGTCCTTCGATCATCAATTGAGTACTTGTCATGGCTGAGGTATTGGTTTTTCTGTTAAACGCGGGCTCAGTTTTTGGATGGCGTTAGGCAAGCAGTGATTCCCCTTTTTGGTAGGTCCAGGTAAAGGCATCCAGGCCATGGCGGCCGCCGTTGACCAGTTTGCGCGCTGTGGCAAAATCGTTTTCTGCCAATGCTTCTTTAATAGGCCGTTCTTTGCTTTTAATAAAGCTGGCCAGGAGTTTGGCGGCAATGTCCGGTTCGTTGGCCCGTTCAGGTTCGTTCAGTAGTTGTTCACCAAGGCCGATATTCCGGCCGTAAATGGCATAGTTGTCGCGCCCAGTGAGTTGCACATAACCTCGGCCGCGGTAGCGCTCGCCGTCCGGCGGGCCGCTGTTGCCGATGTCCAACCGATAATCGTAGTTATCAAAAGGGTGCCCATCGGGTGATGTGTTGTAGCGGGAGATATATTCACTGATCGGTTCAAACCCTGCAGTTTCGGCGCGCACGGTGGCCAGTGTCATTAAAACCAGGGGTTTTTCGGTGAGCCCGACACCTTCCAGAGCATTCAAGACATACGGCAGATTTTTTTTGATGGCCCCGATATGTGCGCCCGGAAACATCTCTGAGACCAGGCGGCTATTGATGTGGGGAATAACGTTGGGTGTTTTGTCTGTTTCGCTGAGCCCCAGGGCTTTGAAAGTGCGGGGGCCTGCAATGCCATCTGCAATCAGGCCTTGGCTGTGCTGGAAATTTAACAGAGCGGCTTCTGTGGCGGGGCCAAAGTCGCCATCAATCGCGCCGGGGTTAAAACCGTGAATTTTCAATTCCTGTTGTAGGCGTTTGACCTTAGGGCCTTGGTTGCCAAGTTTGAGTGGTTCCATAATCGCTTCCTTCTTGTGGTATTGCTCGGTTTTACTGTAGGCGAGAGTTCAAGTTTGTTAGGGCGAATTGACACCGTAAAGGCATTAGCGGGGAAACTCAATTGGCGTGCTATTGTTTTTCAAACGGTTTGGCTGTTTTCAGGATTTGACGAATGCGGGCTTTAACGGACGGCGCTTCGTCACGCAGGGCCATTTCAAGATACTGTTCGACAGTTTTTTGGTACTCAGCGTGCTGCGTTGCCAGGGTATAAAAGCCACTGTAGGCCCAGGCCCGGACGAATTTGTTGGGCGCCACCAGGCAGGTGCGTAAAAAGGCTTCAACCGTCTTTTTTTGCTCAGAGCTGATGGAAAGCATAGGCAAGCACTGGAGCACATGCAGCTTCGTTTCCCAATGCTCTAACTGGGGCAATACGTCATACAGTCGATTCACTTCACGAAGGGGTATGGAGGTGTCGGCTTCCAGATGCTTCTTCAGCAGCCAGCTGGCGCCTCGTTGTAATGACTTATCGGCCAGCCATGTGACCAGTTGGTGGGTGAAATGTTTGTTGCCGCTGAACTGTTTATAAACATCGCTCAAGTCCGCTGCAGATGTGGGGTCGCAATCCAGCAGGGCCTGTTTGAGTGTGGGATCTGTGCTTGGCATCATGCACCTAACAGTGGCAAGTGTTTGATGCGGTGGTAGGTCAGCGCCAGGCGAATGCAGTGTGTTAACTCAGCCACCGGCACCGAATCTGTCATGTGGAAGACGATGGCTCTGTTTTTCTCAAAGGTAAAAACGTTGGGATAAAGCACAGAAAAAGTATCTACCAAACGAGTGTTGCAGTTGCAATACAAGGCGTAATGATCAGGCTGTGATTGTTTCCAGCCTATTCGCAGGGTGCTGCCAGTGGGTGTGAGATAGCTGGGCTCACCCCATTTTAAGGTTTCTTCCAGCGTGTTGATTTCGGATGTTTCTGTCGCCGTTGCAATGATTAAGTCGCGAAGCGTGTGGATCTTTGCTTGGATCGCTGCCGGATAGGTTTCAATTGTGACTTTGACTTTTGGACTTTCAGTGAGCAGCATGTTTGCCTCCCGCATACATGAAGTTGGTCAGTCAACTCAGTAACTTGCGATCAGGGCAGCTGATGGCATGTGTTTTCGTGTAGAGGTCGCCTTCATTGAAGCCGATTTCTAAAAGATTCAGTTGCCCTCCCCACACGCAGCCAAAGTCCAGCGGGTAGATGCCTGGGGTATTGACCTTGCCCAAGGTTGACCAATGTCCGAATAAAATTTTGAGCGTTGACGGGATCCGGCCTGGAACGTTGAACCAGGGCATCAGCCCATCTCTTTGACTTCCGGGGGGCCCCACTTCGGAAAGGTCAAGTTTGCCTTTTTTGTCGCAATACCGCATGCGGGTGAAAGCATTGATAATGAAGCGCAGCCTTTTGGGGCCTGTCAGAGACTTTCGCCAGCGCCTGGGTTTGTCGCCGTACATTTCGGTCAGTAGCGTGTGATAGTCACCCCGCTGCAAAACATCTTCGACTTCTTTGGCCAGAGATTGGGCCATTTTCAGGTCCCAAAAGGGATGAATGCCAGCATGTGCCAGGCTAAAACCGGTGGTGGCATCATGGTAAAACAGAGGTCGGTGGCGCAACCAGTCGATGAGGTCCGCGGAATGCGGTGCATCTAAGATTGCTTGGATACCGGTATCGTATCGGACTTTTTTACACCCGTAGGCAATGGCGAGGAGGTGTAGGTCGTGATTGCCCAGGACGGTGATGGCGCGATCCCCCAATGATTTCACAAAGTCGAGGGTTTCGAGTGATTTAGGGCCTCGGTTGACGAGGTCTCCGGCGAACCAGAGCTGGTCTTTGTGTTCATCAAAGGCTACTTTTTCCAGCAGTTGTATGAGTTCGTCATAACAGCCCTGGATATCCCCGATTGCATAAATCGCCATCGTGTTTCCATTTATCCGATGCGTGTGGCTTGTTTTTGTAATTCGATGCGCCGGAACCAGCCGCCGGCCATGAGCGGTTCGTCATTGACAACCTGGAGTGCCGGAACGCCGGCCAGCACTTCTTCAAAAATGACGTCGGTTCGGGTGGCAATATGGCGCAGCAGACTGTTGGCGATACGGCGAACCCATGCGTTTTCTCCCGGTTGAATAAATTTGTCCAGGATCATTATGCGCCCACCCGGTTTTAAAACCCGCGCAGCTTCTTGCAGTGCAAGCTGAGGTGAAGGAACGACGGCGAGGATCAGGTGCATTACGACCCGGTCAAACGATTGATCAGGAAGAGAGAGTGCCAGGATATCGCCCTCTTTTAAGTCGACGGGAAGGTTCTGCTGGTTCGCCTTTTTTCGCGCCCGATGGAGCATCGCTGGTGTGATATCAACGCCGGTGTAGTGTGCTGCTTTAGGTAGGTAGGGAATATCTAACCCGGTACCAATCCCTGGAATCAGAACAGAAAGGCCCGCCATTTCACCCATTTGAGACCAGCTCTTCTGACGCATCTTTTGTGTCGCCCGGGCAATGAGCGCATCGTAGATGGGGGAGATGAGGGTGTAACTGAGTTTTAATGACACCGCAACAAGTCCCCGGCGAAGTTATCAATGCAATACGCGAGGTACCGTTAACAGGAAATCTGGGATTTCGGTATAAAACTCCTGTCCATTGTCATCGACCATTTTATACTTGCCCGTCATGGTGCCCATCGAGGTCTCCAGCATCGCGCCGCTGGTGTATTGAAAACCCTCGCCCGGCCTCAGGTGTGGTTGTTCCCCCACAACACCTTTGCCTTTAACTTCCTGGACTTTGCCGTTGGCATCTGTGATGACCCAGTGACGCGACAGTAACTGAGCGGGCAGCGTGCCCTGGTTAAGAATAGTGATCGTGTAAGCAAATACATAGCGGCTTTTCGCCGGTTCAGATTCAGATTCGATATATTGCGTTTCGACGTCAACATTAAAGTCGTTTTTTAAACCCTCTTCCATCGTACCTCCTTAACACACAGGGATATTATCGCCGAATTAAAGCAAAATCACACGGATTTTCCATATGGAAACCGTGCGCACATTAACGATTTTGTGCGGCCCGGCTGAGTGATGCGAATGCCGATAGATTCAGTTGTTCGGCCCGGTTGCCTGGGTCAACCCCTGCTTTTTCGATCTCCGTTTCAGACAGCCAGCTCTTCAGGGTATTGCGCAGTGTTTTGCGCCGCTGGGCAAACGCGGCAGTCACTAGCTTGGTGAAGATTTCTCGATTCCCGACATCAACAGGCGGCTTTGTGTAGGGTGCTAAACGTACGATGGCGGACGACACTTTGGGAGCGGGCGAGAATGCCTCTCGCCCGACTTCAAATAATTTTTGCACATGGCAATGGTACTGCGTGATGACCGACAGTCGGCCATAAGTTTTACTGCCGGGCTCGGCAGCCAGCCTGTTCACCACTTCCAGTTGCAACATGAAATGCATATCTTGAATGATCGGTGGGCTATTCAACAGGTGAAAGATTAAAGGTGTTGAGATGTTGTAGGGCAGGTTGCCTACAATGCGCAGTAACTGCTTGGATTGAGCCAGTGTTGAAAAGTCGAACTTCAGTGCATCGGCCTCATGTACGGTGAGTTCACCGCGTGTGAGGCAATTGGCTTTCAAATAAGGGATCAAGTCGCGATCAAGCTCAACGACAGCCAGCCGGCCTGTTTGTTCCAGCAAGGGCTGCGTCAGAGCACCGAGGCCAGGCCCTATTTCGACAATGGCCTCACCTTTCTGAGGGTTAATGGCTCGGATGATTCTGCTGATTACGGCTTCATCGTGCAAAAAGTTTTGACCGAACCTTTTCCTGGCCCGATGTATTGGAGGGTTGCCCATGCGAAATCGTGATAATTCAATAGAAAATGATGGATTGGAATTATCCACTAAAACTAGGCAGTTAGGAACACAATGAGAGATTTAAAGTTGAATCGGTTAATGGTTTTACGATGTGTGGGTTTGTTTCATTTGATGCGGGATTCAGGAAAGCTGATTTGGAACCGGGTGCCTTTGCCGGGATGGCTTTCCACATCGATCGGCCAATGGAAGCGCTCGGAAAGGCGTTTGACAATGGTTAGGCCGATTCCAAAGCCGGAGGCATTTATGCCATCGCCACGTTTGAAAGGCTGGAACATGTTGTCCACCTGTTGTTCAGACATGCCCGCACCGCTGTCCTCAATCACGACATCCTGGCCTATAATCCGAATCATGACTTCACCTTGGTCGGTGTAGAGAGTTGCGTTGCGAATAAGGTTGCCAAGCAATACTGATAACACCTTGTCGGAAGCTTCCAGTTCGATTCGGTTTTCCGGTTGAAACCGAATCTGTACATCTTTTTCTTGCTTGAGGATGCTTGCCAGCTCGACTTCCTCCTGAATGATGTCATTGAGCTGTACTTGCTCACGCGGTAGAGCGCCGTCATCCTCGCGGGCCAGAGTCAGGAAAATTTCGGTTAATTGCTCCATGTCGCTGACTGCACGTTTGATTCGCAAAACTGATTGGTGTGCTGGAATGGGCAGATCCTGTTCGCTGAGAAGCATGTCAGCGGCAATGTTGATCACTGTGATGGGACTGCGTAGTTCGTGACTGGCATCGCGGGTAAAGTTTCGTTCACGGCTAATGAAGTTGTTAACACGCTCACCAAGCCGATTGATCGCATTGCTCAGAGTTTGAATTTCGCTATGAGCTTCGAAGGCGGGAGTGGGAAGCGTGATGTATGCGGCCTTGGTTTGGGTGAAGTCCAATTCATTGATTTCATGGGCCAGACGGATAACCGGTGATACCGTGCGATGGTTAAAGCGATAGGTTAACCACAAAGAAAGGTAGAGGATCAGCAGCACACTGAATAAAGGGAAAATGCCGTAATACAGGACCAGTGCATCAACCTGGCCACGAAAATAAAGCAGGTACAGGCGAGCGTCACCAGGTTGAGAAATATAAAGTACAGTACGTTCGCTGCCTTTGCCGTATTCGTAGAAACCAGGCTGTTGCGGCAATTCTTTGCTTATTTCCCGTGGTAAGAGGTCAGGATCGAAATACCCCGTCAAATTTTTAGTATCCGGTAACGGAAATGAAGGATTGGTGCGATACTGTTGCCAAAAATATTCCTCTTCCTCGAGAATTGCGTTTTTGATCAGTATTTGCTCAATGACAATTTTGGCAAAAAAAACACCTAACACTGCCGCAACGGTAATCAATAAAGCTTGGAAGAGAAATGCACGATTGATTTTCGAAAGCAGGCCTTGTGAGTTAGATGCCATGGATTGATCCTGGGAGTGATTAGCTTGTTGGTTGTTTAGCCACCGGGTGAAGCTCAACCATACGGTAACCGCTGCCTTGTATGGTGTGCAGTAATTGTTGATCAAATGGTTTGTCGACGACTTTTCTCAGGTTGTACAGGTGGCTGCGCAAGGTATCACTGTCGGGTAAAATGTCACCCCAAACTTGGCGTTCCAGCTCACGTCTACTGACAACTGTCGGTGATGCGCGCATCAGTACGCACAGTATTTTGAATGAAATAGGCGTCAAAGATAATTCTTTACCGTTACGTTCAACGTTCATGGTGGCTGTGTCGACTATAAGATCACCAATCTGTAATACCTCGCGAGCAACATCGCCACGCGCTCTGCGTATCAGGGCCGAAAGGCGGACTTCGAGCTCCTTGATTGCGAATGGTTTTATCAGGTAGTCATCTGCGCCGGTCTCGAGTCCGGTGATTTTATCGTTGAGAGTGTCTCTGGCGGTCAGCATGATGACTGGCGTGTCCTTGCGTGCGTCCTTGCGAAGGCGGCTGCACAGTTCAAGCCCATCGAGGCCCGGGAGTGTCAGGTCCAATACTATGGCATCGTAAACGTTGGTCACCGCTAGGTGTAGGCCGGTGATGCCATCAGATGCGAAGTCGACGACAAATCCGCGGTTTTCCAGATAAGCGCTAACCATTTCCGCAATGTCAGTATGATCCTCGATGAGCAGGATCGAAAATTCTGGACTCATATGGCTAACGGACCTTGTCTCTGCTTGCTTCGCAAGGATGTTACCGGAATTCATGGTAGTGATCATCATAGGTTAAAGAAACTGCAGGTGAAGTATGCCTTCAGGAATTGCTGATAATGGGTAGAGAGTAATGATACGATCTCGGCAAGTTGTGACGCTCATTTTCGGACTTGTCAGGAATCATTGTTAGTCGCTATTAGACTGAGGCCGATTTTTTGCGATCCGCAGGATCACTTCGCCCACAGTAAATTTCTACGTGATGTGGAAAAGCAGACCGTTAGGCCAGCTTTTCCACTGAGCAAAGGGCGTTTAATCCGTCAGAATGACCGTATCAATGACATGAATGATGCCATTGGTTGCACGAATATCGAAGGCTGTGACCTTAGCATCGTCCACGGAGAACTCACCGGAGTCGATGGCGACCGCAACGGTTTCACCGTTTACCGTCGTAACATCAACGCCATTCAGGGTGAAGGCGGTAACCGAGTCGACTGCTCCAGCGACTACATGCTTGGTCAGTATGTCCGCTAGATTCGGTAACGCTAATAACTCCGCGTCGCTCAACCCCAAATCTGTTTGTAAGGCATCAAAAGCCGCATCTGTTGGGGCAAACACCGTAAATTCCGCAGTTGCATCCGTCAGAGTGGTATCCAGGCCAGTTGCTTGCAGTGCTGCTACCAGCTTGGTGAAATTACCATCTGTCACGGCGATCTCGACAATGTTTTGGCTGGGTGCAGAGATTTCCGCCGGAGGTAGTAAAACGGTGTCGATGACGTGGATGATGCCGTTACTGGCGTCCACGTTCGGGGTGCTGATTCCAGACAGGTTGGCAAATAATTCTGAGCCACTTAACGACAAAGCTAAATCGTCACCGTTTCCCATTTCTACGGTATTTCCGGCAATCGCTGTTGCCGCGGCGGCATTTACTTCGGCGCCCGAAATTACGTGATACAGAAGAACGTCGCGTAATTGGTTAACGGTAAGCCCGCTGATATCTATGGCGGCAAAAGCTGCGTCGGTCGGGGCGAACACGGTGAATTTTCCTGACATGTCGGCCAGCGTAGCATCAAGACCCGTCGTAGCCAGCGCACTCAAAAGCGTGGTGAAGTTGCCATTTGCAGTTGCAACGTCTGCGATGGTTCCGGAAGCAGGGTCGTCAGTAGTGGGTAACAACACGGCATTGATGACATGAATTACACCATTATTGGCGTCTACATCGGGAGTAACGACCTGTGATGCGTTGATAAACAGGTCGTTTCCTTGTAATGCGATACCGACATCATCCGTATTGGCCATGGTTAATGTGGTGCCGGAAGCAGAGATCGTGGCCGTGGAATCAACTTCGGCGTCAGCCACAACATGATAGAGCAAGATATCACTGAGCTCTTCTGTACTCAGGCCACTGATGTCTCCAAGCGCTGTGAATGCAGCATCGGTCGGCGCAAAAACAGTGAAGTTACGTGTCTCGTCTGCCAGTACTGCATCCAGGCCAGTGGCTTTTAATGCCGCAACCAGAGTCGTGAACGAACCATTAGCTTCTGCAACTTCAACGATGTTTCCCGGGTCAGTTGCACCTGTGTTGTTGTCATCGTCGTCATCGCTACATGCTATGAGCATGGTGGTGAGCAATACTGCTGATAGTATTTTGTAAATTGGTTTCATAATCGTCTCCGCAAGTGTTCAGGTAAAGTCGAGTCGCTCCCAAATGAGTATTGGGAGGCGGGTAACGATAGATGTGGCGAAGTGAAGAAACCGTAGAGCGAATGTGAAGATTACGTGAAAAATGTTAGGTTTAAGTGGGGAGGACGAAGAATAGTAGAATCGAAAGGTCCACAACTATTCTGAAAAACACTTGCCGCGTTTGTTAGGGGAAATCAGTTATCAACGCTAGATGCAGGATCTGGTCGAAGTCAAATTAATCGCCTGACCTAGTTCTGGAATGATGGTTGAGTCTCCAAAAGAGGCTGGCAAACAGGAACATCAGCGCTACCATGCAAACAATTGTCGGTCCGGTAGGCGTATCGAGTTGGTAGGAAGCCCTGAGCCCGGCTAGGCTGGCGGCGCAGCCAATAATTGCAGCCAACACCGCCATGGTTTCAGGCGTTTTACAGAAAGGCCGCGCGGTGGCGGCCGGAATGATGAGCATCGCTGCGATCAATAGTACGCCCACGACTTTAATCGCAACAGCCACCACAATTGCCAGGGCAATGGTGAGAATCAATTGTTCTCGCTTGGGAGAGACACCACTGGCATGAGCCAGATCTGGATTAAGTGTGGCCAGCAATAATCCCGACCAACGGTAAGCTACCAGGCTGATCACCAGTACGGAGCCACCCCAAATAACAGCCAGATCTGTTTTGCCAACTGCCAGTATGTCCCCGAACAGGTATGCCATCAGATCGATCCGAATGTTGTCAAGGAAGGATACTGCGACTAGGCCCACTGCCAGTGACGAATGAGCCATGACTCCGAGTAGCGTGTCCATCGCATATCCCCGGCCGGTTAAACTTGAGACCAGTGTGGCCATCATCAGCGAAATCACCAGAACGCCCGCAAAGATTGGTGTTTCAAGCACCAGCGACAAAGCTACTCCAAGTACTGCGGCATGGGCGGTGGCATCCCCGAAATAAGCCATTCGACGCCAGACAATAAAGCAGCCAAGCGGTGCTGCCGCCAGGGCCACACCAAGTCCGGCGAGGGCAGAGCGAACCAGGAAATCGTCCAGCATTAGTTTAGCTCCTTACTTATGGCTGTAAGCATGATGGTCGCGATGCATGTAAACTGTTTCTTCATCTTGATCCAGAGCGAAAAGAGATTGGTACTCCGGTGAAACGCTTACTACTTCGGGTAATCCCTGACAACAGACATGCCCGTTAAGGCAAATGACACGGTCGGATCTGCGCATGACTACGTGCAGCTCATGGCTGACCATGATCACCGCGCACCCCAGTTCCTGCCGTACCGATTCGATTTGCTGGTAAAATCCCGCCGAGCCGCGATGATCCAGGCCTTGTGTAGCTTCATCCAGCAACAGAAGATCAGGCTTTTCAAGCAATGCCCGCGCCAGCAGTACGCGCTGGAACTGGCCACCGGAAAGAGACATCACCTGCTGCTGACCTAGTCCTGAAACACCGGCGGCTGACATCGCGGCATTGAGTTCTTCCTGCGCTGGTCGATGTGGCAGGCTCATGAAACGACGCACTGACATAGGTAGAGTTTCATCAATGTGAAGTCGTTGCGGCACATAGCCGATGGCGACTCCGGGTGAACGCAGCACCTGGCCTGATGTGGGCTTCACGGCGCCGATCAATGCACGTAGCAAGGTTGATTTGCCGGATCCGTTAGGGCCGATGATGGTTACAATCTCGCCTTTTTCCACCCCCATATTGATGTCTTCAAGAACTAGCCTCTGGCCCAGGTGGATAAATAGGTCTCGGGTTTCTATCAGCATTTGATTGGCGCTTATGTTCTGTTTGGTTTACTGGTAAATCTTAAAAAGAAAACAGTTTCGTTATGGTATGATATAACATATCATTTTGACTTGTCATTCAGTGCCTAATCAAACTTTTTCTGAATTACTCTTACCGGGGCTACTCATGTTGAAAAAACTACTATTCGGATCATTCATTTGCCTGTTCGCACCTTTAACAATAGCTGCAAATCCACCCCATGTGGCAGTAGATATTGCACCCGTGCATTCACTGGTCGCACAGGTGATGGAGGGCGTGGGAAAACCAGACCTTATTATTCAGCCAGGGGCATCACCACACAGCTATTCCATGAGGCCCTCTGAAGCCGAGGCGCTACAACGTGCCGATGTGGTTTTCTACGTGAGCACAGAGCTAACGCCATGGATTGTCACACCATTGGAGAACCTGGCCGGTTCAGCTAACAAAGTCGAGCTTCTGGAAGTTGCGGGCATCACCTTGCATAAGTTCCGCGAAGGTGCCACCTTCGAAGCCCACGAGCATCATGACGAAGAACACGCGGACAAGGATGAGCATGGACATGAAGACCATGCTTTTGAGTGGGCAGGTGTGTTCGATCTTACCGCAGGAACATATAAATGGTCTTTTGCTAAGGTAAGTGGAGACTATGCAGATCCTGCCATGAAAATGGTAATCCTTGAGTCTGATGACATCGAAGCTTCAGAAGAGATGGCTGAAGAATTATTGGAATCAAATGATTTAGAAACTAAAAGGCACAGCGATGTATTGGTAGCAAAGGGGCAAGCCTATGTTCTTAGTTTTGATGAGTCGAAAGAAACCACAGTATTTTCGGTAGCAATTAAGGAAAGCGGGAAATATGCATTCTTTACCGAGCATATGCCATTCGAGTTTGAAGCAAATGAACATTTTTTTAAAGATGACTCAGGAAAGGACGTTGAGCCAATAGCACAAGAACCCGAAACCGGTCACCACCACGATCATCACGGTGAGCATGATCCTCATGCCTGGCTCGACCCGGAAAACGCAAAAATCTGGTTGCAGGCGATAGCCAAGGAGCTTTCCAGAGCAGATGCAACCAACGCTCCCATCTATCAACGTAACGCCGCCAATGCGATTGAGGAGTTGGATGCTCTGATCACCACCATGCATGGCCTAAGTAAAGATATTGAAGGGATTAAATTCATTGTATTTCACGATGCCTATCAATATTTCGAGCAGCGATTTGGGCTGCAGGCTAGTGGCGCTATCTCTCTTGGAGATGCGTCGGACCCAAGTCCCGCACGGGTCAAGGAAATACGCGACGCGGTTTCCGAATGGGGTATTCGTTGTGTATTTACCGAGCCTCAATATAATCCTGAAATGGCACACAGCGTGTTCGAGAATACTCAGGTTGGGATCATTGGTGTTATGGATCCCCTCGGCGCCGATATTAAAATTGGCACAGGGCACTACTCCAGTTTACTCAAGGCGCTGTTATCGAGTTTGGAACAATGCCATAGTCAAGCTAATCGCCCTTTACCCGTAAAGAGTTGAATAAACGTATGCAGAGAATTGACAGGTTGCATCGTTTCACTTTTGCGATCCTTTTATTGGCCTGGTCTTTCATAGCATCGACCCAACCTTCGCTGTTGGAAGGCCTCATGCTGCAGGAGGGGCTGGTCAAGGGGCAGCTATCTCCGGGCACCAAGGTGGTATTTGCCGGTAATCCAGTCCGTGTTTCCAGTGATGGGGATTTCCTGATCGGTTTCTACCGCTACGAATCCACAGAAGTAAGTCTTAGGCTGGGTTACCCGGATGGGAAAGTGCAGACCAAAAAACTGTAAATCGAGAAACGCGATTATGGTATCCAGCGCATCGATGGCTGACCGGGCGCAAGGTGACGCCTATTGAGCAGGATTTGAAGCGTACCCGCGGTGAGGCCCGGCTGATCAAACAGGCCCGTAAACTGGATGATGAACGTCGTGATTACCAGACCGAGTTCATCTGGCCCACCGTTGGACATATTTCCGGGTCTATGGCAGCCAACGGGTACTCAATGGCAAACCTAGAAGGCCTCACTACGATATTGATATCCCGGTACCCACAGGCACACCGGTACTGGCGTCAGCTAATGAAGTGATCACACTGGCCTATCCCGATACCTATTTCAACGGTGGCATCATTGCGTTGGACCATGGTCATGGGCTTAGCTCTTGGTATTCACACCTATCGAAACTGCTGATTAAAAAAGGTGAAGTGGTAAAACGCGGAGATTAAGATCGCCGAGGTGGTTCCACCGGAAGCTCCACCAGGCAGCACCTGGACTGGCGCATCAGCCTATTTGAACACTGCATTGATCCGTCACCTCCTAGGGCCGGCCGCGTGGTTGACTGTTGATAGCGACGGGTTACTCCCACGCGGGAAGGGGATCATTCAAGGTCACCCAGTAGTCCCTGCCGCGTAATACCTCTTCTTCGCTTAACAGGCATTCATCGAGTCCTTGCCCTATAAAAGACTAGCTCCTGGCGCATATCACCAAAGGGTTCCTCCCATAGTTCCTCAATGGCGGCGAGATATTCCTCATCAACCGGCCAATTTTCCTTGGGTGCGGATTTCCAGAACATGCCTGCAAAACCGTAGCGTGCGATACCTCCAGTCTGGGCCACTGACCTGCAAACGCGGGGCGTGTCGCCAACCAGAAGTAACCTTTGGAGCGAATCAGCTTGCCTTTATACTTTTTATTGTGCAGGAACTCGTGAAATTTCTCAGGATGAAAAGGGCGACGAACCGTATAGCTGAAACTACTGATGCCATATTCTTCTTGTTTGTATGTTCACACGCTTCGTGAAGACTGACTCGACTTATAGCAGGGGATGCTCAAGGCTTGTTTGTAATGCGGTCTGATACAAACCCCAGCCAAGCAAGATCAATATCGCACTGCCGGTAAGTTGAACAAATATGCTGATAGTCGCGTGGTTGAGTGAGCTGTAATCCTCACCGCTTTTTTCCAACATGATTCGTTCCAGCCAGTGTCGGGCATATTGACTGCCCAGGGCGATAGCACTTACTGAAAGTCCGGTACCCAGGCCCATGAACAAAGTTGCTATGATCCCATAATGAAAAACCCCAACTAGGTGGGCATAAATTAATACGACAATCGCGCCCGAACAGGGTCGTATGCCGCTGGATAATATGACCGCCAGAGTATGTGACCATGATTGGCCAGGAGTGACCACGTGCGCATGCTGACAGCCACAGCTAGTCTCCATGTGAACACTATCATGGTGATGGTCGTGGTGTTCGTGATGCGAAGCCTTATTATGATGGGTCTCATGAACATGATTATGTGCAGAGCGCCACCCCTGTTTTGTCGATCGTCGTAGTTGAAACAAACGGCGAATCGCAGAAGCCGCCAGCACCAGGCCTAGAATCATGATCAAAACATAACTTACCAGGGCCATGTCTTCGCCGTAATTGTCAATCTCAGAAAACTTAAAGCGCAGAATGTTCGCCAGCACAACGACCAGGGTTATGGCTACAACGGACTGGAGTAGTGCGGTAGCCATGGAAATCCCAATGCCTTTGCTGATGCTTTCGCGGTGAGTCGCGAGGTAGGTCGCGATGACTGTCTTACCATGTCCAGGCCCAACTGCATGGAATACGCCGTAGGTAAAACTCAGCGCAATCAACGCCCAGCCATAGGTTGACGAATCCTTGGCAACGGCACTCATGTGGCTGGCAAGTTTGGCATGGAAGACTCTTTGCCCGTCAATGACCTGGCCGATGATCGCGCCCCAGTTCCAGTACAAGACCAGAACGAGCAACACGGCAATCAGTACAAGCATCAGCCCAGGCAATTTCTCGTTACGAGGGCCGCGTGTTGCAGCATTAAAGTGATCCATTGGTTTTAATCCTAAGAACAATTTATACGAATTTTTTCAGCAAATTTAATGCCCAGGCCATTAATGTCCTTCTGCGAGCGATCGAGGCTTTGGGCATATTCCATGAGCTCACGAGAAAGATCTGGCAGGTCCAGCTGCAACTCGCATTGGTCGGCATTGTCTCCCTGGATGGAAACATTCGCGGCTGTCGAATAATTCATTGCGATGTAGTAAGTCGGATCAAAAACAGACCAAACCACGTTTTTGTCCTGGATTATGACGGGTGAAGCCATGTCGAAGAGGATCTCGAGTTCGAGTATTGGTTGCTCCAGTTGGGTATTTTCGTTCAATTGATACGATGATGGCTGAGGTAAAATAACCTCAGCACCATCAACTGTTAAAGTGGAAAAATAGTGAAACTTGCTCAGATTATCGATGATTTGATCGGCTATTTTCCTAAGCCCGGTCTGTTTATCGCCATGCTCATTGACAACATCCTTCACGGTCATCATGGAAAAGTAAACATCAAAAGCCCACTGTTGCCTGATCTTGCTCAAGCGACCCTGCTCGTCAAGAATCATGTCGGCTTTCAGACTTATCCAGTAATGGGGATGGGCGGCAACGGATTGCGCATAAAGACCCCCGATCACTAGACACATTGTGATTTTCCAAATTGGGTTGCCACGCAGGTGACTCGTCTTTCCATTGTGTTGCTTAAATTGCATTTAACCAACCTTTGCTTTTCCACAGTTTCCGCATAAGCCATTGATTTCCAGTTGAGGGCTATCCAGCTCAAAATCGGCGTCTTGTACATTTTGTTGCAATGACTGAATGACCGAGTCACTGATATCGATTTCTTTCACGCGCTGACATTGTTTGCAGATCAGAAATTGTGAAACTGCATGTTCGTCACGACAGGTAATATGCGCGCAGGCAACGTATTTATTGGCCAGGTCCAGCTTGTGAACCAATTGCTGGCTTTGAAGGAAGTCCAGAATACGGTAAACCGACATGGCGGGAATCGTCTCATCGTGTTGGTTTTTACAGTATTCGACCAGTTCGTAGGCAGATTTCGCTTTGTCAGACTGCAATAAACAAGTCAGTACGAGCTTGCGCTTAGCGGTCAAACGGGCACCGTTTTTTTTGCACTGCTGCTCGGCTTGTTCAATGATCCCTTGTATTTTGCTCAAAATGATTCTCTCTAACGGGTATGGTTGGGACCTGGCTATTTCGTACCTGAATGATCTACACTGTTCGGTTAATCTGAAGATACGAAATCAAGCGTCAGTAAAAGATGGGTTTCACCTGATTTTGGTGTAGGAGAGCGATGAGCTAGGCTATTATATTTGTTGCCTTCCCATCGTGCTGCACCCTTAAGTAAAGCAACATCACCGCACTTTAATTGCCGGATATCCTCGACATCAAGATAGATCCCTGAAAGTTCATCGGGACGTCCATTATTATTACCCCTCCCCAGTTTGCTTCGATCAACCACTGGATTTGGCAGCCATTGTGTGCTCCGACTAACATAAGTGGTGACTAGCCAGCAAGGCACGTTATCGACATGGAACCGTGGGCACATAACCTGGTCCAGAGTAGTGAGGTTCTATAGGTGTTTGTGAGTATCGATACATCTGTATGTCGTATATGGGATGTTTGCATTTCGCTTATGAAACCCTATTGCTCGATACATGTGAGTGAGAAATGATATAATATATCATTTGAATATGGAATAAATACCTTTTCGCACAATCCTGTAACAGTTAGCTCCTGAAAAAGGGCTTGGTAAATGTGTTCGAAATCGGCGTCAAACTGTTTAGTTTCATATCTATCAATCTGAAAAACATGGAAAAATTAAATAAAGGAGCACTTCTGGCCAAACCTTTTTCTGGCCCAGTGTATTGGAGGGTTACTCATCTGTTTTTTCGTTGATTCAGTCAGTTAGAAATGGCTGTGTAGATAAGCCCGATGACATCATGGT
This sequence comes from Halothiobacillaceae bacterium UBA5861, assembly GCA_002432635.1. Classification (GTDB taxonomy): domain Bacteria; phylum Pseudomonadota; class Gammaproteobacteria; order UBA5861; family UBA5861; genus UBA5861. The sequence continues at coordinate 404,477 of DJFX01000047.1, read as the reverse complement.
GTTAGGTTCACGCGTGGAGTGATTGTAGGTCACATCGGTATTCACAATGGTTAATGGGTGGTGCTATAAGAAGAGATATGGATGAGAATATTTTGAGTGTTTGGCAAAGTACCGCTGAGTCGAACGGTAAATTTTATGTGATTCCTGATGGCTGCCGTGACTTAATTATGAGATCAACAGTAGAAGAAGGGGAGAAACTATTCTTTTCTCCTTTGTTTGATCAAACGCATGTTTTGTCTGTGAAAGCAGGTACAAAGTTTATGGGCTTCCGGATGAGGCCTGGCCTCCAAATCAATGAAAAAGACCTGTTAGCGTCAATTTCTCTGGATTCTATGGATATAGATGATATCTCTTCTATTTTGTGTGACTTATCGTATAGAACGGGCGCAGTGGCTGAGGCTCTGGATTGTTTGTCCTCAGATATCAAGGGCATATCTCATGCAGCAAGTGAGCTTGGGGTTAGCCAAAGAACACTTCAGAGGATGCTGGTAAAAGGAACTAGTAGACCACCTGTCTATTGGATGATGCTGTCACGGGTCAGAAAGGCAGCGCGGACACTGGGACTGGGTAATTCTCTTTCACTTGCTGAGGTGGCTGATAGACACGGATATGCCGATCAATCACATATGACAAGGGAGATCAAACGATGGCTTGGTGTTAGTCCAACAACCTTAAGAAATTCTTCCAGTATCTGCCGTCAGCTGAATGATGTTGGCTATGGTTGAGTGGCAACAGGGGTACAAAGCTCTATCAAAAAACCATTACTATCTGAAACGTAGGCAGTTGTTTGTCCCCATGGCGTGTGTTCGGAATCTTGAACAAGAGTGGCTCCTGCGGCCAGGGCTTTGGAAAGGGCAGAGGCAACATCATCGACCTCGAAGGCAATTTCAAATGCTGGGCTGGATGAGTCAGGTCGGGATGGATTTTTTCCAATATCAGTCATTAATCGAATCGAAGAGAAAGAGAGTTTTGTAGCTCCCGTATCGAGTTCTCCGTAGTCACCGCTTTCATGTAGCATTGCTCGTTCGAATCCGAAGGCGTTCTCGAAAAAATCCAGTGTTTTTGGGACATTATCTACATACAGTATAGTGTATCGGAATGTTATCTCGCTCATCTCTAAATACCTTCTCAGTCATTAACAATATTTAAGTAAGAATATCTCGTTTGAGTGGGTGCGTCTTGAATAAATACGACAGTTAGTGAGAACTCTAATAACAGTACTCAAAAGTGGTAACGCACATACTTATTCAGTTCTATTATTTTCTGAATAACTTAGAATAATCATAAATCGAAAGGCTTCTCACCAAGCCTTTTCCTGACCCGGTGTGTTGGTACATTAGCCATTTTAATGGCTTATGAAATGATCATGCGGGGCGACCTGCTAACATCACAGGCATTAGGTGTTGAATCGTGTGCGATTATAAGATTTATCGATTTTTACATCGGTCTATTTTGGAAGGCATCTTTAAGTCTGCCCAATTGGCTAGTCTTACTGCACCGAGCCAATAAAGCTTACGAGCACACAAGATGGCCATCTTGTGTGTTTATTGTGAGAGTCGCGGTTGTGCAAGGGAAAGCGGGGTTAGGGCAGTTTCCCGGATCCTTTGGTCAGTTCATGTTCATTCACGCCCAGAATAGCCAGGATCTGTTTTTGGGCCGCCATGAGAATGGACTCTTGTTCTTCGACGTGTGGAATACTTTTAGCAATCGCGACAGCGCCCACTAATGAGGCCAAAATGGCCCGCGACTTTTCGGCCACGACGTCCCGATCTGCACTAAAGGGCAGTTTATTGAGTCGGCTGAGTGCGGTAATACGGGTTTCGAGCATTTTTTTCAGGTGCTGGTAAGAAGCCTCGTACATTTTTTTGATTTCGTGATGAGTGGTGCCAATCTCATTGAACAGTACCGACTCCGGCCCAGGCGATGCTGCGGTACGTTGACTTTGAGCCATATCCCGAAGGTTCAGATAATCCGTGACCAGCGCAGTCAGGTGCTTGACTGAAAAAGGCCCTTTGGCCAGCCGGGCAGCACGACTGTTTTTCAACGTTTCCATAAAGGAGGCATTGTAGAGTATCTCCTTTGACTCGAAGTGGGCATAGAAGGCGCCATGAGTCATGCGGGCCAGCTTCATGATTTCGCCAATGGAGACTTTGTCAAAACCATAACGAGAGAATAGTTCAGTCGCGGCCCTCAGTATGCGTTCTTTGGATTGGGTTTTATGATCTTTGGAGTAAGGCATAACAGTCTCCCTGCGGATTCAGGAAAATATTATCTTGATCATATTTTACTCTGAGGTAGTGTTTTTGCCATATTTTATTGCCTGGGAGAAACATGTGAACTCACCAATTGTCATCACCGGTATGGGCATTGTCAGCCCCTTAGGGTGTGGGGTTGAGGGCGTTTGGCGGCGTTTGATTGAAAGTCAGTCCGGCATTGGCGTAATAGACCGTTTTGACACGACAGACTTTCCGATTCAAATTGCAGGTCTGGTGCCTACCATTGAGCAAGACCCTGACTTGGGGCTCGATTCGGACAACTTGATTGACCGAAAAGAACGCAAAAAAATTGATACCTTTACCCTCTATGCGATTGCGGCGGCTCAGGAGGCTTTGGAACAGGCTGGTTGGTTCCCCAAAAATGATAGAGATCAACAGGCCACTGCCACGATTATCGCCACAGGCATCGGTGGTTTCCCCACCATCACCCAGGCGCAGCGAACCCTGGATAGCCGGGGATATAAACGTATTTCCCCGTTCACGGTACCGGCTTTCCTTGCCAACTTGGCCGCGGGGAATCTCTCGATTCGCTACGGTTTCAAAGGGCCTTTGGGTTGCCCGGTGACGGCTTGTGCAGCGGGTATCCAGGCGATTGGTGACGGCGTGCGCATGATCCGCAGCGGAGAAGCCGAGGTGGCACTGGTTGGAGGGGCCGAGGCCTGTGTCGACCCACTTTCGCTGGCTGGTTTTCATGCCTTGAAGGCCCTGTCCACACGAAATCAAGAGCCCAAAAAAGCTTCTCGCCCGTTTGATCGCGATCGCGATGGTTTTGTGATGGGTGAAGGCGCCGGTTTGGTGGTGATTGAAACGCTGGCGCATGCCGAAGCACGGGGGGCTACTCCACTGGCCATCATCAGCGGATATGGCACCAGTGCTGATGCCTACCATATTACCTCAGGCCCGGAAGATGGCTCTGGGGCTGCCATGGCTATTCGGACTGCTTTAAAAATGGCGTCACTTGAACCACATGAAATTGGTTATGTGAATGCGCATGCGACGTCCACCCCGGTTGGTGATCGCGCAGAAGTTGCCTCTTTGCGTCACGTGTTTGGGGATCAGTTGCCCCACATTCCCGTTTCATCGACCAAGTCCGCGGTGGGTCACTTGCTGGGAGCGGCAGGAGGGATTGAAAGTATTTTCTCTGTTCAGGCGGTAAGGGAGGGGCTTTTGCCTCCCACGTTAAATCTTCATCAGGCAGATGAAGTCATGGCCGATATGGATCTAGTCCCCCAGCATGCGAGGACTCACTCTGTCGGACATGCATTATGTAACGGTTTTGGATTTGGTGGAGTGAATGCGGCTCTAATAGTCAGCCAGTGTTAAAGTCGGGCAGGCCTGTTCGGCCGGCCTTTCCGCGAGTTTGGTGAACACGATTGGATAGGCACAGTGGCAGGCGATTATAAGCCTGCCCTGCTCTTTTTTATTCTTTGATGTGTATTTTTTCTTCCCGCTCTGGCGAGCTATGGGTAGTTGGCCAGATAGCGATCGTTTTGTGATTTTTTGAACAGGTTCTGTCAGCAAAGACGGGCCCGTTTCGTGGCCAACCAAACCATAGTTAACTTTTATCGAAGTTTATTTGTTAATATATTTAAGCTTTGTTATTTAGGTCACATGGAAAGCGGAATTAGTTCCTCAGCCCACGGCTCCAGGCTCTGTACAATGTGCCCTCTCCGGACTGAAGGACAGGTTCACTCAAGCTTTTCTTTCGGTATTTTTGATGAATAATTTAAGAGCGGATTGGCGTTAAGTCTTCAGAAAAGGAATAGTTTGAGAGGGATTCTCAGTCAGATGATTTAAGAGCCCCTCGCAATGTTTCAAGGTAAGATCTAATGCATACACGTCGATTCAAACACCGTATTGTCCTCCCGTTTTTTTGTGCGCTTGCGCTATGTTTAAACCCGACCAGTTTGTTAGCGGCTTCTGTTGTTGACCTGAAAGTATTGGTCATTTCCACCGGCACGGCGGATGAAGATCAAGGACTGGATCTTATCGATGACCTGCTGGATGAAGTGGGGGTTCGCTACGATGTGCTGGATTCCAGCCGGGAAATATTAACAGCGGCTCAGCTGCATGAGGGTGCGCATGGGTTTTACAACGGCATCATTCTGACGGATGCCATGCTGTATTTCACAGGGGAGGGCAATTACCTGAATTCGGGCTTTACCCTGGAAGAATGGCAAATACTCCACACCTATGAGCGGGACTTCTCAGTCCGTGAAGCCGTGATTTCGGGGTTTCCTGCGTCAGGCCCCTACTATAAAAATACCTACGATCTTGACTATGGGATGGATATTTTCAGCATAGAAGCAGGGAGTCGCTTTAACGGTATTTGGCAAGCCCCTGCAGGCGGCACCGAGCTTTTTGAATATGTGAATACTGCAAATGCATTGCCAATAACGGACTATGCTGTGGCCGCATCACCGGCAAGCGATGGTTTAGGGCCTGTTGTTCAGCCGCTCTTAACGGATGAGTCCACCGGGAAGGTTTTGGTCTCTCGTTTAACCTATGACGATGGCCGAGAGGTTTTATACTCCAGCATCACGAATGCATGGTATTTGGTGCATTCACAGATTTTGAATTACGAATTTTTAAACTTTGCTACCCAAGGTGTTTTTATCGGAGCCAGAAAAGTGTATCTGGCTGCTCATGTTGACGATCTTTTCCTCACAAGTGCATTGTGGAATCCCGATACCCATATGACCGATGAGGAGCCGGGTTATCGAAATACGGCTGAAGATATACAGAATCTCGTAATTGAACAACAAAACTTGTTAGCCTCACATCCCACTCTCCGCACCTTTAAGCTGGACATGGTTTTCAATGGTGGTGGTGCTGTTGTTGACCAAAACCTGGTCTCTGATGCGGATACCTGGATCCGTGAAAGCCGGGCCCGTTCAAACTACGGACAAAAGCCCTACGGTTTTTTTGAAAAGCAGTCAAACAGCAGTGAACGTATGCTGGTTCATTTTCCTGTCAAAACAGCGCCGACGCCTGCCAACCAAGCTCTGTTGAAGCTCCAAGGCCCTTACTCCTGGGTCAGTCGCTCGGGTCAGGTTTGTAGAGCCACTGCAGAGTGGGTCGAGGACGAAGCCACGTGGGAGCGCGCCAAACTGAGTGATGCATGGGCTGCTAAAGGCGCAACCTATGATAAAACATCCTGTGTTGAGTTCAGGTTACGTTCTGGCCGCGCCACAATAGATGTGACAGGCATTGTCAACACCTGGATACAAAATGCATCACCCAATTATGGGCTGGTCATTGTGGGTTTGAACCAGCGGGCGGGTAAGATTTATACGCGAGAGTACACGCAGGCAGATAAGCGACCTCAACTGTCTGTATCATTTCCTGAAGATCCTTTAACCGAGACTGTTATCACGAATAAAGATCATTTTCGTTTTATCAACCACACGCTAACACACCGGGATATGTACACCAGCTCGGGTACCAGCTATGAACAAGCGTACGCGGAAATAGGTGACAACCTTGAACTTTGGCAGCTTCTGGATTTACCTGAATACGAGGAAAATCGGTCTGTCCTGGTGACCGGAAAACACTCGGGTTTGGATGATACCAATGGCAACGACGGCGACCCCAGCCAATGGACATCTTACCCCGAAGGCATGAACGTAGCATTCATGGCGGCAGCAGAAGATATTGGCGTGCGTTACCTGGCGTCAGACGCCTCGCGCGAAAATCAGGCTCGCGAAGCCTACGTACCGGGCTTTAACATCTTGTTATTACCCCGCTATCCAACTTCACTGTTTTACAATGTCAGTACGCCCGAGGAATTGACGGATGAGTACAACTACATTTTCTATGAACGTTATCTGTTGGAAGGGCAAGACCCATGCGCTATCCCCGGTGCTATTTGTCAACCTCGCTCGTATTCAGAAATTTTACAGGCAGAGGCGGATACCACACTGCGTCACATGTTGACTTACCGCAGTTGGCCGCACTATTTCCACATCAACAACCTGCGCGATTACGGTTTTGGGGCCACGTTGCAATTTGACTGGCTGCAGGCGGTGATGTCCCTATATGAGCAACACCTTGCCTTACCGGTTATCAATGAGAGCTATTACAACATTGGACAGCGGGCTGAAGCACGTGTTGCCGCACAAGGTGTAACATTGAATGGTCAGCTTGATTTGAGTACGGATACCGTCACTTTGACAGCGTCCTCAGCCGCGGAAATTGAAATGACCGGTGTTCAAGATGGTGAACTGTATGGCGGCCAGCGGCAAAGCAACATTCAGGTGGGTACAGTCCCGGTGACGATATCTCTCGACAGGGCGCTGGATCAATAAAGCATTTCTGCCTTGTGTGCCTATACCACACCGATCTTGCCAGGGATGGCGAGTTTCTGATGGGTGATAAGGCCCAGATAAAAGTTTGTTTGCAACGCCCTACATTGAATGCGTTTCCCGCTTAGAGCAAGCCTCACCTGTAGATTTTCACACCAGAGCCGAGAACAGATTAGATAGGAGATTTTGGTCTTTTGTCGATCTGTGGTGGACCGTGGAACGACTTTTGGGCGTTCTGATAAAACATCTCTTAAGTTAAGGAATAGCGTGTGCAAACCGTCAACAACCGTGTGTGGAAAGCATATTTTTTACCGTTTTACTGGTGCTTGCTGGCAATATTGCTTTTTGTTCTATTGTGTGTGCAAGCGCCCGTTCAAGCCGGTGAGGAAAACGCTGCCTGGACCGTTTATTACCATAATCAGCTCCGTCCGGAAGCTTTTGACCCCTATTCGTTAGTCGTCCTGGACAGTACAGAGCATCCACCTGTGTGGCCAATGCGCGCAGCGGGTAAAAGCGTATTGGGCTACATCAGTTTGGGCGAAGTCGCAGATTATCGTCACTGGTACTCCGCAGTCGCCAAAGAAGAGCTATTGCTGCGCGAAAACCCCTTTTGGCCAGGTAGCCACTGGGTGGATTTGCGAGACCCCCGTTGGACCAAAAGAGTGGTGAGTGAGTTAATCCCAGCCATTTTGAGGCAGGGTTTTTCCGGCATTTTTCTGGACACGCTCGATAATGCTGCAGCACTTGAGCAAATGGACCCGGTGACATACGCGGGGATGGAGCAGGCAGCGATACAGCTGGTAAGAACGATTCGCCGTCATTATCCGGAAATCAAGATCATGTTGAATCGTGGTTATACGCTATTGCCGCATTTGGGTGATGTGATTGACAGTGTACTCGGTGAGTCCGTTTTCAGTACGTATGATCATCAGCTGAAACGCTACAATTTTGTTAACCCCGATGCTTATGCCCAGCAAGTCAGTACGCTGCAGCAGGCTGCCAAGCAGTTTCCAAATCTTACGGTTTATTCGTTAGATTACTGGGCGCCCGATGACACGAAAGTTATTCAGCGGATTTACAAAACCGAGCGAGCAAATGGATTCATTCCCTATGTGGCGACGATCGGTTTAGATCGCATTGTGTCTGAACCGACAGATTGATGCTTAAGAAGGGTATGCGAATGTTCCAATGCTATCGGTCTCGTTTGAGTTCTCTGGTTCAAGGGCTCTTCTTCCTCAATCTACTATTTTCAGGCAGGCCAAGGGTGTTTAACGTGTTGCACGGCAGAGTGGCCCGGCAATCTACGTCACTCTTTGATGCGGTGCCTCAGATGGTATGCGTGGGTCTGCTTTTGATGTTTGTGTCTTCAGCAGGTGCTCAGATAACAACTGAGCGAATGCCCAGAACAGTCCTGGCACTGTATGACAGCCAGAATGATGGTCGGGCCTTTAATACGCCTGCTCACCGGTTTGCTGAAATGCCATTGAATCACTTGGGACTCAAGGTACGGTTTCATGATATCCAGCACGAGTTGCCGGGTGAGGAGGCGTTAACAGATGTAAGAGGCGTGCTTCTGTGGTTGTCGGGCACGGGTGTACCCGATCCGGATAGTCTGCTTCGTTGGCTCCTGGCTCAAACAGAAGTCGGTCGGCGTGTGGTTATGATGGGTGACCACAGCTTCGAGCAAAGCCTGCAAGGCGAACCTGCAGACCCCGCTTTAGTCAAGGCTTTCTGGAAATCACTGGGCCTGAAAAAAACAGGCTTATGGGTTTCTTCTACGTACGATCTTCGCTTTCATGCGGAGGCTGCAACGTTTATCAACTACGAGCGTTCGTTTTTCAGTAGTGTGCCTCCATTTCCTGTGGTAAACGCTGACCACACGGGCGCTAACCCTCATGCCAGTCTTATCAACGCGCAGCAGGAAAAATTGGCAGATGTGGTGGTCACGAGCTCTGGAGGTGGATATGTTGCCCCAGGCTTTTCGCGTATTTTCACTCCTCAATCCGAGAGGCCCTACTGGTTTATCGACCCCTTTCAGTTTTTCAAACAGGCGTTTGCGTTAAAGCCCTTCCCCATACCCGATACGACGACACTGGCGGGTCGGCGAATTTACTACAGCCACATTGATGGGGATGGTTGGCGGAACCAGACACGGATCCCCGCCTATAAAGACCGTTCATTCTATTCCTCTGAAGTCATCCTGGAAGAGATACTTTTGAAGTACCCGGACTTACCGGTGACCATTGCTCCCGTGGCGGGTGACCTGGATGAAAACTGGCATGGGACCGAGCACGCGGTCACTTTGGCGCGTGAAATCTTTCGGTTGCCGCATGTGGAGGCTGCAAGTCACAGCTATTCCCACCCACTGTATTGGGATTTTTTTAAAAACTACAGTCCTCAACTTGAGGCCAATTTCCTCGAGGTGTACAAAGCAGATCAGGGGCACAAAAATATGACCAATCTGCTGACGGGTTTATTTCACTCCAAGCCTCCGGATCAAAAAGTTGCTTTGGATTCATCGCTACTTGGCAGCATCTCACCAAAACATATTTCGCTTGTAAAAGAAGTGATGAAAACCTACAGCGCGCCGAGGGCTTTTTATAAAGGCGCTTATGATCTTCATCATGACATTACAGGTTCTATTGAATTCATCCAAACCCTATTGCCCCTAGGTAAGCGTGTTGAGCTATTGCAGTGGTCGGGTAATACCCTGCCTTTTGCTAAGGCGATCCGTCTGAGCCGACAAGCGGGTGTGCGTAATTTAAATGGTGGGGATACACGGTTTGATGATGAGTTTGACTCTGTCAGCTGGGTGATGCCGATTGGCCGGAGCGTTGACGGTGAACAGCAAATCTATGCCTCAGCAAGCAATGAAAACACATACACCAATTTATGGACCGATCGCTTTTACGGATTCGGGTTCTTAACGGAAACCTTAAAAAGAACGGGTTCACCAATACGGCTTAAGCCCATCAATGTTTATTATCACATGTACAGTGGAGAACGTTTATCCAGCTTGAATGCCGTACGGAAAAATCTGGATTACGTCCGCTCCCAGCAGGTTGTACCGATTACTGCAAGTCGGTACGCAGCCATTGCCGATGGGTTTTACGCCACGGAAATCGAACCGGTCGGGGATGCGCGCTGGCGCATCCATAACCGGAGGGCATTGCAAACCCTGCGTGTTGATCAGGCTACGTACCAGGCAGTCGATTTTTCACAATCAGAGGGTGTGATGGGGCAAATGCACCTGCAGGGCAGCCTCTATATCGCATTGGACCCCTCGCACCCGGCCCCTGTAATTGCATTAAAAGGATTGGCTGTTTCAAGTCAACACCCGGGGTCATCGCAGCCTTATCTCATTCACAGCCGATGGCCGGTCGAAGGGTTTTTAGTCAAAGGGGATGGTTTTGAGTTCAAAGTCCAAGGTTTTGGTCCGGGGCGCACCGTGTGGTACGTACCTGCGCCAGGAAAGTATCGTATTCGAGCCCAATATGATGTGGAACACACGCGAGACTGGCATGTAACGGTTGGGAACGATAAGCAGCTAACGGTTGCTCTAGATGAGGCGCCGAGTACGGCTGTCAGCATTCGTATTACGCGTGAGGTGTTGTAGGTGCCAACTGATAAGCTGGTCTTTATGTTGTTAATTATTGGCGGGTTAGTGGCCACATACATTATGAGCCCGCGCCAGCAAGAACTGGCCCTCATGCACCTTAAAGAGGGGCATCTGGATTCTGCAGAATATCTTTATCAAGGTATGCGTCCGCAAGCTTCCATCCGTCGGGAGAACTTATTCCCACTTGTACAGGTTTATTTGGAAAAAGGTGAGATATCGGCAGCGATCAGCGTTTATGAAAATTATATAAAAAAGCACCCAGATGACCGGGAGGTGCTAATTGAGTTGGGTAAACTTTATAAGAGTGCACATCGTGACTACAGCTACATGCGTTTGCTCGAAGTGCTTGCCAGCGAGAACCCAGGGCTGGCTAAATTGGAGGAGCTCTACGCGCTTTATGTGAAATATGGTGAGCGGAGATCGGCCGTGGCGACACTTAAACGGCTCATAGAATACGCGCCAGACCGGTATGACCTTCACCAGCAATTGATCACCCTGCAGGCTTTTCTGGGAGATTATGCAGCCGCTGAAACGTCACTCGCGCACTATTTTCAAGCAAACCATCCCCTTCCGCCGGGCTATGCAGAAATGCGGTTACGGCTATTGCTCCGTTTGAATCGCTTCAAAGCGGCCTCTGACTGGGCGCACACCTGGTTGGCTGAATACCCCGAAGCAGCATTGCGTTTTATCGCACTGCTATATAGTGGGGGGAAAACCGACGCGTTCGGGGATGCGTTATCCCTTATGCCCCAGCATCTGCAGGAGATGCCTCAGTGGCTGCTGGAAAGGCTGGTTGAGGCTGCCTGGAATAGCAGGGAAATTAAACTGTTACATCAGCTTAGGCCACACCTCTCAGAACGCACAAAAAATAAATTACCCGTCATCATGGCTACTTTGGCGTTGGAGGCGGATGATCGTGTAGCACTTGACGGCTGGCTGGAGAAAGCCGTTCATTCACCGTCGCTGCCACCCGGTCATCAGATTGCCCTCGCTGAAATCTACATTCGAACCGAACAGCTTGAAAAAGCCCGGCAGGTACTTTTGTCGCCCAGTAACCTGTCGTCAGTTCCTGGCCATCTGGTCGTCCGGCTGATTGAAATGATGTTGAATGCCGGTCAAGTTGATCAGAGTGCCAAGGTGTTTGAGCAACTACAACGTTTTGCCAGCGATGATGAATGGCATTACGCACAACTTTTGATTCATGTGGCTCAAGGCAGTGAAGACGTTAAAAACAAGTTGCCTGATACAAACTTGGAACGGGAACAACTGAAAAACCTTTATTATGTGGCAGCGGGTCGGGAACACCAGGCTTTGGCCTATGTCATCGCCCGCCATTTGCATGCACGCCACCCAGGCCCTGACGAAACAGAATTACTAGCACACGCTTTGCTGCGGTTGGATAAGGCGCACGATGCGGTTGGCATTCTGAAACCTTACAAAAAACACGCTCCCAAGCTGGGCCGCCTCTACGAGCAGGCTGTTACACAAGCCTGGAAAACCAGCCCTCAGTTGTCTGATGAAATGGCTGCAATATGGCAAACACGTCTGAAGTCAGGTCGCTTGGGCGTAAAAACGCGCCGGGCGGTTGCTTTCCAGTTACTGGATGCGGGTAAAAAGCAGGAGGCCATTGAGGTCTTTAAAGGTTTGGCCGCCTCACAAGGTCCTGATGGGAAAGATGTTGAGCAGCTACTGTATCTATGGGGGGCTGCCCCGGCTGCTGACGCACTTGACTGGGTTGAGCAGCGGGCAATGAGGGCGCCTGCTGCAGAATTATCAGGTTGGTGGAATCACCTGGTGCAAATGGGGGGAGTGCGACGGATTTTAGTGATGGTGGATAAGCTTGACGGTCACTTACCCGCCAGTGCCGAAGTGGTTCTGGTAAATGCGCTATTGTCAATAGGAGATACCCAGTCCCTAGAGGTTTATTTATACCGGCAACTTCATAAGCCACTCGATACAACCCGGTTGGAAAAACTGGCAGTCTCTGCACAACATGCAAACTTGTCTGAAGTTGTGATTGAGATTTGGACACGTATTGTCAAGCAGGAGCCTCGCAATCTTAAGGCGAACAAAGCGTTGGGACTGCTGGCTTTTGCACAAGGTGACCACCAGGTAGCAGAGACCTATCTCACAACGTACCTCCGTCAATCCGAGAGTGACTGGGAATGTTTGTTTTACCTGGGTGAAATTTTACAGGCACAGGGGCACCAAAAGCGCGCGCGGGGCTATTTTGAACGCAGCCTCGCGGTGCTTAGCGGTGTTGAACAACCAAGCAAGCATATGAGGGCTACCCGCGCTTTACTTCATTACCGCTTATCGCATTTTCAACAGGCCATGCAGGAGTTCGACACATTGATTGATGAGTTTCCGGCAGACCTTCAGCTTCGGGCCGATTATTCGGCGCTGTTGATTGAGCAGGGTCGACTCGATCAAGCACAGCGTTTGCTGAATGGAACATGAGTTTTTCTTCAGTGTATTTTTGTCGGTTCAATGTTTACCACTGGCTGCCGTTGACTGTAAACGTTACAAAAGAAAAATGGATTTTTATGGTATACAGGATAGCCATTCTGTGTATGCTCTTTGCCATTGCGCAAAGTGTCTCTGCAAACCTGCTGAAAGCTTATGACGTTACAGTGAGTCAATCCGGTGCTGAGCTCAATTTGTTTTTTGAAGAGCACGCTAAATATACCATTCAGCGCAGGGATCAAGGGCTTATTATCGAGTTGAATGAGCCTTTAGGTACGCCAGACTTGTCACCGTTAGTGGATGAGCTTGCCGCTTGGGCGCAAACAATATGGGCAAGTTACGATAACCTTTTTTTGAAACCTCAGCCTGGCGTTGGCCTTGAATTTCAGTCCCATGCCGATGGTCTTCGCATTTATTTTTCGCGCGTTTCAACTCGTCGTCACCCATCTACCGAGCCCCTCAGTGACGCTGAAATAGCATTTGGGCGCGCCAAGGCGTTACTGGCGCTGCAATCGGGGCAACCTGATGAGTCTCGGCGGCAGATTACCGAACTATTGCAGCGTGCGCCGAATAACCCTTTTCTGTTAAGGGATTTGGCCAATGTTGAAGAGGTTTTGGGAAGCTGGAGAAAAGCGCTGTCCCTCTATGAGCAAGCGCACCGGTTACAACCTAACTCTCAGGACATTATTGAAGCAAAAAAGCGTTTATTAACGCGCTATGGGTCAAAGGCAGCAGCGGGTTTTGAATATCTGGATAAAAGTAATGACGGTGAACAATGGATGATCACGCTGAAAGGGCAAGTCCTCACTCCTAATCAGCAGGTCGTCTCAGCGCACTATGATCGTATTCATGCTGAAGAAACAGCGTTTGTTCAACGTATGGACGGTACTCGCCAGCCTTTTGATGTCATGAGGGAACGGTTAGCCATCTCTGTACAAGCGCCCTTACGCCATGGTGAGCAGACGCTATCACTGTTTGGTGGTACTAAAAATCTGGGTGCAGGTTGGGCTTACCGCCAGAGTCTTTATCGGGGAAGTTTGAGTGTTGGCCTCGACTGGAAGCGCCCTTGGTTTGAGACGCAAGAGGCCCTCTTCGGTTACGGCTATCGGGATCAGTTAAAAGTAGGATATGACACGCCCTTGGCAAGTCATGCCTATTTATACAGCTTGCTCTCGTTGAATCACTATGGCCTGGATGGGGTCAATGCGGCCGCAAAAAGCCAGCGCTTCGAAATGGGAGGACGGTATACCTTCCAGCCGTTCAATCAGGCGTTCTCACTAGGGTATGGGTTGGATTGGGAAGATGTGACCGATTTGACCACACGCACAGATGCCGACGGTGATCCATTTTTCCCCTTACCGTTGACTTCAAGAGAATTGCATGTTGTTGATTTTGGAATAGTTTGGAGCCCTGAACAACCGTTTACTATGCATGCGCAGCTGGGTTATGAGTACGATCGGCAGCGGGATGCACACGCACCGTTTGGCCGACTGCAGGGTGTTTACAGTGGTTGGGCCGGCTTGGAGTGGGCATTGAGCGTTCGAACGGGACTTTCCTCAGAATCCAGCCGAGATGAACGCTACTTTCAAATGAGCAGTGTACTGACATGGTTATTTTAGGAAGTACGTGTGGAATTTATCGTTCGCTGAGCTAATTGAGAGGAATGGAATGAACTGTTTGAACCTGTGTTATGAAACCGAGTGAAGCACTGAATCCTGTACAGGATGAAAAAACGTTGGCCGAGCGTCCTCGCCACCGGCCCTTGTTAAGGCGAGTAGCCCTCCTGGAAATTGTTTTGTTCTTGGGCGGAGCCTTGGTGGTTGACCAATTATTTTTTGATGGGTCACGCTTTTTGAGTGTGGAGCCGCATCCTTTTTGGATACTTGTTGTATTGCTCAGCGTTCAGTATGGCAGCCGCATGGGGTTGGTTGCCGCGCTCGCCTGCACAGTGACCCTATTGTATGGAAATGTACCAGAGCGTTCCTTTGCACAGGATATCCATGATTGGCTATTGTCGATTATGGAGCTGCCATTTTTATGGCTTGTTTCGGCCGTTGTTATTGGCGAAGTCAGTTCGCGGCACATTACGGCAAGGCACCAAATGAACAACGCGCTTTTAGCGGCGAGTGAACGTGAGTCCGCGTTGATCGATTCACTCCACCAATTAAACACGATAAAAGAGCGAATGGAGATGCGGGTAGCAGGTCAGTGGCGTACGGTCAGTAAAACGTTAAATGCGGCACGCGCTATTGAAGAAATGGAGCCTAAGCAAGTACTTAGTCAGTCTCTGGAGCTGGTGGAACACATGCTTGGACCGGAGCATTTTTCCATTTTTTTGCTGAAGAACAATACCTTGCACCATACTTTTAATTGGGGCTGGACGCCTCAAGCGGAGTACAGCCAGTTTTTTAAACCGGAGACGCCTCTCTTTTCTGCCGTAATAGGTGAAAGACGAATAGTTTGTGTGTCTAACCCTGCCGATGAGGGGATATTGGACAGACAAGGTGTATTGGCCGGGCCACTGGTTGTACCAGAAACAGATGTGCTGTTGGGTATGCTCAAAGTTGAAAAGATGACATTCGATCAATTATCACTGAGCACAGTGAAAAATTTTGAATTTTTATGTGAGTGGATTGGATCGTTGTATAGTAAAGCGCTCGATTATCAGCAATATGGATACCCTGACCAGAAAAATACGGCCTCGCCTTTTCATAATGGATTGTACTTTCCCGTCTATAACAAGTTCCTGATCGACCTGGCCAATCAGGCCGGGTTTAGCCTGGTGCTATTAAAAGTCCGGGTTCATGATTACCCCATGTTGCCAAACGCATTGAAGTCGCGTTTTAAGATTGTTTTGGACCAATCTTTGAAAAAGGTCTTGAGAGCGGATGATTTAATGCTATTCACCGACTTGGGTCTGGGAAAGTTCACAGTACTATTGCCCAACATCAGTGATCAATACAGAAAAATGATCAAACCTCGTTTGCAGGCTATGGTGAATGAGCAACTGGGGCCTTTGCCTGCAGCAATTGATTATGAGTTGGAAATCTATCCCTTGACCTCATCAATGAGTGCGCTACACGCACAAAGTTCGTCGTAGCCTCGTGTATACCGATCACTTTCTTAAGTGGGTGTGCTGCCTATTTGTGTCATGGGGCAATTTAATGTCTGTTCATAGGAAGCCGATGAAATGATGGATGCATCGTATTGTTTTTCCGCGAGCGATTGAGGTAAGGGCAAAGCTGGTCATGACATATCGTGTTCGATTAAAGCAGCAGACATGAATCAACCTGAGATCTCAGAAAAAACACCATTCAAGTCAGGGGTCCTCTTTGTCCTGGGAGTATGTCTGGTGACCGGGAGTATCCAGCTTTTGCTCCTTTGGGGCTGGAGTATGGGACAGTTATCGGGCTTGCTTGCATTCGTACTGCATGGCTTGTGTTGTACTTTGGTTTTTGCCCTTACGCGGTATTACCGGGCGAAAAGCAATAAGGCCCCTCTTATTGAATTACTCTTTCTGTTCCTACTGGTGCTGGGGCCTGTTGGTGCTCTGTGCCTGCTTTTGAGTGCGTTTTTGTACCTCGGATATCGGAGGAAGGCGACGCCATTTGAGAAGTGGTACCGGGAGATTATGCCAGAGTACATTACGCAGCCCGAGGAACGGTTGATTGAACGACTGATGATTTGGGGGGAAGAAGCCGCGTATCAACATCACGATCCCGTACCGTTTGCAGACATTCTCTCTGCGGGTAACCAGGCCGAGAAACGCGCTGTGCTCACACTCATGCTGAGGAATTACCACCCTTCCTTTGCAGCGGTATTCCTCAACGCCCTGAAAGATTCTGATAGCGCGATCAGAGTTCAGGCGGCTTCCGCAATCACTCGGATTGAAGAGAACTTTCTTGCCGAAAATATAACCTTGGAAGGGCGTCAAGCGAGTCACCCTGATGATCTTAATAACCTGCTAAAACTGGCACAGCATTACGATGAACGCGCCACTGCTGGGCTCAGTGATGCCAAAACCTTGTCCGGCTATCGGGAACGGGCAGAATCGCTTTATCAATATATGCACGAAAAACAGCCTGAAAACACCGCGTTATTGTGGTCATGGGGGCGATTACTGATTCGTGCGGGCAAATTCACCCGAGCGGCCCAGGTCTTTGAGAAGGCTCTGGTGTTAACAGGTGACCTTGCCAGCCCCTTAGAGCGAGTATGGTATTGGGAGTGCCTCTATGAGCAGGGGCGCTATGCAGAACTGCGCCTTGAAATCAAAAAACACCGGAATCAGATCCCTAAAAACTCCCTGTTGCCGCGAGCGCTGGTCGACAGCATTGCCTTATGGGCACGGGATGATAGTGGCCGTATTGCAGAGGTGAACGGGTGAGCTTCAAAAAAGACACGCCGCAAGCAGATGTTTGTCTGATTTTAGAAGGCAGTTATCCCTATGTCGCTGGTGGAGTTTCGAGCTGGGTGCACGATTTAATCCAAATGCAACCCCACCTTCATTTTCATTTGTTGATTTTATTGGCGCCAGCTTCAAAGCGGACCGCCCGTTACGTTCTGCCTGAAAACGTTATTGGGACAACCGAGGTGACGTTACAACGTTTCCCGAAGGGCCGAGCGAAGCTGGCCCGTTCGCCACTTATCATTCAACGCATTGAACCGGCACTGAACCGCTTGATGCACTCGGGTGGTTTATGCGATTTGGCCACTCTCTTAGAGGTTTTCTCTGAGTATGGAGATGAGCTTGGACAGCGTTTTTTACTTGAGTCACGTTCAGCTTGGGACATGTTATTGCGCATGTATCGGCAGGATTTTAGTCAGAGCTCTTTTCTGGATTATTTTTGGACATGGCGAGGCTTGCTCGGTGGCTTGTATTCTGTACTCAAGGGCGATCTACCTTCTGCCAAGGTCTACCATGCTGTCTCAACGGGTTATGCCGGGCTCTATTTAGCTCGTGCAAAGCTTGAGACCGGGCGGGCGGGCATCTTAACCGAGCACGGCATCTATACCAATGAACGTCGCATTGAAATTGCGATGGCCGACTGGCTGCACGAAGATGCGTATTTACAAACCATGTCTATTATTCAGACTCGGCGGAATATTCGGGATCTCTGGATGCATAGTTTCCAGAGTTATTCACGGGCCTGTTACGAGGCTTGCGACAAAATCATCACCTTATTTGAGGGCAATCAAAACTTCCAGCTGCATGATGGTGCCCCAAAGGAGCGAATGGAAGTGGTTCCGAATGGTATTGACTATGGGCAGTATGCTTCGCTGACAACGAACAAGGGTAACCCTGGGTTTGTTGTGGCATTGATTGGCCGGGTGGTACCGATTAAAGATATAAAAACCTATATACGCGCTATTGCCCAAGTCAAGGAGGTTGTGCCGCAAGTGCGTGCTTATGTCATCGGGCCATTTGATGAGGACCCGGAATATTTCCAAGAGTGTCAGCAGCTTGTGGTCCACCTTGGAATCAGTGATGAACTTGAGTTTACCGGTCGTGTTGATTTGATGGCGTGGCTACACCGCATTGATATCAATGTTTTAACCAGCATTAGCGAGGGGCAGCCACTGGCGTTACTCGAAGCGGGTGCGGCGGGTATTCCCTCGGTGGCCACGGATGTGGGTGCGTGCCGGGAAATCATTGAGGGAGACAAGCGAGAGCAGCCAGCAGGTGAACCGGGCGGTATGATTGTTCCGTTGTCTAATCCCGCTTCAACAGCCAGGGCGATTATACGTTTATTATCAGACCCGTTGTTACTGAAACGTTACGGATGCGCGATGCAAGCGCGAGTCCGTTTGTACTACAACAAAACAGATTTGCAGGAAAAATATCGAGCCCTTTACCAAGCTTGCATGGATTCACCGAACGACTCATCTGAATTGTCGAAGGTGAAAGCATAGTGGCTGGGGTTGGCTTTGTATTGCGTAAATTAACCCAGCGGGATGACTTGGCAGGCACTCTGGCTGGCTATTTTTATTCAGCGGTGATTTCCAGTGGTCCCTGGCTGTTTACAGTACTTTGCCTGGGTACATTGGTATTGATTGGTAACCAGTATTTGTTCAGCCAGGATATCGCAGAGTTCCGCATCATTATCATCTACAACTTTGCTTTCTCACTGGTTTTGTCGGCCCCTGTATTTATGGTTGTGACGCGGTATCTCGCCGACATGATTTATGCTCAGGATGTGTCCGGAGCGCCCGGTGCCTTGGTCGGTATGCTCACACTGGTCTATGGGTTGGCGGTCCCGCTCGTGGTGGCTTTTTATTTTTTCTATGCCGAGATGGCGCTTTGGATCAAGTTATTGGCCGTGGCTAATTTTCTATTGATAACGGGAATTTGGCTTACCAGTGTCTTTGTCTCCGCGCTCAAAGAATATGCCGCTATAGCCCGTAGTTTTGCCGTCGGTATGCTGATTGCCGTATTGGCAGCGGTTTTTTTGTCGCTGGACTTTGGTATTAGCGGTTTATTGGCAGGTTTTAATCTAGGTTTGCTCTTTATATTGTCCGATTTGATTGCGCGAATCCTGGCGGAATATCCCTACCGAGTACGCGAACCTTTTGCCTTTTTGGACTACTTTCGCTCGCACTGGGAAATTGCGCTTTCCGGGTTGATTTACAATTTGGCGATTTGGGCGGATAAGTGGGTTATGTGGTCAGCAGATGAAAGTATTCGCCAGGATAATGGTTTGATTTCGTACCCTTATTACGACGGAGCCATGTTCCTGGCGTATTTGTCGATTGTGCCTGCAATTGCACTGTTTACATTCAGTGTTGAAACCGGCTTTTATGAAAAATATCAACGGTTCTATCAAGATATTCAAAATCATGCGACTTATGCACGCATTCAACACAATGCACAAGTTGTGTGGACAACCGTGCTGAGCCACGCGCGTAATATTCTGGTTTTGCAATTAACCGTTGCCGTCAGCCTGATTTTGATTGCACCGGCCCTTTTGGGCTGGCTGCAAACCAGCCCAATGCAACTGGGCATTTTCCGCTACGGCGTGCTAGGAACAGCTTTTCATGCCTTCACGTTATTCTTAATGACAATACTCACTTATTTTGATGCCCGCCTTAAAGTGTTGTACGTGTCGATTGTTTTTCTGGTGACGAACACACTCTTTACCTGGGCCAGTCTTGGCTTGGGCTTGTCTTGGTACGGCTGGGGTTATGCGCTGTCTTCTATCGCCAGTTTCACAGTGGCATACGTGCTCATGGCTGATCACATTAAAAAATTGCCTTTTGAAACCTTTGTTGTCAGCAATGCTTCTGCTCGCTTGTGAACGATAAGTATTGTGAGCGCGTGGTTTGTGATCCTTACAAGCAGCTGAGACGGAATGCATCATCCAACTCCAGTGGAAGAATCAATGTGCTGAATTGTCTGTTGATCGCATCGTTGCACAGTAAATCTCTTAACGTGGCATGGTCGACATACTGTTGTTGATACTCAATATTCAATACAGGCTTATTTTTTTCGATAAAAGGTGCTAGCGCGGAACATTCGCGGTATTCAAAGCATTGCTCGTTGACAGCAAAATCAAAATAGTCGACCAGCTCTTCAACCTGATCAAGGTTATTCTTGAGTCCAACGGCGAGCCCCCTTGCATGCGCTTCTTCGGCAATAAACCGGCTGTAGTTTAACTGGTCAGAGGCGGTCAGGCGAAACCCTGTATTGTTTTTATATCCGTCCATATTATCCGGGTCGACGCCATCGCAGCCTTTGTCTTTTGCTTGATCAAGGCGCTTTTGCATGATGCGGCGGACATTATCTGACCGGATATCCAGCCAGCTCTCACCAGGCCAACCCGCCAGTGCGTGACCTACATCGCTGGCTTGAAACGCTTGGGCATCGGGGCGCCAGTTCTCATAAGAACCTGCCGAAAAGTAACAAATGACCTTGATACCTGTTGATTGGAATTCTTCAATGAAGTCTTTCGCTGAGTCAAAAAGGTCAATGTCGTAAAGTTGTACCGTGTAAGTGGTATTGATGGGCCCCGTTAATTGGATGTGCCAACTGACAGAAAGGGGTGGGTGATACCAGCGTTGCGTTGCCGGAGGGGGATCAGCCGGATCGGCAGGCTGATTGTTTGTGTCCTCGGTGCCCCCATTACTGCAACCTGATAAAAGCAGTAGACTCCCAAATATCCCCATTAATAAACGCATATTCTGCTTCTCTCATCAGACATCAAATTTATCACCTGTCCTTTACCTGCCTTGTGAGCTTAATGATAAAGAAATTTGCAGTCATCAGACTTACAGTTCGTCCATTTATTTCTTGTTAAGTGTTTGAGGAGTATAAATAATGCGTCGTGGGTTCGTTTAACAGGTATTGATCTGCGGTGCCGGGGAACGTGGTGCCAAAGTACGTGAAATTAAGAATTGCGGCTGTCGTACTAAAGTGAGAGGAGTATGCTCGTGAATAAGCTCACAACGCTGGTGGGCGATATCGGCGGAACTCATGCACGGTTTGGGCTCATCGAGCCAGGCATGTTGCGCCCTGATTATATCCAGCGTTTTTCAACCGCTCATTATGCGACGCTTGATGAAGCAATTCAGGCCTACCTTGCCGAGTGTCCAAGTAATAATTTGACACGTGCTGCCCTTGCGGTTGCAACACCTGTGCAGAGCGACCGAATCGAATTGACAAATAATACCTGGTCATTTTCGATCAGCGGATTATGCAAGGGATTGGGGTTTGCCGAGTTTAAGGTGATCAACGACTTCACCGCGCTTGCACTCTCGATTCCTTTTCTTGCTGCTGAGGAATACTGTCAGATTGGGGGCGGTTATGCGGATTCCGGTAGCGCCATCGCTGTCATCGGCCCGGGCACGGGGCTAGGTGTATCTGGCCTGATTCCAACCCCCTTGGGCTGGATGCCACTCAGCGGGGAAGGTGGGCATGTGACGATTGGGGGCACCACAGAGCGGGAGTTGGCGGTTTTCAAGGTCTTTTGGAACCGCTATGGACATATGTCAGCAGAGCGTTTGATTTCAGGTATGGGCCTGGTTGAGACTTACCACGTGTTATGTGGGTTGGACAACAAGCCACCTCAAGCCTTGTCTGCAAAAGCGATCAGTACCCGCGCGGCTGCACAGTCCTGTGATACCTGTGAAGAAGTAATGACTCTCTTTTACGGCTGGCTGGGTGTTGTGGCAGGCAATTTAGCCTTAACGCTGGGTGCCCGTGGTGGTGTTTACATCGGGGGCGGCATTATCCCGAGATTGCTGAACGAATTGAAGCAATCATCTTTTCGCCAGCGATTTGAGCAGCGAGGCCGATTCAGTGAATACCTTCAAACAATACCAACGTTCGTGATTACAAGTGATACCCCCGCTTTGCTGGGCGTTGCACACGTCTTTGACGAAAAATACAGCCACATTGGGCTGACTTATAAACATAACAATGAGGCAAATCAATAACATGATTGCACGTTTCCTATGTAATGGGCATGAGTGATGGTGAATCTGCCGTTTTACGAAAAGGAGGAGTACTGTGATGAGAAAGTTAGCAAGTGCGGCCATGGTCGCAGTAATGAGTGTCTGTCTGATAACAGGTGTTAAGGCCGGCGAAGTAGAAGTACTGCACTGGTGGACGTCAGGCGGTGAAGCGCGATCAGCTGCCGAGCTGAAGCGACTACTGGAGGCTAAGGGGCATACCTGGAAAGATTTTGCAGTGGCTGGTGGCGGCGGTGAAAGCGCTATGACGGTTTTAAAATCACGCGTCGTCTCCGGTAAGCCTCCAACAGCCGCACAAATTAAAGGCCCATCTATTCAGGAATGGGGCGATGAAGGCGTATTGGCCACGCTGGATGAGGTTGCCAAACAGGGCGGCTGGGATGAATTATTGCCAGCGGTTGTCGCAAATGTGATGAAGTACAAAGGCAGCTATGTAGCGGTACCTGTCAATGTTCACCGTGTCAATTGGATGTGGGTAAACCCCGACATCTTCAAAAAAGCAGGCGCCAAAATTCCCACAACGTGGGATGAGTTTATTGTTGCGGCAGAAAAAATCAAAGCTGCCGGATATATCCCTGTCGCTCACGGTGGTCAGGCGTGGCAGGATTCAACGACATTTGAGTCGGTTGTTTTGGGCATTGGTGGGGCAGATTTCTACCGCAAAGCATTTGTTGACTTGGAGCCGTCTGCACTCAACAGTCCCACAATGATTCAAGCATTTGATGTGCTCAGGAAAATCAAACACTACACAGACAAAGACGCGCCTGGGCGTGACTGGAATCTGGCGACTGCGATGGTTATTAATGGTAAAGCGGCCATGCAGTTCATGGGTGACTGGGCCAAAGGTGAGTTTACGGCGGCGGGCAAGAAACCCGGTGTTGATTATGAGTGTGTTGCGGCACCCGGTACAGCAGGAAGCTTCACTTTCAATATTGACAGTTTTGTGATGTTCGATGTGGGTGCTGGCAGCAGCCAGGAGGCCCAGATGGCACTGGCCGCTACCATTATGGAGCCGGAGTTTCAGGAAGTCTTCAACCTGAATAAAGGATCCATTCCTGCCCGCTTAAATATGCCACGAGACAAGTTTGACAGCTGTGCCCATACCTCAATGGATGAATTTGTCGCCAGTGCAAAAACAGCAACACTGGTACCCAGTATGGCGCACGGCATGTCGACATTCTCTTCGGTTCAGGGGGCCATCTACGACGTCGTCACCAAATTTTATAATGACGATAAAATGCCTGCTGAGAAAGCAGCGGAAACCCTTGCCGCTGCGGTGAAAGATGCGCGGTGATTGAGCGTGGGTCAGGCGTTTCGGCGCCTGCCCCAGCTGCGCGCTAGAAGCGGATGCCTGTTTCTCACTCTAAAACATTCTTCAAGGACCTTGCTTCGGCAGCGGCGCTTGAGCGTCTGCTACCCAAGCTGGTCATGGCACCGACATTCGTTGTCACGCTTGTATTCATTTACGGGTTCATTTTTTGGAATGCATGGCTTTCCTTTTCAAGCTCCCGCATGTTGCCCCGGATGGATTGGGCCGGTTTTACGCAATATGTTCGTTTGTTCAGCAATGACCGTTGGTGGGTCGCCGCTGAAAACTTAGCCATATTTGGTGGCTTGTTCATTGTTCTTTGCATGGCTATCGGGCTTTTTTTGGCCATTTTGCTGGATCAGCAGGTCAGGCTGGAAGGGGCAATTCGGACAGTCTATCTCTATCCCATGGCGCTGTCCTTCATCGTTACAGGAACGGCTTGGAAATGGCTGCTGAATCCCGGGCTGGGTATTGAAAAATTAGTGCGGGATTTAGGATTTGAGAATTTTACCTTTGATTGGCTGGTTGATCCGGAAAAAGCTATTTATACCGTTGTCATCGCGGGTGTCTGGCAGTCTTCAGGGTTTGTGATGGCGCTTTTTCTTGCAGGGTTGCGGGGTATTGATGACACCATTATTAAGGCCGCTCAGGTAGATGGCGCATCACTGCCTTCTATTTACTGGCGCATTGTGATCCCCAGTTTGCGGCCGGTGTTTTTTAGCGCATTAATCATTCTTTCTCATATAGCCATCAAAAGTTTTGACTTGGTGATGGCGCTCACCGGCGGTGGTCCCGGTTATGCCTCGGATGTCCCAGCGACATTTATGTATGCCTTTTCGTTTACCCGCGGCCAGATTGGCCTGGGTGCCGCCAGTGCGATGATGATGTTAGCCGCTGTGGTGGCCATCATCGTGCCTTTTCTTTACTCAGAATTGCGGCGAGGGCGGAATGAATAAGGCCGTAGGTCGACAGCATAGGGCGGGTCGCCTGTTTATTTATGGGTGTTTATTGCTGGTTGCGGTGTATTACTTAGTCCCACTGTTTGTGATGATCATGACCTCATTGAAGCCCCTGGATGAGATTCGTACAGGTAGCTTGTTAGGGTTACCGCTCAACCCTACGCTGGAAGCCTGGCGTGTGGCCTGGGGTTCCGCATGCACGGGCGTCAGTTGTGAAGGCTTAAAAGGTTATTTTTGGAATTCCGTGTTTATGGTGGTGCCAGCTGTGGTTATTTCGACCATGATTGGCGCTTTCAATGGTTATGTGCTGACTCAGTGGCGCTTTCGCGGGTCGGATGTCCTGTTTGGCGCTTTGCTACTCGGTTGTTTCATTCCTTTTCAGGTTGTTTTACTACCCATGGCGAGAACCCTTGGTTTTTTGGGTATTTCCGGTTCGGTTGCGGGCCTGGTATTTGTACATGTGATTTACGGGGTTGCCTTCACAACGCTCTTTTTCCGGAATTTCTATGTCAATATCCCCCGTGAACTCACTAACGCGGCAAGAATTGATGGCGCGGGCTTCTGGCTGATATTTTTCCGTATTGTCTTACCGCTTTCACCTCCAATCATTGTCGTTTCTGTCATCTGGCAATTCACCCAGATTTGGAATGACTTTTTATTCGGTGTGGTTTATTCAGCGGGTAATCAACAACCCATAACAGTTGCCTTGAATAACCTGGTTAATACCTCGACCGGTGTTAAACAATATAACGTTGATATGGCGGCTGCCATTATTGCTGCATTGCCGACTTTGGTGGTGTATGTCGTATCAGGCAAGTATTTTGTGCGCGGGCTAACCGCCGGTTCGGTTAAAGGATAAAGTGAATCACTGATGCATGCGTTAAAAATAGAGAATGTATATAAGTCTTTTGGTGATACCGAGGTGCTCAAAGGGATCAATGTGGCCATTGAACCGGGGCAATTTCTGATCCTGGTTGGCCCGTCGGGCTGTGGTAAGTCAACCTTGTTGAATATTATTGCGGGCTTAGAGGCCGCAACCAGCGGCCATATTTATATTGGGGAGCGTGAAGTTACGAACTTAAGCCCCAAAGACAGGGATATCGCTATGGTCTTTCAGTCCTATGCGCTCTACCCCAACATGTCGGTACGCAAAAATATTTCCTTCGGCCTGGAGATTCGCAAAGTGCCAAAAGCCGAACAGCGTGAAACTGTTCAGCGCGTAGCAACCATGCTGCAAATCGAAGATTTACTGGACAGAAAGCCCTCACAGCTCTCCGGTGGCCAGCGTCAGCGGGTGGCCATGGGGCGGGCGCTGGCGCGTGACCCTTCAATCTTCTTGTTTGATGAACCGCTGAGTAACCTTGACGCCAAACTGCGAGTGGAAATGCGGGCCGAGATGAAAGAACTGCATCAGCGGATTCAATCTACCGTGGTGTATGTGACGCATGACCAGATTGAGGCGATGACACTCGGTGACCTCATCGCTGTGATGAAAGACGGTATCATCCAACAGTTTGGCCCGCCCCAGGTTATTTATAATGCGCCCAAAAATATGTTTGTGGCGGGCTTTCTTGGTTCTCCGTCCATGAATTTTATTCCCGCTGTGGTCGAGCAAACCGAATCGGGTTTAGGAGCCTTTCTTGAAGGAGGCGCCGGGCGCATCTTCATTCCTTTGGTGCACTGCACGCAAGCGCTCAAAGCTTGGGTGGGCAAAGCGGTGGTGTTGGGTATCCGTCCTGAGCAAATTACCCATGCCCCGGAACATGAGGGCCGTATCCAAATCGGTGTCTGCCGGATAAATCGGGTGGAGCTCACAGGCCCCGATGCCTTGGTGACGACTTGTCTGAATAAAACCGATGTGATCGCGCGGGTGCAACCTTCCTCTCTTTGTCAGGTGGGTGAGACCATGGCGCTTGGTTTTGATACGTCCATGATTGTTGCGTTTGATCCTGCCACCGAAGAGGCGATCGTTTAAGGCGTTGCTTCATCAAAAGTGTTGATGAATGCGACCGGCTTTTCCCAGTGAATCAAAATAACACAACCCTGCTCAGGCCAAACCGAATGTTCTGAACCCGCCGGGTTGAGGATGACACTCCCTTTCGAAGCATATATCCAATGTTTTCAACCGCCCATTATGCGACGCTTGATGAAGTGATTCAGGCCTACCTTGCTGAATATTCAAGTCATCGTTTGACACCTGCCGCCTTTGCGGTTGCAACACCTGTTTGTTGGTTTATAAACGTCAGTTGCTTGATGTCAAAATGAAGTCATCCTGCTTTTGATTCAAAACGGGTTGTTCATCTATAGTGGCTATTAAAGAAAATAATCCATCATGGTTTTTGGGATTTTGATTTCTAATGCTATGAAAAATATCTATAAAACCTTATCTGAAATCACGGTTATTGAAGTGGGTGGGCTTGCTTCAGCCCCCTACGCCTCGCACTTGCTTGTTGAAATGGGTGCCCGGGTCATCTCGCTTGAACCCTTTAATGGCAAGCTGGCCCGCCACTATGGCCCCTTTCCAAAGGACAAGCCAGAGATTGAACAAAGTGCTTTGCACACTTTTCTTGATACCGGAAAAGAGTCCATCACCATTAATTTTGATGATAGAAGCGACCAACTGTGGCTTGCTGAGCGCCTAAAATCCAGTGATATTTTTTTAACTGCGTTGGATAAAAGTGCGTTGATGCAAGCCGGTCTTGATTACGACAGCCTGAAACAAACGCATCCACACCTGATTTATTGTGCAATCAGTAATTTTGGTTGGGCCGGACTTTACGCTGGCCGATTGGGCTCAGCAATACATGCCAGCGCACTGTCATCGACATCATGGGCCATTGGTTCACCCGATAAAGCACCACTGCAATTACCACTGACTCTTGCGGATACACAAGGAGGCGTGCATGCCGCCGCCGCTGTAATGGCAGCACTTATCCAGCGGGATGATACCGGTTGCGGCCAGTTCATTGACATATCAGTGGCTGATATTTTGGCCAACTATGCCGGTATCCAGTCGAGCTTGATGATTTACTACGGCCTGCAGTGGCAACGAGCTGGGCACCAGGCATTTGGCACGATGGGGCCTTATCCACTTGGGCTTTACCCGTGCAAAGATGGCATGGTTGTGATGATTGCGAGGTCTACCCGTGACTGGGATCAGTTTTTAAAGGCGATGGGTAATCCGGATTGGGCGGACAACCCTCGCTACCGTGACCAAGTGGCGATGGGGCGGGACTATTCCGCTGAAGTTGACGCATTAATCAGCCCATTGATTGCCCGTTATACACAACAGGAATTATTTAAACTCGCTCGGCAGTGGGGCTTTCCAATGGCGCCAGTCAATACCGTTGGGCAAGCGCTTGAAGAAGCACAATTTGCCCATCGCCAGTTTTTTAGAACACTTGATATGGTAGAGCGAGGTCCAGTGAAGATCCCCAAAATGCCATTTCAATTTAGCGGTGGTTCGGTTCCGCCATTAAAACCACCCCCTCGACTTGGGGAGCATAACGTCAGTATCCGCTCAGAGTTCACCCAACGAGCAAACATGGAAACTCCGCATAGGCAAAGCATCAAACGCCCCCTCGAAGGGCTTCGCGTACTGGACTTGGGATGGGTTTGGGCTGGCCCATTTGCGGCCGGCTTTCTCGCAGACCTGGGTGCGGAAGTCATCAAAGTTGAACATACGAAACGGCTTGATAATGCCCGATTGAGAGGAGCCCCTACCTTTGATGGTGAGCTGTTTCGAATACCTGGAAAATCAATTGAACTTGGTCCTTTCTACCATGAAGTCAATCGCCACAAACTCAGCATTCGCCTTAACATCAAAACAGAAGAAGGTGCAGAGCTGCTGCGTAACCTGGTTGCCAAGAGCGATGTTGTGCTGGAAAACTTCACGCCGGGTACGCTTGCAAAACTGGGGCTGGATTACACTTCATTAAAGACAGTACGTCCCGATCTGGTGATGATTTCACTATCAAGCGCTGGGCAGTCCGGCCCCATCGCTGACTTGAAAGGTTATGCACCGGTGTTATCAGGGTATTCGGGGCTTGAGTCCTTGCTCGCGTATCCGGGGGAAGCGCCTGTTGGCATGCTCAATTTTGGGCTGAATGATATGAGTGCAGGGATTCACGCACTTTATGCAATCCTGGCGGCATTGTATCACCGGCGGAAAAGTCAGCAGGGACAATACATTGATTTCTCCCAGCTTGAAGTCGGTGCTTCTGCCATTGCCGAGGCAATGATTGATACTCAATGGAATGGAGATAATCCAAAGCGCACTCAAAAAACCATCAACCCACATCCGCTATTCACACCTCACGGTCATTTTCAATGTGCCGGACGAGACCAGTGGGTTGCAATCAGCGTGGAAAGCGATCAGCAATGGAGGCAACTGAAAAAAATAATGGGGGAGCCGGTTGAGTGGCATGATATTGACACGTTGGAGGACCGGCGTGCACACGAAGTCCGCATTGAGCATTCTTTAAACGCATGGACAGCCGAGCAAAACCGGGATGACATTGCAGAGAGGTTGAGCGATGAAGGTGTACCTGCAACCCCGTTACTGTCCATCGAAGAGCAATTCAAGCACCCGCACTTTGCCAGTCGCAAGCTCCGCCAAACGGCTAAACATTCCTTGCTTGGTGAGATAGACCTGTACCGAATACCCTGGCAAATGAGCAAGATTCCATTGGATATCTATAGTGCGGCCCCTCTGCTAGGGGAGCACGATGATTATGTTTATGACAAGATTCTTGGCTTGGAACAATCAACGATTGAACAATTAAAAAAGAAGAAAATAATTTATTAATTAACGAGGAAAGACAATGTCCACAGAGAGTAGATTCCCGGCAATCTCCGATCAAGCGGTCGAAGAGTTGCGTAAAACCATTGGCAAAAAAATGGAAAATACGGTGGTGTGGCTCACCGAGTGTAACGAAGACGCGATTCGTCACTACGCACACGGAATTGGTGATGATAACCCGCTCTGGTTGGACAGCGAATACGGTAAACAATCCAAATATAAAAATAATATTGCACCGCCCAGTATTTTACATGCGATGACACCAATGAATGCCTACCACGGGTTGCCGGGTATTCATGCAATGTATGCCGGTGGTAATTGGACCTGGCACTTACCGATGCCAGTTGGCACAAAAATACGTACAGAATCGTACCTGAAAGATTTAGTCGAACATAAAACGCGCTTTTCCGGGAAGTCCATTCAACAGATTGTTCACTTCGATTTCTTTAACCAAGATGATGAAAAAGTCGCGGAATGCGAACAGTGGGCTTTTCGTACAGAGCGAGATTCTGCCCGTGAAAAAGGTAAGAAATACGAAGATATCAAGCTGGATAAGCGCTATACCGACGCAGAAATTGAAGCGATTTCGGAGCAGTACATCAACGAATATGTCCGTGGTGGTGAGACACTTTATTGGGAAGATGTCAAAATTGGCGATGCAATTCCATCCATTCTAAAGGGTCCGATGACCGTGACGGGCTTTCTTGCTTTTGTACAGGGTTGGGGAGGAATTTTTATTCGTTCACACAAGTTACTCTACAAACTGCTGAAAAAGGCACCGAGTGCATCCATTCCAAATGCTCAAAATATTCCGGATGTCCCTGAGCGAGTTCACTGGGAAGATGCGCTCGCGACTCGCGTTGGTGCACCTGCACCTTACGACTACGGCCCAGAGCGTATTTCCTGGATGACACACATTTTAACCAACTGGATGGGTGATGATGGCTGGCTATACAAGCTAAATGCCCGTATTCGCAGGCATAATGTTGTGGGTGATCTGCTTACTATCAGCGGACAAGTGACCGATAAATATGAAAAAGATGGAAAGTTCATGGTTGCCGTCGAAATTCGAGCTGTCACTCAGGATGATGAGATTTCCTGTGAAGGTGGCGGTGTCGTGGTTTTACCTACCCGGTCGGGCTAGCTAAGGGCGACCTGCCCCTCGAAGGCGACCCCATGAATACTTACGGGGTCAAGGGGACTTGCTTGTCAGTAAAGGTGCTGATGGGTGGTGTTTGTCAAAATGATTAACGCATAAAACATTTTGTGGCATTTTCATTTAAATGTTTCATCACAAGCGTTGATGAACTCGACCGGCTTTTCCCAGTGAATTAAAATAACACAACCCTGCTCAGACCAAACCGAGTGTTCTGAACCCGCCGGGTTGAGGATGACACTCCCTTTCGGATAAGTCGCATGTTCGTCGCTTTGTGAGCCTTCTAGCACGAGAATCAGCTCAGTCCCGGTATGGCGGTGGCGGGGGACTGAGGCCCCCGGCTCGTACTTGAGGAGCGCCAGCGTGGTTTCTTCTGCCCACAAAGTGCAGATTTGTACACCTTCGTGAAAGGGTTCGAAACGGTGCTGTTTCCAGCCCTCGCTGAGTAGTGTTTGAAAAATACCTGGCTTAAGCATGAAAAGAAGTCAAAATGTCATCGACTGTGGCGGTCCATCCCACAATGGCGCCTTGGGCTTCAATCATGTCGATGGTTGTTTGTTTGAAGACGTCAAAGTAGCTTTCTGTTGCATCACGCGCTAACAGACAGAAGTAGCCCCGGTCATTAGCCTCCCGCATGGTTGATTGAACACACACTTCGGTGGTAACCCCGGCAAAAAACAAGGTCTCGATGTGTTGGTCTTGTAAAAACTCTTGCAGGTCCGTGTGGTAGAAAGCCCCTTTTCCAGGTTTGTCGATGACTTTTTCACCGGGGATGGGTGCAAGTGCTGGGATAATTTCAACGCCCGGTTCACCTTTTACCAGCAAGCGTCCCATGGGGCCTGGGTCGCCGATTCGAAGACCGGGGTTACCCCGGTAACGTTTTGCGTCCGGGCAGTCAGATAAGTCTGGTAAATGGCATTCCCGGGTGTGGATGATCGTGATGCCAACGCCCCGGAAACCGTTGATCAGCCGTTTCACTGCGGGAATGATTTTTTGCAGCCGGGAAACATCATTCCCCAGGCTCTCTCCAAATCCACCGGAGTCAATAAAGTCACGTTGCATGTCAATGACGATCAGCGCAGATGTGTTCGGCTGGTAGCTAAAGGCGTGAGGCCTGGCCTGAATCGTTAGTTTATCCATGCGGTTGTCCTGTGGCCGGCCATGTGCTGACCAATCTGTTCAAGCGTTGTCTGTTCAATCGGGCTTTCATAAGTGATTTGGCCTTCAGACATCACCAGTACCCGATCTGATAACTCCATAATTTCATCGAGGTCTTCGCTGATGAGTAAAACGGCGGCACCCGCGTTGCGGGCCTGCATAATGCGGTCACGGATATCCGCAACGGCTGAAAAGTCCAAGCCGAAACAGGGGTTGGAGATGATGAGCAAGTCAACTTTGCCTGTGAGTTCCCGGGCGAGAACGGCGCGCTGTATATTGCCCCCAGAGAGAGACTCAATGGGTGTGTCCAGTGAGGTTGTTTTAACATTGAAATCCGTCACCAGCTGGGCTGATCGTGAGCGCATCAAGCGCTTTTTAAGCCAGAATAAGCGTTTTTGCTGGGGATCTCTGTCGAAATCCCGGAGCGCAATATTTTCTTTGACGGACATGCCCGAAACGCAGGCATTATGTAGCGGTTCCTCTGGGAGAAAACGTACATTGTGTTTAAAGGCTTCCTCGCGTGTGGCTCGAAAAGGTTCACCCTGGACATAAATACCACCGGCTTGCAGTGAGCGCTGACCCGTGAGCACCTCCATCAACTCGACCTGGCCATTGCCAGAGACGCCTGCAACGCCGACAATTTCGCCTGCACACACGTTGAGTGAGTCGATTTCTATGCTTTTCAGGCCACTGCGATCTTCACAACAGATATTTTCCAGTGAGAGCACGGGGACAGGTGTGTGTGGCTGGCGCTCATAAATGTTTTGGGTAACGGGTTTACCCACCATCATGGTTGCCATTTCAGCAACTGAGAGTTGAGACGTTTGGCCCTGCCCAACCCGTTCCCCTTTGCGCAAGATGGTCACCTCGTCGGCATAGGTGGTGACTTCGCGAAACTTGTGGGAAATCATCAAGGCCGTAATTTGGCCTGCTTGGCATAACTGGCGTATCAGGCCCAGCACTTCGTCGGCTTCCGATAATGTGAGCACAGAGGTGGGTTCGTCCAAAATTAAAAAATGGCAGCCGAGATACAGTTGTTTGAGTATTTCCAGTTTTTGTTTTTCGCCGGCTGAGAGTGCGTAAACCTTCCGTTCCAGGGGAACAGTAAAGGGCATCGTGCCCAAGAAATCGGTCAGTTTTTGTTTTTCCTGTGACCAATGGATAACGGTAGAAGCATCACGCCGGCTAACCAGCAGATTTTCAGCGGCGGTGAGGGACGGTGCCAGGGTAAAGTGCTGGTAGACCATACCAAGGCCCAATGCATGCGCATCTTGCGGTGCGAGGATTTCGGCTTGGCGGCCGTTGACGATGATTTCTCCCTCGGTGGCCTGATAAAAACCCATCATGCACTTCACCAGAGTTGATTTTCCTGCGCCATTCTCTCCCAGCAGCGCATGGAAGTGACCGGGGGGAATTTTCAGGGACACCTGGTTCAAAGCGGTGAAGCTCCCAAAGCGCATTGTCATTCCAATGACTTCAATGCCAATCGCGCTGTGGGTCTTCTTTTCGATATGCGTCATGGGTGGCTCAGGGCAGCTCATTGAGTATGGACTGGCTGTTGGACACACTGCCAAAAACACCGCCTTGCATTTTGATCATGTGGATGGCCGCGTGATGGTTGCCCTGATCGGTTGCGCCACAACAGTCCTCAAGAATAAGGCATTCAAATCCCCGGTCATTGGCTTCGCGCATGGTGGTGTGAACACAAACGTCTGTTGTGATGCCTGTGAGGATAATGTTCTGAATGCCGCGAGTGTGTAAGATCAGTTCCAAGTCTGTGGCATAGAAGCTACCTTTGCCTGGCTTGTCGATAATCACTTCACCGGGTTCCGGGCGGAGTTCATTGATGATCTCCCAGCCGGGCTCGCCCCTCACGAGTACTTTTCCGCAGGGGCCAGCATCGCCAATGCCGATACCCACCTGCTGTGAACGCCAGCGCTTGTTGTCAGGCAAATCCGATAAGTCCGGCCGGTGCCCTTCCCGGGTATGTAAGATGTGATAGCCCTTGGCCCGCATGTGGCTCAGCACCGATTGGATGGGTTCGATTGGGGCTCGGGTTAATTCAAGATCGTACCCCATGCTGTCAACATAACCGCCCAACCCGCAAAAATCGGTTTGCATATCGATTATGATCAGAGCGGTATTTTCGGGTTTTAAGTCACCGTTGTAAGGCCAATGGTAAGGATCCGCGTTAATCGTTGTCATAAAAAGCTCCTAACGGGTAATGCTCAGCGCACCGGGAGCGCCGGTGAGTGCTTTCGAAGGTGAGCTGGTTGCAATTAATAACGCCAAGGTCAAAACGTAAGGTGCGGCATAAAAAAGATAATACCCCTGGGTGATGCCAATGGACTGGAGTGCCGGGCCTAACGCACCTGCACCACCGAATAAAAGGGCCGCCCAGAAACAGTTCAGTGGGTTCCAGCGAGCAAAGATCACCAGTGCTACGGCCATTAAGCCCTGGCCGGAAGATAAGCCTTCGTTCCAGCTGCCGGGGTAGTAAAGAGACAGGTAGGCACCGCCGATACCTGCTAAAGCCCCTCCACACGCTGTGCTGAGAAAACGTATCCTATTCGTTTTTAAACCCATGGCACGAGCTGCAGCATCGCTATCGCCCACGACTCGAATGGTCAGGCCCAGTTGAGTGTTGCGAAACATCCAGGCCATGGTGACGGCCAGTACAATACCAATAATAAATAACACATTGATTTTTAACGCAGCCTGGATTTGGGGGATGTCTGACCAGGCCCCCAGGTTAATAGTTGGCAGGTCTGGCGCGACAGGTTGAATAAAGGGTTTGCCAAAGAAAAAAGCCAGGCCCATGCCAAATAGCATCAGAGCTATTCCAACGGCGATATCATTAACCCGTGGAAGAGCGCATATCCACCCATGTACCAGCCCAAAGCCAAAGCCACAGATAGCCGCCGCAAGCACGCCCAGCCAGGGTGACCCGGTGAGGTAAGCGGTAGCATAGCCAGACATGGCGCCAAAGACGAGTGTGCCTTCTAATCCAAGATTAATACGGCCTGAACGTTCAGTTAAGCACTCGCCCAGGCTCACGAATAAAAACGGTGTTGAAACACGAATGGCGCCGCCGATAATTGCGAGAGGCACGCCCCAGAGTCCAATGTCAGTTGTCATGAGTTTTCTCTCATGGTTGCCGGTGTTATTTTCCAATGTTCCGGGTTAAACAGGCGAATACGGCCGTAGAGTGTTTCGCTGATGAGGATGGAAATAAAGACAAAACCCTGTAGAACCAGAACAGTCGCATCGGGTAAATCCATGCGCCGTTGCACAAGGCCATTAGCGGCCTCGAACCCACCGAGTAGAACGGCAACAGGGATAATAACCAGTGGATTGTGTCGCGCCAGAAAGGCAACCAGTATTCCGGTGTAACCGTAGCCTGACGCCAACGAAGCATTTGCAGTGCCGTGTACGGCAGCCACTTCTACCATGCCAGCAAGGCCAGCAAAGGCGCCACCTAAAGCCGTAAAGCCAACGATCAGTATGCCAACCGGTAAGCCTTGGACTTGTGCAGCGCGTACATTACCCCCGGCAACGCGTGCAGAGAATCCCCAGCGCGTATAGGTCATCAAAATCCACACCAGAAAACAGCTGACGATCCCGATTACAAGGCCCCAGTGGATATCCAGGCCTGGAAGGCTCCCCAACCGTTGTTCAGCAGACAGCGGGTACGTCGCCGGTTTATTCAAGCTGCTGGGATCTCGCAGTGGGCCCTCGACCAGATGATTCATGAGCGCCACACCAATGTAGGCCATCAAGAGGCTGGAAATGGTTTCGTTAACGCCGCGCCCGTATCGCATCAGACCAATCAGCCCAATCCAGAGTGCCCCCATTGCGGCAGCACTGGCCCCCATCAATAAAAGCCCGACAAGACCTGTGGCGCCTGGAAAAAACATGGCGAATGCACTGGCTGCGACACCGCCAAGCACAATCGCGCCCTCACCACCAATAACAATCAGGCCTAGACGCGCCGGGAGCGCGACGCACAAAGCTGCCAGGATGAGAGGGGACGCCCGTGTGAGCGTATTCTGCCAGGAAAAGGCTGTACCAAAACCGGCCTTGTAGACAAGCGCAAAATAGTTCGCGGGTGATTGTCCCTGGAGCAGTAAAAAGAGGGCAAACAAAATAAAACCTGCCGCCAGTGCGATGAGAGGAATGGCGATCGCCTCTGAGCGTCGAGCCAGGTGCTGGAGCAGGGGACTGTCAAGCGGCATTATGGCGTGCTCGTTCAGTTAGGAAGACGTGGAACCAATAACGCCTTCTACCAGATAGTCCATGCTTTCCAGTGCGACATCTGTTTCGACAAATGATTCGCCTGCCTTGGCAATCAGGTTGCCTTTGTTGTCTTTCATGGGACCTTGAATGACCGCATAGTTTCCTTTAAGGATTTTCGCTTGGGTTTCTTCAAATTGCTTCCTGGCCGTGTCGGAAACAGCCGGACCCAGTGGACTCATTTTGATAAACCCCTCTGCCAGTCCGCCACGATGAAAGTTAGGGATCGTATTACCGGCCTGGACGGTTTGAACCATATTGGTGTAAACATTTGCCCAGTTCCACTCAGCTCCTGTCAGGTATTTTTCTGGTGCGAGGGTGCTTTGGTTAGCGTGATAACCACAGACATAAGCTCCGCGACCTGCTGCTGTTTCGATGACCACTTTAGGACCATCAACGTGGCAGGTAATGACGTCTGCACCCTGGTCAATCAAGGCGTTGGTCGCTTCAGCTTCTTTGACGGCGAGTGACCATTCTCCCGTGAAAATGACCTGGCAGGTAATGCTGGGGTCGACTGAACGGGCTCCGAGCAAGAAGGAGTTGATGTTTAACAACACTTGAGGAATGGGTTTTGCGGCAACGAAACCGATTTTCTTACTCTTGCTGGCATGGCCTGCAGCGATGCCATTTAAATATTGCCCCATGCCAATGTAACCAAAATAAGAGCCGACATTTTTTGGGTGCTCAGGGCTCCACAGGCCACCACAGTGTTCAAACCGGAGGTCTTTGTATTTGGACGCCAGCTGCAAAACAAATGGATCAAAATAACCAAAGGAGGTTGGAAACAAGAGGTCAACGCTATCAAAGTTGATCATGCTTTCCATGGTTTTAAGCACTTCAACCGATTCGGGGACATTCTCTTCTTCAACGACGGTGATGCCGCCTAGTTTTTTGATCGCAGCGGCACCTTCTGCATGCGATTGGTTATAGCCGTAGTCGTCTTTTGCACCCACATAAATGAAACCAACGGTTAAATCTTTTGCCTGTGCCAGTCTGGGTAGCAAGCTGCTGCTGAATGCAACCATACCAGCAACGCCGGCACTGTTTTTTAGGAAGGATCGTCGAGATAATCGCTTTTTGGTGGTCATGAACTCAGCCCTCGTGGTTTGCAGGATCGTGTTTAGGTTGTGGCCGATGGGAAATGCCTTGAGTTCTGATCATAAAGAGCTTTCGGTGCCGTTGTCTCCTGCTAGTTTCGCACTTAAGGTATGCAAAAAATGCACAGCTTCATGTATGAAATTGTTCACTTAATTTGGTCGGCTGGCCTTGTGAGGCATGATAGCTCGAGGTGGTTTGAATGATGAAAGCCAATATGATCGAGAAGGGTGTGGCGAGCGCATGCCATTGAAACCAACAACCGCGATGAGGGGCGGTATCACTAGCCGGAGTGATGGTCGGCTATGTTCCTATTATGTTTCTATAGGGAATGAGGAAGATGGTATCTGGCGTTTATTTTATGTGAAACGCCGAGCCGCTTTTTCCTGCTGTCGGTCCAGCCGGCGGACGAATTCTTCGATCACCATCTGGTACAAGCGGTCCTTCAGCACCAAATCTTCCACACCCACGTCCAGGTTGGGGTTGTCGTTGACCTCAATGACGAACACCCCCCGGTCGGTTTGCTTGAGGTCGACGCCATAGAGGCCGTCACCGATCAAATTGGCGGCTTTTAGCGCGGTCTGAATGACATCTTTCGGTGCGTCTTCCACCGCCAGGGTCCGGGCCTCACCTTCGACGAACCGGCCATCAGCCTTGTGTTGGTAGATCTGCCAGTGTCCGCGTGACATGAAATATTGGCAGGCGAACAGCGGTTTTCCGCCTAAAATCCCCACTCGCCAGTCGAACTCGCTGCGGAGGAATTCCTGGGCCAAAATCAGGTCCGATTTTTTGAACAAACGCGTGGCGATCTCGTCGAATTCCGCCGGCGTATTGGCCTTGTATACACCCAGCGAAAACGCGCCGTCCGGAATTTTCAGCACCACCGGATATCCCAGCTTTTCGATTTCCGCAGTGGACCGATCGCGCTGTAACACGACGGTTCGGGGTGTGCCCACCCGATGGGTACGGAGCAGCTCGGCCAAGTAGACTTTGTTGGTGCATCGAAGAATGGACGTGGGGTCATCGATGACCACCATGCCTTCGGCTTCGGCCCGTTTGGCGAAGCGGAACGTGTGGTGGTTGATACTGGTGGTCTCCCGGATGAACAAGGCATCCCACTCGGCGATTTGCGGATAGTCCCGCCGGGTAATCAGGTCCACGTCCACGCCCAGCCGTTTTCCGGCGCGGATGAACGATTGCAGCGCCTTGGGGTTGGAGGGCGAGAGGGTATCCTCCGGGTTGTGAAGGATCGCCAGGTCGTAACGGGACACGGCACGGGCTTTGGGCGCGCGCCACCGTTTACCCAGATAGCTGTTGAGGGCGTCGGTGAGGGTGCTGCGCTCATCCGCCGTGATATCAGCCGGTCCCCGGGTCGTGATCTTGTGAATTTGCCATTTGCCGCTGCGACGCAGTTGCACGTGGAGAATCGGCGTCGGGAAGCGGTCGAACAGGACATTGGCCAGCGGCTGTAAATCGGCTTGCTGCGTGTAACCGAAATACATGACGAAGTCGATCTGGTCTTCCTGGTTCCGCTTTAGATGCCGCGCCAGGTCCTCGTCGAGTTCTTCAGTGACCAACTGGTAGATGGTTTTGCGCGATAGATCGAGCATGGTCCGCACCGAGGGAATCACCCGGTGACGGCGGGCCTCCGCCAGGAGCGAGACGTAGTAGCCCACGCCGAGATAGCGATAGCTGCGGCAGAGGTTGATCACTTTGACTGTGGGATTGGTCCCGAAATCCT
Organism: Halothiobacillaceae bacterium UBA5861; assembly: GCA_002432635.1. Classification (GTDB taxonomy): domain Bacteria; phylum Pseudomonadota; class Gammaproteobacteria; order UBA5861; family UBA5861; genus UBA5861. Next base: position 365,835 of record DJFX01000047.1, on the reverse strand, counting down.
GACCTGCGATATAGTCGCGGGCGCTCAGCAACAGGCTCTCGGGCAAGTCATCTTGCCATTCGGCGGGTTGGTCGACGACCACAACGTGACGACTCATACGTGCGTTCCGTGCCGCTTCAGGATGACCACGGCGCGTTGACCGCTGCGTCCGTAACGGGCCATGCCTTCGAACTCTTCGCTCAAAATCGGCACGTTCATGCAGTCCATGGGCGTTCGGTTTTCCTCGTAATCGACGTAGGGCTCGTGGAGATAGACGATCCCATCGGCCACATCGGTGACCACCACCCAGTGCGGGGTTTTTTCGCCGTAAAGCCGATAGGAGCTGATCAGGACCACCGGCACGGCACCCTCCCGAATCGCCATTTCCAACTCGTCCACCCGCACTGCACCGTAGCGCACCGTGATGTCGGCGGAGAGAATCTGTTCCTTGAAGTCTTCATGCACCTGGGCGATGACCTCCTTCTTTTCGGCCGAACGGACCGAATCGACAAACAAGGCTTGTTCGTCTTTCAGGATCAACTCGACCTCGTACCCCCGACGGTGCGCAGCCAGCGCCAAACCATCGGGGCCACAGCCTCCCAGGCCCGAGGTCATGAATATGGTGGTGGCTTCTCGCCAGATTTGCAGTTCCAGTTTGCGGTTCAGCGGCAGATCCGGGTTAAGGCTTTTCATCGCCATCATGAGCGAGGCCGGCCCGCAGGTGAACTCCAGGGTTTGGGCATAGTAGGGCACTCGGGTGACACCGCGGTCGGGCTGGGGCGCCAACGACTTTTCCATCCGCACCGCGTCTTCGTGATCTTCGTAGTAGTCCTCTAGTTGCTCCAGGTCGCGATAACCGGCGCTTGAGTACAGCGCTTTGGCTTTCTCGTTGTCCCGGCGGATCTCCAGCCGGATGGCCAGGCAACCGTGTTCGCGGGAGGCGCCTTCCGCTGCCTCAAGCAGCAATCGACCCACGCCCCGGCCTTGGGCTTCGGGCAGCACGGCGAAGGAATACAGGCGCGCCAGCGCGGTGCCGGCGTGGAAATGGACCAAGGCATAGCCGATGGGGCCGTCACCGGCATCGTAGACTAAAAGCGTACCTTTCCCGCGCTTGAGAAAGTGGCGGAAACTGCGCCGCGAGAGGCGATCGGTTTCGAAACAACGCTGTTCGATTTTGACCAAGGCGTCCAAATCCGCCCAGCTTGCGGGCCGCACGAACGTATCGGAAAGGGCTTGGGGTTGTTGGGGTAGCATGGCACTCACTCGTAGATAAGGGCACGTAAGATCAATAACGTAAGGTACAGGATTCGCTGGCTGACTTTGCGGTCATCATAGCGTTAATAATGACGTAATTGAGAACACTCAGCACTGAGTTCTTCATAGATCATATTTGTGTGCCATCTGACAGGCGAGTTCGAGTGCTGCGTTAAAACTGCCACTGTCCGCTTTGCCTGTGCCGGCTAAATCCAGTGCAACGCCGTGGTCTACTGAGGTACGGATGATTGGTAATCCCAAGGTAATATTAATCGCATTGCCAAAGCCGATATGTTTAAGAACCGGTAACCCCTGGTCATGGTACATGGCGAGCACCGCATCGGCGTTGGCCAGGTTGGCTGGAGTAAATAAGGTATCTGCCGGTAAGGGCCCTACAAGGTTCATGCCTGCGTCTTTGAGCTGTTTCAGTATAGGGATGATGATGTCTATTTCTTCCCGGCCCAGGTGCCCGTTTTCCCCAGCATGGGGGTTGAGGCCACAAACCAGGATACGTGGATTGTCCAAGGCGAATTTTTCGCGGAGGTCCTTGTGCAAGATTCGAATCACTCGTGATAACCGAGATGGGGTGATTTGTCTGGCTACGTCAGCCAGAGGCAGATGGGTGGTGACCAGCGCAACTCGCAGGTCTCCGGCTGCCAACATCATGACAGGCCAGGCATGGGTGAGCTCTGCCAGAAATTCGGTATGGCCTGAAAAAGGCGTGCCAGCATCGTTAATAATGCCTTTATGCACGGGTCCGGTCACAAGTGCCGAAAAGGTGTTGTCCAAACAGCCTTGAGTCGCAATGCGGAGTGTTTGCAGGACGTAATCTGCGTTTTGTGTGTCGAGTTTTGCTGGTATTGAGGGTGCGGCGAGCGGAACAGGCAGGACGAGAGCTGTGCCCGCTTTTGATGGAGTCACCGGGGTATGAGGTTGGTACGAAGTGATTTGTATGGGCAAGTGGAGCTGTTCGGCACGCGCTTGTAGCAGTTGGGGGTCGACTACCCAGACGATTTGGGCCGGCCAGTCTTTTTGTATGAGCTGGACGGCGAGCTCCGGACCAATGCCAGCAGGTTCGCCAGGGGTTATTGCAATGCGTGGCGTGATAGACATGGGGCTGTCATCAGGTGTTTTCGTCCAGTCGGTATTCAATATAGGCCTCGCCTTTGAGCCGTTGTAACCAAAAGTCCGTTTCTTCTTCGACTTTTTGCCGTTGCAGCGCTCGTTTTACTTGTAAGCGTTGTTGTTCTTCCGTGGCGTCGTGGGTGCGCCTCCCCAACACTTCAAGGATGTGCCAGCCGAAGGTTGATCGAAAGGCGTCACTGACTTCGTGGACGGATAAGCTTTCGGCGACATCTTCGAATACTTCGACCATTTCTCCTGATCCAAACCAGGGTAAGTCGCCACCATCCACGGCACTGGCGGTATCTTCGGAATGAGCCCGGGCTATGTCCGCGAAAGGTTCCCCGGCAAGAATGCGTTCGCGCAACTCAAGCAGTTTGTTTCGGGTCTGCTCCTCGTTTCTAACAGCGGTGACTTTTAATAAAATGTGTCGCGCTTTGGTCTGGTTGATCAGTAATTTATCCGCACCTTTTTTGTCACTTAAATGCAAGAGGTGAAATCCGTTGGGGCTGCGGATGGGTTGAGTAATATCACCCACTTTCATGTTGCCCACGATATCGGTAAACAGCGAGGGGATTTGTTCGAGTGAGCGCCAGCCCAGATCTCCGCCTTCCAAGGCATTATTGCCATCGGAGTAGGCCAGTGCCAGGCTGGAAAAGTCACTACCGGCCTCAAATTCACGGACCAGGTTGTCGGCTTTTTCTCGAGCACGTTGAATGGCTTCGGGGCTGGAGGCCTCGGGAACTGCAATGAGGATGTGAAACAGGTGGTAGCTGGTAGCATTTTCTTCTGTAGGCTTCTCACGCTCGAGGAAATCGTTGACTTCTTGATCAGAGACGGTCACTTTGGCAACAACTTCCTGACGCCGAACACGGGCAATAAGCATCTCTGTTCGGATATCTTCTCTGAATTTGAGGTAATCATAGCCGCTTGCAAGCAGCGCTTGCCTAAACTCATCGAGTGACTGCTGATTTTGTTGTGCAATTCGTTGTAGCGAACGGTTGAGTGCGGCATCATCAATGCGGATGCCTTGTTTTCTGGCCACTTGTTTTTGCAGTGTTTGTAGAATCAGGTAGTCGAGAATCTGCTGCCTGAAACGGTTCTCAGGCGGGAGTCTCTGACCACGTTCGTTGGCACGTTTTCTCTGTGATGATATTTCTGCATTCAGCTCGCTAAGCAAAATGATATCGTCATTGACGACAGCAACAATCCTGTTTAACAGGCGCTCCCCTTGCAGGGAAGTTATTGCTGCGTGTGTTGTATGGGTGAGTGTCACTAACGTGCAAGCAAGTGTGATTGCAATAAAGCGTGTCATCATGGTTGTATCTAAGACTCCATAATATTGGGAGTGATGTTATTCAAATAATCTGCCGGCACTTTCACCCAGTGATGTCAGCCCTTTGAGCACCCATTCGAGGTAATAGGCTTCCTGCTCTTCGTTGTTTTCGTCTATTTTTTTGCGGGCGGAAAGCCTCAATGCCCAGCAGCAGCTATCATACTGAACCCCTGCCATTTGGTCGATGGTTTCGCGACTTCGCACAGCATAAAGTGCTTTAGCAGAAAGCGAGAGGCGGCCGGTAACCGGCCAGAGGAATTCGGCCTCTAACTGTTCGATTTCGTCCCGTTCGGTTTCTTCTGGGCGGTAACGGTGGGCCAGCCAAAACCGCGAATCATTCTGCTTGTTTTGGTAACGAAGCGACGCACTGCTAAGCTCAGTGCGCTCGGTTTTGGGGTCCCAGAGCAGGTCGTTCTCGAGTCGCCATTGGGGTGCGACGTGGTAAAAGCCTTGAAAGGCCAGGCTCGACATTTCAGATGTTTCGATGGCGTCTTCGGGTAAGGTGACCTTTCTGTCACGGAGGTAAAACAATCGTCCCAGCGAAAGGGTGAGTTGTTCTTGGCCCAGGGGTGATAAAACCCGGGTTGTCAGAGCCAAGGCTATCTGGTTGGCATCGCCCATTCGATCATACCCTGAGAATCGGTTTTCCCGAAAAAGCTGGTTGAAACCGAAGCTATTCAGGCTGGTATCAAAGTCAGGGATGTCGTTTTGGTCTTCATGGGCCGCGAAGAGGTAATAAAGCCGAGGTTCCAGGGTGTGCAATCCACCATTTTTCAGGTTTCTATCAAAAAACAGGCCGCTGTCCAGAGAAAAAACAGGGGTCGTGACGCTGGGAGAGGCTTCTATCCCCGACATTTGGTTGTCGAGCTGATATTGGCTATGCCAAAGGCTGGTCGAGGGTATGACAAACCAGCCGGGCTGCTTATGAGGCCAGGAAAGCCGGGGTTGCAGAAGAACGCGGTCACCTGTTACGGACTCATCACGGTCAAAGCGTGTCCACTCAGTGTTGATGCGATATTGCAGGGTGTCTGTGTCTCGGTCGGAGTAGGCATTCAAGTTGATTTTGGGGAGCTGGCGGTAAGGGCGGTCGGTGATCGGCGTGTCTGGATCCAGTGTCTGGTGTCCTTGTGCCAGCAGGCTAAAGTCGGTGTGATCGCCTTGATACTTGAGGCTGGCCCGGCGTGGGAGGTGCTCAATGTCTGAGTTTGAAAATTCATCGCCAAAGTCATCGAAATAGTCTTGGTCAGAGGCATAGCTGGCATCAATGGCGGTTTCCCAGCGAGAGCCAAACTGGCCTGTCTGACGCAGGCGGGCAAATTTTCGCTCCTGTGATTGTTCGTTATCATCAATATAACCGGTATTCAGGGCCCACAGCCCTGCTTGATTGAGGTGGCGAAGCTCCGTGTCAAGATGTAAACCGCGATCTTCCAGGTACCGAGGTATGAACGTGGCGTCTGCCGTGGGTGCGATGTTCCAGTACCAGGGAGCGGCGATATCGGCTCCGTGCCGAGTGCTGTAACCCACACTGGGGGCAAGAAAACCGGTTTTACGCTGATCGCCGAGCGGGAAGCCAAACCAGGGAAAGTAGAAAAAAGGGGTATCTTGAAAATACAGTTTGATGTGCTTCGCTGAGCCTGCTTGGGCTGCGGTGTCTAGGTTGACCTCTGATGCTTCGATGCGCCAGCTCTCATTTTCAGGGGGACAGCTGGAGTACGTTGCATCGGTGAGTTTAAGCACGCCATAGCCTGTTCGCATCACACGCTGTGCGCGGCCCTGAGCAGTTTGGACGGTCGTGGTGTATTGGTAGCTTGCGCTGTCAATGGTGAACGTTTCACGCTCAAGGTTCAGTTCTGCCTGCTCACCGAGCACGGTAAGGTCTGTCGTTTGAAAGCGGATCGCGCCACTCGCGGTAATGGTTTGTGCGGCTTTATCGTAGCGTGCCTGATTGGAAAACAGCTGCTTATCTGCGTCAAGAACGTTGACGTTGCCTTCGAGTTTGAAGCTGCTGCTGCCGTCGAATAGCAGGTAGTCCGAGGAAATACGAGTTGTTTCTTCGGGCAAAAGGTGAATACTGTCGGTATTACCTTGCGAAATATTTTCATTTGAACACTGCGTATCGGCTGAGAGGCTGTTAGTCAGAAGTAGCCAACATGCGGTGATAAAAAGCGTTTTTTTCATTAAATCAATAGTAAGATGCCATAGCTTAAGCCATTGAGTCGGCTAAGAACAAAACCGTGAAGGTATATTAATGATAGTCTTTCAGGCAAGTGAAAGAGTCGCAATGAATGGATAAGGGTCGTACAGTGCAGATGGAGCCCTCGTGGCTTGCGGTGATGCAAAGTCAATTTCAGTCGGCTTATATGCAGGAGCTGCGACAATTTCTTCTGGAACGAAAAAAAAGCGGGGCCGTCATTTATCCCCCCGGAGAGCAGTATTTTTCGGCATTCAATACCACGCCTTTTAATCAGGTAAAAGTGGTGATTCTAGGTCAAGATCCATACCATGGGCCTGGTCAGGCGCATGGTTTGTGTTTTTCTGTTTTGCCTAATGTTCCGCCACCACCCTCGCTCATCAATATTTTTAAAGAAATTCAGAGTGACCTTGGCATTGCGCCTCCTCATCATGGCTGCCTTATTCCTTGGGCTGAGCAAGGTGTGTTTTTGTTGAATGCGGTATTAACTGTCGAAAAGGGGCGCGCAGGTGCGCACCAGGGCAAAGGCTGGGAGTTATTCACGGACTATGCCATTCAGCAATTGAGCGAAAGCCGAGAAAGATTGGTTTTTTTACTGTGGGGTAGTTACGCACAAAAAAAAGGGCAGCATATTGATCCCGATAAGCACTTGGTGTTGAAGTGTGCACACCCTTCTCCTCTATCGGCGCACCGGGGGTTTCTGGGGTGTCGGCACTTTTCCCAAACAAACGCTTACCTCCAGGCCCATGGCCAGCAACCTGTTAACTGGCAGTTGCCTGATAAAATCGCATTAACGATCTAAAAATAATACTGCGCCCCTGGTTGACGCCTTGGGGAAAGTGAGGAGTTTCTATGAAACCTGCGAATATCCCTGTTTTGATGCTCGCTCAATCGTTGGCGATGGCAACTGCGCCGGTGGTTATTTTGCTGGGTGGCATCATCGGAACCGAACTTGCGCCAACACCAGCATTGGCGACGCTCCCCGTCTCCACTATGATTGTTGGTACGGCTGTGGCAACGGTGCCTGCCGCCTTGTTGATGGGGCGGTTTGGTCGACGAGTCGGTTTCGTCAGTGCTGCGCTGGTTGCTATGTGCGCGGCACTGATGGCGGCCTTTTCCATTGCCAGTCACAACTTTTGGTTGTTGGTACTCGCCACCTTTTTTTTAGGTACTAAACTGGCATTTATTCAGCAGTACCGGTTTGCGGCAGCCGAGAGTGTGACGCCCGAAAACGCGAGCAAGGCCATCGGCTGGGTATTGGCCGGTGGCATTGTGGCTGCGTATTTGGGGCCTGCTGTGGCAAAGGCAACGAGCGACTGGTTGCCTTATGGTCTGTATACGGGTTCTTTTGTGGCGCTTGCCGTGATCCTGTTGCTGGCATCGGTTGTTTTATGTTTTTACCGGAATGTTCAGGTATCGACGGCAGTTGTCGAGGAGCCTGGTCGATCCTTGGTGGATATTTTTAGACAGCCCGTGGTGCTGGTTGCGTTATGTTCGGGTGTGACGGCTTATGCGGTGATGAGTTTCATTATGACAGCGACGCCGCTCAGTATGCATCTGATTGATCAGCATTCCATGTCGGATACGACGTGGGTGATTCAAAGCCATGTTTTGGCTATGTTTATTCCGTCATTATTTACAGGATATTTAATCGCCTGGGTGGGCTTGCACCGTATCCTTTTGATGGGTGTGTTGCTGAATATGGGAACAGTGGCTTTTGCACTCAGCGGGCACGATCTTCACAGCTATTGGTGGGCATTGGTTTTGCTTGGAGTTGGCTGGAATTTTCTCTTTTTAGGGGCGACGATGCTACTGACTCAAACTTACTTACCTCAGGAGCGCTTTAAAGTTCAGGCTATGAATGATTTTGGGATATTTACATTTCAAGCGATTGGCTCACTGGGTTCTGGGATTGTTATGCATCATTTTGGTTGGGCGGCTATTCAATGGGCGAGCCTGCCATTTCTGATTTTGTCCTTATTTGCAGTGCTTTACTTTTACCGGATACAGCAAAAGGGGGCGGTCATTGCTTCGGCTCATATTTAAATGAGTGGTTTTCAGGGCCGTATACGGCTTTTTTTGGCAGGTTTACTCAGTTGAGGAGGCAGTGTGTCTGAAAAAACAAATGAAACTACGTTAAAATAAGCCTGTTTAGCGAAACTAAACGAGGCGGCCCTCGATCCATTTTCATAATCCTCATGACCCTTGGTTCGGCACTATGGTGTCGCTGACATTTAAATAAAGCAGATACCTTATCCAGGCTCATTTGCTTCAAATAAAGATAAAACACTTACGGCCCCAAAAGGAGCCTTAACTAGGAGATATGTATGAGTTACCAGCATGTAAAAATCCCTGAAGGTGGCAAAAAAGTCACCGTAGAAAACGGCAAGCTTGTTGTCCCTGATAACCCTATTATTGGTTATGTGGAAGGGGATGGGATTGGCCCGGATATCACCAATGCAAGTCTTAGGGTTTGGAATGCAGCCGTTGAAAAAGCTTATGGTGGTCAGCGGAAAATTTACTGGGCTGAGCTATTCATGGGTGAAAAGTCAGCCGGTATCTATGATGGGGATTATTTCCCTGAAGAAACTTTGGCCGCCCTTAAAGACCTGATTATTTCGATTAAAGGCCCCTTAACTACACCTGTAGGTGGCGGCTTTCGATCGCTCAATGTTGCATTGCGTCAAGAGTTGGATTTGTATGCATGCGTCCGTCCAGTGAAATATTATTCGGGTGTTCCCTCGCCCATGCGCAAGCCTGATGATGTCGATGTCGTGATTTTCCGTGAAAACACAGAAGATGTTTATAGCGGGATTGAATATGAAGCTGGTACGCCTGAAAACAAAAAGCTGGCCAAGTTTTTACGTGAGGAAATGGGTGTTGATTTTTTTGAAGATGCCGGTTTGGGCATTAAGCCGATCAGTGCTTTTGGGACTAAGCGCCTGGTACGTAAAGCTATTCAATACGCGATAGATAATGAGCGCGATACGGTGACCCTGGTGCACAAAGGTAACATTATGAAGTTCACCGAAGGCGCTTTCCGGAACTGGGGCTACGAAGTGGCCAAAGAAGAGTTTGGTGATGTCACTATCACTGAAGATGAGCTTTGGGAAAAATATGAAGGCAAGCGCCCAGAAGGAAAAATTGTGATCAATGACCGCATTGCGGACATTACTTTTCAGCTTATGCAGTTGCGGCCAGCCGAGTTTGATGTATTGGCGACAATGAATCTGAACGGTGACTACCTGTCAGATGCAGTTGCGGCCGAGGTTGGAGGCGTGGGTATTGCTCCTGGTGCAAATATTGCCGATCATGTAGCCGTTTTTGAAGCTACTCATGGCACCGCGCCAAAATATGCCGGGCAAGATAAAGTGAATCCATCCTCTCTTTTATTATCGGGCGTGATGATGCTGGATTACATGGGTTGGCGTGAAGCGGCTAAGCTCATTAATGACGTATATCCGCAAGTGATTGCTGATAAAACCGTGACCTATGACTTTGCGCGGCAAATGCCAGATGCAACTGAGCTTTCCACAAGCAAGTTTGCCGATGCCTTGATCGCTAAGATACAAGCAATGTGATTGGTTTTTGAGTAGAGCCCTTAATCTATCAATTACTTATATTTAACGGATAGATGAATATATTCAGAGGAGTGAGTTTTGCTCCTCTGGATTGATACAAAATTTTATTGTATTCACGTAGTTCTTTAATACAACATTCATCCGCTTTTTGACGTGAGTGGGTTTCCTTCATTGAGTCATGCTAGAGCTTCGGACGCATCACTATTTACGGCCCCAGATATTTAAGTGAGTAGAGAAACAAAAAAAACGATTAAAGCTGTTGCGAAAACCATCCTGGATGGTTTCGAAAAGCACTTTACACTGTTTAGCGAAATTACAGCAGGCGCCCAAGCGCGTTTTGAGCGGGCGGATTGGCCTGCCGTGCAACAGGCTTCCCGTGACCGTATTTATTACTACACCAAGCGTGTTGATGAAACTGTTCAGATACTACAAACAAAATTTCGTATTCAACATTTTAGTGATGAAAATTTTCAAGAACTCAAGTTACGTTATGTACGTTTGCTGTTGAATCACAAGCAACCACAGCTCGCTGAAAGTTATTACAACACCGTCTTTTGCAAACTATTTCACCGCAGCTACTATAACAACGACAATATTTTTGTACGTTCATCGATGTCGTCGGAATATTTGGACTTCGATGACATGGTTTACCATAATTATTACCCCGCGAAACATGGCTTCAGAGCTACGATTGAGACGATTTTAAAAAGCTTTAATTTGAAAAATTCGTTTTTTGATTTGAGGCGAGACGTGAGACGTATTATTCACTATCTACGCCAAAACTTGCCCGCTCGGCCTCATCATGCAAACTTGAATTTCTATATTACGATACTGAACTCCCTCTTTTTTCGAAATAAAGCCGCGTACATTATTGGCAAAGCTGTGAATGGGCATGAAGTGACGCCGTTCATTGTGCCTTTACTGCAGAATTCACGGGGGGAAATTTATGTTGATACCATTCTCTTAGATGAAAGAGAACATTCGAAGATCTTTAGTTTTTCACGTGCTTATTTTATGGCGCAAACTGATGTCCCTTCAGCGACTGTCAGCTTTTTGCAAAACATGCTGCCCACTAAAACAAGTGCTGAAGTTTATGCGGCGATCGGTTTCCATAAGCAAAGTAAAACGGCATTTTACAGAGACTTTCTTTATCACTTGAATCATTCAGAAGATGACTTGATCATCGCGCCGGGTATCAAAGGTATGGTGATGATGGTGTTTACGCTGCCGTCTTACCCTTATGTTTTTAAAGTGATTAAGGATAAATTTGCTCCCCAAAAAAAAGGTATTACCCGACAGACAGTGATCGAAAAGTATCAATTGGTTAAACAGCATGACAGGGTTGGCCGCATGGCTGACTCCATGGAATACTCGGATGTCGCCTTGCCTCGTAACCGAATGACACAAGAGCTTCTTGATGAATTATTTGCGACCTGTGCTAACAGTATTGAGCAAGAGGGAGATCTGATACTCATCAAACACCTATATATTGAGAGGCGTATGCAACCGCTTAATCTTTTTATATCACACGCCAATGATCAGGAGCTTGAGCAGGTTATATTGGACTATGGCAATGCCATCCGGCAGATGGTTGCTGCCAACATCTTCCCTGGTGATATGTTGTATAAAAATTTTGGCGTGACTCGTAATAAACGAGTGGTTTTTTATGATTATGACGAAGTGTGTTATCTCACAGAGTGCCGCTTCCGGACAATTCCAGCGTCACCTTTTGGTGAGGCTGTGTTGTCAGGTGGTCAATGGTATTCCGCGCAGCCCAATGATGTTTTTCCGGAAGAGTTCGAGGCGTTTTTCTGTAGTCATCCTCGTGTTCGAGAACCCTTTATGAAGTATCATAAAGAGCTTCTTGATCCTCAATTTTGGAAGGAAAAACAAGCAGCTATAAACTCAGGTGTCCAGGAGAACGTCTTCCCTTATTCGATTGAAAAACGGTTTGTCAATCAAAAGTTTTAGTTGCGAATCTTGTTGAAATCAACTATTATTTCGCGTCTTTTTAGCTCAAAAGCTGCGATTAATCACTCGGTACGGGACATAAAATGAAAACCTTTAGTGCAAAGCCTGCTGAAGTTAAGCGTCAATGGTTTGTTATTGATGCAGAAGGAAAAACTTTGGGGCGCTTGGCCTCGGAAGTTGCTTTACGCTTGCGTGGTAAACACAAGCCTATTTATACGCCGCATGTAGATACGGGCGATTACATTATCATCGTCAATGCAGATAAGATCACTGTAACGGGTGACAAAGCTAAAAATAAAATGTATCACCGGCATACGGGTTATATTGGCAGTCTGAAATCCGCTAACTTTGAAGACATGATGAAAAAGTCCCCTCAGCGGGTCTTTGAACTGGCAGTGAAAGGTATGTTGCCCAAGAATCCGCTTGGCAGGGCGATGATCAAGAAGCTAAAAGTTTTTTCAGGTCCTTCTCACACACACAGTGCACAGCAGCCCCAAGCACTTGAAATATAAGTGTTACAAGTCAAATTAATCGAGTTAAAAAACTTATGAGCATGGAACAACATTACGGGACAGGCCGGCGCAAAACATCAAGCGCTCGTGTTTTTTTACGCCCAGGAAACGGCGAAATCACCATCAATAAACAGTCGATGGATGACTATTTTGGGCGTGAAACATCTAAAATGGTTGTTAGACAACCGCTTGAAGTCACTGATTCTCAATCCCAGTTTGATGTTTATGTCAGTGTAGTGGGAGGGGGCGATAGTGGGCAAGCCGGTGCGATACGGCACGGTATTGCTAGAGCGCTTGTCAATTACAATGAGGAGCTTCGCCCGCAATTGAGAAAAGCTGGCTTATTAACCCGAGACGCAAGAAAAGTTGAACGTAAGAAAGTTGGTTTGCATAAAGCACGTCGTTCAACACAATTCTCTAAACGATAAAGCGCCTTTCTACTTTATTTGTTTGCAAAACATTGATTGTTGCCTAGTCTGTTTATCCGGAAATGTCTGGGTAGAGAGACTAGGTATATTTTTTTACCTCGCCGTTAGAAAGTCCCACAAGTAACATGTCTGCTGGTCTTTGTGCAAAAAGACCTACTGTTACAACTCCTGCTATTTGGTTGATTTGCTTTTCAGTCGCTGCGGGGTCTAGTACATCAAAGTTGTGGATATCGAGAATGATATTGCCATTATCTGTTGTAAAACCTTTTCGGAAATGTGGTTGGCCACCGAGCTTCACGAGCTCTCGTGCAACATAGCTACGCGCCATCGGGATGACTTCGACCGGCAAGGGAAAGGCTCCTAAATATCCTACAAGCTTTGTTTCATCTATGATGCAAATAAATTGGGAGCTTGCAGCTGCAATCACCTTTTCTCTTGTTAAAGCGCCACCACCACCTTTGATCAAGTGTTTATCTTTGGTGGCCTCATCAGCACCGTCCACATAAAGTGGTAAGGTGCCCGTGGTGTTAAGATCTAAAGTATTAATGCCAGAGTTTTTTAGCCTTTTTTCTGTTTCAACAGAGCTGGCTACTGCGCCTTCTATTTCTTGGCGTATGTCGCCCAGTAGTTCGATAAAGTAATTGGTCGTTGAGCCAGTGCCTACACCAATCACGGAACCCGGTGTGACAAAGCTGATTGCAGATTCTGCGGCAGCTTTTTTCATTGCCTCGTTAGACATGGTTATCACTCCTTAGACAGTGAAGTGGTCTGGTAAGTGGCATCCCCATACAGCAGTGGTTGGTCGTGTGAATTCACTTTTAGCGCAACAATGCGCCCGATCAGTACATCATGTGTGCCATGAGGGATTTGCTGGTCTAGTATGCAGTCAAAGTTCACTATTGCATTTTCCAGGGCAGGGGCGCCAGTCTTTAAATGTGTCCAACTACCGTGTTTAAACCGTTCTGATTGCTTAGCGTCACCCCAGCCAAAAATATCAGATAGATTTACCTGGGAGCGAGAAAGCACATTGACGCAAAAGGCTCCGCTTTTTTCAATAATTTCATGTGCGGATGTTGTCCGGTTCACACAAGCAAGAACGGACGGTGGTTCCGCTGTGACTGAGCATACAGCTGTCGCGGTTAATCCCGCTTTGATCTCTTGGAATTCGCTGGTAACGAGAGTGACAGCAGCAGTTAGATGCCGCATTCCAAGTCGAAATTCGTCTACTGAAATGGGTGAGTCGATCATTACTTGTTAGGCCTGCTGCACTTTTGCCCTTTACATGCGTTTATTCGTCTTCGTCCATTTGGTATGTTATACCTTCAAATCGTCGCAGCAGTAACCTCATTAAGATATGGAGGCTTTCATCCGCTTTGTCTGGATCGCGGGACCGAAGATCACGCACCAGTTTCTTCCGGGCTTCGATCGTTTCCATCCCTTCTTGTGGAGGGACTTGACGGGCAAAGTTGCGCATCATATCCATCAACATCTTAACATTCAACACAAGAACAGGGTTACCTGTTGCGGCTGCCAGGATATTGTGAAATTCGATACCTACTAAGTCTTTTTCCTCGTAGCGCTGTTGCTTAGCGAGTTCTATCGATTCTTCGATATTGTCTTCGAGCTCCCGAAAGTGCTCTTCTGTTGCGCGTTCGCAGACAACACGACAGGCGATTGATTCAACCCAAAGTCGCGCTTCGGCAAGGTCTTTAAAAGTAATACTGCCAAGCAGTAACATGTCGCGCAGACCATTTGCCAGAAAGCTCGGGTCACCTTCAGTAATAAAAGCTCCCCCGCGCACACCTTTGACAAGGCGGATCGTCCCTGACATTTCCATCGTGCGTAGAGCTTCTCTCACAGCGTTTCGGCTGATACTGAATGTTTCTGCCAGTTCTCTTTCAGGAGGCAGTTTGTCGCCGGGCTTCAGTGTTCCCGATGCGATTTGAGCACGAATCTGATCGACAACTTGCTCAAAAACTCTCTGCGCTTTGATTGGTTTAAACAATACAAACTCCTTTGTCGAGCGTGAGAAAAACAGTTTATCAACATAGTGTTATATTATGGTCTAAAGATTGAACCAGTTAACGTAACGATAATATCGTGTATTGCTTGCTAATATGCAAGCAAGAGAGGAGATTATACACGAGCTACCACAGAGTAGGCATTTCAGTGGAGGATTTCAGCTTATTTTACTTGAACTACGTAATGCCAGCATAGTTTAAATTAATAATTAATTAAGATGGAGAACATGATGGAGGCTGCTTTACCATTAACCGGGCTCAAAGTTGTTGAGCTTTGCTCGAGTTTTTCAGGCCCCCTTGCTGCTGAAAATCTGGCCATGCTTGGGGCCGATGTAATTAAAGTTGAACCTCCAGGTGGGGATGTCACAAGGAGCTGGGGGCCACCTCTGGGAATAAATTCAGCGGCTGGGTTTGAAACAGTTAATCGTGAAAAAAAGTCCATTGTGATTGATTTTAACGATGCTGCCCAAAAGCAAACATTAATTGAATTAATACAAAATGCAGATGTGCTTATTCAAAATCTGCGGCCGGGCCTGACAGAGGCTCTGGCGCTTGATGGAAAAACAATGTGCGCCAGTAATCCCAGGCTTGTTTACTGTAATGTAGGCGCCTTCGGTCGTAAGGGGCCGCTACGTAACCGGCCTGGTTATGACCCTTTAATGCAGGCTTTTTCCGGTATTATGAGTGTGACGGGAGAGGAGTCGGGTAATGCGGCTCGTGTTGGTGTCCCTGTCATTGATTTTGGCACAGGGCTGTGGACAACGATCGGAGTGCTTAGTGCGCTTTTTCGTCGAAGTCTCACCGGGGAAGGTTGCGTGGTTGACAGCTGCTTGTTTGAAACCGGGGTACACTGGATGAAATATGCCATTAGCGAATATCATGCGGGAGGCCCCATGCCTGGGCGGATGGGCACACGAGGCCCAGCTGTGGCACCGAATCGGGCTTACAATGCAGCCGATCAGGGCTTTATGCTCTGTATTGGTACAGATAATCAGTTCAAGGTGCTGTGTGAAGTCATCGGTCAGCCTGAGTTGGCAGACAACCCGGCTTTTGCAAAAAATCAGGCGCGAAAAAAAAATGAACATGAGTTAGATCGCCTCCTCGAGGCTATTTTTGCAACCGATACCCGAGACCACTGGTTAGATAAGCTGGAGGCAGCGGGCCTTCCTCACGCGCCTTTACTGAATATCAGCGAGTTATTAGCACATCCTCAGATGCAGGCATCTGGCCTGCTGCAACACCAACAAGATAGCCCGATTGATCTGATCGGATTGCCATTGGTGTTCAATGGGCAGAGGCCAGAATATCGCCGTCCCCCTCCGCATTTAAATCAACATGCACATGAACTGATGGAGGGCGTGCAGTGCGGTGAACAGTCCATCCAAAATAATAATAGAAATGATAAATAAGACGAGGTCATCATGTTTGAAACACTTCCTTTAACCGGTATTAAAGTGGTCGAGCTAGGCTCCAGTATTTCCGGACCCAGTTGTACAGAAGCATTGGCGTTTATGGGGGCTGACGTTATTAAAGTCGAAGGCCCGGAAGGTGATGCGACGCGCGCCTGGGGGACAAAACTCGACTGGAATTCAGCCGTTGGTTATGAGTGTGTGAACCGCGAAAAGCGCTCGGTAACCGTGGACTTCGGTAATGCTGAGCAGTTGGAAATGCTGATGCACCTGATTGTGTCTGCAGATGTTGTTTTACAAAACTTTCGCGCAGGCGTTGTGAAAAAGTTTGGCATTGATGCAGAGGCCGTACTTAAGAAAAATCCACAACTGATCTACTGTAATGTGAATGCCTATGGCGATGGCCCTATGTCCTCAAGGCCCGGTTATGATCCATTGATGCAAGCCTTCTCCGGCATTATGAGTATTACCGGAGAAGCCGAACGTTCACCTTCACGTGTGGGCGTTTCCCTGATCGATATCGGCACCGGCATGTGGTCAACCATTGGTATTATCGCGGCACTTTACCGCCGACATACGACAGGTAAAGGCGGTGTAGTGGATACAGCGCTCCTGGATACCGCATTAAACTGGATGAAGTTGCCAATCACTGAATATCTTGCATCAGGTTATATGCCTCAACGGATGGGGAACCGCGGCCCTGCTTTAGTGCCTAACCAAGGGTTTGAAACAGCCGATGGTGTTCTCATGGTGACGGCCGGTACGGATGGACAATTTAAAAATTTTTGCAAGGCTCTCGATCGTAACGAGTGGTCTGAAGATGAACGATTTGAAAAAGCACAGGCCCGTAATGCTAATGCTGATCTATTGATTGTAGAAATTGCTGAAGTTATGAAGACCCAACCTCGAGCATACTGGATTGAAAAATTTGATGCGTTGAATATTCCCAATTCACCGGTGCAGACGATTGATGAAGTCGTTGTCCATCCTCAAGTGGTTGCCAGTCAGATGATTCAATCCAATGAAAGCTCCCCCCTGAAGCTAGTGGGGTTGCCGATTAAATTTGATGGTCAGCGCCCTGGTTTTATGCGCCGACCCCCTCATTTAGGTGAGCATAATGATGAAGTGTTCGGGCAATAATATATTTCGAGGAGGAAACCCATGAGTGACATAGACAATATTGTACTGGCCGAGCAGAAAGGCCATGCGCTTTGGCTAACCGTAAACAGGCCAGAACGAAGAAATTCATTAACCGGGCATGTTTTTCAAAAACTTCGTGCCCATCTTGAAGCGGCTGAACAGGATCCCTCTGTGCGGGTGATTGTGATTACCGGTGCGGGTGATGTGGCTTTTTCTGCAGGAGCAGATCTTAAGCCGGATACCGATTACAGCCCAGTCAAAATGCGTTTGGAGAGTTTAAACCACCCGATTGTAGATGTATTCCGTGTTCTGGAACGCTGTACGACCCCCACGATTGCTCGCGTGAATGGTGTTGCCATGGCCGGTGGTATGGCATTGTTGGCAATGTGTGATATGGCCGTGGCAGCAGAGCACGCCAAATTCGCATTACCGGAGGTCAAAATCGGTTTGTTTCCTCTGATGATCGTACCTTATTTACAAAGAACGTTGCCGCGGCGAGTGTTAAATGAAATGATTTACACAGGTGAAACGTTCGACACTCAATGGGGTCAGGAAGTGGGCCTGCTCAACTATGTCGTGCCCCAAAGTGAGCTGGACAATAAAGTTAACTGGCTTTGTGAGCGTGTGACTACCAAGTCTCCGGCGGCGATTCGGCGTGGAAAGCACGGCATGAACTCGATTCGGAATATGAACCTCGATGAAGCATTTGCCTATGCGCAATCCGAAGTGGCTTTATATTTTATGACCGATGATTTTAAAGAAGGTGTTGCTGCGTTCAACGAAAAACGTAAGCCCAAGTGGGCAGGCGACTAGTTGCGAGCAGCACCCAAAAGTTGCAGGGTATAATCAACCATGCGATCACAAATGCCGGCCAATGAGAGCCGGCCATTTGGGCGATACCAGGTATAGACCCAGCTGATCATGCCGGTGATGGCGAAACCTGCGAGTTGCGGATCGTCCACTTTAAACTCACCGCAGTCAATGCCGTCCTTAATCAAGCTCGTTAATTGCTCATCGTATTCACGTTTAAGCTGACTGATCGCGATGCGATCATCTTCCGGGATATTCGCGGCTTCCTGAAAATATACCGCTACTACAGCCTGCTCACGGATGGTTAACTGGACGAAGAGCTGAACAAAGCGCTCAATGATTTTTCGGGGAGAGTCACTGACACTTTTTGCTTCAATGATGCAGTCCTGCGAATAGGTGATGACGCGGCTGTAAATTTCTGTGAGTAGCTCTGTTTTGTTTTTGTAGTAAGAATAAATAAAGGGCTTGGTCACACCCAATGACTCGGCAATCGCATCGAGTGTTGTCTTGTGGTACCCGCGTTCGTAAAACAACTTGCCGGCTTCTTCCAGAATGCGTTCACGCTTATACGTTCTTAATTCCTCTTTCATTGAGGTTGAGTGTGTATTTTTTATATTTTTCGAGTTGACCATTGGTACTCCCATTTAAATAGAGTGCCGAATGCTTGGGCCCGGCACTCCATTCTAGCGCAACTGAGCGCCTTTACGCCGATTTATAAACCCTTTTAACTTCATTACTGTGGACATCATCGAGTCATTGAGTTGCTTCTTTGAGCGGGGCTACGGTCAGTGTATCCATAGGTTACCAAGGCGCCCCCAATTACAGTCGTAACCCATGCTTTTGGGAAATTCGGCTCTGCTGGTTAGGTGGTGTCAAAGCCGAGCCACCCGGCTTCAACCGTAGCTGGATTTACTTTTTATAATGTAGCCTTCCGTTTGATTCATCGCTATTCCCTTTTATGACCACTTTTGGAAGCGCTCATACTGCCGAGTAACGGGGGTGCCTGCATTCAGGCAGTCAAACATTAAAGCGCTATTTTGCAAAACGCATGGGCTGATTACCAACCTAAAAAACGCCACCATAAATAATCTAAGGGAAAGAGTAAAAGAATGGTGAGTAGAGCGAGGTAAAAAATCGGTTTAATGATCTTCCCCGGCGGTAATCCTGCAATTTGCATGGCGATGATCAGGGGTGCTGAGTGATAAGGCAGCAAAATAGTAGAAAACCCCAGTACCTGAGTCATGACTACCGTATAAACAGACATGCCCGACATTTCGGCCATGCCTGTTGCCATCGGCGTGAGGATGGCGGGAACACTCGGCATAGTGGCCAGCGCACCGGTTAACGTGGCCGCAAGTGACAAGGCCATGAAATTTTGAAAATCAGCGCCTTCTTCGACAGGCAGATGGGCTAAAACAAGGTCACCTAGGCGGTTACCCAGGCCGGAATCTGCAATCAACCCACCCATGGCCAGGACTCCGACTACAAAGAACAGCGAACTGTAATTGAGATTATTGAGGTTTGCTCGCGGAATCACGCCAATGTGTGGCATTAAGAGGAAAACGGCTGCCGCGAGTGCTATCCATGCCGCTGAAATGTGGTGAATGAAGTCGGTGACCCACAGAATCAGCGCGATAAAAAGCACGGTTGCCAGTTTGAATTCGTCAATAGAAAAAACCTTTTTTTCAGTACTCCGGGACATTTGAGGTCGCTTTGACTCGGGGAAAAGCCAAAGCACCAACGCTATAATCAAGACGGCTTTGATAAGACCTAAAACGGGAAAATGCAACAGCAGATATTCACCATACAACGGTGTGATGCCAAGGATCGTCTCGGCTTGTCCCAGCATGATCATATTGGGAACATTGGCGGGAAGAATGGTGAATGCGGGAATATGATTGCCCATGGCTGTTGCGATAATAATACCTGTATAGCCGCGGTCGCTTGGTGTGTAGCCACACTTCTTGGCCAATGCGATTGAAATGGGAATCAGTATCATCAGGCGGCCGAGAGACGAAGGCATAATGAATGACATCAGCACACCAATCGCCACCATGCCTGCCACCAGTGTGAAGTAACTGCGGTCGATGTGCCTTGCAATCAGGCTGGCCAGCCGTTCGCCCAAACCCGTATCTTTAACGGCTACGCCAATGATCAGGCCAGCAAAGATCATCCAAAAAGCCGTTGAAGAAAAGCCGGAAAAGATCACCGGTGGCGCGGCAACGGATAAAAGCACCGCCAACAACATAAAAATCAGTGCGGTCAGATGTTCTGCAATCACGCCCGTTGACCAAAAGGCAATTGCGCCAAGCGTGAGGGCGGCGACGTGCCCTTCGATTGGTGATAGGCCAAAAGGCGGGAAAAATCCGATCAGAAGGGCGGTAGAAAGCAATACAGCCGCTATGCTACGGGGAAGCGTCATGAACATGCGGGCAGGGCGTGTCCTGCTCGAACTGGCTAAAGTGACCGTGGGGGTATTGAGTACGTGACGGTTGCGTGCGCCACGGGTGCTTGGTCTTCATCACCTTCGCTATAGATATAAACCTCACCGATAGCCAGCCGTGATCCCAGTTTGAGAATTTTGGCAGTGGCGGTGATGTCTCCTGGGAGTGGTTTACGCAGAAAGTTGATGTTGAGGTTCGTCGTTACAGCCAGTTCCACGGGGCCGATCAGGCTCATCACCAAGGCATACATGGCGGCGTCGGCCAAGCCCATCATAATTGGGCCGGAGACAGTGCCGCCCGGCCGCAGGAATGACTCATCATAGCGCGCCCGAGCAGTGACTTCTCCTGAGCCGATATGTTCGAGATGAATGCCCATCGAATCCATAAACGTCAAGCTGCGACGGGCGATTTCCTGAAATTCTTCAATCGTAATTTTTGGCATGAAAACAGTCCTCCAGCTGGTTTGGATTTTATTATTAAGAGTTATGCTTGCGAGTCATGGCCAGTTGCCGCACTATTAAACCACGAAATTGCAGGGGAGGGGAGAGATGGATACAACACCGGTTTTTTGTAAACAAGAAGGCGCTCAGTGTATTTTGACACTCAATCGGCCACAACAATTCAACGCACTCTCAGAAGATGTACTGGACGCCTTGCAAACAACACTGAATGCAGTGGCCAATGACCGCTCAATCCGGGTATTAGTCATCGAAAGCGCCAGTGAGAAAGCATTCTGTGCGGGCCATGATTTAAAACAAATGCGCGCAAACCCCGATAAAACCTACTACCAAAAACTGTTTTCCCGCTGCGCAAAAGTCATGCAGACGCTGGTCAACATGCCTCAACCAGTTATTGCCAAAGTACAAGGTGTTGCCACAGCGGCCGGCTGCCAATTGGTCGCATCTTGTGATTTGGCGATTGCCGACACACAGGCACGATTTGCCGTTTCTGGTATTAATGTTGGCTTGTTTTGTGCGACGCCATCGGTTGCACTCAGCCGCAATATTTCACGTAAGCGTGCTTTTGAAATGTTGTTTACAGGAGATTTTATCAATGCGAAGCAGGCGGCAGAGTACGGCTTGATCAATCGTGCCGTGGAACCCGCGCAGCTGGATGCCGAAGTGCAGGCGCTGGTGGACAAGATCCTGCAAAAAGCGCCGGTAGCTGTGCGTACCGGGAAAAGCATGTTTTACAAGCAGCTGGAGCAAGGCCTCAATCATGCCTACAACTTTGCGGGAGAAGTGATGGCCTGCAATATGATGGCGGAGGATACCGGTGAAGGGATCGACGCCTTTATTGAAAAGCGCCCTCCTGCCTTCAAGGGGCAGTGACAGGTTATGTCGGGTGGCCGCAATTTTGATGACCTGATTACGCGCTTTACCCAGAATATCTACGCGCACCCAAAAGGAAAAATTCGTCTGGCAATTGTGCAAAGTGACCTGGAGGACAATATTCCGCAGCTGTCTCAGCCAGGCTCACTCAAGGTGTTAGATGCCGGCGCGGGTAGCGGACAAATGATGCGCTATTTTGCGCAAAAAGGGCATACGGTTGTT
This sequence comes from Halothiobacillaceae bacterium UBA5861, assembly GCA_002432635.1. Lineage (GTDB taxonomy): Bacteria > Pseudomonadota > Gammaproteobacteria > UBA5861 > UBA5861 > UBA5861. The sequence goes on along the minus strand of DJFX01000047.1, from coordinate 344,084 downwards.
GCCTGTGATATTTCCAAAAATATGCTGCGTGAGTCTGAAAGGCTCGTTGCAGAAACTGTCCCAAACGCCGATGTGACGTTTATCCATCAAGCATTTCAGCAATTGCCGCATGAGATGTGGGGGCAGTTTGATATTGTTATTTGTCACGCTGTACTGGAGTGGGTTGATGAGCCCATCGAAGCCATCGAATCGCTATTAACGTACCTTAAACCTGGCGGTAGGCTTTCGCTCATGTTTTATAATGTGAACGCTATTATCCTGCGAAATTTATTAAAAGGTAATTTTCGTAAAGTACAGTCGGGCGATTATCGAGGTCACCCAAACGGATTAACACCGAATCACCCGTTAGACCCAAGCTTCGTACTGAATGCGTTAAAAGCGCGTCAGGTTCAGGTGGACCTCTATAGTGGTGTACGGATTGTGTATGATTACCTGTCAGCTGACATGCGAGAACAACGGAGTTTGGAGGATATCCTCGAAATGGAAAAACGCTTTTCCCGGCACGACCCTTTCCGTGCGATGGGGCGTTATGTTCACTTACTTTGCACGTCTGGAACCACCACATAATCCTGTGGGCTTTTTTCTTGTTCTGTGTTGGCCTCCCGCCTGGCAAGATTGTATTAGCGTGGTAAAACATCTGACGATAAAGGTTAACGGGTAGTGATGGCCAAGCTGCTCATTTTTCTTGTAGCGGTCGTCGTATCGTTGACTATTGCTTTAGGCAGCCCCATCGATTCGGCAACGGCTATTGGGCTGGGGATACTGAGCCTGGTGGCGATACTTTGGTTGACAGAAGCACTGCCAATTTACACCACGGCGCTATTGGTGCCCCTGCTGGCAATGGGCGCAGGCGTGTTAGATGCCGTCACCGCGTTGAAAAACTTCGCCAGCCCAATCATATTTTTATTTTTAGGTGGGTTCACGCTCGCCTCTGCTATGCGCGAACACAAATTGGACCGTTGGATGGCTCAGAACCTGATGGGACTAGCCAAAGGGCGGTTTTTACCCTCTAGCCTTTTATTATTCCTGGGGACGGCTTTTCTCAGTATGTGGATGAGCAATACAGCCGTTGCTGCGCTTGCATTACCCCTCGCACTAGGGCTTGTCGGGCCTGTACGCGAGGCTCCCCGGTCCACCCTGGTATTTGTTTTACTGGGGACAGCCTACAGCGCCAGTATTGGTGGGATCGGCACGCTAATTGGCAGCCCGCCTAATGCGATTGCCGCGTCTGTGATCGGTATTGACTTCTTGAGCTGGTTGCAAATCGGCCTGCCGTTGGTTGGTGTTTTACTGCCAGCCATGGTTTTGATTTTGTGGGTTACTCTCAGGCCGACGGTGCCGCCCCCTCAGCCACTGGAAGCAGAGCGTGTCGTCTGGTCTACATCAACATGGCTGGTGTTGGGCGTTTTTCTGATGACAGCAGGTTTTTGGTTATTTGGGCAGCCTTTGGCAAGTGGGTTGGGTATCGATAAAGACTTTGATGCATTGATCGCCATTGCTGCAATCGTTGTGCTGACAGGGTTACGGCTTGTGAGCTGGCAGGCTTTGACGCGAGATACAGACTGGAAGGTACTGATTCTCTTTGGTGGAGGGATCACCTTAAGTGAAGTGCTTGTCAGTACAGGGGCCAGTGCCTATTTGGCCGAACCTCTGTTGGATTTACAAAATACCGTATCCCCCATCGTATTTCTGTTATTGGTGGTTGGAATGGCTATCTTTTTGACGGAACTGGCGAGTAACACCGCCACCGCAGCGCTTCTCATTCCTATTTTTTACGCATTGCCCTCGGTGCAGTCAGGTTACTCATCTGACACCCTTGCGCTGACGTTGGCGGTTGCTGTCTCGTGTGCTTTTATGTTGCCTGTCGCCACGCCACCCAATGCGTTGGTATTCGGAACGGGTCTGATTGAGCAAAAGGAGATGATGCGTATTGGATTACGGTTGAATATCGTGTTTATTTTTCTTATTACCCTCGTTACAGGAGCCATTATCTGATGAACCGCCAGAAGCAAACTCGAGGGCTGCGTGACCAGATGGGGAGAGGGTTTATTGTGCTTCAAAACGTCGTGCATTTTTTTATATTCGCGGCTGAACTGATGGTGGCTTTAGCAACGGGTTTATGGGCATCACTGAGCGATAAAGTCTGCGCAAAAACCCGTACGATAACACGGGATCAAGCGGTAAAACTTTTGATTCTGATTGAAGGTGGTGTCAATTTATTAGTCTTTTTGGCGAAATTGACGGTTGGTTTAATGACCGGTTCACTCGCCATTCTGGGTGATGCGATTCATTCCATGACGGATATGGCGAATAACATCGTTGCGTGGATTGTCATTGCCGTATCCGCTAAACCGGCCGACCATGAGCACCCCTATGGCCATCGTAAGTTTGAAACACTGGCCGTTTTTGGTCTGGCGAGTTTGCTGGCTGCGCTTGGACTGGAGCTCGTAATACGCGCTGTGCAACCTCGTGACGATATTATTTCAACAGGCACATGGGAATTGTGGCTCATGATAGGGGTATTGGTGGTGAATGTGTGCCTGGCAACCTGGCAGCGGTATTGGGCACGAAGATTATCTTCAGACATCCTTGAAGCCGATGCCAGCCACACGTTTGGTGATGTGTTGACGACACTGGTTGTCATCATTGGCTGGCAGCTTTCTGCTGCGGGTTACCCCTGGCTGGATCGACTGTGTGCCTTGATCGTTGCGGGTATGATTTTTTACCTCGCGTACGGATTGTTCAAGCGTGCTGTTCCCGTGCTGGTGGATGAAATTGCTGTCGATCCTGAACCGATTATTCGCGCCATCGAAAAAGTTAAAGGTGTACACAATGTTTTGCAGCTCCGGTCGCGGTGGATAGGGCCAACACGGGCGGTTGATATGATTTTCACAGTCGACCCTGAACTGACAACAGAGGCGGCTCACGAGATTGCCGACGAAGTTGAAGCACTGCTGGAAGGAGAGTTCGGCATTAAAGATATTTCTATTCACATTGAGCCGGAAAAATAGGCCGGTCTATTGTCTGTCGCGGACGATGGGGTCTGTTTAAAGGCTCTTAGGTGTTGCTAACGGGCAGGCGTTTTTTTCACTTTGTTCGATTTGAACGGTGGTATGAGCAATACCAAACTTCATATTGAGCCTATGCGCGATGTGGCTTAGAAAGGCATCATCAGGATGCTTGTTAGGCATAATAAGGTGTGCTGTTAAGGCAACTTTCGTCGTGCTCGTTCCCCAGATGTGCAGATCATGAACGCTTTCTACGCCAGGTAATTCGAGTAGCCAGGTTTCGACATCATCAAAGCGAATGTGAGCTGGAACGCCATCAATGGCAAGGTGGGCTGAGTCTTTAAGCAGTTTCCACGTCACAACGAACACTACGGCGACAATCACCAGGCTGATCAGTGGGTCCAGCCATAGCCAACCGGTGAATAGAATCAGGATGCCCGCAATGACCACGCCGACAGACACGAGAGCGTCGGCCGCCATATGCAAGTAAGCCGCTTTGATGTTCAAGTCGTGCTTTTGGCCGGAGAAGAAAAGCAGCGCCGTAATCGTGTTAACGATAACCCCAGCAAGGGCGATGACTACGACTGTCCACCCGTCAATGGGTGTTGGCTCAGCCAAGCGGCCCAGGGCTTCCCAGGTAATACCTCCCAGTGCAAGCAGTAACAAGGTGGCGCTGAGCAGGGAGGTGAGAATGGTCACACGCTGAAGGCCGTAAGTCCTTTGGGGTGTTGGTTGCTGCGCAGCGAGAAAAGTAGCCCCCCAGGCCAGTAGCAGGGTAACCACGTCAATCAGGTTGTGCCCGGCGTCTGCAACCAGGGCCAGGGAGTTGGCCAAAATACCGTATAAACCTTCGATCCCCACAAAAACCAAATTCAAGGTTACACCGATGACAAAAGCCTGGTTGTAGCTTGGTGCATGGTGGTGTGAGTGTGTGTGCATAAATGCCGTTGATGTAGGTTTCAAGGGTTTATAAAGCAGGGTGCTGTCATATTGGAACTACAGCTCTTCACGGAAAAGCGCATAAAGCCAATCGGTTGCGAGTGTGACGTAGTTTTTATGTGCAGGCGTGTCAATTAAGAGTGCATTGCCGATACGCTGGCCGCCGTATCGTGTGAGCAGTGTGTCCAGCTTTTTGACCCCGCCACAAAATGTATCACGAAAAACGCTGTCTCCTAGTCCGATGATGGCATAGTTGAGACCATGCAGGTTGGTCTGGTTGTCTCTCAAGGTTAAATACAGCGGGGTCAGACCTTTAGGCAGGCCACCTGCTCCCGTGGTGGATGAGCAGATAAGTACACATTCGTCTGCTTCGGTATTCTGAAGGTCTTCAAGCTGAGCGTTTTCAATCAGCTCCACATTACCCAACGGATCTTGGCAGGTCTCAACAATGTTTTGTGCAACATTGCGAGCATTGCCGGTCACGGTACCCAAGAGTATTTTTATCTTTTTCATGGCCTGGATTCTACGATAGGATGAACGCCTGAATGACAAAGCAGGAGTCCAGTATGAGTGACTCGCCGCCAATTCAATCGGATGATTTGGACACCATTCGAGCGGCCTGTAGTACTTTTCCCAAGCAGTTTAAAACATTGTTGTTGGCAACGACAGATGCAGACGGGAAGCCGAACGCCAGTTATGCGCCTTATCTGAATGTAGAGGGTCGGTTTTATATTTACATCAGTGAGTTGGCGCAACACACTCAAAATATTCAAGCTTCCAAACGAGCCAGCATACTTTTCATTGAAAATGAAGAGATGGCTGAACACCCGTTTGTTCGCAAGCGCTTGACGCTGGACTGCTCAGTGACAGAAATTTCCCGGCCGTCGCCTCAATTTGCAGAAACATTGGACGCGTTTCAGGATATGTTTGGTGGCTTGATGAAAATGCTACGTAATTTGTCAGACTTCCACTTATTTTGCCTCTTGCCTGAGCAGGCTAATTTTGTACTCGGTTTTGGACAAGCCTACCGTTTTTCCGGCGAAGAATTGGCATTGATCACGCACCGCAATGGAAAGGGGCATACGCCACTGAAGCGCGATGTAAAGTAACCGATACTTGAACGTATGGTCGGTTTGTTTTTACTGAATTACAAAATCATCCGCATCTTTATGCGCCGGAAAGCGCTCACGAAATTTTATCAGCGCTTCGGCTGAGAGCGTTATTGTCGGGCTTATTTCTTCATCCGCTGAGTGAAACAGGCTGTTGCCTTTGGGTCCGATCACCATGGAGTCACCCGAGTGAGCAAAGCCATTGCCGTCCTCACCCACGCGATTGACGCCGACAACGTAACAAAGATTTTCGATCGCTCTGGCAGGGAGGAGTGCGCGCCAGGGATCGCGGCGTACGCGGGGCCAGTTCGCTACGTAGATGAGTAAATCGTAGTCATTCCGGTTGCGGCTCCAGACCGGGAAGCGCAAGTCGTAACAAACCAGCGGGCAAATGCGCCACCCTTTGTATTCTACGATCAATCGTTTCTGGCCGGCTGAGTAATGCTTATCTTCCCCGGCCATGCGGAAGAGGTGTCGTTTGTCATAGGTTTCATATTCACCGCTGGGCCGCATCCAGATCAGTCGGTTGTAGTAATGGCCGCTTTCTCTGACGGCAATACTGCCGGTGATTACTGCGTTTAAGCGCCGAGCCTGGGTGGCCATCCAGTCAACGCTTTCGCCTGGAAAGTCTTCAGCAAGTTGCTCAGGTTGCATGGTGAAACCCGTGGTGAACATTTCAGGCAGAATGACAAGATCCGTTTTACCTAAGGTTTCGAAAATACGTTCGTTTTTTTCAAAATTGGCCGCTTTATTTTGCCAATGAAGAGCGCTTTGAATGAGTGTAATGGTTAAATCTTGCATAGGATTTCTGCAGCTTTATTCAGCGTTTTGGTGTCTTTTGCGAAGCAAAACCGTAGTACCTTTTCATCACAGCCGTCACCATAAAATACGGACACGGGGATTGAGGCGATACCTGATTCCGTCGTCAATTTGCGTGCGAATTCGATGTCCTGCTGGTCGGTGATGTCTGCATAGGACATTAATTGAAAATATGTGCCGTGGCAGGGCAACGCCTTAAAACGAGATGGTTTCATACTGTCCAGGAAGTGGTTGCGTTTATTCTGATAAAACTCGCCAAGCGATCGATAATATTCCGAGTATTGCAGGAATTCAGCCAGGGCGTACTGCATTGGCGTACAGGTTGTGAATGTGTTGAACTGGTGGATTTTTCGAAATTCGGTGCTCATTTCGGGAGGGGCAATACAGTAGCCTATTTTCCAGCCCGTCATGTGGTAAGTCTTCCCAAAAGAAGAAACGACAAAAGACCGGGTGCGTAAATCCTCGAAACGTAAAAGGCTTTGGTGTTGAGCTCCATCGAATACGATGTGCTCATAAACTTCATCCGCGAGTAAAAAAACAGGTGTATTCGAGACCAGCGCCTGAAGGTTTTGAATATCATGCGAGGTCAAAATGGAACCCGTGGGGTTGTGGGGATTATTGAGAATTATGAGGCGGGTTTTAGCATTGATACATGCCTTGACCTGGTCCCAGTCAATGGCATAGTCCGGATAGCTGAGTTTGATGCGCCGTGTGATGCCACCTGACAGTTGGATGACAGGCTCATAGGCATCATAGGCTGGATCAAAAATGATTACCTCATCACCGGGATTGACTAATGCGGTAATCGCGCAAAACAGAGCTTCTGTCGCGCCGGAGGTGACCGTTACTTCTGTGTCTGCATCCAAAGCGGTTTGGTAAAGAGAGGCGTACTTATCAGCAATGGCTTGACGAAGTTGTGGTATCCCGCTCATTGGCGGATACTGGTTATACCCCTCGCGCATGAAGCGGTGGACGCTTTCGATAAGCTCTTCCGGGCAACTAAAGTCTGGAAAACCTTGTGATAAGTTGATCGCGCTGTGTTCATTGGCCAGCGCAGACATGACGGTGAAGATCGTTGTACCAACATCAGGTAGTTTGGACGGTATGTGCATGGTCAGCTCAATCGGTTACACGGTTACTAGCATAACCGATTGAGCGGCTCAGCGGCTATTCAGCAACGTGAAATTCAACTCGCCGATTGCGTTGCCGTCCTTCTGATGTGCTGTTGTCAGCAATGGGTTGGGACTCACCAAAACCAACCGCTGTGAGTCGCTTTGCAGAGACTCCTTTTGCAATCAGGTAGTTAACAACGGCTTCTGCGCGGCGTTCAGATAAGCGTTGATTGGCATCAGTATCCCCTTGGCCATCGGTATGCGCATGAACATCCAGTTTGGTGGTGGGAAAATCTTGCAAGCGGCGTGCTAACCAGGCGAGCAGTGCCTGTGATTTTTGGGTCAACTCCGCAGAGCCTGTTTGGAACTTGATAGCGGGTAGTTTTGCCAGATCCAGGTGGCAGCCGTAGCTGTTAACCATTGTGGCTGTTGCCGGGGTATCCGGGCAGCGGTCAATGTTGTTGTTGATGCCGTCGCCATCCAGGTCAGTGGATAAGGCAGGTGTTGAAACGGATGCTTTAGGCTCAGGCTTTTTTGCGGTAGGTGGCGGTGCTTTTTGTTCTGTATTGTGTGGTGTTTGAGAGATAGAAGATCGGGCACCACCAAAGCGTTTACTGAAGCCAAGTGATAGCATTTGTACGTCAGTCGAAAACGATGTGAGTTCCGCTCGTGCCGTATAACCACTGGACCATCCGTACTCCAAGCCGCCACTGCCAAACAATTTGATGTCGGGACTGCCATCAATATTGAGGTTCGATGAGGACGAGCTGATATCCATGGCACTCAAACCGAGTCTGCCGTACAACGAGATTCCTGAACGCAATTGGTAGGGGGACTCTTCAGAGGAGCTACCGCTAAAGCCATGGCTGTTATAAAAGTAGCCAAGACCACTGATCCCATACTGAAAGTAGTCGAGGCTGCCGATGTCTTGCTGGGTACTGTCGCTTTCGAGGGTAACATCCCCTAAATCCGCAATAGCGCCTTCGATAGAAAAGCGTTCACTGATATCGTAACCAAAATGCAGGGAATACCCTATCCCTGTTTCGTCTTTGGTGGATGCGCCGGAAACATCTGGTGCCAGGCGTGCGATACCCAGCCCCGCACCGGCATAGAAGCGTGACGCTAAGTTATAGTCTACTTCGTCTTCCCCACGGGCTGATGCAATCCATGCATTCAGCAGTGTTGACGATAACAATGCCAGGAGCGTGATTTTTCTTTTCATTGGACGTTATTTTACGGTTATTAGACGGGCTATCCAATTTTAATTATCCCCTATTGTGGTTGCCTGATTCTGTGACCGGTTAGAAAAGACGTATTTTCTGTGGCAGGGTGTAGGGAAAGTTAGTAGGGAGAGGCCCGGTTTAGATGCTCTCGAATAAGAGGCGAATATTATCAGGCATAAATGCTTTCGATCATCGCTCGTATGCTCTGTGGCCCAAAGGGCTTATCGCACAGTGCCGAGACGCCTGCTTGTTGTACGGCTTTGAGTCGTCCTTGGTCTTTTTCACTGGTAATCATGAGTACGGGTAGTGACGACTGATTACTTTTGTTACGGATAAAGTCAACCAGTGCCTGGCCGTCAATATTCGGCATGTTGTAGTCGGTAACAACCAGGTCATAAAAGTTTCTTTTGATCATCTCGATCGCCTGCTGTCCATCCTCGGCTTCGTGAATATTGGTAATGCCCATGTTCGTTAAAATACGCTTAATTTGCTTGCGTGACATGGTGCTGTCATCAACAACTAACAGTTCCAGTTCCTGGGTATCAAACGTGTCGGAGTCGACAGGTGTTGGAACGAAATAATCAACGGAGGCTTGCAGGGCATAAGATAATGCTTCAATTGTAAATGGTTTCGGCAGAATACTGATGGCCCCCCCCTGTTTGATGGGCTCAAGGGCTTTGATGGATGTTTCACTCGAAATCAGAATGAACGCAGTATTGTCAAAAGAGGATTCAGCATTAATGCGGGCAAGTAAGTCAGTGCCCAGCATATCGGGCAGGTACATCGCACTGATCACGAGGTTCGGCTGTACCGAGCGCAATACGTCCAGAGCCTCATCCCCGGTTTCGGCATCATGGATCTCAACCGCGCCCATTGCCATAATCTGCTCTTTTATGATGCGCCGTTGTGTGACTGAAGGCTCAACTAATAAGATTGATAAGCTGGCTATATCGCTGGTAGACATTTTACGGTTCCATGGAGAATGCAAAGAGGGTTCATGGTTATGAGAGCACCTCTTCAAGCAGTGCACGAACGGTGTTGGGGTCAAACGGTTTGTCACAGATCGCTGATACACCGGACTGCATAACAGCACTGAGCCGGCTTTCGCTTTCCTCACTGGTGACCATAATGATAGGAATGGTTTGTTGGGCACTATTTTCACGAATGTAAGCCGTGAGCTTTTCCCCATCCATTTCCGGCATATTGTAATCAGTCACCACAAGATCGAAATAGTGTTCGGACAAGTATTGTGTGGCTTCCACGCCATTAGCGGCTTCAGTCAATCTGTCGACGCCCATACTGCGTAGAACGCGCATCATATGATTACGAGCCATTTTGCTGTCATCAACAACCAGTACATTTAAATCATCGACACAATAGCTTGATAACGAGAGGGACTGCTTATGATGAAAATTGGCGGTGGCCGTCAGCGCATATTTTAACTCGTTGAGCTCAAAAGGCTTTGGCAGAATGGCAACACATCCGGCTTGTCTTATGCCATCAAGCAGGTGCCAGTTGCGTTCACCAGAGATTAAAATAAAAGGCGTTGCTTGTGTTTCAGTGTCAAGGCGGATCTCATGCAGCAGCTCGGTGCCCGTCATATCTGACAAATACATATTGCTGATAACAAGATCGGGTGAGCCTTGCCGTATCGCCAGTAAGGCCTCTTGCCCTGATTGCGCATAGGTCACATACTGAACCCCCAGTTCCATCAAGCGAGCCTTGATGATGCGTTGTTGGGTCAGTGAAGCTTCAACCAGCAGGACGCGCATTTGAGATAAATCCATAGCTATACCTTCAACACCTGATACCCGCACTAGCGGCCAATCTCTCATTTTCTTAATGCGCCACACAACCGGTCCATCTATAAATGCTCAGAAATCGCATATACTTTGAGCCGGTCAATAGTGGTTTTGATTTAAAGATTAAGTGGTCAGGCGTATCGTCAGACCTCCCGTTAAGGACGATTGGAAACCTATGTCATCAGCACCCGTCATAGAAGCTCATGGAATTTGTAAAACCTACGCAGGTCAGGTTGTTTTAAGTGCGCTGAGTTTGCAGCTTCAAGCAGGGGAAGTACTCGGTTTATTGGGTGTCAATGGTGCAGGCAAGTCCACCACGCTTGGTATTCTCAGTGGAGTGATTAGTCCAACATCAGGTGTGTTGAAAATGATGGGGCAAAACCCTTACCAGCGGCCGAAAGTGGTTCAGCGCCTGTTGGGTTATCTGCCTGAGCAATTGCCCTTGTACCCTGAGTTAACGGTTGATGAGTACCTGTGGTATTGCGCCCGTTTACGCGGTGTTCCTTCAAACAGGTGCTCGGTTGCAGTTAAAGATGCTAAACACCTGTGTGGCTTGTCTTCTGAGGGAAGGCGTTTATCGCGCAATCTGTCCAAAGGCTTCCAGCAACGCCTTGGGATAGCACAGGCCATTGTGCACCAGCCCAAGCTGATCATTCTCGATGAGCCGAGCTCCGGGCTGGATCCTGAGCAGGCTCATTCGATGCGGGAGCTGATCAGCTCACTGGGAGAGCATCGCTCGGTTATTCTGTCAACGCACTTGCTGGCCGATGTCCAGGCAGCTTGCTCGCGCGTTGCCATTTTGGCCAAAGGCCGACTGGTGTATGACGAGCCAATAGGGAATCAGGGGACGCACCGAGGTATGAGTCAGCTGATTGTACAACTGAAAAAAACAGTGACTTCAAGTGATTTGATGCGCGCTATACCCGAGTTAAAAAGTGTACACATGCATACGGATGGCTGGCTATTAAAATTTCGTTCCTCCGAAATTTCTGTGGATAAAATCGCACGATGCGCATACGAAAATCAGTGGGGCCTGGGAGCCATTTATCCGCCGGCGCAAACGCTGGAAAAAACGTTTTTATCGGTAATCTCCCAAGACAACCCTGCTGTCCATCAGGAAAGTGAGTCCGCATGAGTGGCCTTTTGGCGATAAGCCGGCGCGAGTTACGCAGTCTGTTTTTATCACCTGTGGCCTGGGTGATATTATCGGGTATGCAGCTGTTATCCGCCTATCTCCTCCTGGCCGGAGTCGAGCGTTACCTCTTGCTGCAACCCCAGCTTGTGAATATGAGTCAGCCCCCAGGACTTACGCAGTTTTTGATTGCACGTTTTTATGCGCCTGTTTCTGTCATTTATTTGCTGATTATTCCTCTGTTAAGCATGCGCTTGGTTTCGGAAGAAAGGCGCCAGAACACCTGGGTGTTACTACTGACCGCCCCACTAAACAGCATTGAAATTGTTTTCGGTAAGTTGTTGGGTTTATGGGTTTTTTTTCTGATTCCTCTCGGCTTAAATGCGCTGATGTTATTGGGGATGACCGTGATTACTCCCATCGATACCGGTGCCGTTTTGCTGGCCACACTGGGCGCTTTTTTGATGATTGTGGGGGTGTGTGCGGCGGGTTTCTTTTTTTCTACCTTGACGCGCCAGCCCGTTATTGCCGCGTTTGCGCTTTACTGCTTTTTACTGTTTCTGTGGTTATCGGGGAATACGACGCGTGATGACAGTGCCATATTCTATTGGCTGGCCCCCCACAAGCACTTGGAAAGCTTCTATTCTGGACTTTTACATACCGGAGATCTTGGCTATTACGCATGGTTCATAGCCTTCTTTTTATTGTTATCGGTCATGCAAACCGCGACCATGAAAGGCTATCAGCAGGTGCCGAGTGCTTACACCGGGTTCATCAAAAGCTGGTGTTTTTTCCGCCCGCTACGCTTTGTTTTTGTGATCTGCCTTGCGGCTGTTATGGGATATTTTTTATTTTCTCGCGATCATTGGCAAATTGATTTAACGGCCACACAACGTAACACCTTGTCCGAAGCGAGTGAAACGCTGTTAAAAACGCTGCAAGAACCTATCTCTGTGACGGTTTATACCACAGGCCAAACAGCGCCCCGGCAAGCGATTGAATCGCTAGTTGCACGTTATCAGCGTGTCAAATCCGACATGGTCTTGTCTTTTGTCGATCTCGGCCAGTCACCGGCGCTGGCCGAGCAGCTGGATATCCAGAACAGTGGCACTATGGCCATTCGTTATGGCAATCGCGAGGAAAGACTCCAGCAGATTAGCGAAGCCAGTATCAGCCAAGCGCTGTACCGGCTGTACCGTGATCAGCGGCGTAAGCTGGTTTTCATGACGGGGCACGGCGAGAGAGATCCTCAGGGGTCGGCTAACTTCGACATGAGCCGATTAAGTCAGCGCCTGACACAGAACGGGTTTGAGATCAGTGCGCAAAGCCTGGTGACTTCACCGCAGATTGCGGAGGATGTGGACGTTGTGATCCTTGCGAGCCCTCGGTATGACTACTTTCCGGGAGAAATGGCGGTGGTGCTGGATTTCATCCGCCGCGGTGGCAATCTTTTGTGGTTTGTTGAGCCGGGGCGTCCGCTTCATGTTGAGGCGCTGGCGGCTGAGCTGGGTGTGAAAGTGTTGCCCGGCGTCGTGATTGATCAATCGGCCAGTCTCTACGGCGTTGACTCCCCGGACTTTGCATTGGTTTCTCAGTATCCCGCGCACCCGTTAACCACGGATTTACGTCTGGTGACACTTTTCCCCCAGGCGGCGGGTTTAGTCATTCAGCCCCATGAAAACTGGCAAACAACACCTTTTCTACAAACAAGCCAAGGCAGTTGGACCGAAGTGAATGCCGCCATTCATCCGCAGACCAAGCAGCTGATGGGTGAAATCCGTTTTGATGCCGATACGGAGGAGCGTGCAGGGCCGATTACACTGGGGGCTACGCTGACCCGACGGTATGCCGAGCGAGAGCAACGAATTGCTGTGTTAGGCGATGGTGATTTTCTCTCAAACGCCTATCTTGGCAATGGCGGTAATTTGAGCCTTGCCCAGCGCCTGTTTGACTGGCTCGTTGGTGATGACGGCTTGCTGAAGATAGCGAGCCAGTCACCTGCTGATAGCCGTGTGGCGTTGACCTCCGCTCAAATTGCCGTGCTCGGTGGTTTATTTCTCGTCCTTTTGCCGGTTAGTCTGGTGTTGGCCGGGTTGATCATTTGGTGGAAAAGACGACGTTTGTAACTATGCCAGAATTACCTGAAGTTGAAACAACGCGGCGAGGTATTGAGCCGCATATATTAAACCAAGGCGTGACCGAGGTGATGGTGCGAAATGCCCAGTTGCGATGGCCAGTGCCGGAGTCTATTCGATCAATAGTGGGGGATCATATTGCCGCCGTCAATCGCCGGGGCAAATACCTTTTACTGGAAATGACTCAGGGTACCGTCATGATGCACTTGGGGATGTCTGGGAGTTTGCGGGTCTGTGCTAAAGAAGAACCTTATCGAAAACATGATCACTTTATCTGCTGTTTTGAGACGGGCACATCGCTCAGATTCCATGACCCACGGAGGTTTGGTGCAATCCTGTGGACGGCAGAAGAGCCATATGAACATCCCTTGCTTGCTGAACTGGGGCCTGAGCCTTTGAGTTCAAAGTTTAATGCAGAGTATCTCTACCGAGTGACTCGGAACCGCCGTATACCGATTAAGTCATTTATTATGAACAGCCATGTCGTTGTTGGCGTTGGGAATATTTATGCCAATGAAGCACTCTTTATGGCGAGTATTCGTCCAGGAAGAGCGGCAGGGAGGCTCACGAAAGCGGAGTCTGAGCAGCTTGTGGGTGCTATTAAACGTGTGCTCAAAAAAGCGATTCAGGAAGGCGGAACAACGTTACGGGACTTTCTCAATGCAGAGGGAAACCCCGGGTACTTCGTGCAATCACTGCAGGTTTATGGGCGGGACGGTGCGCCTTGTCAGCAATGCCATCGTCCCATCAAACGAAAGGTGATTGCCCAGCGGGCAAGCTACTATTGTCCGGCATGCCAAACTTGATCGATACAGTCCGGCAATTCTGAGAAGTCATCAAAAATCGCGTCAGGTTGGCTGAGGGCGATATCCTCACCGTGGTTATACCCCCCTGTTTTACAAATAACCGGTAACTTTAACGCTCGGGCAGCGCCGACGTCATTTTTGGAGTCGCCCACCATCACGGCTTCATCCGGCGCCACGTTCATCAACTTCAATGCGTGGGAGAGTGGTTGTGGTGCAGGTTTTTTGACGGCCAAAGTGTCGCCGCAAACCGTTGCAGATAACCAGGAATCCAGCTTTTTGTCCGCCAACAATTGTTCTGTGAAACGTGTGGCTTTGTTGGTGACAACGGCGAGCTTGATATTGCGACGAGCAAAGTGATTCAAGGTATCTTCAACATGCGGGTAGGTACGGCTGTAGCGGGAAGGTTCACAGCCGTAATGGTGTTTGAAAGATGTGAGTGCTTTGCTGTAGAGCATGGGGTCGACTGGCGCTGTATCATTGCCATTTGTCAGCGCCCGCCGCACCAACTGATCAACGCCGTTTCCTACCCAGTTGCGAACCTGATTTTCACCACAAGGAGGGAGTTGAAAGTGGTCCCGCATTTGGTCAATTGCCCAGGCAAGGTCTGGCACACTATCGACCAAGGTGCCATCAAGGTCAAAGAGAATGGCTTTTAGGGCGGGTTTCATCGCGCCAGTTCTGCACGCATGGCCTGGATCACCTGGGCATAATCATCCGCATTAAAAATGGCAGAGCCGGCGACAAAGGTATCCGCCCCGGCGGCAGCTATTTGGGCAATGTTGTTGATGTTGACACCACCATCCACTTCCAGGCGAATGTCGAAGCCTGAAGCATCGATCAAATAGCGGGCTTCCTTTAATTTATCCAGTGTTGCGGGGATGAAGCGCTGCCCGCCAAACCCAGGGTTCACCGACATGAGTAAAACCATGTCGATTTTATCCATGACGTATTTCATATGATCCAGGGGTGTGGCGGGGTTAAAGACAAGGCCGGCTTTGCAACCGCAGTCTCGGATCAGCTGGAGGCTTCTGTCAACGTGTTCGCTCGCTTCTGGGTGGAAGGTGATGTATGTGGCCCCGGCATCCGCAAAATCAGGAATCAGTCTGTCAACGGGCTTGACCATCAGGTGTACGTCAATGGGTGCTGTGATCCCGTGTTTTCTCAGTGCTTCACAAACCATCGGCCCAATGGTCAGGTTAGGTACATAGTGGTTGTCCATAACATCAAAGTGGACAATATCTGCACCGGCACTGAGTACATTTTCAACATCTTCGCCAAGGCGGGCAAAGTTAGCAGAGAGGATAGAGGGAGCAATCAGGTAATCATTCATTCAAAAACCTCATGTGTTGGCGCTGGCTTTTTGTAACTCCGCTGAGGAGTATAAGAGGTGTTGTTGAGGGTCTAATACAGAAAGCCCAGTGGAGCGTACGGCTTTGGTTAACCCGTTGGTATAAAAAGGTAAATGTCAGGTAGGGCGCTAAGATGCCATAGGCAGAAGTGTTCCACCTATGGCAAAGCATGTGTACAAGGTTAGCTGGCTTTGCGTTCCTTGACTTCTTTAATGACAGCTTCAGCAACATTGGCTGGGCACGGCATGTAGTGTGAAAATTCCATAGAGAACTGGCCACGTCCTGAGGTCATAGTGCGTAAGTCGCCAATGTAACCAAACATTTCGCTCAGAGGCACGTCCGCTTTAATCCGGACGCCTGTCGAAGCAGGGTCCTGTGCTTTGATCATGCCGCGTCGGCGGTTCAAGTCACCAATCACATCGCCGACATGATCCTCCGGTGTAAAAACATCGACTTTCATCACCGGTTCAAGCAGCTGTGGTGCTGCTTTGGGTATGGATTGGCGGTAGGCGCCACGTGCTGCGATTTCAAAAGCGACAGCGGAAGAGTCAACCGCATGGTAGGCGCCGTCCATTAAGGTAATCTTGACATCCAATAGAGGGAAGCCTGCGAGAATGCCCTCTTGCATACAGGAGCCAAAGCCTTTTTCAACAGCTGGCCAGTATTCCCGAGGCACGTTACCACCAGTGACTTTAGATTCGAAAACAAATCCCGAATTTGTTTCGCCGGGCTCAATGACATAGTCAATTTTACCAAACTGACCGGCGCCACCGGATTGTTTCTTGTGGGTGTAGCTGTCTTCAACGCGTTGGGTGATTGTTTCTCGGTAAGCCACCTGGGGCTTACCGACTTCAACGTCTACATTGTGAGTACGGCGGAGAATGTCTACCTTGACGTCGAGGTGGAGTTCGCCCATGCCTTTAATGATGGTTTCGCCACTTTCCTGGTCGGTTTCCACTTGAAAAGAGGGGTCTTCCTGCACCATTTTGCTTAAGGCAAGTCCCATTTTTTCAGTACTGCCTTTGTCTTTCGGTGTGACAGAGACAGAAATCACCGGGTCAGGGAAGACCATGGGTTCCAGCGTTGCAGGTGCTTTAGGGTCGCACAGCGTATGTCCGGTTTGGACATTTTTCATGCCGACAATTGCAACGATGTCACCCGCCTGAGCCGAATCGATTTCCTCACGGGAGTTAGCATGCATTTCGACAATACGCCCGATTCTTTCGGTTTTTCCGGTGAAGGTGTTGAGGACCGTATCGCCCTTTTTAAGTTTGCCGGAATAGATGCGTGTAAACGTCAAAGCGCCGTAGCGGTCATCCATGATTTTGAAGGCCAGTGCACGAAGAGGCCGGCCGTCATCAACGACAGCAAACTCACCTGTTTCATTGCCTTCCAGATCAACTTCTGGTTGAGGGTTCACCTCGGTCGGGCTTGGCAGATAGCTGACGACAGCATCCAGTAAGATTTGAACACCTTTGTTTTTGAAGGCCGAGCCGCAAAAGGTCGGGAAAAAGTCGAGGTTGATCGTACCTTTGCGAATGCAGCGTTTAATATCGTCAAGAGAGGGTTCCTCTCCTTCCAGGTAGGCTTCCATTAAATCGTCGTCTTGCTCAACGGCTGTTTCGATCAGTTTTTCGCGGTACTCTTCAACTTGATCAACCATGTCAGCGGGGACATCCTGGATTTCATAATTTTTGGGGTCACCGCTGTTGTCCCAGACCCAGGCTTTGCGAGTCAGGAGGTCAATAACACCTGAAAATTCGTCTTCACGGCCGATGGGAAGGACCATGACAAGTGGTTTGGCTCCCAAAATCTTTTCGACTTGACCGACAACACGGAAGAAGTCAGCGCCCAGGCGATCCAATTTGTTGACGAAAATGATCCGCGCTACTTTGGATTCGTTGGCATACCGCCAGTTTGTTTCTGACTGAGGCTCCACGCCACCTGATCCGCAAAAAACACCCACACCGCCATCAAGTACTTTGAGTGACCGGTAGACTTCAATGGTGAAGTCTACGTGCCCAGGCGTATCGATGATATTGAGACGATGGTCTCCCCAATAACAGGTGGTTGCAGCTGACTGGATTGTGATGCCCCGTTCACGCTCCTGGTCCATAAAGTCAGTGGTTGCTTCGCCATCATGCACTTCACCGATTTTGTGCGTCTTTCCTGTCAAATTAAGGATGCGCTCTGTGGTTGTCGTTTTACCGGCGTCAACGTGGGCGAATATCCCGATATTCCGGTAATGGCTCAAATCTGTCATGTTCTCTCTCGAATCGTATTGGGTTAGTTTGAATGTACCGCTTTGTTTGCTATTGCATTAAGCAGGGCTTTTGGGAGCATCTAAAACAAAATATGCAGAAAAGCAATATTTTAGCAGTTAGATATAATGCAATGCCAGTCTAAAGCACTTTATTGTCAAGCGTTAATGTGGCATTACGAATGTAAAATGATCAGCGTTAACCCATGGAAAAAGTGGTTGCTCTCGTCATGCTTGCGCCAATCAGTGAGTACCAGGTCGGCGCCAGGCTAATACCATGCATTCGATGGTCATCACGCACACATCATTTTGATTAAACACCTTGTGCTCATAGCGAAAAACGCCCCTGTCAGGCTTGCTTTGAGAGGGTTTGACTTCGGTGATCGTTGAGATCACGCGCAGAGTATCGCCCGGGAACACCGGCTTGAGGAAGTACATTTTCTCAATACCGGGGGAGACAATGCCGGCGATTTTGTGCATAAAGCCTTGAACAGAGAGGCGTTGGGCGATCCCTGCTGTATTCCACCCACTGGCGATCAGCCCACCGAACTCTGACTGTTTAGCCGCTTCTGGGTCGACATGAAAATAGATCGGGTCATACTGTTTGGCGAAGGTGATGATTTCTTCTTCGGTGATTGTGTACTGGTCAGACTCAAAGGTCATTCCGATTTCAAGGTCATCCAGGTAGTATTCAGGAGGGCTTGTTTGATCAATCATTTTTCCATCATCATAGTGTGCAAGAATATGTAGAGTTTATCGTATTTTGATCAAACCGAAGTGGTTGATATTTCGTTTGGATATTGAATGATGACCTTGCAGATCTCCCGTTTGACTTACTATCCCTTAAAATCGGCCCAAGGAATATCGGTTGAAACCGCCGCGCTTCAAGCACGGGGTTTGGAACATGATCGCCGTTGGATGCTGGTTGATGTTCACGGCGACTTTCTCACTCAGCGGACACATCCTCAGATGGCCCAGTTGCAAGCCCGCGTTGTTGAAACCGGCTTACAGATAGCGGGCCCTGAAGGAGACAGTATTCTGGCGCAGCCGAGGGGAAAAGAATGGATTCCCGTCACGGTTTGGGGTGACCGGCTGCAAGCTGCAGCGTGCTCCGTGGAAGTTGATCAATGGCTGTCGAACTTTCTTGGAGAGGCTTGCCGTCTGGTTTACATGCCAGATTCCGTCATGCGTGAAGTGGATCCGGACTATCGGAGTGGTGAGGGTGATATTGTCAGCTTTGCTGATGGTTTTCCGGTGCTGGTTGTGACAGAAGCCTCTTTGAAGATATTGAATCGTTCATTAGAACACCGGGTTCCCATGAACCGCTTTCGCCCTAATATTGTGATTAGCGGCAGTGAAGCGTTCGCAGAAGACACATGGCAGGCGATAGAGACAGATACAATAAGGCTTAACATTGTGAAGCCCTGTAGCCGATGCCAAATCACAACAATCGATCAAGTCACCGGTCAGCGCCCGGATCGTCACGAACCCTTAAAAACACTGAAACAAATGCATGCCTGGCAAGGGCAGATTTTTTTTGGGCAAAATGCCATCCCCGTGAAAACAGGGCAGATTGCCGTGGGTGACCCGGTGCATGCAATATTCAAAACATAAACATCGCGCGATAACAGCCAAAGGTTGTTGAAATCGCGGTTTACCAGGAGGTCATCATGCGTCGAATCCTTCCCATTTTGTTGCTTTGGATGCTTACGCCCCCACTGCTTTTTGCGGCAACACCGGTGCCGGTTGACGGCCGACAGGGCGTGGTTGCCTCTGCATCCGCATTAGCCTCAGAAGTTGGCGTCAGCATTATGAAGCAGGGAGGCAATGCCATTGATGCAGCGGTTGCGGTTGGTTTTGCGCTGGCCGTCACCTACCCTTCGGCCGGCAACCTGGGAGGAGGAGGGTTTATGGTTATCCACACCCAGGGGGGTGATCAGGTGGCCCTGGATTTCCGCGAGGTTGCGCCGTTGAGTGCGCACCGCACGATGTACCTGGATGATCAAGGCAATGTGACGCGTGACTCGGTCAAAACGCATAAAGCCGCCGGGGTACCGGGCAGTGTGGCCGGGCTGCTGGACGCACTGGAAAAGTACGGGACACTCAAGCGGCGTGATGTCCTGAAACCTGCCATAGAGCTGGCCCAAAAAGGTTTTGTTTTACCGGCTCACCTTGCTGCGCAGTTTGAAAAGCAATTGGAAAGTATGGCGGCTTACCCCGCATCGATGGAAACGTTCAGCCGTAACGGCGTGCCCTATGTGGCGGGTGACCTTTGGAAGCAGCCTGATTTGGCCAAAACACTGCAACGTATTGCTGATCAGGGAAAAGAGGGTTTTTATAAAGGTGAAACCGCGCAGCTCATTGTTGATGAAATGGCCAGAGGGAATGGGCAAATAACGCTGGAGGACCTTGCCCGGTACCAGGCCAAATGGCGGGAGCCGGTTTCTGGCACCTATCGGGGCTACCGGGTTACCAGCATGCCCCCGCCTTCATCAGGGGGAGTGTTAATTCTGGAAATGCTGAACATGCTCTCCCCTTACCCGGTTGCTGAACTCGGCTGGAACAGCGCCGAACTGGTGCACTTAATGGTTGAGGCCGAGCGCCGGGCCTATGCGGATCGTGCTGTCCACTTAGGTGATCCGGACTTCTATGCCGTACCGGTAGAGACCTTGATTTCACCTGAGTATGCGAAGCAACGTTTCAGTGACATTGATTCGGATAAAGCCACGGACAGCGAGGCCGTGGGAGCGGGCCGCATCCCAGCGGAGAGCCCGGAAACGACGCATTACTCCGTTATGGATGCAAAGGGCAATGCCGTTGCGGTGACCACAACGCTGAACTGGGGCTATGGCAATAAAATTGTCGTGGCGGGCGCCGGCTTTCTATTGAACAACGAAATGGATGATTTTGCCGCCAAACCCGGTGTGCCCAACAGTTACGGCTTGCTGGGCAGTGAGGCGAATGCGATTCAACCCCGGAAGCGCATGCTCAGCTCCATGTCGCCGACGATTGTCAGCCAGGCGGGTCGCCCCTTATTGGTCACGGGTTCCCCTGGTGGTTCCACCATCATTACCACGACGTTGCAAGTCATCCTAAACATTATTGACCACAAGATGTCGTTGAATGACGCAGTGGGCTTGCCGCGCTTTCACCACCAGTGGAAGCCTAACCAGATTTTTTATGAGCCTTACGCTTTGTCGCCGGATACGCTAAAACAACTCAAGCAGAAACAACACCAAGGGCTCACCGTTAGCAAGCGTCTGATTGGAGATGCTAATTCCGTCTTATTTCGTGATGGCGTGCTGCAGGGCGTAAATGATCCCCGTAACCAGGGAGGAACTGCCGCTTATTAAAAAGATAGGGCGGACCGTTTGCTAACACTCGCAGATCCCCTATCAAAAGGCTTTAAAGGTTATATTTTCCGCGGTGTTTCATTTCTAGCTAAATGCCACAGACCCTAGCCTGAGGGCATTGGGGTTATTAAGAGCTCGGGGCGTAGACGCAAGTTTCTCGCAAACTGGAACGCTTGGCGAAGGTGCCGACATTGAGTGGCTGGTACCCCCTTTCATTTATCTCAGCAGAATAAAAAAGGCGCGCTGGCCACGTTGAATGTTCAGGAGTAATTCCGGCTCGTTTGCCGCAAGGCGCAGCAAGTCGTCCAGATCTTGCACGCGTTTCCGGTTAATTGACAGTATGATGTCCTTTTCCCGCAACCCGGCTTCCCAGGCTGGACTGCGTTTGTCCACGTGTTGAACGTAGACGTATGCGATCGTTTGGTAGCGGTCTTTCTCTTCGTGAAAGGCAAATTCAGCGCCGACAAGGTAAGGGGAGATTTGCTCCCCATTTGCAAGTGTTTTTGAACGCTCCTGTATCTCTGCGCGGATGATGACGGCTCTCCCATCGCGGATGATTTGCAAGTTGACTTGTTCGCCGACGCGTAACAGGCCGATGATATTGCGGATATCGTTAACACTGGTGACGCGCCGGTTCTCCAGCATGGTGATGACATCTCCGACTTTGAGACCAGCTTTCTCAGCAGCAGAGTCCGCCTCGATCTCCGTGACGATGACACCTTGAGGTGCTGTGATACTCAGGCTTTGGGCCAAGTCGGCAGAGAGGTCTTGAACGCTGATGCCCAGGCGGCCTCGGCGGACTTCGCCATAATCAATCAGCTGTTGCATGATTTGCTTGGCCATATTCGCCGGAATGGCAAAGCCGATCCCAACATTACCCCCACTGGGGCCTAAAATAGCGGTGTTGATGCCCACCAATTCACCGCGCAAATTGACCAGTGCACCGCCGGAGTTTCCAGGATTGATTGAGGCGTCTGTCTGGATAAAGTCTTCATAATCTTCAATGCCCAAGCCACTTCGGCTCAGTGCGCTGACGATCCCTGAGGTGACTGTTTGCCCAAGGCCAAAAGGGTTGCCGATAGCCACCACGAAGTCTCCGACGCGCAGCGTGTCGGAATTACTCCAGGGAATTTGTGTGAGCTGGCTGGCTTGGATTTGAATAACCGCCATATCGGCCAGTGGATCGCTGCCGCGTAGTTTGGCAAAAAAACGTCGCCCGTCATTGAGTGTGACTTCGATTTTATTCGCGTTTTCGATGACATGGTGGTTTGTGACGATATACCCTTGTTTGGCGTCTACAATGACACCAGACCCCAGGCTTTGTGTTTGTCGCTCCCGTGGTTGATCGGGGATGTCAAAAAAACGGCGGAAAAAAGGGTCTTGGAAAAGAGGGTTGCTCTGGACTCTGACAGCGCCTCGCGTGGCAATATTGACCACGGCAGGAGTGGCCTTTTCGAGCATTGGAGCCAGACTTGGCATGGGCTGGCCGTTAACGGCCGCAGGCAAAGCGGTGTGAGCCTGTTGAAGTGTAACCAGCAATAACAGAAGGCCAAGCAGGGATTTGCTCAGGCCATCAAAGCGGTTTAACACGCTTCCTCCTCTACGCGGTGTTTGGCCTGGATGAAGTCCTTATGTGGCAGGTAGATCAAGTCAGCAATTCTGCGCAGCAGGTGTTCTTCGTATTTATCTAATTGATTATCTGAGAATGCGACTCGCCAGAGTTGCTCCATCAGCGTTTGTTTTTGCTCCGGTGTGTAGTGGTCTTTGATTAATTTCGTAAATTCGTAGAGCGAAGAGGCGGATTCGCTTTCTTCCATTGCCATGGACACAAGCGTTGCGGATTCCGCATCGGATATGTCCAATGTTTTTTGCAGTGATTGAGTGATGGCTTCGATTTCTTCCGGCTGGAGGGAAAAGTCTGCGCGTCCAATTTCAATCAATAGTGCCGCTGCCGCCATATTCAGGCGGTGATCCGATAATTGTTCGTCTGTTTGCGACATACTGCTTTGAAAGAACTTTTGAATTCGGCTTATCATGATTAAGTTAGCCTGTGGTTGTTAGCTCGTAATATGCATTTGAGTGTATCAATCACTGGGTGATTGGCAAGGGGTTCCTTTTTTCTTCTGTCAAGATAGTAATAAGCGGCTTTCTTTAAAGGTTGCTAGAATTTGCCGTTATGGTTTAGGCGCGCCTGATACATATTGAGTGGTATCTATGTGATATGGCATCAATGACACTAGAATGGTTTTTTAACCTTATCTTATGAGAGTAAACTTTCCCTGCATATGGTTTCTATTCCATTAAATATCGCGTCCCGATTTGATTTCTCTAAGCGGCTGGGTCGGTTGCCCACGGTACTGAATGTATTGCTGGTTATTCTATTGGGGTATTTGACGGCGGCGCTGGCAGTGAGTTTTTTGCCGAAAAGTCAAAGCGCAATGGCGGTAAAAAGTCCGGTTTCAACAGAGCGTAAAGCCAGTACCATAAAAGGCCAGCAACAGGTTGGGAAGGTAGTGGCGCAGTCTCACCTTTTTGGTCGCGCCGGTACAACGAAGAAACCCGAAGTCCAAAAGACTGAAAATGCCCCGGTGACCCAGCTTAACTTATCTTTACAAGGTGTTTTGGCGTTTACACCCCCTGAGATGGCAATGGCCATTATTCGCCCAGATAACAAAGAAGAAAAAATCTACGGTATTGATGACGAGATCGTGAGCAACGTAACGTTGAAAGAAGTGCATGCCGATCGGGTGATTATCAGCCGTGCTGGTAAGCTTGAAACTCTGCAATTGCCCGAAAAAATGGATTCCTTTCAGGTTAAATCGGCTCCTCGTACATCATCAAGCCGTCCTCGTGCAGCTGAGAGAGCAACCAAGCCGACCCCTCAAAATCTTGAAAAGCTGTCCTCAAATCCCGGGGAACTGAGAGCTGAGCTGGTAAAAAACCCGGCGATGTTAACGCAGTTAGTCACAACGAAACCCTATCGGCAGGACGGTAAGCTTCTCGGTTATAAGATTCAGCCCAAGCATCGGGAAGACATTTTACAGTCTCACGGATTACAGGCGGGTGATGTCATCACCCAAGTCAATGGCATTCCAATCAATAGTTCCCAACGGGGATTGCAAGCGCTCAGAAAGCTGGTCAAGGCGGAGGCGATTGATCTCGTTGTATTGCGGAACGGTGCTGAAATACCACTTTCGATCTCTCTCCAGTAGCCGTTATAGATAAATATGACACGTGCCATAATGTTGAAATGTGTTTAAGATATACTCGTAAGTCACGGAATAGACTATAAAAGAGTTAATTACGGAGCGCTTTTTTGGTTTGTATATGGATAAGAATAAACTTTTTAATCAATATTTTTGCCAACGATTTCAGAGCATTGCGCTTCTTTTAGTAAGCTTGATTAGCTGTTTTGGGTACTCAAGTGCGTTTTCAGATACGTTTACCCTGAATTTAAAAAATGCGGATATCACTTCATTTATTTCTACGGTATCCAAGCAAACGGGTAAAAACTTTGTAGTCGATCCGCGTGTTAAAGCCAAAGTCACTGTGATTTCTTCACGGGAAATGGACGCGGATGAGTTATATGAAGTGTTCCTTTCTGTCCTGCAGGTTCACCAGTTTTCAGCTGTTCCTACCGGAGATGTGATTAAGATCATTCCTGATGTGAGCGCCAAACAGAGTCCCGTGCCTGATCTGGTTAAAGGTTCTCGGAATGATCAGTTAGTGACCCACGTTATCAATATAGAAAATGTGCCAGCTGCCCAGCTTGTACCCATCTTACGTCCTTTGGTGCCTCAGCAAGGCCATTTGGCGGCTTATGCGGCGACAAATGCCCTGATTATTACAGACCGGGCTGCCAACATCAGTAGAATCACAAAAATCATCAAGCGTATAGACCGCCCGGATAATGAAGAAATTGAGGTAGTGCAGTTAGAGAATGCTTCAGCCAGTGAGGTTGTACGCATTTTAGGAGCGTTAAAGCCGGCGACCGGCGCTAAAGGCGCGAATACCCCAGGTAACATCAAGCTCGCCGCCGATGAACGAACAAACAGCATATTGATCAGTGGCGACCGGGCGGCAAGATTGCGTACACGCAGTCTCATTGCCCACTTGGATACACCGACGGAGTCAGGCGGGAATACCCGTGTTGTTTATTTACGTTATTCCAAAGCTGAAGATCTGGCCAAGGTGCTTAAAGGTGTCTCCGAAGGGCAGGCTAAAGTCGGAGTCGCCGGTCAACCTCAGACGGCTCAGGCTCGGGCGAATGCCAGCAAGCAAAAGGAATCCCTAGACATTCAGGCTGATACGCATACGAACTCTTTGATTATTACTGCTCCTCCTGATGAAATGCGTAATATCCTGGCGATCATCCGGCAGTTGGATATTCGTCGGGCTCAGGTGTTGATTGAGGCAATTATTGCTGAAATATCGCAAAACAAGTCTAATGCTCTGGGTGTCTCTTTTGCGACTAATGGCATTGATAAGGGCGCGCCGGCGGGCGTTATAAATTTGGGTAACATGGCTGCAGAAATCGCCAGTGCCGTTGCCAACCCGGCTAATATCGGGCTTGGGAGCACGCTTGCTTTTGGTGATATCACCGGCGATATCGATTTTGGCTTTATCGTTCGTGCGATCGCCTCCGATGCGGCTAATAATATTCTATCGACGCCTTCGCTGGTCACGTTGGACAACCAGGAGGCGGAGATC
>DJFX01000047.1:317425-318188 GCA_002432635.1 Halothiobacillaceae bacterium UBA5861 | reverse complement strand
TGGACAACCAGGAGGCGGAGATCGTGGTTGGTCAAAATGTGCCCTTTGTGACTGGTCAAACGACTTCATCGAATAATGACAACCCCTTTCAGACGATTGAGCGCCAGGATGTCGGCCTGACATTGAAGGTTCTGCCACAAATCAATGAAGGCAACTCCATCAAGATGGATATTTCCCAGGAAGTTTCCAATGTGACCAGTCAAGCTAATTTAGCCAATGCCGTTGATTTGGTCACCCAGAAAAGGGCGATTAAAACGACGGTGATCGTGGAGGATGGGCAGACACTGGTGCTCGGTGGGTTGATTGATGAAACGCTCAGAGATACTCGTGAAAAAGTTCCTCTACTTGGAGATATCCCCCTCTTAGGGCGCTTATTTCAATATCGGGGGACCGAAAAAGCAAAACAGAACCTGATGATCTTTATGCACCCCGTCATTTTGCGTGATCGCACATTGGAGGATTACCATAGCAGTCGCAAGTATAATTTCCTTCGTACCCAGCAGTTATTAAGTGAAGAGAACAGCATTGGCCTGTTGAAAGGTGAAGGTCCGGTATTGCCGGAACTGGAAGTACTTTTCAATAATCAACCGGTCAAGCGTTCTTCAAGTGGCCGGGAATCGGGTGAAGTTAAGCCGGAGGCCCAACCAAAAGCCCCCCTTCCAGAGCCTTTAGCGCGCCGTTCGGTTGATCCTGATCCAGTCGCGTCACAGCCATCCGCAGCAGGAACACGGAATACGATTCAGGCTGTCAGGCACAGTGAGAG
>DJFX01000047.1:285506-317246 GCA_002432635.1 Halothiobacillaceae bacterium UBA5861 | reverse complement strand
AGGCTGTCAGGCACAGTGAGAGTTCTGTGCAAACCCGGCTAGTCTTTGACTTACAGCAGCCTTTGGCTTCACCCGTTCAAAAGTCGACGAGTCAAGCAGGCGTTGCCATTTTCCGTCTAAAAAATACCGTGCTCGGTGACAATATTATGATCCCGGCTATGCCCATTGCCCATGTTAACAATATGGCGTTAGAGCAACGGGGTGACGATGTTTTTCTGTTTTTACGCCCAGCGGTTGATACAACGTTGAAACACTATGAACTGAATCCTGGGGCAAGCCCTTCTCATCGGCTGGTGATTGACATCATGCCCAAGAGTCAGTGACATGGCGGAAACAGAATTCAGTGCGTCAAATGACGGTAAGCTGCCTTACTCTTTTGCCAAGCGTCATGGTGTACTAATTGAAAGCCTTGAGCCCAGTGTTACGCATGTGGTGCATCGTCCCGGTGTACAGGCATCCACCTTATTAGAGTTGAGGCGCAAAACCAAACGTCCGCTGGCGCTCAAACCGGTAGATGCGGAAACCTTCAATGGCTTACTCGCCCGCAGTTATGAAGGCAGCACGCATCAGGCCATGGACATTATTGGTGACCTTGATAGTGATACGGACTTAAATAGCCTGGTTGAAGCTTTGCCAGAACCAGAAGACCTGATGGAGTCTGAGGATGATGCACCGGTGATCCGGTTGATCAATGCCATTCTGTCAGAATCCATCAATAAAGGTGCCTCAGATATTCACATAGAGCCTTTTGAACAACGCTTAAGTATCCGTTTTAGGGTGGACGGCGTTATGCAGGAAATGTTGGAGCCGCCTCGAAAAATGGCGCCTTTATTGATCTCGCGTATCAAAGTTATGGCCAAACTGGACATTGCAGAAAAGCGTTTGCCTCAAGATGGTCGAATGTCCCTTCGCTTGGCGGGGCGACCTGTCGATGTGCGGGTATCAACGCTACCTTCGGGGCATGGTGAGCGTGTTGTTTTACGGTTATTGGACAAACAGGCTGGCCGCTTAGATATTGATCACCTGGGAATGTCGAACGTTGCCAAAAATCACCTGCTGGGCGTGCTCAAGATGCCGCATGGCATCGTGCTGGTTACCGGGCCAACCGGTGCCGGTAAAACAACTACGTTATATGCTGCACTGGGCCGCTTGAATACGCGCCGAAATACGATACTCACTGTGGAAGACCCCATCGAATATTATATTGACGGCATTGGACAAACACAGGTCAATAACAAAGTTGACTTGACCTTTGCAAAGGGCTTGCGAGCGGTTTTGCGGCAAGATCCCGATATCGTCATGGTCGGTGAGATTCGTGACTTGGAAACAGCCGAAATTGCTGTGCAAGCAAGCTTGACCGGGCACCTGGTGTTATCCACATTGCATACCAACAGTGCCGTGGGTGCGGTCACGCGTTTGCGCGATATGGGTATTGAGGCCTTTTTGCTATCTTCCAGCTTGATTGGGGTGGTTGCTCAGCGTTTGGTCAGAGTCTTGTGTCCTAACTGTAAAGTTCCGCACCTACCGAGCGAGACCGAGTGTGAAGCCATTGGAATCACCGCTAAAATGGATGCTAGCGGGCAGTTCAGCTCGGATTCAGTGCCTGAAATTTACGGCCCACAAGGTTGTGATCAATGTAACCACACCGGTTATGTTGGTAGAACCGGTACCTATGAAGTGATCCCGATTAATGACCATCTGCGTAACATGATTCACGATGGTGTGGGTGAATACGAAATGGAAAAATATGCAAGAACCATTTGCCCGGGCATCATGGATGACGGCCGTCGACTGGTACTTGACGGCCTGACCTCTGTTGAAGAAGTCTTACGCGTAACGCGCGAAATGTAATCCTGATGCCTGCGTATGAATACAAGGCGCTAAATGAAAGTGGACGCGAAGTTAAAGGTGTTCTGGAAGGGGATAACGCGCGCCAAATCAGGCAGCAGCTGCGTGAAAAGAAACTGACGCCTCTCTCCGTTTCGGAGGGCTCATCACGAGGCAGAAGCGCTTCGGGCAGTAAGAAAAAGACGGTGAGAGGTGGCCTCAGTACTGCAGAACTTGCCTTGATTACCCGCCAGATAGCAACCTTATCGGCGTCAGGTTTGCCGTTGGAAGAAGCACTCTCAGCGATAGCCAGTCAAAGCGAACGCCAGAAAACAAAAGCGCTCATACTCTCTGTTCGTTCGCGGATTTTAGAAGGGCATACCTTTGCGTCGGCCTTGTCCGATTATCCGAAAGTTTTCCCAGAAATTTACCGCGCAACCGTTGCAGCAGGAGAACAATCAGGACACTTGGATGCAGTGCTTGAAAGGCTGGCAGACTACACCGAAGACCGGCAATCGGTGAAACAAACTGTGACCAAAGCCTTAATGTACCCCATGGCACTGGTCATTGCCGCAATTGCGATCGTATCTTTACTGCTGGCTTATGTTGTCCCACAAGTTGTGGGTGTATTTGACAGCCTGGATCAAGAGCTGCCTGCGTTGACTCGTATGTTAATTATGGCCAGCGACTTTTTACGCGCCTGGGGACTGGGTGTATTGGCCGTTATTGTTATTGTATTTATTCTGTTCAGGCGCGCATTGAGAAATGAGGCATTCCGGCTCAAGGTCGATACGTTTTATCTCAAGATTGGTTTTGTCAGCAAGCTGATACGCGCATTTAACAGCGCACAGTTTGCACGGACACTGAGTATTCTCGCATCCAGTGGAGTTCCCGTGCTTGAAGCGCTCAGTATTGCCTCCGCAGTGCTGACAAACCGATTGATGCGCCAAGCGGTAAAAAATGCCGCCGTTCAGGTACGGGAGGGTTCCAGCTTGAGTGCGTCTTTAAAGCGAACAGGGCTTTTTCCGCCTATGATGCTTCACTTGATTGCCAGTGGTGAGTCCTCCGGGCGCCTGGGTGATATGTTGGAAAAAGCGGCCACTCAGCAAGAAAGAGAGCTGGATTCTGTACTCACGATTTTTCTCGGCTTGTTTGAGCCGCTTATTATTCTGGTGATGGGTGGTACCATCTTAATCATCGTTTTAGCGATTCTTTTGCCTATCTTCCAGCTCAACCAACTGGTGAGCTAGAGGCCTTCGGGCAGTAGCTTGATCTCGATGCGGCGGTTACGTTTTCGGCCTTCGGGTGTGTCATTATCTGCGATAGGATGATATTCACCCAAGCCGATTGCCAATAACCGTTTGGGAGAAAGCCCTTTGTTGGTCTCCAACAGGTAGCGTACAGCGGAAGAGGCCCGTGCGGCAGACAGTTCCCAGTTACTCGGATAAATCTTCACTAAGCTGGATGAGCGAATGGGCAAATTATCGGTGTGCCCTTCGACACTGATACGTCGATTGGGTGATTTTTCCAGTGAGTCAGCGATTTTATCCAGCACAGAAAAAATGGATTGATTTAAACGCGCGGAGCCACGCGCAAAAAAGGCGTCGACGTCTAAAGTGATCACCGCATAATCATCTTTAACCCGCTGGATTGCGACCGATGTCGCCATTTTCTCGTTTTCTAGCTTGCGTTGTAATTCATCCAAAGCGTTGCTGAGTTGCTTTTTTTCAGCTTCAAGTGCGGCATTTTTGCGTTTGAACTCGCTGCCGGTTTTTTCCAGATCAACGCCCAAGTCTTTGAGTTGAGCGCGCAAATGTTTGCGTTCATTCAACAAGAGCTTGAGGTCATCTTTCATGGTACTTTCAGCCGCATTTTTAGCGGCAAGCTGGCTTTTCAGCTGAGTAATCTCATTCAATAATTCATCAATTTGAGCACTGAAATTGTTCCGTTCTTTAAGCAGGTTTTCCTTTTCGTTAAATGCTTCGTCCCGGGCTGCGACAGCCGACTCAAGTTCCCGCTCGAGCACGGCCGATTGTTTTTCCAGTGTTTCGATCGTGCTGGTTAGCAGTGTTTTTTCTTTGGCCAACGACTGCTTGAGCTCCTGGTATTGGCTTCCCAGTCGCTCCGCTTCTGCCTTATAACGTTCACGCTCAATGCCGAGCAGTTCTTTTTCGGATTCCAAAGAGGTTCGGCGGGCTTCCGCGGTATTCAACTCTTCTTGAAGAAGAGAGGTTTCTTTACGTAAAAGTGAGAGCTGATTGTTCAAAAGCTCCTTGTCGGCATTTGCTGTTGCTAGCTTCTCTGTGAGCCGTTTATTGCTGGAGTTGGCTTCTGCCAGTTTGTCACCCAAACGTTTCAGGCGATTTTCCAGGCTGTTAAAATCTCCTTTGATTTCCTGGGTCGATTGCAGCAGTTTGTCGCGGTTATTTTCTAATTTGTTCAAACGTTCGCGCAGTTCGGCGGTTTCGCTGACATACTGTTTTTTGATGCTGGATAGCTCTTGTTCCTGCCGTGTTGAGGTTGCGTGTTCGCCGAAGTAAAACCACCAGCCAACCGTTGCGATAACCACAGAAAAAATCAGCAGTAGCCAGGGGGCAATATTTGAGTTGCGTTCTTCCACTTTTACCTTGTTCCGCGTTCCGGGTTGATCTTTGTTAAGTTAGCGCATTCTTGTTAAGAATTCATGTGTATTTATCGCTAAGAGCGACTTATTGCATAGAGGGTCTGAATTGCCGGGACTGATTTGTTAAAGTATTTTTTGTTGAGCCTGCATACCCAGCCAGGATCACAGATAAAACAGGCATTGAATGTTATTTTGTTCATCTTAACACTAACATGCTCTTAGCATTCGAACAGAAAAAGATTTGCATAAAACCCGATGGATTTTTTCTTAAACACATTGCAGAACTCCGATGTAAGAGCGCTGTTGAAAGGCGCTGTGTTACCACCCTCTCTTAACATTTGGGTTGGTTTATTAGGCTTGTTGCTATCTAAAAAGTTTCCAAAAATAGGCCGCTTGCTAATATTTTTTTCACTATTACTTTTGTATCTTCTGAGCACAACGTTCGGTGAACTGGCATTGAGCCCTTCTCAGAACATAGCCCGGCCATTAGATATTCAGGTCCTTGTGAGGAATATTGAGCGTGGGGAGGCGCGTGGTGAATCCCCGCAGGCGATTGTGATTCTGGGGGGTGGGCGTTACGGCTACTCACCGGAGTACCATGCCCGAGGCACAGTCAGCGATCGAACATTAGTGCGGCTTCGTTATGGCGCCAAACTGCACCGCGAAACCGGTTTGCCGGTTTTGGTCACGGGTTGGGGG
This sequence comes from Halothiobacillaceae bacterium UBA5861, assembly GCA_002432635.1. Taxonomy (GTDB): domain Bacteria; phylum Pseudomonadota; class Gammaproteobacteria; order UBA5861; family UBA5861; genus UBA5861. The sequence continues at coordinate 312,097 of DJFX01000047.1, read as the reverse complement.
GAGCCATACGAGCAGGAACTAGGGGAAGTGCAGATGATGGCTAATGTGCTGACCGAGGAGTTTTCTGTACCTGTGCGTTGGATTGAAGGCAATAGCCGAACAACTGCAGAGAATGCGCTTTACATTGGTAAAATGCTATTACCCCAGGGGATTGACCATATTGTGCTGGTCACAGAAGTTGGGCACATGGCACGGGCTCAAGAGGCCTTCTTGCGAAACGGATTTAAGGTTATGCGTGCACCAACAGGTTATGGAGGAGGTGTTTATGCGAGTGACGGTGGTTCTACTTCCATACTAAAGCGGCTGACACCGAATGCAGAAACGTTTCGTCGTAATGTCTTCTATCTCCATGAACGGCTTGGTACTTTATGGTACCGCCTGGCTGCGCTGTGGAAGCAATTCAAATGATCATCATCCGTTGGCACTGATAACAGACGGGGTCAACTGCGTTGCATTTAGTGAGATAACTGGTAGATTTAGCGCTTGGCGATATTGATGTCTCTCTAAATGGCTTTTCGTCAGCCAAAAATAATGACCTTGGAGTATTAACATAATGAGTGTTTATTTTTCTGAAGAACAGAATTTGTTGCGCGAACAAATCCGGCGTTTTATCGACGAAGAAGTCAAACCGCACGGGGAAAAGTGGGAAGAGGCAGGCATGGTCCCGCGCGACGTCCTTCGAAAAATGGGTGAGCTGGGCTTTCTCGGCATTCGTTATGAGGAAAAGTACGGTGGCGCAAACATGGGTACATTAGGCACGGTGATATTGGGCGAAGAACTGGGTCGTTCATCGTTTGGCGGTTTTGCGGCCACCGTTTCTGTACACACGGATATGGCGTCCCCCCACCTTGTTAATTTCGGTAATCCGGAACAACTCGATCACTACATGCCGGATATCGTGGCGGGTAAAAAAATCACTGCGATTGCCGTGACTGAGCCGGATGCAGGCTCTGATGTCGCCGGGATTCGCACGACCGCGGTTCAAGATGGAGATCACTACGTCATCAATGGCAGCAAGATGTTCATTACCAACGGTGTGCATGCAGATGTCTACTTTGTGGGCGCCAAAACAGACTTGAACGTGAAAGGCTCCCGTGGCGTGACCATGTTTATTGTTGAAAAAGGTACACCCGGTTTTAAACCAAGCCGTTCGTTAAAAAAGTTTGGTTGGCGCTGTTCAGATACGGCGGAGTTGTCTTTTGACAATGTCCGTATCCATAAAGACAACATTCTGGGTGAGTTGAATAAAGGCTTTTATTCCATCATGCGGAACTTTCAAAATGAGCGGATCATCATTGCCGCGATGGCCATGGGAGAAGCGCAGGCCGCTATTGATATGACAGTTCAATACGTCAATGAGCGCAAAGCTTTTGGCCAACCTTTGTGGGACAAACAGGGTATCCGCCAACGGCTGAGTATGTTGCAGTCTAAAGTTGAGGCGGGGCGCCAGCTCACTTACTATTCGGCCTGGTTGGATGAGCAGGGGCAGGATTCCATTAAAGAAGTCTCTATGGCCAAGGCATTTTGTGGCGAACTCGTAAACGAAGTCATGTATACCTGCCAACAGTTTCACGGTGGGTTTGGCTATATTCAGGAGAGTTCGATCGAGCGCATGGTGCGGGATGCCCGTATTGACTCAATTGGCGGTGGCGCAACGGAAGTGATGTTAGAAGAAGTCGCCAAGCGCATGGTCTAAAAACGACCGCTTGTTTAGGCGGGAGGGGAGGCATCGTTAGTTATGAATCCTATTCAATTCCGCAAAGATGTGTTGCGAGGCTCCCATCATGATCCTCGCAACGCGCTTAAATTAACCCCATACGATACAGAAATCCGATACGATCCACTTACCGGCAGAAGTTCACGCATCTGCCATTTTTCCTCAAGCACGCGTTTGCCGAAAAATTTTGAGCAGCTTGTTGAAAGCACCCAAAAACACTGCCCTTTTTGTCCTGAGCGTATTCTGAGAGAAACTCCGCGCTTTGACGAGTCGCTTCTACCCGAAGGACGCTTGCGCTTGGGGGAGGCGGTGCTGTTTCCCAATCTGAATCCTTATGATGAGCTGTCTGCAGTGATTGTGCCTTGCCGGGCACATTACTTTCCTGCGAATGAATTGCCCGTAAAAATTGTGGTCGACGGTATTCGCTTGGCACGAGATTTTTTAGCCCTGTTAGAGCACAAACGGGAAGGTGCCTATTACGGAAGCTTTTATTGGAATTACCTGCCGCCTTCCGGAGGGTCACAGATCCACCCTCATATGCATGTCCTTTACTCCACGGCCGCACCGAATTTATTGAGAGAGCGGTTAGCGGCAGAGAAACAATACTTTAAGCAATACCGCCGTACCTACCAGCAAGACTTGTGTGCGTTAGAAGAAGAGCAAGGGGAGCGTTGGGTTGGTTCGACAGGCACGATTCATTGGCACACACCGTTCGCTCCGACAGGCTTGTTAGGGGATCTGATGGCCACATTCCCGAAAAAAAAACGCTTAACCGAGCTCAATGACGAAGACATCACCGAATTTGCACACGCACTTCGGGCAGCCATGCAAGCGTTTTCGAATACCAATCTCTGGAGTTTCAATCTGGCTTTTTACCCACAGGCAACAGGTATAAAAACATCTGAGCATTGGTTGGCTGCGCATCTGGTCCCAAGGCTTTACATTGCTCCTGGGCTTCACTCCGCGGATGTTTCCTTTATGCAGTTACTGTTGGATGAAAAATTTGCCACCGTTTATCCTGAGCAAGTTGCTAAGCAGATCAAGAATGTATTTAAAGAGCAGGGCTTATTGAGCAGTTAACCTGATTTTCCTTTATGACAGGACAGCCTCAAGCAATGACATACAGCACAATACACATCAACAGCATCGCCGCCAGCGTGTAGCGAAGGTTCCACTGATACGCAATTAAGCGGCTCGGTTTGCCCGTTAAGCCCGCCATTACTAAGTTAGCGATGGTGAACTGAGAACTCCCCACTCCAACGCCCCAGCCCACTAAATAAGCCAGCGCCAATGAGAGGGATGAAATACCCAGGGTTTCCCCTGAGGGGATAGCCGCGCTTAGAATGAATGTTGACATCATTGGGTTAATTGCCAGGTGGGCCAGCAACACAATGAGTAAAAAGGCTGCAGGTGGTAACCATTGGGCTGAAATATTTAACTGCTCCAAAAGTTGATTAATTAACCCCGGGGGTAAGGCATATTGAACGAACACTCCCAGGCATGCCGCAGTAAACAGAACCGTCAACTCTACGCGGCATCCGGGCATTGTAACCATTACGTGCTGGGTGACCGCTTGAGCAAACCGGTGGCTGTGGTTGGCTGAGGAGTATAGTGCTTGAAACAGCATCCAGCTCATTGCAACAAGAGGGCAGACCAACATAACGCTGACAACCAGGCGGATTTGCAGCACATTTTCAGCCGTGATCGCTAAAACGAAGATGAGCAGAATCAGCGTGAGCAGCGGCAAGTGCACAGACCAACGCTCGTGGGTGGACAAAATACCTGAAGCCGGCATGGGCAAGGTTGGCTGCAGCTTGTCCTCGGCCCAGCCTAACAGCATTAAAACCACTGCGATCAAAAGTGCCCAAGGTACCAGCGTTTGCCAAGTCAAACCAGGCTGGGAGAGTAACACCATGGGGACTGCAATTGATAAGGGTGACCAGGCGGGCACCATTGAAAAGCCGCGTAAAATGGCCAGAATGCCACGCCGGGAGCGTGCGTGACTCCCTGCGTCGGGGTTGCCTCGGGTGACCTCAGATTCGGCCCGGAGCACCATCGCACCGAGCAGGTTAAGTGAACCAAAACTGATAATCAGGCCGAACAGGTTCGCGCCAAAAGTCAGCGCCAGGTAGCGCCAAGCAGGTGGTTGTGCCAGTAAATGTAAACCCGCCCGGCGGATTTGATCAGAGTTTTCTGCGGCCCCTCTTAAAAAACTGAGTGCGCAGAAAAAGGTCATAAAGAAAGCACCCAGCCCCACACCTTCCAAAAAAAGCTGGAGCGGCTCGTCAATGAGCAGCCAGGCGCTTGCCATTAAAAGTGCCGTTAATACAACAAGACACTTCGCCATCAGCACGTTGTGTTTCCACTCAAGCCCAACATAAAGCAGTGCGCTGACGACAGCTAGATAAGAGAGCCAAGGCAGACTGCTGGATAACTGCTCAATGAGCACTAAGAGGCAAGTAGAGAGCAGTGCGAGTCCCGAGAGGCGGGAGCGGAAAACTTCTGTTTTTTTGAGTATTAACAAAGATTAGACTTTTTTCAGTTGGCAAAAGACACGTTATTTTATTAGCAAGCTAATGGGTTTGAAAGGATAGTGTCATGCATAGGTCTAATATTCAAATTTATTCGTTACTTTGGGCTGAGAGCAGAAGACTTGATGAGATGAGTAAAATTTTGATGGCCTGCCTTTGATTTGCATCAACTTCATCAGTAGGGGCACTGGCAAAATAACAGCGTGTTAGATCGTAATTTTTACAGGTTGTCATTTATGCCAGATACCGCCGCATTTAAACAGAAGCTCCTGGATCAAAAAGCCGAGTTAGAGGACCGTATCAGTCGAGTGAAGCAAAATATTCGCCGGGCACCCAGTACGACAGACTGGGAAGACCTTGCAACTGAGCGTGAAAATAACGAAGTGGTTGATGCATTGGGCAATGCCGCTGTTGAAGAACTCGAACACGTCAAAACCGCCTTAACGCGCATTGAGCGGGGGTGCTATTTTATCTGCGACCGGTGCCGCCATGAGATTGAGGTCGCTCGCCTTGAGGCAATGCCTTATGCAACGGTTTGTCGCCATTGTGCAGAAAATGGTGATTGAAGGCATCTATTAACCATACGGATCAGGAGAATTATGTCTGTTGAAAAGCACGACCTGGTACATGAGTTACCAGAGTATCGGGAAAAAATTCATGATCTGAAAATGAACAATGCTCACTTTGCCCGGCTTTTTGAGCAGTATCACGAAGTGGATCATGCCGTACACCGGATTGAGTCCGGTGCCGAAGCGGCGGCGGATGACTATCTCGAAGGGTTGAAAAAAGAAAGGTTGGCGCTCAAAGACCAGTTGTACGCCCTGTTGAACAAAGCTTAACGCAATGGTTGGTTTAGCCATCCAGAGGGAGTGTGACTTTAACCAGCAAGCCACCACCCGGCCGGTCTGAAAGCTGAATGTCGCCCCCGTGGCGACGAATAATCGTACGGGCAATGGTTAATCCGAGCCCCGTTCCCCCGGTTTCTCGATTGCGGGAAGATTCCAGCCGATAGAAGGGGGAAAAAACGTTTTCACGTTCGGACTCAGCAATGCCGGGGCCGCGGTCAGCCACGGTAATGAGTAAGTAATCCTTTTCAGTGGTGAGCGTTACATCTGCCTCATGTCCGTAGCGAATAGCATTGGCGATCAGGTTAGACAGTGCGCGGCGAAGGCTAACCGGGTGAACACGGGCATAAACGGTCGCATCACTATGGAAGCGTACCGCTTCACCGGTATCGCTGAGATCATCACACAGTGTGGAGAGCAGGGAGGTGATCTCTGTTTTGGCCGCAGGTTCAGCTTCCACATCATCCCGCGCAAATGAGAGTGTGGCAGCCAGCATGGCGTTCATCTCGTCGATATCGGCCTGTAATTTTTCGCGCTGGGTTGTGTCTTCGATAAACTCGGCGCGTAATTTCATACGGGTTAAAACGGTACGAAGGTCGTGCGAAATCGCGGCCAGCATTTGCGTGCGATCGGAAATAAAACGTCTTAAACGTCCCTGCATGCGATTAAAGGCTTGTGCCGCCTGGCGGACTTCGCTGGGGCCACTGACGTCAATCGCTGGGGCGTTGACGTCTACACCAAAGCGGTCGGCCGCTTTCGCCAGTTGCGTCCAAGGACGGCTCAGCCGGTGAGTCGCCCAAATGGCGATGATCAATAAACCGAGTGCAATAAGGATCCAGAAAAAGGGATATTTACGCTGTTGTTCAATAAAAGCAGGACGCGCGAGATAGGTTACCCATAAACCGTTGTTGAGCTGAGTGCGTATGGCAAGTTGGTGGCGCTCCCCCAGCCGCTGGCCGTCCAAGGGAGCGTGCTCTCGCTGGCGATGTATCGAGATGTGATAAGGCGTTGTGCTGCGGCTGTGCAAACGCATCATCGTTTGCTGGTGTATCCGTGCACTCAAGCCGCTGAGGCGTTTTGCGTCATCTTCCCACTCGTCACCTTCTAGTTCGTCGTCTTCCCACTCGTCGTCCTCGTAGTGATGCTTGTGGAAACGTTTTTCAGGCAGTGGTCTTGGCATTAACACACGAAAGCCAGGGTTGCTGATAGCTGTGATGATGCGATGGTAGTCTTCAACGTGTGAGACCTCATTGAGTAATGCTGTTGTAGCAATAATGCGGTCGGCCGTAGCGACGGCAAAGACTTCCCCTGCTTCTCGCCACCGGTCACGGCCAAAGGCGTACCAGAGCAACACAATGGTGGTGATTAAACCGAAGATAATCAGTAGTGAAAGTCGGGCAGCAAAACTTTTAGGTAAAAAACAGCTCATTGTTCTGTCACCTGGGCGCTAAAGACATAGCCGCCATTACGCACGGTTTTGATCAATTGAGGCTGCTTGGGGTTGTGTTCAATCTTTTTGCGTAAACGGCTGAGCTGAACATCAATACTGCGGTCGAACGAAGTTGCCTCTCGCCCCCGGGTTATGTCCAGTAGCTGGTCTCGGCTTAAGGTGCGTCCCGGGTGTTCAATAAAGGCGAGCAGTAACTCATACTCACCGGACGTTAAAGTCACCAATACGCCTTTGTTGTCTCGCAGTTCTCGTTTGGCGGGGTCCAACACCCAGCGGTCAAACCGTTTGCAAGTAGGTGTGTCGGCATGAGTGGCATAGGCCAAGTGGCTGGTGCGCCGGAGGACTGAACGGATGCGGGCAAGCAACTCGCGTGGATTGAAGGGCTTAGCCAAATAGTCATCAGCACCCATTTCCAGTCCTACAATACGGTCGGTTTCTTCACCGAGTGCTGTGAGTAAAATGATGGGGAGCCCTGAGTTCGCTCGGATCCACCGACATAAACTTAGACCATCCTCGCCGGGCATCATGATGTCGAGGACGACTAAATCGAACCGCCCTGTCGTAAGAGCTTGTCGTACTTGGCGACCGTCTTCAGCTTCGCTCACGCGGTAGCCGTGTTTGCGTAAGAACTCACCTAACAATTGGCGAATATCCCGGTCATCGTCGACAACAAGAAGGTGTTTTGTTTTTTCTGTCATGGTTTCATTATAAAAACACTTGAACCCATAGACTGTGCTTATTTGTAACAAAATATTTCAAACTTCGAGGAAGACACGCTCTGTTACAAAGCTCGCTTTTTTCGCAATTCGTCTGCAACAACTGTTTGAGAAAGTAACCCCACGTCACCCATGTGGCGAGTTTGGGACTCACTTATCAGGAGATATTTTATGAGCAAAACAAATGTTGTTTTTACGTCAATTGTCACCGTCCTGGTGCTTCTTAGTGCAGCCTTTTTTTCCTTCAACTCAGCGCAAGCCAGTGGTTATGAAAGATATGGTATGGGAAAGCACGGGGGAATGATGGGTATGGCGTGCAGCCCAAAAGCCGGTGAGCGAATGGATAATAAGTTAGCTCGCGGCCAGGAAAAGCTGGCGCTGACAGCCGAGCAAATGCCGGCGTGGGAGCAGTTGGTTCAGCAGCTCCAATCGGTCCGTGCACAAATGTCGGATTATTGTGCGTCCGAGCGTTCGGCTGGGATACCCGTCACAGCACCCGAGAAAGTCACCCGCATGCAAGCCATGATGATGAAAGGTGCTGATTTGATGGCCCAAGTCCAGCCTGCCTTGCAAAATTTCTATGATGTTTTGAATGCCGATCAAAAACAAATGCTGGATACGATGGGCCCGAGACGTGGGTACCATGGGCGATACGACGCTTGGAAAGGTTATGATGATGACCGGGACGACGACTAAATCCCATCAGTGAATCTGGCTTGGTTTGTCACAGCTCGTTGTCATATTCAGTCGATCGAGGAAGGGGCCCGGCATTTTGCCGGGCCTTTTAATTTTCTCATCAGCGCTTCAGTCGTCGTCAAACGCTGGGTGTTTACCACCACTATCAGCTGGGGGCATGCGGGGTTCATACAGCGGGTCGCCGCCATCAACTTTGAGCGTTTCTCCGGTAACAAAGCCGGCCGCAGGTGAGAGCAGGTACAAAATGGCAGCTGAAATTTCCGCTTCGGTTCCCAAACGATAAACGGCTTTTGTTTTGCCGCTTGCCAAAGCGCGTTCGCGAAAGGCGGGGTCATAGGTATCTAGGCCACTTGAGCGAATAGTGCCGGGCGCGACGGCATTGATGCGCACGCCATAGCGACCCCATTCTGTTGCCAGCGTTTTAGTCATGTTTTCGACGCCTGCACGGGCAGCACCGGTGTGGCACATAATCGGGAAGCCCCGTCCAATTTCAGCGATGATGTTGACAATGATGCCGCCCTTTTCTTTAAAGACCTGGTTGAAGACGGCCTGAGTCATAAAAAAAGTGCCGTTCAGGTTGTTGTCAATTACAGCGCGCCAACCGTTGGGTGAAATTTCTTCTGCTTTTTTGGGGAACTGCCCACCGGCATTGTTGACGAGCAAATCAATGGTGCCTGCTTGTTGAACCGCTTCCGCAACGGCACGCTCAACGGCTTCAACATCGCGAATATCGCAAATAACATAGGACGCGGTTCCTCCTTCTTCAGAAATTATCCGCACAGATTCTTGCAGTTTGTCTTCATTACGTCCGGCAATGACGACACGAGCACCAAGCTGTGCCAGTTCTCGCGCGGTTCGACGGCCAATCCCGGAACCGCCACCGGTGACCAGCGCAACCTTACCTGCAAACAAATCCTCTTTATATATTGTATTAACCATCATTCCTCCTGCTATTTTTTAGAATTGTTTCGATTGAATCAGTTTTTTTCGTATCCAAATCGCGATGCCCAGCGTTGGTACACTTCATCTGGCCAGAGGGAGGTGATATAGGCCAGAATATTGTCGATCTCCGTTTCAGTTAATACCCCCCCCATCGCAGGCATTGTGCCGCCAAGGCGTTGACCGCCTTCGGTAATCACACGTCGTAATACTGGTAAATCGTGATGCCAGGTGTGCGCACTGCCATTGAGGGGTGGAGGTGGGTATTTGCCATTTGACAGCGGTGTTTGCCAGTCTTGGACGGTCCCTTTGCCATCAGCTCCATGACAGACGAGGCAGTGCTCATTAAAAATAACTTGCCCTGTGTTCACTTGTTTTTGAGTGTACCAACGGTGTTTGACGGTTTCTGAGGGCAACTGGCCAGGACCGGTTGAGAGTGATCCTTCTTCTTGTTGGCCACATGATGTCAGCAAGAGTGCAGTCAGCAGACAGATCAGGTATTTCATGAGTACCTCAATGGATGTAGACAGGCAGGCATGCAAAAATTAATGAACATTAAGGGATGGTATTAGTCTAAGATCGATAAATAAAGTAAGTTCGTCCAGTCTAGCGTGGTATCGACAGACACACTGTTATTTTAGCGAGAGCCTTGTGATTAAAAAAATCTACCCAGCAATACATCATTTCTTGGTTGTTCTAACAGCATTATTCATACTGTCAACGGTCCCGGTGATGGCCAATGAAAAAACCGTGGCACTCACCGAGTCCGAGCTCAATGCACTGATTGATGCGCGTATTGAAAAGGCACTGGCACGCTACCAATTAGATAATGGAGGGTTTGATGCAAAAGTTGAAAAAAGCATCATTGCCTTTATCGGTAAACAACAGGACGAGCAGCGTCGGCAACAGGCTGAAGTACAACAGCGCCAGGATGCAAAAGCAAAATATGTGAAGCCTGTTGATCCCAAGCAGGATCATATTTATGGGGATCCTAAAGCCCCTGTTTCGCTGATCGAATACTCAGACTTTGAATGCCCCTTTTGTAAGCGGTTTCATCTTACAGCTAAAAAGCTGATTGACGATAATCCCGGTAAAATCAATTGGGTCTACCGGCATTTTCCATTGCAATTTCATAACCCGGGCGCACAAAAGCAGGCCGAGGCCTCTGAATGTGCCGCTGAGCTGGGTGGCAATGATGCTTTTTGGGCCTACACGAACTTAATTTATGAACGAACCAAAGCCGGTGGTAAAGGCTTCCCGATCGCTGCTTTGACACCTTTAGCGGTTGAAATAGGTTTGCCAAAAGCACCATTCGCAGAGTGCCTGGAAAGCGAGAAATATGCTCAGAAAGTAAAACAGGACTTTGCAGAGGGGGCAAAGGCCGGCATTTCGGGGACGCCCGGGAATATTCTGAGGCACAACGCCTCGGGCGAGGTGGTTGTTGTATCAGGTGCTCAACCTTACGAACGCTTGCAACAGGCGTTGGATAACCTGAATAAAGTGGTTGCAAAAAAATAGGCTTGCGATGTTCCGTTACGCGTTTCCACTGATCATTTTTATAGGCCTTGCCGTTTTTCTGGCTTTAGGTCTGAAGAATGACCCCAAAAAGGTCCCATCTCCTTTTATTGATAAGCCTGCGCCTGGGTTTTCCGCGCCCTCTCTTTTAGATCCGGATAAGTATGTTTCATTGAGTGATTTGAAAGGCAAGGTTACCCTGTTGAACGTTTGGGCCAGCTGGTGTGCCGCGTGTTACGAAGAACATCCGGTACTCAATCAGCTGGCCGAGATGAGCCAAACACCCATTTACGGCTTGAATTACAAAGACGCGCGTGAAGCCGGTATTGCCTGGCTCGATAAGCTCGGTAACCCTTATCACGACACGATATTTGATGTGGATGGGAAAATTGGCATTGACTACGGGGTTTATGGCGTGCCAGAAACTTTCGTGATAGACAGGGCTGGTATCATCCGTTACAAGCATATTGGTCCGATAACCCAGTTGGACCTGGAAAGTAAGATTTTGCCATTGATTAAACAGCTGGAAAATGAACAGCCCGGCTGAACATACACGGAATTTACGCTTGGGATATTCTTGATGAAAGTTCCGCTGACGTCGTCTATTGCTGGCTTGAATGAATCGGCTACCTTGGCGATTAACATCCGAGCCAGAGAAATCCGTGCACAAGGCGGCTCAGTTTGCCACTTTGGCTTTGGCCAGTCGCCGTTTCCTGTACCGCTATCTATTCAAAATGCGTTGCGCGATCACGCAGCAGTTAAAGACTATTTACCCACGCTGGGATTGCCGGAGCTGCGTGAAGCTGTCGCTCGGTTTTACCAGCAGGAAATGAACAGCCCTTTTTCTGCCGAGCACGTTTGTATTGGCCCCGGCAGTAAAGAATTGATATTTCAAGCCCTGTTTCTTCTGGAGGCTGCTGTTTTAATTCCGGCCCCCAGCTGGGTCAGCTATGGTCCCCAGGCGCAACTCTTAGGTAAACCGGTTTACACATTGCCAACCCGGCGTGAACATCACTACCGGTTGCAGGCAGATGTGCTGGAGCAAATCTGCCAACAGCTAGACGACACACCCAAACTACTGATTATAAATAGTCCTAACAATCCAACTGGGGCCGTTTATGGGGAGGACGATTTGTCTGCCCTGGCCGAAGTTTGCCGGAAGTTTGGAATCATTGTTTTATCGGATGAAATTTACGCCATGATTGATTTTACGGGACAGTCGCATCAGAGCATGGCGCATGCGTATCCCGAAGGTACAATCGTGACGGGAGGGCTGTCGAAGTCTTTTGCAGCCGGTGGATATCGTCTGGGCGTTATGTTGATTCCGGACCCTTTGCGCGCGTTGACAAAGGCGCTACAGACTGTGGCGAGCGAAACCTTCAGTACGGTTTCTGCACCAGTTCAGTATGCCGCATTGGAGGCCTATGGTCATTTTGATACGGTTCGTTCCTTTATCAATCAAACTGTTGAAATACATCGCAGCGTCGCTGAGTATGTTCATACTCGCTTTATAGGCATGGGGTTGAACTGCCCGGAACCTCAAGGGGCTTTTTATATGATGCCTGATTTTCAAAACTACCGGGCATCACTGGCTAAAAAAGGTATTACGTCAGACGAAGCACTTTGCCATGCTTTACTGGGAGAGGCACACATTGCATTGCTGCCCGGGTCATCCTTTTATCTGGGGCCGGAAGCACTCAGTGCGCGCGTGGCTTTTGTGGATTATGACGGGAGTGATGTGCTGGCGCGCTGGCCAGGCAAAGACGCCTTAACGGCTGAAAACATGGCTGATTTGTTTCCGCACATCACAACGGGTTGTGACCGGTTGGAACAGTATTTTTCGCTTCTTTGAGTGTGGCTCGCTGAGTTACAGAACTTTTAAGCGCGTACAACATGGTACAAAGTCGAAAGGTGAGTGGCGTGCTGGAGTCTATTGTATTTCTTCGAGCCGGTTTGCCAGAGAGTAAAGTGAGGGTGTCTGCTTATCCTGGTCGCTTTTCAGCCGCGAGCGGCTGGCATGCATTTTAAGGACAAGCTCTGCTTCGGCCTCGGTCATTTTGCAGTTTTGCATCAGCCCCTCAACCCCGGCACCATTTTCGGCGAGGCGGATGGCGCTGTCATAGGATACCTGCGCTTCCCTGCTCATGGAGAGTTGTTGTACCTGTTCTTGTAACCAGCTGAGATCACGGCCTAGTTTGTCAAGGCGTTTTCCCATGCCGACTGATCCGGAGCCGATGACTTCTATTTGAGAGCGCAGGCCCTCAATCTCTTCCCGCTGTTGTCTGGCCTGTAAGGCCATTGTTTGAGATTGGCGCCGCATGATAATCAGGCAACCTCCCCATAAACCGGCAAACAGGATAGCCACCGCGATAGCAGCAATTTCTGTGACTGTGATAATCATTGTTACCTCAGTCGCTGTACCATGATCGACAGATCATTTTTTTATTGTGATGCATTTTTCAACGTCCCTGTTGGAAATAGTAACGCTTAGAAAACAACGTTATCCCACTCATCGCCGTTCAGTAGCCGGTTCAAGTCCACCAGGATCAATAAGTGTTCATCCCGGCTGACAACGCCATGAATATAACGGGCGCTTTCTTCGTTACCGATGCTGGGTGCGGTATCGATTTCGTTCGGGTTAACGTCTACTACTTCGGCAACCGCATCAACCATGATGCCAATTGTGTGCTCACTGGATTCGATGATGATAATCCGTGTGCTGTCTGTGAGGTCGGCTGGTACCAGTCCGAAACGTTGGCGGGTGTCCACAACACTGACAACATTACCACGCAGGTTGATGATGCCAATCACATAGCTCGGCGCGCCGGGTACCGGGGCAATGTCACTTACCCTCAACACTTCCTGAACTCCCATAACGTCAATGCCATAGGTTTCCTGGTCTAAAACAAAAGTTACCCACTGGCTGACTTCATGGCTCGAGGTTTCGTCGGGATGCAATACTTCAGCGATATCCGTCATTTATTTAGGCTCCAAAAATTCGTTCAACGTTTAGCCGGGAGTGCAAAAGAGACAGCACTTTTTAGGCCAACCCTACGCTTTTGTCGGCAAAAGAATGTGGTTCTGTACCCCTACGAGTCATTTTGTGCATACCCTGGTGGCTCGGTTTTCCCATACCTCGCGTGTATTCCTTCGGTATTGAGCACGAAATGTAAGGAATCTTGTGTTAATCCAAGGCTCCAGGGTCTGGCGGAGGGTCTTTGCTTGTGCCACCGGATCTGATCGTGTTCCAGCTTGACCACATTACTGATCGCATGGCTGCTTAAACCCAGGCGGGATTTGGCCAAGACCAGGACATACTTCGGTGTCATTTCGTCATTTTTTTGTCGTTGATCAATGACAACATCTGTATTTATGACTTTAATAAGGCGCTTGTGATGCTGCAAAACACCGAATGACCAGTCTGGCTGATGGGGCAATCGGGTAATCTTGTTAGCCGATGAGAGGACTGTTTCCAATGCCAGCAGTGGGATGGCAAGACGAGAATGCTTTGTTGAAAACAGAAGATAATCCGTTGGCGGGTATTGTGACACTAACGCGTCTTTTTGGACTGCTAACCTAGCGCTTGACGCCACTGTTTGGTTAGTGGGAGTCTCCTCCTGCACGTTACTGCTAGGAGGGTGAAGAGGGAGAGAGGGCGCTTCAGGAGGTGCAGCGACGCTTTCCAGCAAGAGGTTGTTGAAGTATTGGTTGAGTAATGCCGCTGTTTTGGTTTTGAGTGCCTGCTTGGATGAGGTGGGTATGCTCATGGGTTCATAGCGAGATAGCTCAGGCGTTTGCCAGGTCTTGAAGCAGCTGCTCATATGCGAGCACGCCCCGAGCACTTGGGTGTAAGTATGACAGCGGTTTACCCAGCTTGCTGGCATCGCGAAACTTTGTGTCTACAGGGATTTTCTCACGCCACACTTCATCTCCGTAACGCGTCCTTAGGGTACTTAAACTCTCCACAGAGGCGCGCGTCCGTTGGTCATACATCGTGGGTACGATGCATTTCGACGGGAGCGACTTTTGTGAGTGCTGAATCATATCTAATGTGTGATACATGCGCTCCAGGCCTTTGAGCGCGAGAAACTCTGTTTGGACAGGGATTAACAGTTTTTGGCAGGCGGCAAGCGCGTTGATCATTAAAATACCCAGTACTGGGGTACAGTCAAGCAGGATGAAGTCAAACCGATTTTCCAGCCGCGCCAGGGCTTTTTTTAACACCAGCCCCATGCCGGCGTGTGTGCCTAGTTCCTTGTCTAAGGTGGCCAGCACGACCGAGGCGGGTAATAACCACAGGTTATCGCAAAGGGTAGGATGAAGTGCGGAAATCACATTCGAAGTACTTGGGCCCGATGTGAATAGATTATAAACACTGTCCTCAATATCGTCGGGGTTATAGGAGAAGTAACTGGTGAGTGAACCTTGTGGATCTAGGTCAACAAGCAGTGTTCGCTCGCCCTGCTGCGCCAGCATTCCCGCGAGTGTTACTGCGGTGGTTGTTTTTCCAACCCCGCCTTTTTGATTGGCAACAGTCCAGATATGCATCATACGTGGATTAGGGTTTTGGTACTTCTAAGGGGAGTTCAGCCAGATTGGCGTCAATGATAATCAGAACCCGGCGGTTTCTATGCCGGCCTTCGGGTGTGGCATTGTCATCCACGGGTCGGAATTCGCCATAGCCGACGGCAGCCATGCGTTCAGGGGCAATGCCGTTGCGCGCGAAAAACCGGACCACACTGGCCGCGCGGGCAGAGGATAACTCCCAGTTACTAGGAAACTTGCTGGTTAAAATCGGGGTATTATCGGTAAACCCTTCAACATGGATACGATTGTTAAGCGTGGACAATACGGTTGCCACTCGGGTGAGCAGTGTTCTGGACCGTTCTGATAAATCAGCCTGCCCCACCTGGAATAACACCTGGCTTTCAATTTCGATTTCGACCCGGTTGGGTTGTCGGCGCAGGCGAACGGACTTTCTTTCATCGAGTTGGCTCAATGTGTTTTGCAGGTTCCTTGTGAGCTGGTTAAGAACAGCCAGTTCTTCTTGCGTATGCGTCTCAGGATTCTGTTTTGCCGGCTCTGTTAATAACACACTTTCCTGAAGGCTCCGGTGCGATGCCTGGGCTTTTGTGGTTGGCTTGAAGGCTTGGCTCAAGGCTTCAGAAATGACTTGGTATTTCTCTCCGTCGAGTGAGGAAACGGAATACATGACAATAAAAAAACCCAGCAAAAGCGTAATAAAATCGGCGTAAGAAACCATCCAGCGGTCGCTATTGTCCTCCTGGTGGTGGAGGTAACGTGTCAGCAAGTTATCCGGCTTCATTGAAAAAACTCCGTAGCTTATTTTCCAGGACACGAATATTCGCGCCTTCGGCGATACCGACAATGCCTTCAAGGACCATGGCTTGCTCAAGCACTCTGCTTTCAATGGTGCCTTTCAGTTTATTCGCAACCGGCAGAAAGACCAGGTTGGCAAAGGCCACGCCGTAAACGGTGGCGACAAAAGCGGTTGCAATACCATCGCCCAATTTAGCGGGCTCGGTCAGGTTATTCATGACGTGGATTAAGCCCATCACCGCGCCGATGATGCCAATCGTGGGGCTATACCCTCCCATGCCTTCGAAGACCTTGGCCGCCTGCATTTCCTTGTACTCTTTGGCACTGATTTCAACTTCCAGGATTTGTCGTATTTCGAGGGCCTTGTGGCCGTCTGCCAGTAGCATCATGCCTTTACGAGTGAAGAGGTCGCCCTCGCGGCTGGCAAGTCTTTCCAGCGCGAGTGGGCCATCTTTGCGGGCAATTTCCGCCCATTCCAATACTTTATCGATGTGTTCGTCGTGGTCAAAGCGGGGGGAACGCACGACCCACGTCAACATTTCCATCGCGCGCTTAAAAATGCTGGGTGGTGTTTGCAGCATCACGGCGCCCACCGTGCCTCCTACGACCACAAGAAATGCTGTACCTTGGATTAAAGCACCTAACTGGCCGCCTTCCAGCATGTTTCCGCCGGCAAGTGCGGCAAAAGCGATGAGAAAACCGGTAACACTGAGCGCATCAAAACGACCCGATTTCATGCGTTTAAACTTCCCTAAAATGTGATTGACGTGATCCTGACGGGCTGCGGCCCTTGCAGAAGTGGTAAACAAGAAGCAGGCCAACTTTTATCAGTCGCCCCAATTGGGAAGGTGTACAGGGGAATTTATGGTGAAAGAAAAATTAATTTAATCAGTGTGTTAATTTAGTTTCTCTATCTGTTCACTTAAGTCGAGCCAGTCATTTTCAGCTTGTTCATAGGTTTTTTTCAGGTCAGCTTGTTCCGTCAATGCCGCCTTGAGGCGGTCTTTATTTTCCGCTTGGTAGATAGCCTCATCCAGCAGGGTTTGCTCAATGCGCTTGAGGTGGGACTCTATCTCGGCCATTGTTTTTTCAACCGATTGCAATTGCTTTTTAAACGGTTGAAGCGCTTGGCGGCGTTCTGCTTCTGCCCGTTTTTTTTGCTTCCGAGCGGCACTGCTCTGGTCGGATGGAGGAGGCTGATCATCCGCCGCAGGTATTTGTGTTAACTGCTGAGAAAGGTATTTGGCGTAATCATCCAAGTCTCCGTCAAAGCTCGTTGCCTGACTTGAATTGACCAGCAGAAACGTATCGCAAACTGAGCGTAACATGTGCCGATCATGCGACACGATAACCATTGCGCCGTCAAAACTTTGCAGGGCAACGGCCAGCGCATGCCGCATGTCCAAATCCAAATGGTTGGTGGGTTCGTCCAGCAATAACAGGTTTGGTTTTTGATAAACCAGCATCGCCAGCACCAGCCGGGCTTTTTCGCCACCTGAAAAAACCGCTGTTTTGGTTAAGGCCATATCGCCGGAAAAGCCAAAGTGCCCTAGGTACTGGCGCAAGTCACCCTCGCGCGCGGTTGGATCCAGTGACTGGATGTGGGCTAGGGGCGTTTGGTCTGGCTTTAACGTTTCGAGCGTGTGTTGTGCAAAGTAACCACATGAAAGCTCCTTAGCGCGATGGATGTGGCCCGATAGAGCCGGGAGTTCGCCCGCCAGGAGCTTGATCAATGTCGATTTTCCTGCCCCGTTGGGCCCCAGTAAACCGATGCGATCGCCTGGCGAGAACGTTAAATTCAGTGCTTTGAGCAGTGGCGTGTGCTGGTAACCGGTGCTGACTTCATCAAGTTGTAGCAAGGTATGTGGCTGTTTGGTGGGTGAAAAAAACTGAAAGCTAAAAGGTGAGTCACTATGAGCGGCTGCGATCCGTTCCATTTTTTCCAGTGTTTTCAAACGGCTCTGAGCCTGTCTGGCTTTGGTGGCTTTTGCGCGGAACCGGTCAATATAGTGTTGCAGGTGTTTAATGTCGCGTTGCTGCTTTTCGTGAGCCGCTTGTTGGGCCGCCAGTTGTTCAGATCGCTGGTGCTCAAATGCCGTGTAATTGCCGGTATAGAGTTTCAGGCTTTGTTGCTCGATGTGGCCAATATGAGTGGTCACACTGTCCAGGAAATCGCGGTCGTGTGAGATAAGCAGTAATGTGCCCGGATACTGCTTGAGCCAGCTTTCCAGCCAAATCACCGCATCCAGGTCCAGGTGATTAGTCGGCTCGTCTAAAAGTAACAGGTCAGACCGACACATTAAGGCTTGAGCCAGATTGAGGCGCATTTGCCAGCCGCCGGAAAAAGTGTTGACCGGTTTGATTTGCGCTGCCGGGTTAAAACCCAGCCCAGCTAAAAGTTTGGCCGCTCTTGCAGGCGCAGAATACCCGTCAATAGCCTCTAGCTCGCTATGCAAGCGGCCTATTTGCGTGCCATCCTCGGCTTGCTCTGCTTTGGCCAAGGCCTGCTGAAGCTGTCGAAGGGCTTTGTCACCATCCATCACATACTCAATCGCCGGTGTCTCGGTGGCCGGTGTGTCCTGCCCAACGTGGGCTGTGACAAGGTGCGCTGGCAGCTGGACATCACCCGTGTCCGGTTGTAAATCGCCGAGTAGTAGTGCAAACAGGCTTGATTTGCCGGTGCCATTTGCACCGGTAATACCCACCCGTTGGCCCGCGTGGATGGTGAATGTTGCATTATCAAAGAGTGTGCGCACTCCGCGGCGTAGCGTTAATGCGTTAAAGGTCAGCATTCGTACGGTCTCACAAGTGGGACTTGGTTTTTTGTGCGGCAATCAAGGCGCAAGCCAAACCAATTAATGCCGGAATAAGCAACACTCCAAAGCTGTCAGCGTAGTTGCCATATCCCTGATAGATTGCGATAAAAAGTGGGGAACCCATTAAAATACCGGTGTATGTGATGCTGAGCGAAGCCCCGGTTGCAGCACTGACCTGTCCCTCCGGACTGTATTTGGCGACTTCTGATAAATAGATGCCATTCCAACCAATGGCGGTCATGCCAAACAAAATAAAAGCCAGGTATAAGGCCGGTACTGACCATTGAGGTGAGACGGATGAGACCACAACGGCCATGACGGAAATAATAACGCCAAGAAAAACCAGCATCCACAAACCCCGGTTAATCCAGTCAGCTATGGCGCCCCAGAGAATCCGCCCGCTTACGCCAGCGACTTGAACAGCAGCGAGAATGGCGCCGGCCGTGAGTAAATCGATATGGATGTCTTCTACCAGCATGGCGACTAGATAGGTGGATAAATTGATCTGCAAAATGCCGTAACAAAATGCGACCAGCGAGACAAACCGGAGCACAGGCACGTGCCAGATAATGGTTAAACCATAAAAAGGGTTGCGTGGCAGGGGAGCGTTGGGAATACGATCATCATCCCAGCGTGCTTGGTAGTACTGCATTGCCGCAATTAATACGATTGCCGCTAACCCGACGAGCCCCAAGGCCGGTTGCCAGCCCAAATAGATCGCTGCAGGGGGAAGAATAAAGCCTGCCATAACCCCACCGAGTGGTACTCCAGTTTGTTTAAGTGAAAAGATTAGGCTCCGCCGTTTGATCGGTACCAGCCGCATCAGTAAGTGCGAAGCGGATGGGTTGGTCAGGCCATAACCTATGCCGATAAATAAGGATCCGAGTGCAATACCGGCAACATGCGGCACCATCAACAGTATTGAGCCCAGCAGTGTTAAGAGCATGCTCCATTGACTGATACGGCAAGCGCCGTAGCGCACAACAAAGGCACCTGCGAGCATGGCGCTCATCATGGCAAAACCATAAATCAAGCTGGCTTGATAGCCCACAAGTACAGTTGGGACACCCAGCGCACTGGCAACTTCAGGGGCAATTGACGCAACTGAAAGCGTCGCCATCGCCGCAACCGCCTGAACCAGTGTAGTTAAAAACACGGCTGGCATCGCGCTTCGCAGAGACAGTTCATCGGTGGCGGTTGATGGCACGCAGAATAACCTGAAAAGTGTAAAACAGCACAGTCTGTTCACTCACCTGCTGGCTGTCAACTGTAAAGCCTTCATCAATCTGCCGGTTACAGTACTTTCTTTTTCCTTCTGGGGGCCTTTAGAATAATTGTCATGGACAATGCACCAATCCGACTGCTCATCATCGAAGACAACGTCGATATTGCGACACTCATCGGCGACTACTTCGAGCCCCGCGGCTATACATTGGACTTTGCCCACGATGGGGTCACTGGGTTGCATCTGGCGGTAACCCAACCCTATGACGTGGTTGTGCTGGATCTGGCCCTGCCGGGCATGGATGGTCTGGCGCTTTGCGACAAGCTCCGCCGCGACGCCAGGTCTAGCGTCCCGGTACTGATGTTAACCGCACGGGATACACTGGAGGATAAACTCAGTGGCTTCGCTTCCGGGGCGGATGACTATCTGGTAAAACCCTTCGATCTGCCGGAACTGGAGGTGCGCATTCAAGCGCTGTGGCGGCGCACCGGTGGCCACACAGATACACTGCTAAACGTCTACGACCTGAGCCTGGATACCGGCACCCTGGTGATCCGGCGCGCGGGGCAGTCCATCCCTCTCAACCCCGTACGTCTGCGCATTCTCGAGCTATTGATGTCACGAAGCCCGGAAGTGGTCACCCGCCGCGATATCGAGCGCCATATCTGGGGCGAGGAACAAGAGGACAGCGACACCCTGCGCACCCATATGTCGGCCATTCGCCGGGCGGTGGACAAACCCTTTGCCGAATCATTGATCCGCACGGTGCATGGTATCGGTTACCGAATCTGTGAACCGGATGAAGCTTAATACCGGCATTAAAACTCGCATCGCGCTGGTCTTTCTGTTCCAGGGCGTGCTGATCAGCCTCGCCGCGGTGGGGAGTCTGGTCGCCGCCAGCTACGTAATCGAGAAGGTGCTGGTGGAAGAGGCGTTGGCGCTCGAAGCCGAGTATTTTATCGACAACATTCAACACGACCCGCAGTATCCCTTACCGCTGACCAAAAACCTGACCGGTTACCGCGCCTCTGCTGGCAACGTGCCACCGGAGCTGACCGGCCTTGAGCCGGGATTTTATCGCAGTATCGAAATCCATTCGATCAACTCAAACCGCCCGGTCTATGTATCCCGGTTCGACGACGATACGCTCTACCTGCTCTACGGCGAACAGAGCATCGACGCACTGGTGTATTACTTCGGGCTGTTGCCGCTGGCATCGGTGCTGGTGGTGCTGTATCTGATGGCGGGGCTTGGCTACATTTTTGCCCGCCGCGCCGTGTCACCGGTTGTTGCCCTGGCCCGCCAGGTGAAATCTCTTACGCCGGGGGAAGCCCGCCCACTCAAGCTGCCCCAAAGCAATGACGAAGTCGGCACCCTGGCCGCAGCGCTGGAGCAGTATGCCCAGCGGGTGACCGATACGCTGGAACGTGAGCGGCAGTTCACCAGCGATGTCAGCCACGAATTGCGCACACCCCTCACCGTTCTCAACGGTGCCGTGCAGGTATTGTTGGGAACCCCCGAACTAACCGAGTTCCAGCGGGACAAATTGCAGATGATGCAGCGTTCGATTCGCGATATGAACGAACTGATTCCCGTGCTGTTACTGATTGCCCGTGAGCATGACCCGACATCCGCTCGCAGCGAAACCTGTAACTTGGCAGATGTGGTCGCCCAAGAGATTGAAAACCACCGTTCCTTATTGGCCGAAAAACCGGTCGAGGTGCGTTTTCTACGCCATGCCGATCGTGAACTGAATACGGTACCGCAGGCCCTTGCCATCGTAATCGGCAACCTCATCCGCAACGCCTTTTTGTACACAGAAGCCGGCGAAGTCGTGGTCACACTGCAGTCCAACCGGCTTTTGGTTGAGGACACCGGCACGGGCATCCACAAAGCGGACTTACCGCATCTCTTTAAGCGCCACATCCGCGGCCGCGGGCAGAGCCAACCTGGCCAGGGCATTGGTCTGGCACTGGTCAAACAACTGTGCGACCGCTTCGGCTGGCGGATCACGGTTCAAAACAGCGCCTCCGGCGGCGTCATTGCCTCACTGACATTCTAGCCATCACACTCACAGAAGCGCCTCTTAAGTAGCGCGTAAGTAGCGCGCTTACGGCACCTCAAAAAAATCCCCACGTTCACGTTTTTTTCACATTTTTTTCGCGTTTTGTTGACAGGGGGCCGCGTAAACTGGCCTCCAACATCAACCCGTGGAGGTGACAAATGCGGCGCTTTATCCTACGACTGTTATTGGTTGGACTGGCCATTGGACAAACACAGGCGACAGCCTTTGACGCCGTGCTGGAGCGAGATCTATTCCAGAGGAACGATCTTAGCAAGGGCGGTGAGACCCAGTTCAGTTGGTTCGGTCTGAAGGTTTACGACATCGCCCTGTGGTGGTCGGCCGACAACTACAACAACAGCGAAAAAGCGGCCCTGACGATTCGCTACCTCCGTGATATCCAGGCCGAAGATTTGATCGCTGAAACACGCAAACAGTGGCGCCTGCAGGGCAACGTCACCGACGCTCAGGAAGCCGCCTGGTCAGCGCGCCTGAACCAGCTTTGGCCCAATGTGAGCAAGGGCGACGTACTGACCCTGTACGTTGAATCGGGTCGCGAAAGCCTGTTCTACGCCAATGATCAACCGCTGGGCAGCGTGACAGACCCGGCATTCGGCCCGGCCTTTTTATCGATCTGGCTGTCTGACCGCGCCAAGTATCCCAGGCTGCGGGATCAGTTGCTGGGTCAGCGGTAATCGATTATCGACCAACAACCAGGGACCAACAACCAGGGGTTATCAACATGCACTTTACATTCATTCAACGCTGGTTTCGGCCACTACTTTTATTGGGGATTGCTATGAGTTTATTGATAAGCGGGTGCAGTACCACGCGGGTAGATGCCTATCGCGAATTTCAACCCAAACTGGATCTACGGGAATATTTTGACGGCGAAGTGATCGCCTGGGGTGTACTGCAAAACTGGCGCGGACAGATGACCCGTCACTTTACGGTGCACATGGTCGCAACCTGGAATGGCAACGTGTGCACACTTGAGGAACGATTTGACTACAACGACGGAGAAACCGACGAGCGCACCTGGACCATCACCGAGCTGGAAGATGGCCGTTACGTGGGTGATGCCGGGGATATCGTCGGTAAAGCCAGCGGCCAGGCCGCGGGCAACGCCCTGAATTGGCGCTACACCCTGGCCTTGCCCGTCGACGGCAAGGTCTACCACATCCATTTCGACGACTGGATGTGGCAGCTCAACGACGAAATTCTCGTCAACCGCGCCGTGATGAAAAAATTCGGTTTCAAAGTGGCTGAGCTGAGCATCTTCTTCCAGAAAAAGTCATCGGCGGAGGTTTCGCAATGAGATCCCGTCATCAACGAAATCATGTCGCCCTGGATGGCCGTCGGATCTGGATTACCGGCGCCTCCAGCGGTATCGGCGCAGCGCTGGCGGAAGCACTGGCGGACTACGATGTCCAGCTGGTGATCAGCGCCCGTAGCGAAGGGCCGCTCAACACCCTTGCGCGCAAAATCGGCACCGAGCGGTGCCATGTGGCCGCGGCGGATTTATCCAGCCGCGAGGGCAATCAACAGTGTGCGTCCGTGATCACAGAGCACCTCGGTGGCATAGACACCATCATCCTCAACGCCGGCAACTGCGAGTATGTTGACGTCAGTCAGTTCAACTCCCAGGCCTTTGCCAACATGTTGCAGACCAATGTCATGAGCCAGGTGTACGGCATTGAAGCGACACTGCCGCTGCTGCGGCGCTCCAAACAAGGCCATATCGTCGGGGTCTCCAGTCAGGCCGGGCGCCTGGGCCTGCCACGATCCGAGGCCTACGGCGCCAGCAAGGCCGCCATCCACAACATGCTGGAAGCGCTGCGGGTCGATCTGAAAGCAGAAGGCATCGACGTCAGCGCCATTTATCCCGGTTTTGTCAAAACGCCGCTCACCGACCGCAACGACTTTCCCATGCCGTTTTTGGTGTCGCCAGAGGAGGCGGCGCGGGTCATGGTCGACGGCATCGCCCAACGGCGAGCGGAAATTCATTTTCCCAGGCGTTTGTCGGCATTGATCGCCCTGGCAGGTCGGTTGCCGGCAGCCTGGTATACCCGATTGGCTCAATCCATGGTGCGTCCCTCATGAATATCGCAGTGATCGGCAGCGGCATCTCGGGGCTGACCGCGGCCCATTTACTCTCACGATCCCATACCGTGACTTTATTCGAAGCCAATACCTACATTGGCGGCCACACCAACACGGTTGATGTCCAGGAAAACGGCCGCACGCTAGCGGTGGATACCGGCTTTATTGTGTTCAACGACTGGACCTATCCAAACTTCATCAAACTCATGGAGCAGCTGGATGTCGGTGCGCAGGACACGCAAATGAGTTTCGGCGTACAGTCGGAAACCACCGGGCTGGAATATTGCGGCTCAAGCATCAACGCGCTGTTTGCCCAGCGCCGCAACCTCGCTAACCTGGCGTTCTACCGCATGCTGCTCGATATTCTTCGCTTTAACCGCGACATGAAGCGCGCACGCCTGCAGCTCGATAACCAGATTTCGCTGGGTCAGTACCTGGACCACAATGGCTACAGCCGCGATTTTATCGATCATTACATCATCCCCATGGGCGCTGCCATCTGGTCGGCAACACACGCCGCGATGCTGGATTTCCCGCTGCGGTTTTTTTGCGATTTCTTCGACAACCACGGCCTGTTCAATATCGTTAATCAGCCCCAGTGGCGGGTAATCAAAGGAGGTTCTCGGGAGTACATCGCGCCGATGATTGCCCCTTTTCGCGAACGGGTGCATCTGAACCGCCCGGTCAAGGCGGTGCGCCGGACCGCCAGCGCCGTGGAATTGCACTTCGCCAACGGCGCCACAGACACCTTTGACGGGGTGGTACTGGCCTGCCACAGTGACCAGGCCCTTGCCATGCTGCAGGATGCCACCGACGAGGAACGCGAGATTCTCGGGGCCATCCAATACCAGGACAACCTGGCGGTGTTACATACCGACACCTCGTTGTTGCCCAGCACTCAGCGAGCCTGGGCGGCATGGAACTACCATGTCTCGCCGAATCAGGCCCTGCCCCGGCTGACCTACAACATGAATATTCTGCAGGGCCTGACATCTGAGGAAACCTACTGCGTGACCCTCAATCACGACGCCTCGATCGACCCCGATCGCATCATTCGCAAAATTCAATACGCACACCCGGTGTTCAGTGCCGGTGCGGTCGAAGCGAAAAAACAGCAAGCGCGTATCAACGGTATTCAACGCACCTGGTTTTGCGGTGCATACTGGGGCAACGGTTTCCACGAGGATGGCGTCAAGAGCGCACTGGCGGTCACAGAACAATTTGGAATCGGCCTATGACTCAACTACAAAGCGCACTGTATACGGGTAAGGTGTACCACCGCCGCCTGCAACCCACCGAACATGCCTTCAGCTACCGCGTGCTGTTCTGGTATATCGATTTGGCAGAACTGGAAAGCGGTCAACTCAACGCCCTGCTCAATGGCCGCCGGTGGTGGTCGCCGACCCGTTTTCATCGCAAACATTACCTTGGCGATGCCAACGAATCGCTGTTGCGGGCGGTGGAACGAGCAGTCATGGCGCACACCGGCCAGCCCCTTTGTGGGCCGGTGCGCATGCTGACCCAACCCACCTATTGGGGCTATCACTTCAATCCGGTAAGCATCTATTTCTGCTTTGATGAGACCGGTGCTCGGGTTGAAACGGTGGTGGCAGAAGTGACCAACACCCCCTGGGGCGAACGCCACACCTACGTGCTACCCCGACCGAGTCATACGAAGGGACACCACTGGTCGGTGGATTTTGACAAGGCGTTCCATGTCTCGCCGTTCATGCCCCTTGATCAGTCCTACCGGTGGCATTTTCAGGAGCCGGGCGCAGTGTTGGCCAATCGGCTGACCAACCAGATGGCGGGTGAGACCGTATTTGAAGCCGGCATGCAGTTGCATCGCCATCCACTCACGGCCCACGAGCGTAGCCGGCAACTGCGGCGAGCACCGGCCATGACCGTCAAAACCACCGCCGCGATCTATTTTGAGGCACTGCGCCTGGCGCTCAAGCGCGTGCCCTTTTATTCACATCCACAACCGAACACGAGGAGTCACTGATGTCTACGATCTCGTCTACACCCACCCAAAAGCAGGGCTCACTGTTTCAACGTTTGTGCCGGCGGGCGCTGTTTTCCGCGTTCGAACGGCTCGAATCTGGCCGCATTACCATCGCGGACAATGGCGAAACCTTCCGGTTTGGGCAACTTCAGCGCCCAACCGATGCCGATGTACGGATCTCCGTGTGGCAACCCAGCGGTTACCCGGCCTTGCTTTTTCGTGGCACCACCGGCGCGGGGGAAACCTATGCCAATGGCGATTGGGATGTGGATGACCTGACCGGGTTGATTCAGCTATTCGCGGCCAACCAGGATGCCATGTCCGCTATGGATGGCGCAGCCACCCGTGTCGCCCAGGCCGTGGCGCGCTGGACCCACTGGATGAATCGCAACACCCGTTCGGGCAGCCGCCGCAACATTTCAGCCCATTATGATCTGGGGAATGATTTCTATGAGCAGTTTCTCGATCCGACGATGAATTACTCCAGCGGGTACTTCATGGATGATGGAACAACAATGGAACAGGCCTCACTGGAGAAACTCGACCGAATCTGCCGCAAACTGGCCTTGACCGCCGATGATCACGTGCTGGAAATCGGCTGTGGCTGGGGTGGCTTTGCAGTGTATGCGGC
>DJFX01000047.1:282116-285389 GCA_002432635.1 Halothiobacillaceae bacterium UBA5861 | reverse complement strand
GGCTTTGCAGTGTATGCGGCGCAAACCACCGGGTGCCGGGTAACGGCGACCACCATTTCGCGGGAACAACATGATTTTGCCGTCGCACGGGTGGAGGCCGCCGGCCTCAGCGACCGGGTGTCTGTGATCATGCAGGACTATCGGGATCTGGAGGGTCAGTACGACAAAATCGTCAGTGTGGAGATGATTGAGGCGGTGGGTCACCGGTTTCACAAAGTGTTCTTCAAAAAATGTAACCAACTGCTGAAACCAGAGGGCGCGCTCTGTCTGCAAAGCATCACCATGCGCGACCAATACCACGACCGTGCGGTGAAATCGGTGGATTTCATTAAGGCGCACATTTTCCCTGGCGGTAGTTTGCCATGCGCCGCCCGGCTCTCGGATATGGCCAAACGCCACAGCGATCTGCAAGTGGTGCATATTGAGGATTTTTCCGACCATTATGCCCGCACCCTGCGGGAATGGCGCAAAGCCTTTTTGCACAACCAATCCACCATCGACCAGTTGGGCTATGACCAGCGCTTTCGGCGGCTTTGGGAGTTTTACCTGTGCTACTGCGAGGGCGGCTTTCTCGAGCGCACCATTGGTGTTTCCCAGTGGGTCATGCACAAGCCGTTGTGCCGTCATACCGTCGAGGTGTAAACGTGCTCTTCACCGCAAGACGATAGGAGAAGAACGATGAATCACAAATATCGGGTTGTGGTGGCCTTTGTCCATTTTCAACTGATCTGGTGGACCTGTGTATGGGGCGCGGCCTGGGGTTTTGGGGGCGCTGCGACGGTCTTTGCACTGGCGGTGATGGTCCATCACTTCTATTTATCGGAAAATCGCTGGGCAGAGGTACAAATATTGGTCGCCAGCGCGGGACTAGGACTGGCGATCGACAGCCTGCTATCGGTACTGGGTGCCTACCAGTTTGCTGAAAGCCTACATAGTGCACCACTCCCACCGGCCTGGTTGCTGGCGATTTGGGGTGCCTTCGGTTTGACCTACCGCTATCTGCTCGGGTGGCTCAAGGGCCGCTATCTTATCGCTGCCGCGCTGGGTGCCGCGCTCGGCCCGTTCACCTATGTGATGGGGGCCCAAAGTGGAGCCATGTGGGTATCGGTTGCGCCGGGCCATCTGGCGCTGATGGCCTTGGCCTGGTTGTGGGTCCTCCCGGCTCTGGATGGGCTCCACCGGTGGGTCGTTCCGCCGGTGGTGGAACCCGGCGTTCACACCGGATAAATTACCGAGAATTTGAAGGAACAGCCCATGACGCAACTGGTCTGGTTTCGATCCGATCTACGCATCCATGATCATGCCGCCCTCAGCCGGGCATGCCAGCGGGGGGAACCCGTCGTCGCACTTGCCTGTATCTGCCCGAACCAATCGCAGGTGGATGGCGAGAGTCCGGCCCGGCAATCACTGTGGCGCCGTGGGTTAACGGCGCTGCGATCAAACCTTGAGCGCTGCCACATACCGCTGAAAATCATTGTGGCTGACGAGTATGCCTCGCTACCCGATAAGATCCTGTCACTGTGCGAGGCGCTGGATGTCACTCATATTCATTTTCACCATCGCTACGAGTGGCATGAACGCCGGTTGGCCCACGCGGTCAAAAAACTGGCCCAGACGCACGAGCTGCTCACCATCGGTTACCACGATCAGGTCATTCATCCGCCCGGCTCGCTGACCACCCTGAGGGATGATTATTACAGCGTGTTCACTCCGTTTAAACGAGCCTGGTACCGTGAACTAACGCCAGACGCGTGGCAAACCTGGCCCGCCCCGGCACCACAAAGCAAAACCGACATCACCGCGGATCCGATACCGGACCCCTGGTTTCCAACCGCTGCCCGTTATGATGAGCTGTGGCCCGCGGGGGAAGACGCCGCGCAACAACGCCTTGCTGAGTTCGTTGAGGATCACCTGGACGACTACGGCAGCGAACGCGACTTCCCCGCGCTGGATGGGACCAGCCAACTGTCGCCCTACTTGAATGTGGGCCTCCTCAGCGTGCGCCAATGTCTGGAAGCCATCAGCCTCCACCAGGGTGGCCACCTACCCGATACCAAAACCGGAGCCGGCAGCTGGGTAAACGAACTGATCTGGCGTGAATTTTACCGCCACGTGCTGGTCGGTTTTCCACAGGTGAGCCAAGGGGAGCCCTTCAAACAGCGTTATGGCACTCTGCCCTGGCGCAATGACCCTGACGAGTTTCAGCGTTGGTGCGATGGCCGTACCGGCTATCCATTGATAGACGCCGCGATGACGCAGCTCAACCAGACCGGATGGATGCATAACCGACTGCGCATGGTCACTGCCATGTTCCT
This sequence comes from Halothiobacillaceae bacterium UBA5861, assembly GCA_002432635.1. Classification (GTDB taxonomy): domain Bacteria; phylum Pseudomonadota; class Gammaproteobacteria; order UBA5861; family UBA5861; genus UBA5861. The sequence continues at coordinate 283,074 of DJFX01000047.1, read as the reverse complement.
CTGCAAACATCTGCTGATCGACTGGCGCCTGGGCGAGCGCTATTTCATGTCACGTTTAGTGGATGGCGATCAAGCCGCCAACAATGGTGGCTGGCAGTGGTGCGCCTCGACAGGCACCGACGCTGCGCCCTATTTCCGTATTTTCAACCCCATTACGCAGTCGCAGCGCTTTGATCCGAAAGGTGAATTCATTCGCCGCTGGCTGCCACAACTACAAGCCCTGGACAACAAACAGATCCACGAACCCTGGAAACATGCCGTGGTAGATTACCCCGATCCCATCGTCGATCACAAAGCCGCCCGCTTGCGCGCATTGGAGTTTTATAAGGGTTAGCTTTTCATCTCAGGCGGGAGAGCATTTGCTGAATGGTGTTTACGTACCGTAAAAATGCCTGTTGGAGCGCCGTTGAAAAAGCGTTACTCGCTTGAAACTCTTCTCCTTCAATCCCAACAAAATAGCCTTCTGGCAGTGTCCGCCCCAGCGCTTTGGCGAGGCTGAGCACTTCCGTGGGACCAAAACCGTGTGAGGAGGTTTGAGCGGTCGGGGCCAGTCGCTGGGTCAGTTCGGATAGGGGCAGGATTGTGATGGTGCCCGGCTTTCCGGAGCCTTGCACAACGTCGAGCAGGATGACGGGCTCGTTGCCTTCCAGCAAGTCCAACAGGCCAGTGCCGGGGCGGCCGGCGAAGATGATTTCGGGTGCGGGGGTGGTGTCGAATGCTAGCTGTTCTGCGGCGGCAATGGCCGCGCCGTCGTCACCGGCGTTTCGGTTACCGAGTGCGATGATTTTCACGATGGCGCGTCGGCGTTTTCGATATTCAGTTTGAGGAAGTGTGTCGCGCACGAAATGCACGGGTCATAGGCGCGGATCAGTTGCTCGCACAGGTGGGTGGCGTCATTGTGTGCCAGGGCCATTAACTGCGGGGCGACGGATACCAGGTCCGCTTCGATTTGTGCCTG
>DJFX01000047.1:265630-281857 GCA_002432635.1 Halothiobacillaceae bacterium UBA5861 | reverse complement strand
TGTAGTCACTGAACGCTGCTTCCGGCTGGGTGTAGGCGTCGATGAGGTCGAGGGCTTCGGCCAGCGCGTGAACCAGTTCCACGGCACGTACGACGATGGATTGGTAGGGGTTATGAACGGGCAACGACAAACCTGATTTTGCCAGCGCAGCGCGCGCCGTGGGATGCAGCCGTTCGTGATGGTGGTTCAGTCGCGCCATCGGCCCGCACAGATAGGTTTGACCCGTGCGCAGGTGGGATTGCAGCGCGGTGGAGTGGGCCACATGGGTTTCCTGGGCGTGGTCGAAAAACTCCGCGACGGGAAAACTGCCCGATCCGCTGACGTGAATGGCGTCGCCCCATTCCAGCGGATATTGATCGTGGTCCAGGCAGACAAATGTGTAGGACTGGTCAAAGTCAGGAAACTTCAGTGCTGCGGCCCAGGTGACGGTGTCGATGGCGTCTTGCAAGGCATTGGCGAGATCGTCACGCAGTGCGTTGAGGGCGCTGGCGCGCGGCGTGGTGGTAAAGCCGCCGACGCGAATGCTGATCGGGTGAATGGCCCGCCCGCCGAGGCATTCGATCAACGCATTGCCGGCTTTTTTCATTTTGAGTCCGCGTTCGACAAGGTCTTTGTGATCGACCGCCATGGCCATCGCGCTGTCGTAGCCGAGAAAATCGGGTGCGTGGAGCATAAACACATGCAGCGCGTGGCTCTCGATCCACTCTCCGCAGTACAACAACCGGCGCAGCGCTCGAATGGCGGGGGTGGGTGTCATGCCGAGTCCGTTTTCCAAGGCCCGCACGGCGCTCATTTGATAGGCGACGGGGCAGATGCCGCAGATACGGGCGACGATATCGGGTACTTCTTCAATGGCGCGGTCTCGCAAGAAGGCTTCGAAGTAGCGCGGGGCTTCGAAAATATTCAGTTTCGATTCGACCACCTGGTTGTCTTTGATCTTGAGGTAAAAGCGGCCTTCTCCTTCGACGCGGGTGAGCAAGTCAACTTTGTAGGTTTTTTCCCCGGAAACGGTGTGCTCATCACTCATGACGTTGGCTCTCTTTGCGAAAGGCTTCGGACCCGGCGGTAAACAGGCGGAAGGCGCGTTTGATGGCCTCATTGCTTTGGCCATTGGCGCGCATCTGCTCCGCCAACTGCGCGGTCGCGGCAGATTCCTTTGGCCCGTAGCAGCCAAAACAGCCGCGATTAAACGCCGGGCAAATGGCGCCGCAACCGGCGTGTGTCACCGGCCCGAGGCAAGGCATTTGCTGCGTGACGGCGACACACACGGTGCCGTTGCGCTTGCACTCGAAACACACGCTTTCATTTTTGATCGCCGGCGTTCGGCCGCGCAAGCAGGCGGTGATCAGTTCGAGCAATTGATGTTTGTTAACCGGACAGCCGCGCAACTCAAAATCCACGGGCACGTGATCGGCGACCGGCGTTGAGGTGGCGAGACTGGAGATGTACTCGGGTTGGGCGTAAACGATGCGGCGGTAGTCGTCGTGGTCGCCGAAGTTGCGCAACGCCTGAATGCCGCCACTGGTGGCGCAGGCGCCGATGGTCAAGAGAATCGTGCTGTTGCGGCGAATGGCCTGAACCTCGTCCCGTTGTTCGGGCGTTGATACCGAACCCTCGATGATTGCGACATCAAAGGGCCCGTGTGGCTGGCCGGGCGAGGTGGCTTCGGGAAAGTGCACAATGTCAATTTGTTCCCCCAGTAGTAACAACTCATCTTCGCAATCAAGCAGCGTGAGTTGGCAGCCGTCGCAGGAGGCCAGTTTGAATACGCCGAGCCGGGGTCGCGGTGATGGGGTAGGGGTGTCAGGCATGTCAAAATCCGGGCGTGCCGAAGAGGGGGCGTACTTGAGCATAGCTAAAGACCGGGCCGTCTTTGCAGATGAAGTGCGGGCCATACTGGCAACGGCCGCAGTGGCCGGTTGCGCACTTCATATTGCGCTCCATGGATAAGTAAATGTTCTCCGGCGGTACGCCGTCGAGACTCAGTTGTCGAATCACTGCAGCCATCATCACCTCCGGACCGCACATCAAATAGATGCCGTGAACCGGTTGGTGCTTGCGCTGCAATAAGGTGGTGACGGTGCCGACGTTGCCGCGCCAGCCGGCTGAGGCACGATCCAATGTGATGGCCACTTTGACTGCTGGGTTGGTCGGCCACTGTTTACGTTCGTTGTTGAATAAGAGGGCGTTTTGGTCGCGCGCCCCGTAAATCACGCTGACCCATTCGGTTGCCGGGTCTCGGGTTTGGCTGACCAGGTGGCGAATAACGCCGCGCATGGGGGCGAGGCCAATGCCACCGGCGATCAGGGTCACTGGACGGCCGGCCATTTGATCCAGTGGCCAGGTAGAACCGTAGGGTCCCCGCACACCGAGTGCGTCCCCTACGCTGAGCGCTGTGATCGCGGCGGTGACTTTGCCGACATTGCGCACGGTGTGTTCGATGGCTCCGCCGTCATCGCCAGACACGGAAATAGGCACTTCACCGATGCCGGGCAAGGCCAGCATATTGAATTGCCCAGGTTGATCGCGGTAATTGTCGGGCATTTGTAGTTTTAAAGTGACGACGTCGTGGGTCTCTTGTGTGATGTGTTCAATGCGTGCGCTGGCGGCTTGCAGCGGGTCTTTGCGTGCATGCCAGGTGATGGGCTTAAAGTCGGGTAACGGCGCCGGATCGGCTGGGCTGTGCTGAATTGCTGTGACCTGTTCAGTGATGTCAATGCCTACCGGACACCAGGCGATACAGCGGCCACAACCGACACAGCCGCTGGTGCCAAACTGACTGTGCCAGGACGAGAGTTTATGCGTGGCCCATTGCCGGTAGCGGTCTTTGACGGTGGGTTGAAAGCTCCAGCCGTGGATGTGCGAGTGTTCTTCGGAAAAGCACGAGTCCCAGCTGCGTTCGCGCACCGCCGGTCCACTGGCCAGGTCCGGTGTTTCGTCGATGGAGTGGCAAAAGCACGTGGGACAGACCATGGTGCAGTTACCGCATGCCAGGCAGGCGTCACCGACCACGTCCCACTGGGGGTGTTCGAGGTTACCAAACAGTAGTTCGGGCAAGCCGTCCGTATTCAGGGTTCGTCCCATTTGTTGGCGGCAATTATCAAGGGCGGTGGTCAGCGCGGCCTGTTGCTCAGGTTTGGCGGTGGTGGCAGGGAGTTGTGTGGCGATGGCTTTTCCGCGGTCGCTGCCGCTTTCCAGCAAAAAGTAATCGTCGAACTCCGTCAAACAGAGGTCATAACCCTGTCTGGCCTGTGGTCCGGTGCCCATCGAGTCGCAGAAGCATAAGGCCCCGGCTTCTGTACAGTTGACCGCAATGATGAGCGTTGCATCCCGGCGGGCCTGATAATGCGGGTCGACGTACGTGCCCTCGAGGAATACGCGATCTTGAATGCCGATGGCGGCGAGATCACAGGCGCGGACGCCAATGAACGCGGTGGGTGTGGGTTTGGGGTTTGCCCCGTGCCAGTGAAACGTGCCGTTGTTCAGAGAGCTGGTTTGTACCACTTCATGGGGCAGAAACAGTTCTTTTTTCCACGACTGTGGCCCGACAACATAGCCGAATGAGCGCTGGTCGTCGCGTTTTTCCAGTGTGTATTGCCCGGGTGCTTGCCGGTCTGTCCAGCCGGTCGGCAAATCGTCGGGCGACTGGATTTCGTCGTAAATAATGGCGCCGTTACTCACGGTGGGTCCGACGAGGCGCCAACCCTGTTGTACGAGCCGGGCAAACAGCTCGCTCAAGCCGTCGGGCGGCAATGTGAGCATCGGCGTAGCGGTCGGATCAGCCATCGGGATGAGCAAACATATCTAGCAGTTGCAGGCGGCTTTCGGTCAGTCGCTGACCAACGACCGTCAATACATGTTTCATGACTGCGTAGCCGATTTCGTGGTCACGGTCGCACAGCTCGCGCAGTTTGGTGCCGTCGATTGCGAGCAGGCGGGTGGGCTTTAACGTCCGAGCGGTGGCTTGCCACATTCGACCGGGTAACAGCGCGGACCAGCCCAGCAATTCGCCACGGGAGATGGTGGAAACGATCGATTTTTCCGGTGCGCGCCCGGGGACGTACATGGCGAGCGACAAACGGCCTTCGAGGACCAGATAGAGGTTGTCGGCCTGCTGGCCTTCGCGTAGGACCTCGGTATCGGCGGGTAAGTTGATCGTCTTCGCTAATGCGACGATGGCCGCCGCCCTTTCGTCAGTGAGCGGTTTAAAAAAACCGTACTTTTTTAGTTGTTCATCCGTGAGCATAGGGGTCTCGGCTACGTTAATTTTTTGTTAATTATTCCATGAATGTTTTTTGTTTTGTTGATTCAGATCAGGGTGTTGGCCGGCGGGTCAAAAGCCTCTAGGTTGTTGTTTTGCTGTCATGCCTTATCAATCCATGCAGGGACTTTAATGTTTCGTCAGCGGCGTATAAACAGTTCTTCGATAAGCCTCGGGTCGTCGAAATGGCGTTCGCTGATAAACGCCGTTACATGCCGTCCTTTTTGCCGCATCGCGCCAGCATTGGTTACTCCTGTGGGCCAGAAGAAAAATCGCTCTGCTCGTTCTGTGCCGGAAATAAAGCCTTTTTTGTCAAAGAGACTTTGGTACCCCTTTGGGGTTTGAAGCGCCAACAGCTCTTGGTAGGGTTTAAGCGTGTACGATATATCGCTGGTTGTGTCTTTTTCAGAAAAAACGGCCTGTATTTGGTGGTCTCTGGCAGATAGTTTGATAGTGATCTGTTGTGCGTTGGAAAAAGAGGGAGCGGGTAGTAATAAAGGGGGTTCAATATTTTTTGAGAAGGTTGGCTTGGGAGTCAGGCCTGGGCCATGAAAAAGCATGTGGTAGCACCCGCAATTATGTATAGCATCATACAAGAGGGGGTTGCCGGAGGCATCTAATGTCACGCGCCACGTTAAACCATCAAGCTGTCCTCCTAGTAAGTCAAAAATATTTGTTTTAGGGCGAGCTTTAAACCAGATGACGTAGTTCAACTGAAGAAGGCTGTGACCATTTAGGCGTGTGTAAGTGGGGTACGTGAACTGTACACGGGCTTTTGTGTCCACATCAGGCTGCTGGGTGCTTTTCCAGTAAGGGCTGCCGATGAGGTCTGCGCCTGTTTTCGTTTCAATCTCCCAAATAGGTGCAAATGTTAGGAAAAGTTTCTGCATCAATCGGTCGTCCACATCTGGCGCACCTAGTGGGTTTTTAGTGGCTTGTTTGAGGTCAGAGAGGGTGATTTTTTTCTCTTGCGCTGACAGGATTTTTTCTGGACCGTATCGAATTAATGGAAGGCTTGAGTTTACTGCCGAGGGCCTTTGGTTGGTGAATGTTTCGTGAACGGCTTCGTGCCAGTCTGCTACCCCTTTGCGTAAGAACAGGTTAACGAGTGGATGGATACCTGGCCAGCGTGCATGCGGGTTGTAGTCACTGGGTACTTGAGCATTTTCTTTAAGGTAGAGAAGGCTTTGAGGGTGAGCTATGTCTTGGTGTTGGAGCCAGTCCGAGCAGTTTTTGAGCTGATTAAAAAGGGCTTTTTCCCCTTGGGGGCTGATTTTCTTTTGGGTGCTAAGAGGGAGGTTCTTGTATTCAATCTGACGTTTTTTGTTGTCGATTTTAGCCATTTCACTCAGCCAGAAGGTGAGTTTTTCTTGAGAATCCAGTTCGTGCTGAAATGAGGCTAAGAACCGGTTCGTTCTTAAGTAAGGGTATCCTGGAATACGAGTCGCTCCACTGTCGGCTGCTTTGTGCTCTTTCACGGTCTCATCAAAATGTTCGTATTGTGCTAAGCAGTGAGTTGCCAGTTCAGAGGAGCGGTATTCAATGGCCGGACTGGAAAGCGCGTGGTGTGGTGCTAAGGTTGTGCACCCTGGGGAGAGTAAGAGGATCGTCAGCGAGCCTACTGAACGGCCAAGAGTGCGACGGGTTTTTGTGTTGAAAAAATACATCTTAAGTTTTACATAAAAAATTTAGTCAGCAAATTCACATTGAGTAGTTTAGCTGCGAAAGGGTATTTTTCTAGAGTTTACTAGAGGTGAATAAATGTGTTTAAGCATTGATTATTCAAATGATTTTTGAGCCGCACATTGTGACTGATATTAAGCCTAGTTGCTCGGGGCGATGGGGTTTTTTCGGGGAGAAAGCCGTTTTTTTCGCCCGAAGTTCGGTTGACCCGGTTTCATTTGCTTTATATAATTCGCGGCGTTTTGTTTAACAAGGCCTGTGGCCGCAGCAACAAGGATTAAAGAGTTGTCTGGGAAGGTCGGAGCTGCGTTTAAGCTAGCAGGGGTGCAGGTTTTTGTTATTTCCCTAATGGCTGCTTTAGCCTCTACGGTAGTAGAGGGTGTCGTTGCTTGTTCGGCATGGATTGGTGGTTTGGTTTTTGTGCTGGCTAATTTATGGTTTGCCATTAGGACCTTTGCAAACAATAAAACTGAAGCCAGGCAAATTATTTTTTCGATTTACTTGGCTGAGTTGGAAAAGTTTTCAATTGTAATCGTCACGATGATTGCAATTTTTATTACGGTAAATCCCTTGGAACCAATGGCAGTTGTTGCTGGTTTCGTAGTCGCGCAAATAGTCAGTTTGGTTATTTCGCCTAAAATTTTTAACAACCATATAAGTTAATGCGGATTAATTATGGCAAGTGAAGGTTTAACATCAGCGGGATATATAAAGCACCACCTGCAAAATCTGACACTTGGTTTTCATCCTGAGAATGGGCTGAGCTTTGCAGAGAGTGCGGAGCAGGCAAAAGAGATGGGTTTTTGGGCTATTCATCTTGACTCTATGTTCTGGAGCTTGTTCTTGGGTTTCGTGTTCTATTGGGTATTTAGGAAGGTTGCCAAATCAATTACAAGCGGTGTTCCTGGTGGGTTGCAGAATTTTGCTGAAGCGATTGTCGAGTTTGTTGATGAGAGTGTTCGAGGCTCTTTTACTGCAAAAAATGATTATGTGGCGCCACTTGCACTGACCATATTTTTATGGGTCTTTTTAATGAATTTCATGGATTTGCTACCTGTTGATTGGCTGCCCATGTTGGCTCAAGCCATAGGTGCGGCGTTTGGAGCAGATCCTCATCATGTCTATTTCAAAGTTGTACCCAGTACGGACCCTAACGTCACTTTTGGATTGGCTCTCGGGGTTTTCTGGCTCATGCTTTATTACTCCTTTAAAATTAAGGGCGCGGGCGGCTTCTTCGGTGAACTTGCATTTCAACCATTTGGGAAGGTTGGTATGCCGGTTAACCTGGTACTGGAGGGTGTTGCCCTGATATCAAAGCCTGTTTCTTTGGCGCTGCGGCTCTTCGGTAACATGTATGCGGGCGAAACGATTTTTATTTTGATTGCTTTAATGTATAGCGCTGGCTGGGCAATGGGTCTGTTCGGCGGTGTACTTCAACTGGGTTGGGCGATTTTTCATATCCTGATTATTACACTGCAGGCGTTTATTTTTATGACGCTGACCATTGTATATATGGATATGGCTCATCAAGAACATCACTAGAGTTTAATTACACATTTTTCATTGGAGATAATAATGGAAATTGCTAACGCACTTTTGTTTGTAGCTGGCGGTTTAATGATGGGACTGGGTGCTTTGGGCGCTGCCATTGGTATTGGCGTGCTTGGAGGTCGGTTCTTGGAGGGTGTTGCTCGTCAACCTGAGCTGATTCCTATGATGAGAACACAGTTCTTTATTGTGATGGGTCTTGTTGACGCTGTTCCAATGATTGCTGTGGGTATTTCCTTGTACGTTCTTTTTGCTGTTGCTGGTTAAAAAGATCTCAAGAGCGAGCTCTGCACTTTATTTAAGTTGTGTAAGCTCTGTTTTAAATAACTTCTAGCGAAAATGATATGAACATAAACGCCACGCTAATCGGACAATCAATTGCATTTTTTGTTTTTGTTTGGTTCGTTATGAAGTACGTTTGGCCTCCGATTATTAATGCGCTCAACGAAAGAAAAGAGAAAATTGCTGAGGGTTTAGCTGCTGCAGATAGGGGGCAGAAAGAACAAGTTCTCGCGCAAGAAAGAGCAACGGAAGTCATTAAACAGGCTAAGGCTGAAGCGGCTGGAATTATCAGTCAGGCAGAAAAGCGTCGAAATGAAATTATTGAAGACGCCAAAACAGCTGCAGTAGAAGAAGGTGAGCGGCTTAAGTCGTCGGCTCAAGCTGAGATTGAACAAGAAATCCAGCGGGCTAAAGAAGCGCTTCGAGTACAGGTTGCTTCTATTGCGATAGCTGGAGCAGAGCGAATCGTGAGCAAAGAGATTGATTCTTCTGTTCATGAAAAAACCCTTGACGATCTTGTGGCTCAAATTTAAAGAATGGTGGCAAGAGAGAAATGTCTGAGCTAATTACAGCAGCACGGCCTTATGCAAAAGCCGCATTCTTGTCAGCGTCAGAGCACGACGCCTATGATATTTGGGATGAAAAACTTGCTTTTTTAGAACAAGTTGTCAGCGAACATAAAGTAAAGTCTGTCATTAATGGCCCTCGGCTTAGTCGAGAGGAAAAGGCCCAGCTAGTGATAGATCTTTGTCAGCCAGTTCCTGAGGAAATAGAAAATTTCATCAAGATAATGGCTGAAAACAGTCGTTTGACTCTCATGCCTTATGTGAGAGTGCTCTTCGAGGGGCTGAGAAGTAGTGCTGGGGGCTTGGTCAAAGCAGATGTGGTTTCTGCAACAGAGCTGGATGAAGTAAAAATTAATAAATTACGCGATGCGCTTGAAAAACGCTTTAATAAAAGTGTTTCTGTCAACGTCAGTACTGACCAAAGTTTGGTCTCCGGTGTGCTCATCCGGGTAGGCGACATTGTCATCGACGGTAGCTTAAAAGGGCGTATTGAGAAGCTAACGCATGCTTTAGCTGTATAAGCATGCGCGCATAACGCATACACCGTAAAAGATTACGATATTGAGGAATTAACTCATGCAACTTAACCCTTCCGAAATTAGTGAGCTGATTAAACAGCGCATAGATAATTTGGATATTTCAACGGAAGCGCAGTCAGAAGGGACTATCGTTAGTCTAGCTGATGGCATTGTACGTATTCATGGTCTGAATGACGTGATGTCAGGGGAAATGATTGAGTTTCCTGGTGGGGTCTACGGGCTGGCACTTAACTTGGAAAGAGACTCGGTTGGTGCTGTTGTTCTCGGGTCAACAGCAGGCTTCTCAGAAGGTGATACTGTTCGCTGTACAGGGAAAATTTTAGAGGTCCCTGTTGGTGAAAGCCTGTTGGGACGTGTTGTTAATCCGCTTGGACAAGCGATTGATGGCAAGGGTGCGATAGAGTTCTCCGAAACCTCACCCATTGAAAAAGTAGCGCCGGGCGTTATTGATCGGCAATCAGTCGATCAACCTGTTCAAATTGGACTTAAGTCCATTGATGCCATGGTGCCCATCGGCCGTGGTCAGCGTGAATTGATTATTGGTGACCGCCAAATTGGTAAAACTGCGGTTGCAATCGACGCAATCATCAATCAGAAAAATACAGGCATTAAATGTATTTATGTGGCGATTGGTCAAAAGCAATCATCAATTGCGGCTGTTGTGAGAAAGCTCGAAGAGCATGGTGCCATGGATCATACGATTGTCGTCGCGGCTGGAGCGGCAGATCCAGCGGCACTTCAGTACATTGCACCCTATGCAGGGTGTGCCATGGGAGAATATTTCCGTGATAAAGGTGAAGACGCTCTCATTATTTATGATGACTTGACCAAGCAGGCTTGGGCGTATCGCCAGGTTTCCCTGTTGTTGAGACGTCCTCCTGGTCGTGAAGCCTATCCTGGTGATGTTTTTTATCTCCACTCTCGGTTGTTAGAGCGTGCAGCGAGGGTTAATGCTGACTACGTTGAAAGAGTGACAGGTGGTAAGGTAAAAGGTAAAACTGGTTCGTTAACGGCTCTTCCTATTATTGAAACACAAGCAGGTGACGTATCGGCCTTTGTTCCGACGAATGTGATTTCCATTACAGACGGGCAAATTTTTCTTGAAACGGATCTCTTCAATGCTGGTATACGGCCGGCGATTAACGCTGGTTTGTCTGTATCTCGTGTAGGTGGTTCTGCTCAGACAACTATTATTAAAAAGCTTGGTGGTGGCGTCCGTTTGGCACTTGCTCAGTATCGTGAACTCGCTGCGTTTGCCCAATTTGCATCAGACTTAGATGAGCAGACACGAAAGCAGCTTGAGCATGGTCAGCGTGTGACTGAATTAATGAAACAAAAGCAATACGCTCCGCTTTCTGTTGCAGAAATGGCTGTTTCACTTTTTGCAGCAAATGAAGGCTATTTAGATGATGTAGATTCAGAAAAAGTTGTTAGTTTTGAAGCGGCGCTGCATGATTTTGTTCGGAGTAATTATTCAGGTCTACTCGATACTATTAACGAGTCTGGCGATTATAACGATGATATTAAGTCCGAGTTGGCGAAAGCGCTTGATGATTTTAAATCCAAGGGTGTTTGGTAGGTCATCAGATTTTTAGGAAGCGATAAAGATGAGCAACGCTAAAGAAATTCGTACGCAGATAAAAAGTATCCAAAGTACGCAAAAAATTACCAAGGCAATGGAGATGGTTGCTGCCAGTAAAATGCGTCATGCTCAACTTCGAATGGAAGCGACACGTCCGTATGCAGAAAAAATGTCTCAAGTAATCGGGCATGTTGCGCACGCAAATAGTGAGTATAAGCACTCGTTTTTAACACCAAGAGAATCCGTTAAGCGGGCAGGAATGATTGTTGTTTCAACTGACCGAGGTTTGTGTGGCGGCTTAAACATTAACTTGTTCAAACGGGCTGTATCGGAAATAAAACAACTGTCTGAGCAAAATATAGATGTTGATGTTGTTACTATCGGGAAAAAAGCTGCGGAGTTCTTTAAACGTATTGGTGTTAAATCGATTGCAAATGTGGCTGAACTCGGTGACACCGTACACCTTGAGGACTTTATTGGGTCGATAAAAGTTGTCCTCGATGCGTACAGTGAAGGTCAGATTGACAAGATCTACCTTATCCACAATAAGTTTGTTAATACAATGACGCAGTCCCCTGAGGCAATCCAACTCGTTCCGCTTGTACCTTCTGAAGAAGAAGAGCTGAGGCAGCATTGGGACTATATTTATGAGCCAGAAGCTAAAACGGTTCTTGATCATTTACTAGTAAGATATATTGAGTCCTTGGTATACCAGGGCGTGGTAGAGAATATTGCATGCGAAATGGCGGCACGAATGGTCGCAATGAAAAGTGCCTCAGAAAATGCCGGTGAATTGATTGATGACTTGCAGCTCGTATACAACAAAGCGCGGCAGGCCTCGATCACACAAGAGCTTGCAGAGATTGTCGGCGGTGCTGCTGCTGTTTAAGTAAATAATTTAAGTTTATATTCCTGGGGAATTGATAATGAGTTCTGGAACCGTAGTTGAGATTATTGGTGCTGTCGTAGATGTGGAATTCCCACGAGGTTCCGTTCCACAAGTCTATGACGCCTTAAAAATTGATGAACTCGATATAACGCTCGAAGTTCAGGCGCAATTAGGTGATGGGGTGGTTAGAACCATTGCTATGGGGTCCTCTGAAGGTTTGCGGCGAGGACTTTCAGTCGTTAATACCAAAGCTCCTATCAGTGTCCCGGTTGGTACGGGAACACTGGGGCGCATTATGGATGTTCTTGGCCGTCCTATTGACGAGGCAGGTCCTATAGAGACTGATGAATATATGCCCATTCACCGTGCGGCTCCAACCTATGCAGAGCAGGCATCAAGTGCAGAAATTCTGGAGACGGGTATCAAGGTAATCGACTTGATCATCCCCTTTGCCAAAGGTGGTAAGGTAGGTCTCTTCGGTGGAGCTGGTGTTGGCAAAACTGTAAACATGATGGAGCTGATCCGGAACATTGCGATTGAGCACTCTGGATTCTCCGTATTTGCTGGTGTTGGTGAGCGGACACGTGAAGGGAACGATTTTTATCATGAAATGAAAGACTCAAATGTTCTTGATAAAGTATCCCTTGTTTATGGTCAGATGAATGAACCACCGGGCAACCGATTACGTGTTGCATTGACCGGCTTAACCATGGCGGAAAAGTTTCGTGATGAAGGGCGGGACGTTCTACTCTTTGTTGACAATATTTACCGTTACACTCTGGCGGGAACAGAAGTTTCAGCTCTGTTAGGACGTATGCCTTCAGCGGTAGGTTATCAGCCAACTCTGGCAGAAGAAATGGGTGTTCTGCAAGAACGAATCACATCGACTAAAACCGGCTCGATCACATCAATCCAGGCAGTCTATGTGCCTGCGGATGACTTGACGGATCCATCACCCGCGACAACCTTTGCTCACTTGGATGCGACAGTTGTACTGTCCCGGAATATTGCCGAGTTGGGTATTTATCCCGCTATTGACCCGTTAGATTCCACAAGTCGTCAGCTTGATCCACTCGTCATTGGCCAAGAGCATTACGATGTGGCGCGTGGTGTACAGGGAATTTTGCAACGCTATAAAGAGTTGCGCGACATTATCGCTATTTTGGGTATGGATGAATTGTCCGAAGAAGATAAACTCGCTGTTGCCCGGGCACGTAAAATTCAGCGTTTTATGTCGCAACCGTTTTTTGTCGCTGAAGTATTCACGGGTTCTCCCGGAAAATATGTTTCCTTAAAAGACACCATTGCGGGCTTCAAAGGTATTCTCGAAGGTGAGTACGATCATCTTCCAGAGCAAGCTTTTTACATGGTCGGTAGTATTGACGAGGCTGTTGAAAGAGCGGAGTCTGCTTAACAGACGGGTATAGATTATGTCTATGACAATGCATGTGGATGTAGTGAGTGCAGAAAAACAAGTCTATTCAGGGCCTGTTACAATGCTTGTTGCTCCAGCTGAAATGGGCGAGGTAGGTATTGCACCTCGCCATGCGCCATTAGTGACGCGCATTAAACCTGGTGAGATACGCGTAACTTTGAGTAGCGGGGAAGAGCAATCTTTTTTCGTTTCTGGCGGTATTTTAGAAGTGCAAAAAAGTGTTGTTACGATCTTGGCAGATACAGCGATCAGGGCCGCTGATATCGACGAAGCTGAGGCTATTGCAGCAAAAGAGCGCGCTGAAGAAGCATTAAGAGAGCAGAAAGACTCTATTGATTTTACACAAGTTCAGCGTGAACTTGCGGAAGCAGCAGCTCGCCTGAGCCTGATACAAAAAATTAAAAAATCAAAATAACAAAATCTATGCATCTGACTTAAAGGGAGCTTGTGCTCCCTTTTTTGTTTGTAACAGAGGTATGGAGCCCAACCTATGAGCACTAGTAGCGAAACTTATCCATTAGATGGCGTAACTGTTATTGACTTCAGTCGCCTTCTGCCTGGTCCCTGGTGTACACAAATGCTTGGAGACTTAGGCGCTGTTGTGATTAAGGTGGAAGAACCTAAATTGGGTGATGCCAGTCGCTACAATCCACCTCTCTATCAACAGAGCAGTGTTTATTACAACAGCGTCAATGGAAACAAGAAAAGCATTACACTGGATTTACGTACGAAGGCTGGTCAATGCATTGCACATCGGCTGATGGAGTCAGCTGATGTGGTTGTTGAATCATTCAGGCCCGGTGTATCAAAAAAGCTAGGTGTTGATTACAGTACAGCAAAAGCGTTGAATAGAGGGATTATTTATTGCTCGTTCAGTGGGTTTGGGCAGAGTGGACCTTGGGTTAATGTATCAGGGCACGATTTAGCGGTACAAAGTATGAGTGGTCTGATGACTCTAACCGCCGAAGGCAATGAGGTGCCACATATGCCTGGGTTTCAGGCAGCTGATTATGCGGCGGCGACAATGGCGTCAATCGGTGTATTGAGTGCTGTTATTCGGCATATGAAAACAGGCAATGGTGCTTATTTGGATATTGCAATGTTTGATTCGCTGTTCAGCATGAGTAATGTGATACTAAGTGGGGCAAAAGCCCGGACTGCTGGTGGTGAAGGGTATCCCATGATGCAGCTGTGGGGGGGTAACCCACGTTACAGTACCTATGCAACAGCAGATAATAAAGCTGTTTCAGTTGCGTTACTGGAAGCCCCATTATGGGAGCGGTTTTGCCAAATTGCCGGTTGTGAGGAACTTATTAACCCCGATGAAATGCCGGATGCGCGTCACAGTACGCACGGGGATCGAGCTTGCGATTATAAAAAAGCGATTACTGATTATTGTGCAGCCCGAAGCCAGTCGGAAGTACTTGAAGAGCTCGAAAAACATGGTTTACCGGTCGTGCCTGTTTTATCTCCCGATGAAGCCCTTCATTCTGAGAACGTTGCGGCGAGGGAGTTAGTGGCGACACAAAAACATCCCGTCGAAGGAGATATCCCCGTTCTTGTCAATCCGCTGTTTCGCGCGGGCCTCAGCAAGAAAAGCCGTACACCCGCACCATCCTTAGGTGAAGACACAGCAAATGTCTTGCACGCATTAGGCTTTACTGACAGTGAAATTCAGGCTTTGAAGCAAGATGGTGCTTTAGGTTGATTCAATAAGCACTGAATCATCTTAATCTGGCCTAAGTACAATTAAGATTCACTTTATACGGTTGCCATAAACGACGTCTTAATTCCATCTACGACGTATTGCATAGCCAGTGCTGCTAGCAATAGGCCTAAAATGCGGCTTACCACATTAGCGCCTGTCTCACCTAGGGACCGGGTTAACACAGGGGCATACAACAGTGCAATCAGTGTTGTGAAAATCACCAGAATCAAGACCAATAATACTTCCCAGTCAAAAAGATAGCGGGTATTGTCTGAAGCCATAAGTAAGATTGTGGTGATTGCGCCGGGTCCAGCGAGCAGTGGGAAGGCCAGTGGGAATACGGACACATCTTGTTTATGACTGGCCTCATCCTGTTCAGCAGAGGTTGTTGACCGCAAGCCTGAGTGCCGGGCAAAGACCATATCAATCGACAGCAAAAATAACAGCAACCCGCCCGCAATCCTGAATGCGGGAATCGTAATACCAAACCAGTCTAACAATGCAGTACCTGTAAAAAAGAAAAGTAACAGGATAATACTGGCCAAGATCGTAGCTCGATACGCCATGCGGCGTTGCTCTTGTCGGGCTGTTCCGTGAGTCATTGCAGCAAATAACCAGGCAACACCAATCGGGTCAATTACGCTGAATAAGACTACAAAGTTATTAAGGAAAGCGTTCATTGTTTAAAACCTGTTACTGCTCAATATTAATGGGTGTTCATGGTTTTTATTGACATCTTTCTGGGCTCTCATAGAGAGGTTGTTCTAAGTCAGGAGCGCTGACCAGCTTGGTGGAAGCATGAGCGAAGTGGTGATTTTTACATAAAAATCACTTTATTATCCTAGTTTCAAAACTAAAGCTCACGAGTGTGTGATCAGGGAGGCTAATATGAAGACACGAAAAGAATACGACAGTCTCGGCAGTATTGACGTTGCTACTGAAGCACTATGGGGCGCGCAAACGCAGCGCTCTATAGATAATTTTGCAATAGGTAGTGAGTGCTTTCCAGCAGATTTCATCCAGGTTTTTGCTTTAGTGAAAAAAGCGGCGGCTCGCACGAATCATGACCTGGGTTTATTGCCAGCGCTACAAACTGATTTAATTTGTCAGGCATGTGATGAAATCAGTGCTGGGCAGCATGCCGATGCGTTTCCGTTGAAGGTGTGGCAAACCGGGAGTGGTACACAAACCAATATGAACCTCAATGAGGTTATTGCGAATCGAGCCAACGAAATTGCTGGCCATGATCGAGGAAGTAAAGATCCGGTGCATCCCAATGATCATGTAAATTGTTCACAGTCCTCCAATGATATTTTTCCGACGGTTATGCATGTTTCCGTTGTGAAACGGTATCAGCAAAATTTGTTACCAGCGTTAAAGCGTTTAACGCTAGCCCTTGCCGAAAAGGAGAATGCATTCGCTGATTGCGTTAAAGTTGGCCGTACGCATTTGATGGATGCTGCGCCGGTTACACTGGGCCAGGAATTCAGTGCCTATGTTGCCCAGCTGCAATATGCCGCAGAGCAACTGGAACGATCGGTGTCTTCGCTTGGGTTCCTAGCGCTTGGGGGAAGCGCTGTAGGCACCGGGCTGAATACACACCCGGAATGGGCAGAAAGGGTTGCCCAAGAAATCAGTGGCTTAATGGGACAGTCTTTTGAGCCTGCAAAAAATACGTTTATGGCGTTGGCGTGTCACGATGAGATCGTAAATTTTCATGGTTGCCTGCGTGGC
>DJFX01000047.1:251712-265363 GCA_002432635.1 Halothiobacillaceae bacterium UBA5861 | reverse complement strand
CCACGTTGTGGCCTAAATGAATTACAATTGCCCGCGAATGAACCGGGTAGCTCGATTATGCCTGGCAAAGTGAATCCCACCCAGATTGAAGCGCTTACCATGGTCGTGGCACAAGTCATTGGCAATGATGCTTGCGTCAGTTTTGCTGGGTCTCAAGGTCAGCTCGAACTGAACGTCTTCAAACCCGTTATTATTTTCAATACCTTGCAATCAATTTGCTTACTCGCCGAGGCGATGGAGAGCTTTCGAAGCAACTGTGTACAAGGGATTCGTGTGAATGAGGCTCAAATCCAGTTTAATATTCAGCGTTCCCTCATGTTGATAACCGCGTTGAACCCGGTTATTGGTTATGACAAGGCGGCTGAGGTTGCAAAACGGGCATGGGAAAAAGGTATTTCTTTAAAAGAGGCGACCCTTGAATTAGGTTACCTTGATGAGGGTGAGTTTGATGAGCGAGTAGACCCTAAAAAGATGCTTGCGCCGAATATTCCTGTTTAAGACAGCAGCTAAAAGGCCTACTGGTCACCGTTTTCTTTTTTATCGGTCAGCCAAGAGGGGTCTAGGTTTGTATCATGGAGCTTGCTTGTGGGCTTGCTGTCTAAAACCAGTTTTTACGCTTAAAATAGATCACCATTGCGATGACTATGGCAATCATGATACCCCATGATATCGGGTATCCATAATACCAGCGAAGCTCGGGCATGGACCAAGGGCTGCTTGGATGGCTAAAGTTCATTCCATACACCCCAACGACAAAAGTCAGCGGGATAAAGATAGTCGCAATAATGGTCAATACTTTCATGATATCTCCAAGCCGGTGGTTGGCAGAAGACAGGTAAAGTTCAATTAAGCTTGTGGCCATCTCGCGGTAGTTTTCAATCAGTTCGATAATTTGTGTGCTGTGGTCATAGCAATCCCGTAAGTAGACCCGTGTGTTATCACTGATCAACCCCAGTTCACCATGAAGCAAATTGTTGATGAGTTCGCGCTGTGGCCAGAGGCTGCGCCGTAAAAGGAGCAGTTCACGACGTATTTCGTGAGATTGAGCGAGCATCGTCTTATCCGACGCAAAACTCAGTATTTCTCCTTCAATGGTTTCAATATCTTCGCCAAAGCTTTCGAGTACGGGATAACCCTGATCGACGACTAAGTCAAAAATGCAATAGAAGAGGTAATCAGCGGGTTGTTGGCGAATCCGTGCGTTATGTTTCCGCAAACGTTGGCGCAATGGGTCAAAGGGGTCGATATCGCCGTCACAAAAGCTAATGATGTAATTTTCTCCAAGAAAAATAGAGACTTGTTCGACATGCGCCTTTCTGTTGTTTAGGTAAGGCATGGATAAAATAACGAACAGCTGTTCGTCGTATTCTTCTACTTTTGGCCGTTGGCCAGTATTAATGATGTCTTCCAGTGCCAGTGAATGTAGGCCAAAAATATCTCCAACATTCTTAATCGTATCCACATCAGCAGGACCTTGCAGATGTATCCAAGTGTTGCTTACTTTATCGAGATAGGCTTTACACTCTTCAATCGTGGCGAGCTCTTTTTCCAAAAAGTCGGTGGCAGAGTAGTCAATGAGTCGGATCGCAAGTGCTTCAGCCGAAACTTCACGGGTTTGGGTCAGTGTTCCTGGTGCTGTACCCGGTGGATGATACGTTTTTTTAAAATATTCCATAGTCCTCGGCTCTTGAAGTTTTTATTGTTTTCTCAAAAAGTGATCGTACGGCATTTGTCCGGATAGCGTTTTGCTAAAGCGAGAGGGTTATTGCTCGCCTTCTTTGCCTTTTTGAAAAATGGCTTTTGGATCAAAAGGAGTGATGTCACGTATATGAATATCTCTTTGAGGAAAGGCTATTTCAATATCGGCTGCACGAAATTGTTGGTCAATCTCCATATGCAACTCGTGTTTGGTATCGAGCAAAAAGTCGATGTGCGGGATGAATACACGTAGCTCAAAGTCAAGGGAGCTCGCACCAAATGCCATAAAGCGAACTGTGGGGGCCGGTTCGTCGAGTACATTCGGGTGATTTCGGGCGACAGCGAGTAATGTGTCATAAGCCAAGTGAGTGTTTGAGCCATAGGCGATCCCAACAGGGATTACTAAGCGTAGAATGGTGTCACTCAACGACCAGTTGATGACCTGTCCTGTGACAAATTCCTTGTTCGGAATAATCAGCTCTTTCCGGTCCCAGTCAGTAATGGTGGTTGCACGCATTTGTATACCGGTGACTCTGCCGCTGATATCACCCACTGTGACCACGTCACCGACGCGAATTTGGCGTTCGAATAAGATGATTAACCCGGAAACAAAATTTGCAAATATTTCCTGTAAACCAAAGCCCAGTCCCACCGTAATAGCTGCTGCGAGCCATTGTACTTTCGACCAGCCAATACCGATGGCGCTAAATGTCATTGCCAAACCTATGATGATCAAAGCATAGCGAACGATCGTTGCGATGGCGTATCGTGCACTGGGTGAAAATGGCAAGCGTTGTAATATAGCGATTTCGAGTAAGCCTGGAATATTGCGGCTGACAAAAAAGGTCATGATGAGGACAACAACGGCGAGCAGGAGATTCGCCAGTGTGACAGGTACTTGGGTCGTGCTGTCGCTTCCGCTGCCGCTTATTTCATTCTGCCAGAGTACAATGTCGTTGAGCAGGTTGAAGGCCGGTAAAATACCAGACCAAATAACATAGAGGCCAACAATAATCGCGATCCAATAGACACTGTTGAGTAGCCGCATCGTTTGCGCATTAATGGCGGCAGCATCAAGTTTGGGTTCTTTGTCATCTTCTGCATGGACAAGCTCGCCAGAGGAAGGCGTCTCGTCAAATGTTTTATTTTGTGAAGGTGATGAAGGGGCAGAAGCTTCGGCTGCTTGCAGTGACAGTTGGTACTGGGCAATGCGGAGCCCTCTGATAAGCAGTGATTTAATGAGGGCAATCACAAAGATCAGGCCGGTAGAAAACGCCAAGTGTAAGCCAATTTGCACAGCCGTGTATTGGTAGCCCAAAAGTGCCGCCAAAGCCAGTGCAAGTGGTGTTGCCACTAATGCAGGAAACCAGATACCCGACAGGCGCGCAACCCAACTGCCTGGCTCGCGTTCAATCACGTTTTTAAGTAACCCTGTTGTTGGGCGTGTCAGGCGGTAAACCAGCCATGCTGTACAGAACATAAAGGCAAGGAATGCGATGCGCCCCAAGGAGTCTTGATGTGCTTTTGTGGACTGACTCAATGTCGAGGCTAAAACGAATACGAGTACGGTGGCCAGAGGAAAGTACCAGCGCCACTGTTGCCGGATCAGCAAAAGGTCCGCTTTTGACCAATCGAAGTGTGTCTCATATAAGCCACTTTTTGCAGTAAAGCGGCGCACTAATAACCCAAAAAATAAGACCCAGGCTGCGGACATCAACCCCGCTGCAATGGCTGAGGAATGGGCAGAACCTGTGTGTATTTCACCGGTGCGCCAGGCAATCAGATACATGAGCAATGGCCAGGGGATCACACTTAACAGTGTTAACACGATTGATAACAAGATGTTCGTTAATGTCGCAGTATGTAGTGACCCGGCTGAGCGACTCAAAGACAACTGCTTCCTTTTCAATCGTCTTCGTGTAATGAGTAAGAGAGTAATTAAGAGTAGCGGTGGAATGATGGTTGTCGGGTTTTGGAGGAGGTCTTTTCCCAGTTGCACGGCCAGTTTAGATAAGGCTGATACGCTCAACAACCACTGAACAGAGTTTGTTAGCTGCTTTATATCGTTGAGGTTCAGCAGGGAGGCGCTTTGTATCCACAGGATGTGACTGTCAATCAGCTTCTTGTAGTCTCTCACAACCTCAATTAACAATTGTTCTTTTTCCATGAGCGGAAAAAGATGCTGGTTAAAGTACGTATCGTAGGCTTTGATCAGTTCAGGTAAGTAGCGTGTTTTTTGCTCTTCCAATAAGGTTTGCAGTGATGAGAGGAGCTCCTGTTGTTCGACTTCTGTCACTTGTACTTGTGCCGCATCAACCAGTCGGCGGGCCTCCCGTTCTATGTCCACTAACTCCACTAAGCGGTCCTCGAGTTCCAGGCGCTTCAGTTGGATGTGATTCATTGCCTCGCGATGTGCTTTGAGCTGGGTTCGATAATAAGCAATATCAGGCAGCTGGTTCCGGTCATTTCTTAACTTTAAGCCGATGGCATCAGTTAAACCGATTTGAGTCACTTTTTCTTGGATACTGTCGAATTGTCGGCGAGTCACACTCAGTAGGTCGCTGACAGTATTTTGATCTTGAGCGACGCGTGTTGTGAGGGCAAGAACATGAGCAAGCTCAGAGGCAAGCTGACGGTTTTCATCCGTGACGATACGAATAAGAGGGTGGGCATTGGCACTGGCGACAATTGATGCATCAGCGGCTTGCACCACCTGGGCGGCTGCTTCAGTACGGAGCTGGCTGACAGCGCGCTCCAACGCAGTGACCTGTTTTTCAGCGGCCAGCACTTGTTTTTCCGCCAGTTGACGTCGAGCGCGTAAGAGTTCGCGCCGGGCGTCATAACTTTGGTTTTCTTGTTGCAGCTCCTCAATGTACTGCCGGAGGTAAGTTTGTTCAGCAGCTAAAGCTTCCTGCCTGGCACCATTGCCCCCGCTCACACGGTTGGCGGGTGGTGTAATGAGTATTTGATTGAGTTCATTCAGGCGATATTGTGCCGTAGAGAGTTCTTTTATGATGCTTTGCTGTCTTTCGAGCCGTTGTGTGGCTTCAGCGTCGAGTGTTTCACGGCGTCTTTGAGCGTTATCAAGCTCACTCTTTGCCGTTTCCAGCTGGGATTCGACAGTTTCCAAGGGTAAATTTTTATCAAGCTTGATCGATTCGGGGATTGGTGTTGAGAGCTGTTCCTGGACGGTTTTCAACGCGAGTGGTGCTTGTTGCAATGCTCGGACGTGTGACTGTGTTCGGTCGATAGATATGAGTGTTTGCTGTACGTAGTCGTTGGCTTTCCGCAACCAGGATAGCTCATCTTTTTTCTGAGCTGAGGGCGATTCAATTTGCTCTAATGAGCGTATGCGCTCGGATAATTCTGTTTGTAATTGCTGCAGGTTCGCCGGCTTGTTCTCAAATGTCCCGTGGAGGGCCGTGCGTGGGTTCTGCGCTTCATCTGCATGCAGGCCATTGAGTGATAATAAAATAAACACTATGAGGCACTGAAACCCTATGTATCTGAGCCGCGCAGATTTCTGTTGCTTGTTATTGGGCGAGGCGTTAAAGAATAGTGTTGTCTGGTTCATTCATGGCCCTTGAATAAAGGAACAATATTGTTGCTTCTGTGGTCCAGCGTGGGTTACGTTTTAACACGTGTCATTGGTCACGGATAGTGATGCATTATAGGACGCATCCATGTTACAAGAACACTGGGCTATTCTACTGAGAGGTGGTGGGTTTGAAAAACGATGAGGTGAAGCAATCGTCCAAAAAAGGTATTCAGCAATTAAAGTCAGTATGGCCCGAGCTAGACTGGTTTGACCGTTTTGATTATTTAGTCACTGTTTTTGTCAGTGGTATTTTGGCTATTGTGATCCTGGTGGCTGTGATTCGCCTGACAAGCAATGTTTTTCAGCTGTTTCAACAACAGTTAACAAATCATATTGACTTCACGGCATTTCAGACAACTTTTGGCATGTTGCTGACGTTATTAATCGCGTTTGAGTTCCGCAACTCATTAAATGCCATATTGGAGAGAAAGAGCTTGCTGATCCAAGTCAGGATCGTCGTTTTAATCGCCATTCTTGCCCTGGCAAGGAAGTTTTTAGTGCTTGACCCCAAAGAATACGATGCCGCTATTATGGCGGCTTACGCAGCCATGGCACTGAGTTTAGGGGTTATCTACTGGCTGATAAGCCGATCTTTGTTCGATCAGGCGGATCAGCCCACCGAAGATTAAAAAGCAGCCGGGTTGTCTGAATCAACCGGCCTGCTGTATCTCTCAAAACGGAACAATTATTTCTAAAGGGCTTGAGAGGGTGAGTGTGGCGGCCTCTTGATGATATATTTGATGAACATAATCCATGGTGGGCTCATCAGTAATGTAATTGAGATGACAGCCACAGTTAGCTGATAGCCGTAATCAGAAATGATATGAGCTTGAATGCCAACCGCCGCTAAGACAAAGCTGAACTCTCCAATTTGGGACAGCAAGGTGCCCGCGTAAAGGCTATCTCGCCAGCTTTCACCCAGTAATTTCAGGATAACGCCGTTAATGAAAGTATTCGTTAGAATAACCAATATCACGAGCAATGCAATTTGCCCCCAGTATTCGGCGATAAATTCAAGGTCGACCAGTAAGCCAATAGACACAAAAAATAATGCAACAAAAATTACCCGGAAGGATTCCAGGCTGTGGTGAACCCATTGTGTTTCTTTGGCTGCGCCGATGATCATCCCCGCAACAAAGGCTCCTAACGCTGTGGAGAGGCCAATAAGACCGGTGAGCAATGACAAGCCCAGGCAAATAGACAACGCGGCAAATATCTGTATTTCATGGTCATTACGGAGAAGCCGGCTTAGTGGAAGGTGGAGTGTCTTTTTGACTGCAATGTAAGCCACTAATGCAATCATCAGAACGGCGCCGGCAAGTTGCAGCCAGATATTCCCGGTATCCTGCTCGGCGCCACCGAGCATAGCGAGCGTAATCAGCATGGGAATCACTGCTAAATCCTGTGCCAAGAGGATTACCAATACATTTTGGCCTGCCTTCGAATCAAACTCGTTCCAATCTTGCAGCAGTTTCATCACGACAGCAGTACTGCTCAGGCTGATCACAAACCCGATGAGCACAATGCGTTCAACTGACCAGTCAAAGTAAACACCCATTGGCCAGACGCAGCCCACACTAATGAAGATCTGCAGAAATGTGCCAATAATGGCAACTTTCCAGCGCTCAATCAGCTGGTTAGGCGAAACTTCCATACCGATAAAAAATAACAGCAGTACAACGCCAACCGAACCTAAACGCGCTAATAAGGCTTCATCCTCAACAAGTGCCAGTCCATGGGGTCCGAGTAAAACGCCCGCAATCAAATAGCCTATGACATAAGGTTGCCGAATTGCTCGTAGACATAGGCCGAGTATTAAGACAGCCAGAATCGATCCAACTAAATAAGGCATAATCGGGTCGAGGTGCATCTTAATGTCACTCCTGGCGCTATGGTTTAAAAAATGTGGGGAGTATAGTCGAATGCTGGATTTTGTTCACAATATTTGAGTGAGCGCATCCGAGAAAGATCGAATATAAAACACCGTATAAAAAGAGGGTGAGGTTATGCAAATAAACAATAAAGTGGCAATGGTCACGGGGGCTGCCTCGGGTCTGGGAGAAGCCACGGCACGACGCTTGGCAACAGAGGGGGCAAAAGTGGGCGTGCTGGACAGGGATATCACTCGTGCAGAGGGTGTCGCAAAAGATATTGGCGGGCTGGCATTGGCCTGTGATGTTACCGACGAAAAGGCGGTGGAATCGGCACTTGTCGCGCTTGCAGAGTGGCATGAAAGCCCGTCAATTGTGGTTAACTGCGCGGGAATTGGTCAATCCGAAAAAGTGATCAGTGGCGGAAAAGCCCTGCCTTTTGCCAACCATAAAAAAGTCATCGATACACATCTTAACGGCACCTTCAACGTTATTCGGTTGGCGGCAGAGCAAATGATTAAGCGCATGCCTGATGAGCAGGGGCAGCGAGGCGTTTTTGTCAATACATCGTCTATTTCGGGGATAGAAGGGCAAATTGGAGCGGTGTCTTATGCGGCGGCAAAAGCCGGCATTGCAGGTATGACTTTGCCCCTGGCAAGAGAGTTTAGCCGCTATGGCATTCGTGTGGTTGCGATTGCGCCAGGCTTGTTTGAAACCCCCATGGTCGGCGCACTGCGCCAAAGCGAAGTCGATAAAATGATTGCAGGTGTCCCGTTTCCACACCGGTTTGGTCGGCCGGAGGAATATGCCCGGCTTGCTCGGGACATTATCGAGAACCCCATGCTGAACGGTGAAATTATTCGCCTGGATGCTGCGTTCAGAATAGGCGGCTTGTAATGTCAGCAACACTTTATTACGTCCATGACCCGATGTGCAGCTGGTGTTGGGCTTTCAAACCTACTTGGGCAAAGATCAAATCCAGCTTGCCTGACTCCATTCTTACACAGCGGCTGTTGGGTGGCTTGGCTGCGGATAATCATGACAAAATGCCTGACGAACTGCAGCACTTTCTGCAGCAAACATGGGTAAAAATCATGCAGGTTGTGCCCGGTACTCAATTCAATTTTGACTTCTGGCGCCTGTGTGAACCAAGACGCTCGACTTGGCCTGCTTGCCGGGCAGTGATCGCTGCCAGACAGCTTGATGCAGGGCTGGAAGAAGCAATGATTGAGACGATCCAGAAAGCCTACTATTTAAATGCGGAAAACCCTTCGGATGACAATACATTGATCAAACTGGCTGTTCAAATAGGCTTGGATGAGAGTGAATTTGCGCAGCGGCTTCATTGCCCAGAGACACAGCGTGCGTTAGTTAATGAGATCCAGCAGGCAGCGGCCTTAGGGGCTGAAGGCTTTCCAAGTTTGATCCTGGAAGAAAGTGGCATGCGTCAGCGTATTGCCTACGATTACAACGACGCAGGCGTGGTGTTGGAGAACCCGCTGATCCTACGCGCAGGAAATCTGAGGATATAGCTCATTCCAGCGGGTGTGTTTCCAAGTGAGTGGCAGGTTTGCGCCTACTGTTGTGGTTGGGTTTGGGGAGAGGTCACTAAATGATAGGGCCTTCTGGCGTGGGACGTGCAACAGGTTCAGGAGCGTGCTCCTCATGAAACTCGTCCACTTTTGCTTCCACCTCATCAATATCACTAAAGCGGGCGACGTGGTAAAGCGCATCCCCCTCATTAACCAGTGGTAGGTTTGTTCTACCGATAACAATACCGCTGAAAGGTGCAGTGACTTGCAATTCCCGTTCACCGAAGGGATCGGCTACAATGCCGAGCAGGGCGCCTTTCTTGACTCGCCCGCCCAGCGGCACCATCGCCCGCAAAATACCGCTGTCGCCAGCACGTATCCAGGCTGTGGACCGGGCGACAACGGGTTCAACCGTCACTTTTTTCTCGGTACGCCTTTTTGGCAGCATCCCCAGCTCACGCATGACATTGGTGATGCCTTTTACTCCTGCTCTGATCGACACTTCGTTAAAGCGTAGCGCTTCGCCGCTTTCGTACAACAGCATTGGAATACCTGCCTCAGCCGCCGCTTCACGCAGTGAGCCATCACGCAGGTTTGATGAAATAATTACCGGCACATTAAAAGCGTGTGCCAGGTTCTCCGTTTCCTTATTTTCCAGATTCGCGCGGATTTGCGGTAGATTGCTGCGGTGTATGGCACCGGTATGCAGATCGATGCCGTGCGTACTTTTAGTAACGATTTCTTCCATGAACAGGTGAGCAATACGAGCCGCGAGAGAGCCTTTTTCGCTGCCCGGGAACGAGCGGTTCAGATCCCGGCGATCAGGCAGATAACGCGAGTGGTTGATAAAACCATGGACATTGACGATCGGCACAGCAAGCACTGTCCCACGCAACTGGCGTAGAGCAGACAGTTTCAAAAGGCGGCGAATAATTTCAACGCCGTTGATTTCGTCGCCGTGAATAGCTGCGCTGACAAAAAGCCGTGGACCATCCCGCTTACCTCTGATTACGTGGACAGGGATAGACATAGGTGCGTGGGTGTAAAGGCGGCCAGCAGGCAGATCAATTGTTGTACGGGTGCCCGGTCTGATATTGTGGCCATTGATGCAAAAGGGCTCGGTAGACATGGGTTTATCCCTTGCCCCGCGTGCGGGTTTGGTTCGGTTTGGCGTATTTTTCAATAAACTGGATAATCAGGCTGGCAATGTCTTTGCCTGTCGCCGCTTCGATGCCCTCAAGCCCGGGTGAGGAGTTGACTTCCATGACCAGTGGCCCGCGATCTGAGCGCAACAGGTCAACCCCGGCCACATTGAGCCCCATGATCCGTGCGGCTTTTACGGCGGTGGCCCGCTCTTCAGGGGTGATTCTAACGACTGAAGCCGAGCCACCCCGGTGCAAATTGGAGCGAAACTCGCCCGGCAACGCCTGCCGTTTCATCGCCGCGACGACCTTGTCACCGATAACCAAACAGCGAATATCGGCGCCACCGGCCTCTTTGATGTACTCTTGAACCATGATGTTAGCTTTCAATCCCATGAAGGCTTCAATCACGCTTTCTGCGGCTTTGGCGGTTTCTGCCAGCACGACACCAATGCCCTGAGTGCCTTCCAGCAATTTAATGACCAGTGGGGCGCCGCCGACCATTTTGATGAGGTCTTTAATGTCATCCGGGTCGTGGGCGTAGCCAGTATTCGGCAGCCCCACACCTTTGCGAGCCAGTAATTGCAACGAGCGCAGCTTGTCTCGGGAGCGCGTGATGGCAACCGATTCATTCAATGGAAATGACCCCATCATTTCAAATTGCCGAAGTACAGCAGTACCGTAGAAAGTGACTGACGCACCTATTCTAGGTATGACGGCGTCAAAGGAGGGCAGATAGTCTCCTTTCCAGTGTACTTCTGGTTTGCTTGGAGCGATATCCATGTAACACCGCAGTACATCAAGGACTACAGGCTCGTGGCCACGCTTGTTACAGGCTTCAACCAGTCGTTTTGTGGAATAAAGGCTTTTGTTGCGAGAGAGGATTGCAATTTTCATTGGACGACGGTTTCTCTTTTTTGTGCTGTGGTTGTTTATGTGGTGGGTAAAGCTACGCTGTCAATCGGAAGCATACCAGTGAAGCCGGGCTGGTAGCCAGTGACATGCCTGCTACCCGTCGGCTGAAAGTGTTTTATTTGCCGAGCAAGTAGGAGGCCGCTGGGTTGACAATGATACGGCCCTTCATGGCAGTTCGCCCTAAAAGCATTCGAAAGCGCATGGTGTCCCGGTTGGTGAGCGTCATTTCAATTGGCCAGCGGTGGTGCGCAAAGGCCAGGTCTGTGCTGATGACGAAGCGCAATTCTCGATGCCCGCCGGAGTCTGTGACCTGGCGCTGATCGAGAACTTCTGCTTCACAGTAGACTTTAGTCTCCAGGTCCCCTTGGTGTGGGTGCATGCCAAAGCGTACCCAGGTTGTGCCATTTTTTTTAAAAGGTTCGATGGAAAAAGCATGCAGGCAAGAGGTTTTGGCCCCTGTGTCTATTTTTGCTTTGATGCGCGTTAAACCGATGTCGGGCAGGGAGACCCACTCACGCCAACCGACGGTAAGAAAGGGCTGGTTAGGTTTTACTGCGGTGTCTGGTTGTGCGAGTGAGCTCACGTGTTATTGAGTGCGTGTAGGAGGGGCTGAGTCCCGTTTTGCGTCGACTCTATCGGTAAGCCGGATGGTCGTCAATCATTTTTGTCGCTGTGACGCTCGGATGAGTGTATCAGTGTCCAAATTCCTTCTTTTTCTTCACCTGAGACGGTATTGTCGTCTTTCAGTTTTAAGAGGATCGCATAGACAGTGTTCCCGGCCATTTTATGCAAATGCTTGGGCACATCCTGATACACAATTTCAACAATATCCGGGATAGTGGTGGGCTTATTGATTTGCTTGAGCGCGTCGAGCACCATATTTTCACGCGCTTGTCGGTGGTCCAGGATCTCCTGAAGTATGGTTTTCGAGGGGCGCATGATTCGCCCATGGGCCGGAGCGAGTGCTTCAATGTTCATTTCTTTCAGGCGCTTAATTTGTGTCAGATAGTCTGTCATGCCACCGTCTGGTGGCATAATGACTACAGTCGCGCCATCCATGACCATATCTCCGGCTAACAGCAGTTTTTCCTCTTCAAGGAAGTAACATAAGTGATTAAGGGCGTGCCCAGGAGTGTGTAAACAGGTTAATGTGAATTCGTCGCAGTGAATTTGGTCACCTTCGTCCAGGTAATGGTCGCAGCGAAAGTTTTCGTCCCGGACTGTTTGGAGTTCCAGGCGATGGGCATAAATGGGTGCGCCTGTCAGTGCTTGCAGTGACTGGGAGCCTGGCGAGTGGTCGGGGTGCGTATGGGTTACCAAGATCCACTTTAAGTTCCCATCGCAGGCCTCGACAATAGTCTGGATATGCTCGGGGTCATCCATGCCGGGATCAATCACGGCAACTTCTTTGTGGCCAACCAGATAGGTGTTGGTCCCCGGTCCTGTCATAGGACTGGCATTGGGTGCTGTAATCCGCCTGATCAGTGGGCTCAATGATGTGACTAACCCCGGTTTGAACTGTTCCATGATCTCTGCTGGAATCACCCTTTACCTCCTCAAAAAAGTATTGTTATTGTGGTGCCGTGTTAGGTTTCGACCTTAGCATATTTTGTTAAAAGTTGTCCTTGCGGATGAAACGTGTGATTTGTCGTCGGGACTTTTTAGAGGGTTTTCCCGGGGTATGAGGTGAGGGACGAGCAGCTTTTCGCATCAGTGCGGCTTCTTCTCGTCGTGCCATACTTTCGGCGGTTTCCTGGTACATTGTGATGGCCTCTTTGGCAGGGCCGCGTTTGCTGTTGAGCTGTAACACTGTCACGGTATACTTATCGTATCCACGGAGGATTTCCAGTACATCACCAGCTTTTATACTTTTTGCTGGCTTAATCCGTGTTCCGTTGAGGTGTACTTTTCCTCCGCTCACTGCCTCTGCTGCCAGCGAGCGTGTCTTGAAAAAACGGGCGGCCCAGAGCCATTTGTCTATACGGAGTGCGTTTAACGCGGTAGTTGGTGTCACCATGATCGTATTGTTATGTTTTCTTACATCCCTAATCAATAGATAGGAGCGAATTTATGTCCTTAGAACTTATCAGCTTCAAGCTATGCCCTTATGTTCAACGCTCTGTGATCACGCTGTTATATAAGGAAGTTCCCTTTGATATTACTTACATTGATCTTCATAACCCGCCTGAATGGTTCCAGGAAATCTCTCCACTGGGCAAAGTGCCGGTCCTGAAAGTCAACGGCGTCGTTTTATTTGAGTCTGCTGTGATCAATGAATACATCGATGAAACAACTGGGTCCCCACTACACCCGACTGATCCTTTATTACGTGCGCAGAATCGTGCCTGGATTGAATACTTTTCAACCATGTTGATGACTCAGTTTCAAATGGTGAATGCGGAAACAGAAGAAGCTTTTGAAGCAAAAAAGAGTGACATGTTGAGCCAAATTCAACGGCTGGAGTCCCAGTTGGGCGCAGGGCCTTATTTTAATGGCCAAGACTTTTCATTGGCGGATACGGCAGCTGCGCCGATTTTTACCCGGATGGTGCTGATGAATGAGCGGTTAAATTATTTTGATCCTGCCACGGCACCTAATTTTGATCAGTGGGGGCAAACACTGCTGGCGATGCCGGCGGTGAAAAAGTCCGTTGTTGATGACTTTGATGAGTTGTACATCAATTTTATGAAAAACATGGGAAGCTATATTTCGAGCCGTATTTAAAGTTAGTGGTGTCTTTTTCGGGTAACAAATCCGCCTATATTTGCCTAGAGTAAAAAAATTTTCACTCAGGAGTAGTATTTTCTGGTTCTCTTTTTTTACAATGATAAAAAAATAATTTTTGTAACATTAATTGGAGGAAGGGTCGATGTCCAAAAATGCCCAAGCCATGCT
>DJFX01000047.1:211481-251541 GCA_002432635.1 Halothiobacillaceae bacterium UBA5861 | reverse complement strand
GGAGGAAGGGTCGATGTCCAAAGATGCCCAAGCCATGCTGGCTGAACCGGGGCCAGACCAGGTTTACCGAGAAGCCTTGAATGCAGGCACATTTCAAATTCAGCAATGTGCGACCTGCAGCAAACACATTTTTTATCCCCGGCTCGTTTGTCCCCATTGCGGCTCCAATGAAATTGCCTGGGTGTCACCCAGTGGGCAGGGTGCCGTTTATTCAACCACGGTTGTCCGCCGCAAACCCGAACGCGGAGGTGACATCAACGTCGCGATGATTGAGCTGGATGAAGGTGTACGAATGATGAGCCGCGTGGAAGGGCTGCCGCCCACTGACGTAACAATTGGTCTGCGTGTGACGGCCAGGCTTGTTGATCAGGGTGAAACCAAGCAGGTTATTTTTGAGCCGTCAGGAGGTCCGCAATGAACCATCCATTGAGAGGAGCAACGGCCATTGTAGGCGCGTCGACAGCAGGCTTGGGAGCCTGCCCAGGGCATACAGAGATGGATATCATTGTGTCTGCTGCGCACCAAGCTTTGGCCGATGCCGGTTTGAAGACCACCGATGTAGACGGTTTGTTTTCCTGCTCGACGGTGTATTCGCTGGCGACATTGTCCATTGGTGAATACTTAGGGATTAAGCCCAAGTTTTCAGACAGTAATCAGATTGGTGGTTCGTCTTTTGTTGGCCACATGCTCACGGCTGCGATGGCGATTCAAAATGGTCTTTGCGAAACCGCATTGATCGTGTACGGCAGCAATCAGCGGTCAGCAGCGGGTAAGCTGGTGGGGCTGCCTGAGCCAGACTTCTACGAGGCGCCTTACGAGCCAAAACAGCCTCCCTCCAGTTATGCAATGGTCGCTGCGCGGCACATGTATGAGTTTGGGACAACCAGAGAACACCTCGCGCAGGTAGCGGTGGATGCACGGAAATGGGCTCGCATGAATCCCGAAGCATTTATGCGTGACGAACTCAGCATTGAAGATGTGTTGAATGCTCGGATGGTCAGCGATCCATTAACTGTGCGGGACTGCTGCCTGGTGACCGATGGTGGAGGCGCGATCGTCATGGTTTCAGCAGATCGTGCCAAAGATTTTCCACAAAAGCCGGCTTATGTTTTAGGCGTGGGCATGGCGCATTGGCACCGGAATATTTCGGCAATGCCGGATTACACCGTGTCTGCTGCGGCTGAGTCTGGTCCGCGCGCATTTGAGATGGCCGGCCTTAAGCCTTCCGATGTGGATGTCCTGGAACTCTACGATGCTTTTACAATCAACACCATTATGTTTTTGGAAGACTTGGGTTTTTGTCAAAAAGGTGAAGGCGGTCCTTTTGTTGCCGATGGTCACATTGGCCCTGGCGGGAGTACACCGGTTAATACGAATGGTGGAGGGCTGTCCTGTTGCCACCCGGGCATGTACGGTATGTTTACGATTGTTGAAGCAGTTCGGCAACTTCGTGGGCAATGCGCAGAGCGCCAGATTGATGGGGCTGAAATTGCGTTATCCCATGGTAATGGTGGGCGGTTCTCAAGCCAGGTGACGGCTTTGCTGGGTAGCGAAGCAACTTTGTAATTCAGGATGATGGGCTGGGATCAACATCAGTCCATCGTTCACAGGGTGGAGGTATCACAATGGATGAACAGGCATTTCGACTTGAAGTCAGGCAGTTTATTCACAAGCATTTCCCGGAGGAGTGGCGGTTTCCTTCTTACCGGTTAAGCCTGAGAAAAACAGAGTCTTGG
The DNA here is from genome assembly GCA_002432635.1 of Halothiobacillaceae bacterium UBA5861. Taxonomy (GTDB): domain Bacteria; phylum Pseudomonadota; class Gammaproteobacteria; order UBA5861; family UBA5861; genus UBA5861. The sequence continues at coordinate 249,805 of DJFX01000047.1, read as the reverse complement.
CAGCGTATGCTGCATGAAAAAGGCTGGGGGGCGCCGAGCTGGCCTAAAGAGTATGGCGGCATGGGGCTCAACCCTTATGAACAGATTATTTTCCAGGATGAGATGGATAAGGCCGGTGTCAATATTGCGCCAAATGCGGGAATCACCATGTTGGGCCCGCTGTTAATCCGTTATGGAAGCGAGGAACAGAAAAAGTCCTACCTCCCCGATATTATGAGTGGTAAGACGATCTGGGCACAAGGTTATTCAGAGCCCGGTGCCGGTTCTGATCTGGCGAATTTACGTACTTCAGCGGTTTTGGACGGCGATCATTTTGTTGTGAATGGGCAAAAAATATGGACGTCGTTTGCGCACGAAGCGGACATGATTTTCCTGTTAGTTCGCACAGATAAAGATGCGAAAAAGCAGGAGGGCATCAGCTTCCTGCTGGTGGATATGAAATCACCGGGCATTACGGTCAAACGCATTACGAATATTTCCGGCCATTCAGAGTTTTGTGAAGTATTTTTTGACAATGTACGCGTGCCTCAAGACAGTATGGTCGGAGCGATTAATAAAGGCTGGTCTATGGCCAAATCTTTATTAGGCTCTGAGCGGATTACACTCGGCAGCCCTAAAATTGCAAAATACCCGCTCAGTCTTTTAAAAAATCTGGCTGAAGATAAAGGCCTGTTTGCGGACCCGGTATTTACGTCCCGTTACACCGAAATTAAAATGGACGTTGATGACTTGAATGCCGCATTTGTACGCTTTGCGGATGTTCTGCGCCGAGGTGAAGAGCTTGGTCCCGAGGTCTCGTTGTTAAAAATTTGGATTACAGAGGCGTTTCAACGCGTCACAGATATGCTGGTTGAGTACGCTGGTGAGCACGGCTGTGTGGATGAGATGCTGGTTTTAAGCCAGGGGTCAACATTGCATCCCGCCAATCAATACTTTATCTCACGGCCATCTACCATTTATGGCGGTACCAACGAAGTTCAGCGGAATATTCTGGCCAAAGCGGTCTTGCAGTTGCCCGGCTAGAAGAGTGTGGGGAGGCGCGGCAACCTAAACACACGGCTCCCTTGCTTTCCCTGAACACTTTGAATTTACTATGAGGATTAAGTAGCTGTGGCTGCTTCTGTGATGTTACGATGGCAGCCGCTATGTCTTGCCGAATCGATCGGCGTCAATACGAATGGCAATCACTTCTCCTATAACGCATATAACGCTGTCACAGGAAATGGTCGTTTCCACTGTATACTTTCGCCCGTCTACTTTTTTAACGGTGGAGCGCAAATCAACAGGTTTTAGCGGGACAGGTTTTAGGTATTTGATCGTCAGAGAGCCTGTGACCATGAATAGCGCCGGGCTGAATGCTTCTTCAAACCCCAGTTCTTTGTTGAGGTAAGCCAGCGCTGCGTTGACTGAATGGCAGTCAATCAAGCTGGCAGAAGTGCCTCCGTATAAGAAGTTGGGTGGCCCTGTCATATAATCTTTGGGTGTCCAGGTGCCAATAACCTCCTCACCTTCCCAGTAACTTTTGATGTGTAAACCGTGGGGGTTATCCAATCCGCACCCAAAACAGTGGTTGGGGCGCATTTTTTCTTGGATTGATACTTGGGTTATTGTGTCTACCATGAAAAAATTAATAAAAATTTAATACTTAAATCTAGCTTGGGTATTAAATGGCATGGCCCAAGCTAGCTCTGGAGCCTGTGTTGAAGGTTTTTTCAGTTTAGCCGCGCGTTGCTGTGAACCCGGTCAGTTCCTTGCCAATGATCAATCGTTGAATTTGCGAAGTGCCATCTGGAACAACCCACATACGTGCGTCGCGCATTCGTTTTTCCATACCCGCTTCTCGGGTAAGGCCAAGAGCGCCCATCACTTCCATTGCTTTATTCGTGACGCGTACGCCCATTTCGGTTGCGAATGCTTTAGCGATTGAGACTTCTTTATCCGCATGGCCCCGGCTCATTTTTTGGCGTGCACGGAATGTCAGAAGTCGAGCCGCTTCGAGGTCCATCGCCATATCGGCAAGCAGGGCCTGAACGAGTTGGAAGCGTCCGATTTCCTTGCCAAACTGCTTTCTGACTTTGGCATATTCAATGGCTTCTTCCAGCGCTTTCGAGGCGATTCCACAGGAAATTGAAGCACACATAACGCGTGCTGAATTAAAGTTAAAGGGGTTGCCTTTGGTGCTTTCTTTCTTTTTGAGCAGGAGGCTTTCCTGGTTATTGGTATCCCACCCTCCTAGGCGGTTAATAGCAGGTACTTCTAAATCATTGAAGCTCAATTCTGAGTTCGGAAAGGCTGCTAAGCCGACGGTCTCGATATCCCGGCTTTCGAAAGGTGTTTCCTTGCGGTCCACCAGGATGGCTTGAAAGCCCAATGGCCCTTTTGATTTGTCTGTTTGACAAATCACGATAGCGACATCGGCAATATGGCCATTACTGATCCAGATTTTGTTGCCATTTATGATGTAACGGTCTCCTTTCAGTTCGGCTCGGCACTCAACGCCGGTCGGATCTGAACCGACATTGGGTTCGCTGATTCCCATGCAACCGATACGCTCGCACATTAAGAGGTCTTCGGCTAGTCGCGTTTTCACGTCGGGGTGAGCGCCTTGGGCAACGTAGCGCGCAGCACCATTTGCGATAAAGGCAAGGCCGGCCAGACTGGGAAATACACGGCCCATTTCTTCAAACAAAATGCCTTCGATAATCGGATCTGTGGGTTGGTCGGGTCCTACATAACCCCAAGGGATCAGCCGTTTTAGAAGATCTTTGGCTAACTCTGGGGTCATTTGGGAATCCCCGTGCTGTCGGTCTTCCTCGGTGAGTTCGGACTCAATGAATTTACGTACTTCACGTTGGACGATGCTTTGCTCTTCTGTGAACTCAAATTCCATGGGCAGTGCCTCATTCAATCTTAAAACCGTATATTAAATCCTTTAACCGTCAGCAATTCAATGTGGTTAACTAAAATTAACTAATCAGTTACCTATTAGTTATTATTTGGTACCTGTAGAAAAATATTTCTACCGCATGGTAACTTCCGAGCAAGTGGAATTTTCTTTCAGGCAGAGTGTATCTGTGAGGGGGAGGCTGTATTTAGTCGTTAAGCGAGCAGGTCATGGGGGGTACTGAATTTTGAGCACAAAAAAGCCGCACGTACAACGATAACGCGCGGCTTTGCCTTTTGGGCGAATTATCTAATATAACGCAGCGTTAAATTAGAATTCAACGCCAAGCAATACGCGGTATGTCAGCGTATCTTCACCAACTTCAGGTGACATGCTAGTCAAACGGAAGTTGACATAAGTCATTTCACCCAGTGCATAAGTGGCTTCAGGGCGTACATAGTCAGCCGTATCTTCAACAGTGGTGTATGTCAAAGCAAACGTCCAATCGCCGCTGAAGTACTTACCTTGAACAGAACTGAGGCTTGAGTCAGCTTCGTCGTACATAGCGTGGTGAGCGGCTACAGAGAACATGTTGTTTGCGAATTTACCGGCAACGGCAGTAACAGTCTCTTCAGCCTGTCCCGCTGGGATATTTTCATTGAGTGATTCAATACCCGCACCGATGGTTAACCCACCTGCTGAGTATTGTGCACCGAAGCCAAAAAGGTCACCGCTGCCTTCAGGAGCAAAAGCGGCGAATACGCTCACGGGGCCAAAAGTGTTGTTGTAGCCAAGAGACTGGTCGTAGTCACCGATTTCAATGTCAACGATGTCGTTTGCCAGCTCAGCAACTTCTTCGATCGGAATAGCCGCTTCACCCAAGCTAACGTCACCAAAAGTGCCTTTCAGACCAACAGTGACACTGTCAGATGTTGTAATAGTGTTGCTTGGGCCGTCAGCGTCAACGCGGTAAACGGCATAGGCCTCACCCACTTTGACTGGCTCAACATACTTGAATTGCACGCGAACATCACCCAGCTCAACAGCCAGATCAGTTTCTTGGGTTTCATCGTCTGAATCAGTTTTAGTGATTTCAGCTTCAACGATACCTGAAACTTTGAGTTCGCCGGCATTAGAAGTCAGAGGAAGCATGCAAGCGCTTGCTACAGCAAGGGCAATCGCAGATTTTTTTAAGGTCATTGCTCTTTCCTTTGGTTGTTTAGGGGGTCAGTTAACTTTGCATAACTATGACCAATGGTACCACCAGGATTTAAAAACGCAACCTTTTTGCAACATCACTTGTTGTAAAAAGGTTCGGTGTTGGTTTTTTGCACAAATATTACCCCGATTTGTGAACCCTTGGGAGTTAGCAGGTCACGGGTACAATAGTTTTGTTGCATTTTTATTACAGATTGTGTGGTCTTTATAGAAAGGGTTAATGGTGAGACCATTTTTTGTCTAAGCACAATAGCTGGTCATCAGGGGTAAATGCCCCTCCTGTTAGAATGAGAGGGGCGAATATCGGGAAGGGACGTTAGAGGTTTATCGGCTCAAGCAGCAGGGACTTACCGTGCATTTCAGACGGCTGTTCCAGCCCCATTAGCTGGAGAATAGTGGGTGAGACAGACGATAAGCCGCCACCGTTGGCCAGCTTCCAAGGTGTTTCATCGATAATTGAACAGCCGACGGGAAAAGTGGTGTGTTGGGTATGCGGTTCTTTGGTAAAGGGGTCGAGCATTTGGTCGCAGTTCCCGTGGTCCGCCGTTAGTAACAGAGAATACCCTGTTTTTTGGGCGCACTCGATCAACCGACCACACTGCATGTCAACGACTTCCATGGCCTGTATAGCCGCTTCCAAGTTTCCGGTATGGCCGACCATATCACCGTTGGCGAAGTTAACGACGATAAACGCGTATTCTCCAGACTCCATTGCTTGGATGATGGTATCTGCGACAGGGATGGCACTCATTTCAGGTTGCAGGTCGTAAGTTGCGACTTTGGGGGAGTCGATCATTTGGCGGTCTTCGCCCGGATAGGGTTCCTCGCGGCCACCGTTAAAAAAGTAGGTAACATGCGGATATTTTTCGGTTTCCGAGCAGTGAAACTGTTTTAATCCATGGTCACTGATAATTTGGGCGAGTGTCGTCTGAGGAGCTTCTTTTTCGAACGCGATGGGGAGTTTATAGCTTTCAGCATACATTGTCATTGTGGTGACCGCGATGGGTGTGAAATCACCGCGATCAAATCCGTCAAAGGGTGTTAGAGCGAGAGCTTGGGTCAATTCGCGTGGACGATCATTGCGGAAGTTAAAGAAAATCATTTGGTCACCGCTTTCGATCAGTGTTGCTCCCTCAATCATCGTAGGCTTGATAAACTCATCAGTCTGCTCAGCGGAATAGGCTTGGTCGATCGCCTGAGTGGCATTACTGGCATGCTCTCCGTTGCCTTGAGTCAGTGCTTTCCAAGCCAGTTGAACGCGGTCCCAGCGCTGGTCGCGATCCATGGCATAGTATCGACCAGAAACGGTGGCAATTTGCCCCCCTGCTTTTTGCAGCGCACTTTCGAGTGCCGGTAGGTAGTCTTTGGCGCATTGCGGACTTGTGTCACGGCCATCGGTAATCATATGCACCATGGGCTTGGCGCCTTCTTGCTCACAAAGCTGAATGAGTGCCAGCAAGTGCTGGATGTGGCTGTGTACGCCGCCATCTGAAACAAGACCTGTGAGGTGGATGGGTCTTGACTGTGCTTTTGCTGTGCGAATGGCGTTGAGAAGCGCCGGATTGTCGAAAAAGCTGCCGTCGTCAATGGCATCATTAATCTTGACGAGGTCTTGACGCAAAATCGAGCCGCAGCCTAGCGTCATATGTCCGACTTCAGAATTACCCATTTGACCTGGAGGTAAGCCCACTGCTGACCCAGAGGCTTCAATCAGCGTCAATGGTTGGGTATCGTAAAGGTTGTCCAAGTGAGGTGTATGGGCCTTTACCAGTGCATTGTATTTATGGGAAGGATTATGGCCAACTCCATCCAGTATAATAAGAAGGACAGGGCGGCGAGGGGGACGTTTTTGTGTCATACAATATCCTGCTGGCTGAGGGTCATTTGCAATAGGGCTTGTAACGATTCTACGTGAATTTCCACGTCAGGAATGAGCCGGATTCAAAACTTTCAAACGTTGAGCAACTAAACATTTCTGGACGGACTTTTACAATGCAACATATCGAGCAAAATCCGCAAAAGCGACGTTACGATTTTAACAAATTAAGAAAAAAGCTGCGGAGAAAAGTCGGCGAAGCCATTGTCGATTTTAAAATGATTGAAGAAAATGACAGGATCATGGTTTGCCTTTCAGGTGGCAAAGATTCTTACACCATGCTTGATATCTTGCGGAGTCTTCAGGTTTCGGCGCCCATTTCGTTTGAGTTAATCGCGGTGAATTTGGACCAAAAACAACCGGGTTTTCCTGAACACGTACTGCCTGATTACCTGTCTGACGCCGGGGTGCCCTTTCATATTATCGAGCAGGATACCTACAGTGTCGTCAAACGCGTCATACCGGAAGGTAAGACAACCTGCGGTTTGTGCTCCCGGCTGCGACGGGGAATTTTGTACACGTTTGCCGAACAGCATGGCATTACAAAAATTGCACTGGGACATCACCGGGATGACATGATTGAAACATTGTTTTTGAACATGTTCCACGGCGGAACACTCAAAGGTATGTCCCCCAAATTACGCAGTGATAGCGGTAAACAGACAGTCATCCGTCCGCTCGCGTATTGCCGTGAGAAAGATATTGCCGATTATGCGACACAAAAGGCCTTCCCGATCATTCCTTGCAACCTGTGCGGTTCTCAGGAAAATCTACAGCGGCAAGCGATCAAGCAAATGTTGCAAGAGTGGGACAAAAACCACCCAGGCCGGGTTGAGACGATCTTTGGCAGCATGCAAAACATTCGGCCTTCTCATTTACTGGATCGTCGACACTTCGACTTCGATAATCTGACGTCGCTCGTTGATGAGTCGGAACCAGCTATCAGCGAACGTGTTGTTGACTTCTACCGGCCCTAAGCACAAGGTGCCAACCTACCTTCATCGTCCGTTTGTGTGCTTCGGTCACCGGGGTGCCTGTGGCTATGCACCAGAAAACACTTTGCGCGCCTTTGACTTGGCGATTCAACAAGGCGTGGATGGTATTGAGCTGGATGTGCAGCAGGTGGATGATGAGTTATTGGTTTTTCACGATAAAACACTGAATCGCACCACCAATGGTGTCGGGTGGATTACGGACTTTCCCGTGTCTGTGTTACGTACCCTGGATGCTGGGGACGGTGAGCGTATCCCGTTGCTGAGTGAAGTACTCACGTTGGTAAACCAACGAGTCTGTGTGAATATTGAAATCAAAGATCATCAGTCTGCTGAAGCTGTGGCCAGTCTTGTCACTGACTGTGTGCAGCAACATCACTGGCCCTACGAAGCTCTGTTGATCTCCTCCTTTGATTTTGACCAACTGCGGCGCGTCCACAATGCGAACCCGGCCATTCCACTGGGCGTCTTGTGTGAGAACAACTTGGATGAGGCACTGGTATTTGCTGAGGAGCATGCCGCTTTTTCCATGCACCCCAGCCTGACTTGTGTGAATGAGTCATTTGTGGAGCAGGCCCATGGGACAGGCTTTAAAGTTTATGTGTTTACTGTCAATGAACTGGCCGATGTTGCGCGGATGATCGCCTGGGGTGTGGATGGTGTGTTTTCTGATGTTCCTGATCGGGTGCTGGCACACTTGCCCTTCATGCCTTCGTGAGCCGGTGCCGTTCCGCATCTGATGCCAGGAGCTCGGCATAAGCTTGCTCAAGTGGCAGTCGGGCAGCGACTAAAGCATCACAGATTTCGCGCACGGCTCCTTTCCCGCCGGCGGCTTTCGTCACCCAATCAGCGCGTTCCTGGACCAGTGAATAGCCGTCAGCAACACTGATGGATAGCCCCGATTTTTCCATGACAGGCAGGTCCAGCATGTCATCACCGGCGTAGGCGACATGTTCGGGTGAGAGGTTGAGTGTTGTCAGCAATTGCTTAAATACCGCGAGTTTGTCACCGCTGGCAGGGAAAAAGTGTGAGATGCCCAGGTCACGGACGCGCCGGGCCAGTGGCGCTGAGTCACGTGCCGTAATGATCGCAACGTCAATCCCGTGATGTTGACAGAGGCGAATCCCCAAACCATCTTTGACATTAAACAGCTTGGTGGCCTCACCCTCGGCTGAATAGTGGAGCGTACCGTCCGTCAGCACGCCGTCAACGTCCAAAATGAGCAATTGAATTTGAACAAGCCGGTCGTGCCAGGGCATCACAGCTCATCCTCGCCAAAGGTCTGGCTTTTTACGGTCTGGTCAATTTGTTGAAGTAGCGAAAGCAAAGCAGGCATCAAGTGCAAGGGCCACATATTGGGCCCATCGCTCAATGCATCTTCTGGCTTGGGGTGTGTTTCCATAAAGAGTCCGGAGATACCGGCCGCCATGGCGGCGCGTGCCAGTACGGGAACATGTTCGCGCTGCCCGCCGGACGTGGTGCCTTGTCCGCCGGGTTGCTGTACCGAGTGTGTCGCATCGAACACGATTGGACACCCTGTCATGCGCATTGAGGCAAGGCCCCGCATGTCACTGACGAGGGTGTTATACCCAAAACTGGTGCCCCGGTCGCAGAGCATAATCTGATCATTCCCCACTTCCTGGCACTTATCGACCACGTTTTGCATATCCCAAGGCGCTTGAAACTGCCCCTTTTTGATATTGACAGGTTTGCCTGCGCGGGCGACGCGCTGAATAAAGTTGGTTTGCCGGACTAAAAAAGCCGGTGTTTGCATGACATCCACAACGGTCGCAATTTCGTCGATGGGGGAATCTTCATGCACATCGGTGAGTACCGGAATGCCGAGCGTGTGGCGGACCGTTTCCAAAATGTGCAGCCCCTTCTCCAGGCCTGGCCCGCGGTAAGAGCCTGTTGATGAACGATTCGCTTTATCGTAGCTGGCTTTGAAAATAAATGGGATGCCTAAGCGCTCGGTCATTTCCTTTAACTGCCCGGCAATGTCGATGACCAGAGCCTCTGATTCAATTACGCAAGGGCCAGCGATGAGGAAAAAAGGGTGGTGAATACCTGCGTCAAAACCACATAATTTCATGATCTATGCAAACTCAATGGGGAAGTATTGGCCAAGTATACATGAAGCTAAATTAAAGACGCATCGCATCGCATTCGTTAGAATGCAGCGTTGAAAGCGCCGGGAGGGAGGTGGTGACAATCGATCGATTGTGCCGCACAGATGCGCGCGAGAGTTTTTTAAAAACCAGGAGTCATTATCATCATGTCTAAACTCAATCAGTTCTTGTCCGGTGTACGTGTCTTGGACTTGACCCGTCATTTGCCGGGGCCATTGGCCACCTTGTACCTTGCCGATATGGGGGCGGAAGTGATCAAAATTGAGCCGCCCACCGGTGATGAAGCGCGTTCGATTGGGCGCAAGAATGCCAATGGGCGGACGGACTTTTTTGATGCCATTCAGGCAGGAAAACGCACCCGAATGATGGACTTTACGCAACCTGAAGAAGTGGAAACGTTTATCGAACTGGTGAAAACGGCGGATATCCTCGTCGAGTCATTTCGACCGGGCGTGATGGATAAGCTGGGAATTGGTTTCAAACGCCTGCGTGAGATCAACCCAGGGCTTATCTGCTGCTCTTTGCCGGGTTACGGAAGCGGTACACCGCTAAGTCATGCCGCCGGGCATGATGCTAATTACCTGTCCTTGGCAGGCGTTTTAGGGGCAACGGGTGCGGCGGAGAAGCCCTACTATTTTAATCCCCCCGTTGCGGACTGCACCGGCTCTTTGACGGCGGTGACATCTATTCTGGGAGCGTTACAGGCACGCCATCGGACGGGAGAAGGCTGTGAAATCGAAGTGGCTCTTGCCGATGTGGTGATGCCGCTGCAAACCATGTACATTGCTGAGCTGAATGGAACCGGCCAGTCACCCGAACGGGAGAAGGAACTGCTCAACGGAGGTGCCGCGTTTTACCGCATTTATGCAACGAAAGATAAAAAACACGTGATGTTGGGTTCTGTCGAGCCTAAATTCTGGAAAGCCTTTTGCGAGGCGGCGGGTCGCGAAGACCTGATCGCGCGGCAATGGGAACCAACGCCTCAAACAGAAATGATCAAAGAGCTCGATGTCCTGTTCGCGGGGATGACGCTGGCCGAATGCGAGGAAAAATTTATTCCCGCGGACTGCTGTTTCACGCCGGTGCTGAACTTGCAGGAAGCCTTGGAGTCGCCTTATCACCAAGCACGTCAGCTGGTCCGCAAAGATGATAAAGGGGCTTATCAAGCCCTGTTCCCTGTTTATGTTGATGGGGAGGCGCCGGCATTACGTCCGGAATTGATTGAAGAATCCTCTTGAGCGATCGCCTCAAGGTATCTCATCGGAAAAGCCGTTTGCTGGAAGTGCTACCGGGTATCTTCCAGCTTCGGTTGCCGCTGGCTTTTGGCTTGGGACATTCCAACGCTTATGTTCTTCGCGACGGCGATGCCTGGTTACTCTATGATTGCGGCTACAGTTCGGCTGATTGCCAAGCAATCTGGCACGAACTGCTCCAGGATGAGTTGCGTGGAGGGATAGCCCGGATTGTTGTTTCCCACCACCATCCTGACCACATGGGGAATGCGCGCTGGCTGGAGCAGGCTACGCAGGCGGAAATTTACATGGCTGATGCAGAAAAACATTGTGCCGAAGCTTATCACCAGAGTGACATTGGTGGGCAATTTCATGCCTTTCTGGAAAAGCATGGCATGGATCGCGCGAGTGCACAGCAAGTTGTCGAGCAATATGTCCAGAGCCAGCTGACTTCACCTTTACCAGAAAAAATACTACCGATTAAGGCCGGGGATATTTTTGCTGCTGGCCCTTACCGTTTTCAGGCGTATATCCTGGGTGGGCACAGTGATGCACAGGTTATTTTGTTTGATGCTGAAACCGGGGCGGCCTTGGTGAGTGACCACCTCCTGCAGTTTATTACGCCGAATATCGCGCTATGGCCCTATGGAGACCGTAAGCCACTGACAAGCTACTTCAAAAGCTTGGAGGTGTTAAAGGGGTTGAATATTCAAACCGTACTGCCTGGGCACCACAAGGTTTATCGTACAGCGGACCAGCGTATTGAGCAGTTGAAAGTTCATCATAGGGATTTGTTGGAAAAAATAGAAAATAGTTTAATGGGCAAGCTGAGCGCTTTTGATCTGGCGGCTAGAGTTTTTGGGACAACCATTTTTCGTGAGACGCGTTTCGTCCTGCATAAAATGCTTGCTCAGCAGGAAATTCTGTCTCATTTGCAGTACCTTGCCTCAACGGGCCAGGTGCTCAAACATGAAGAAGATCGTGTCTATTGGCAAATAGCACCACTGCCGTAGCACGCTACTTAACATCATACGGGGAAAAACAATGGAAGACGTTTATATTGTTGGCGTAGGCATGACACCCTTCGGCAAATTCTTGGATAAGTCTGTTAAACAACTCACGCGAGAGTCAGTCAGCCAAGCGATTACCGATGCGGGTGCCCGTTTAGCCGATATTGAATCAGCCTACTTTGCAAATACAGGTCAGGGCCATTTTGAAGGCCAGTTAATGGTGGGAGGAGAAGTCGCTCTGCGCGATATGGGCTTTGAAGGGATTCCTATCGTCAACACCGAAAATGCCTGCGCCAGTGCCAGCACAGCGCTTTACCTTGCTGCTCAAGCCGTTGCATCGGGTCAGTCAGAAGTGGCTCTGGCGGTTGGTGCAGAGAAAATGTACAGCAAAGATCGTGAAAAAATGTTCAGTGTCTTTGACGGAGCCTGGGATGTGGCCAACCCCCAAGCAAACTATGCCCAATTGGAAGCACTGGCCGCGGACTTTCCTCGCCCGGGAGGCGAAGAAGAGGGGGGGCAGCGCAGCTTGTTTATGGATGTTTATGCCTTTCTTACGCGTTATCACATGAAAAATTTTGGGACAACACAAGAGCACTTGGCGATGGTTGCGTCCAAAAATCATTACCATTCCTCGCTGAATCCGCTGTCCCAGTTTCAGAACACCATGACGGTGGAAGAAGTCATGCAAGCCAGGGAAGTGTCTTGGCCACTCACCTTACCTATGTGCGCCCCGATCAGTGACGGCTCGGCTGCGGCGGTTATTTGCAACCGCGAGGCGTTGGAACGATTTGACCGTGCCCGAGCGATAAAAGTATGTGCCAGTGTATTGGCCAGTGGCTCCAATCGTAAGCCTGAGGAGCATGAAAAGCACCTGTGCCGTCTGGCGGCCAATAAAGCCTATGACAAAGCGGGCGTTGGCCCTGAGGACATGTCATTGGCAGAAGTACATGATGCAACAGCCTTTGCTGAAATCCTGCAAACAGAAAATCTGGGTTTTTGCCCAATTGGTGAAGGTGGCCCACTGGTGGCCTCGGGAGCCACTCGTTTGGGTGGGCGCATTCCTGTCAATGTCTCGGGTGGCTTGGAGTCTAAAGGTCATCCGATTGGAGCAACAGGGCTGGCGCAAATCTATGAAATGGTCTTGCAGTTACGGGGGGAAGCAGGTGAACGCCAGGTAGAAGGAGCACAATTCGCCATTGCCGAAAATGGAGGTGGTTTTTACGGGCTTGAAGAAGCCGCCGCCGTCATCACCATTTTGGGGAAACCTTAAACTTACCATGCCGGGTGGAGCGATATGAAAGCCTCAGATAACACGCGACAAGAAAAGGTGCTGAGACAGCCTCTGTCAGGCATTCGTGTTCTGGATATTGCGACTTTCCAGGCGGCACCGCTGGCCGCAACCATTCTGGGTGAGTTTGGTGCAGAAGTGATCAAGATTGAGCAGCCTGACGGTGGGGACCCCTTGCGGCATTATGGCACCCTCGACCCGTGCGGCGATTCCTACCTTTGGCTGAGTGAAGCCCGTAACAAGAAATCCATCACCCTTAATTTGCGCGAACTGGAAGGTGTCGCCTTGTTCAAAAAAATGGTTGCCAAAGCCGATATTGTCACAGAAAACTTTCGCCCTGGCACACTGGAAAAGTGGGGGCTTGGCTATGAAACTTTGCGGGCCATTAATCCCGGGATTGTGATGTTACGGATCTCTGCTTATGGACAGACAGGCCCTAACAAGGATTTGCCCGGATTTGCCCGGATCGCCCATGCTTTTAGCGGCGTCAGTTACCTGACGGGGGACCCTGACCGCCCGCCTGCCTCACCCGGTATTGCCGGGTTGGGGGATTATCTGTCTGGCGTATATGGTGCTTTGGGTGTGATGATGGCCTTACGGGCGCGGGAGATTAACGACGGTATCGGGCAGTTTGTGGACATTGGTTTGTACGAGCCTATTTTCCGGATGATGGATGAACTCGCGCCGGCATACGCCAAAACCGGTCAAGTGCGCGAACGTATGGGGGCCGATATTGCGATTGCCTGCCCTCACAGCCACTATCCGACAAAGGATGGAAAGTGGGTAGCGATTGCCTGTTCAAGCGACAAAATGTTTGAACGCTTGGTTGCGGCAATGGATAAGCCGGAAATGGCGGCTGATCGTCGCTATGCCAAAGCCCATGCACGGATTGAGCACCGCGATTTCATGAATGAGTTTGTCAGCACGTGGACCTCGGCGCAGACACAAAGCCAGGTACTGGCCGTGTGTGAAGCGTTTGATGTGCCTTGCGGGCCTGTGCACAGCATTGCAGATATCTTTAATGACCCCCAATATGCCGCTCGTGAGAATTTATTGCAGTTGGTGAACACACGGGCCGGTGATGTTGTCTTACCCGGTATTTTACCGGCTTTGTCCGAAACACCGGGACGATTCTCTCACGTTGGCCCGGCCTTGGGTGAACACAACGCGGCTGTGTATGCCGAACTTTTGGATTTGTCGATGACTGAGCTCGATACGTTGCGTGAAAAGGGTGTGATTTAGGCACTATCAATGGTGGGTAGGGAGGTGGAGCAGAAATGGTAACGGGTGGTTGTCTTTGCGGGAGCGTGACATATCGCATCCTTGGCAAGGTAGGGGATATTGTTCATTGCCACTGCCAAACGTGTCGTAAGGCGCATGGCGCGGCTTTTTCAAGTGTGGCGGCTGTTAACGAACACGAGTTTGAATTGTCGGGCCGTGATTGTTTGCGATCCTATGAATCATCCCCAGGTAAAAAACGTTATTTTTGCTCAAACTGTGGTACCCATATATATGCCAAGCGGCAGATGGCCGCACATATTATTTTGCGTTTGGGTTCACTGGATAATGACCCTGGTGCACAAGAAAAGTGCCATATCTGGGTGTCGCAAAAGGCTCCCTGGTACAGTATTAACAGCGTTCTGCCCGAGTACCAGAAGGGGGAATAAGGTATTTGCCTTGGTTTAGTGAGGCAGGGTACTGGCTTGTCTCAGGCTAGCCGATGTTTTTGGTTACTCCATTCCAGCTTAAAAGCAGTGCCTGGAATTCGGGCTCGGGGCAGGGTTTGCTGATGTAATACCCTTGCGCCTCGTGGCACTTTAGCGTTTTCAGAAAATTGTATTGCGCAATTTCTTCGATACCCTCTGCGACAACACTGAGTTTTAAACTTTGGCTCATGGCCAGGATAGCTTCGACAATGGCTTTATCGTCTGAATTGGTCAATATGTCCCGGACAAAGGAGCGGTCAATTTTGAGCTTATCAATAGGGAATTGTTTGAGGAGCAGGAGGGATGAGTACCCAGTGCCGAAGTCATCCACAGCGATTACAAAGCCGATTTCGTGCAATTGGTTTAAAACGTCGACGGCATTTTCTGCGTCACGGGTCATGGATGACTCTGTCAGTTCCAGTTCAAAGTGACGGGCACTGACCTGTTCTTTGCGTAAAATATCAAGAAAGCGTGCAGGCAATGAGGGCTCAATCTGTGAGGGAGATAAATTGATCGCGATGGGTACGATAGGTTGATTGGCTTGCTGCCATTTACGAACTTGCTTGCAGGCTTCTCGAAAGACCCAGGCGCCGACTTCTTTAACCAGGCCGGATGTTTCGATGGCGTCAATAAATTCGCCGGGGGGGAGTATTCCGCGTGTGGGATGCGCCCAGCGAAGCAGTGCTTCTGCACCTGTGATTTGATCCGTTTCTAAGGAAACCTTTGCTTGATAAAACAGGCAAAATTGCTTGCTCAGATAGGCAGTTTTAAGCTCTTTTTCAAACAGGAGGCTGTTGTGCCCGCGCACGTCCCGGGTGTTGGCCGAGTAGAGAGCGGTGTTGTTCCGTCCGTCGTGTTTGGCTTGGTACATAGCCATCTCGGCCCGGTGGAGCAATGTTCGAACACTGACGGTGTTATCCGTGATGAGGCACGAGCCCAAGCTGAAGTCGATGTCCAGCTTTTCGGAGGCAATCGCTGCTGAATACGGCTTTGTGAGGGTTGCCAAACAGCTTTTCATCAGGGTAATGGCATCACTGCGATTGAACTCACCAGAAATGAAAAAAGCAAACTCATCTCCTGTAATACGGGCCGTTGCGGTAAATTCCGGATGGTAGTCAATCGTGTTCTTTAAGGCATCGCCATCAAACAGGTCGCGCAACCTGTCGGCGATGAGTTTCAGGAGCTTATGACCGGTTTGAAAGCTGTAAGCGCCATTGATGCGGTTGAACCCTTCGATATCAATGTAGACGATGATGCCTTGTTGGCTGGTGTCGATAGAGAGTGTGTTGCGTATATGCTGTAAAAAGGCTTTCGTGTTTAACAGCCCGGTGTGGAGGTCATGTGTGGTGTGATAGGCTAGTTCTTTATTGCTCTGCTCAACTTTTTTAAAAAGCGTTTGACGTTGTTGTTCAACTTTTTGGTACAAAACGGTGTTTTCGTAGGCGTGAGCGCCGTTAAATAAAATGACGGAAATGAGCTTTTTCATTGCCTCGGTCAAACGTTTTGACGCCGGTAATGAGGCCACGAGCATACCGTATATCTGGCTGGGTGTTGCAAATACACTTAGGACTGTTTTGTATTCAGGTTGCGTGGACGTGAAAATATGGGGTAAGTGGTAGTTCAATGCCCAGGCAAATTCGGCCTGGCGAATGGACGCATCAATTTCAGAGACCAGTACTGAATATTGCTCAGGGGGTTCGCAAACCTGAAGCTCAAACTCCCCGGTTTCACGGTCAGCGATCATTAAACCCAGTGAATCCAGTTCCGTGGCATCCGCGATGCTTTCGAGGACGCTCTTTAAAATGTTGATCGGGTCTTTTTGCTTGGTGCTGTCGCCATGAATAGCACTGACCGCTGACAGTTTGTCGAGTGAAATCAGGTGCCAGCGGTTTTCTTTTTCCAGTGCATGCACGCGTTTTTCGAGCCAGGTGGCTTCGCTTTGCAAAGCCTCCTTGGAGGCAGGTAAGTGCTGCTCGGGGTTACTCTCTGAATGTCTATCAACGTGGCCCATACATCATGCCGCTAAAAATACTTGTATCGCGTCGACGTGCTGATTTTGTGTTTGAGTAATAATTTCTGGCAGCGACGATTCCGGTAGTTCACACAGATCCCAAGACTTTTCATTCAGCCTTGGCACCATACGCTGACCACTGATCCCCATTTTGGTGGCAATGACAATCAGGTCTGCAATATGCAGGATGGCTGCAGCGAGCTGGTAATCGCCTGGAGCCGCCTCGGGGTCATGGTGAAACAAAATGGGTTCTGTCAGACTCAATGGGATGTTCCAATGGGCCAGCAATCCAGATCCTGCCATCGAGTGATCAAAACCTAAGGTCTGGTGTTCCAGGATATGAACAGCGATACCCGTTTGATAATGGTTTTCTAGAATCTGTTGCATGGCCTCGGGCTCTTGGAGAAAAAGCATGAGTAAACCCAAGTCATGGAAAAGCGCGGCGACATAAAATTGCTCAATATTTTTCTCGCGCCGCCAAATGGCGATATTTCGGGCAGTAATACCGCAGGCAATGCTGTGTGCCCAAAAATTCTTGAGGTCAACACCTTGTATCTTCATCCGGCTGAACTGCGTGATGACAGCGGTCGCTAGTACAAGGTCCCTAAGCTGCCTAGTGCCCACTTGCATAACCGCACGGTTGATACTGGTAATCTCGCTACCAAAGTTATACAGGCTGCTGTTTGCCAGGCGCAGTACTCGTGCCGCAGTATTGGGATCCTGATTGATAATAACCGCGATATCGTCGATTGATGAGTCTGGGTCATCAATAGCTGATTGCAGCTCGTGATATATACTCGGCAAAGAGGCAAGCTGGCTGGTTCGTGCAATGATTTCTTCAAGTGAGTAACTCATCCGTGTCCCCGCCCTTGCTGCACTAATTCTCTGTCGACACAGATTTCAACGAGCATGCTGATAGCAGGGTGACTAAAGTCATTGCCATTAAAATTCTTTTTTACTTCCTCTCTGACTAAGGCACGGATTTCTGGGTCAATGTCTTCTAGGTCATTTGCCTCGGCATCCGCGATGCAAACCGTCGAAATACCCCAGGTTTGAAATATTTTTAAGTGGCGTTCTTCAACCTCACAGCCTGCTTTTAAGAGCAGCCGCCCGCTCCGGTCTTTGACATCCGCAGCTAGAATAGAGCCGGTTTGTAGTTTGTTTAGGCTCACCTGATTCATGTTTTCCCCATGGTGTATTACTTTTGACAACTCACTTATCGGCCAGTGGTTTCTTTTTCTTTACGGGCGGGAAAGGCTCTGCTTGTTATTTTGTGAATTCAGCGCGCCAAAAAGGTGGCGCATGAGTGGGCGCCAGGGAGGAGGGAAGCTTAAGTGTTATGTGGTCGCAGTCAGGCGACTAAAAATGGCTTTGAGGTAGGCGGTTTCGGGCATGGCTGGGTGAATGGGGTGATCGGGCGCCTGATGGCCGTATTCAAGGACCTGTGCAAAGCGCTTTTGTGCGTGTGCCGTTGATTGAACAACTCGCTGCAGCGCGCTGGAAGAGAGATGCTGGGAGCAGCTACAGGACACCAAAATACCTTCGGGAGTAAGTAAACGGCTGGCTTGCTGTGCCAATTTTTCATAACCCCTCAGACCGGACCGAAAATCTTTCTTGCGCTTAATAAAGGCTGGAGGGTCAGTCACGATAACGTCGAATCGTGTTTTTTCCTGTAATAGTTGATCAAGTACATCAAACGCCTTGCCACAAATGCTTTCGAAGCGTTCGTTGACACCGTTCAGGCGAGCATTTGCGGTGGCCATGTCGATGGCTGATTGAGAGGCATCAATGGCCATAACCGCGCGTGCGCCTCCCAGCAGCGCGGAGACAGACCAGCCGCCTGCGTAACTGCAAACATCCAGCACCCGCTGATTGTTAACATAGTGCTTGAAACGTTCGCGGTTGGCGCGTTGATCATAAAACCAGCCCGTTTTTTGGCTCTGTTTGTGGGTAATGCGAAAATGCGCCTCGCCTTCGTAGACCGACCATTGTTCAGGGACGTTGCCGTGGGTTTCTTCACCCTCAGCCGTCAGCTGTTCTAGCGCCCGCATGGTATTGTCATTTTGAAGGAGTATTCCGGTCACGCCCGTCATGTTTTGCAGGACATCGAGCAGGTCTGTTTTCACTGCCTCCATGCCGGCCGTTGTGATTTGAACACTCAGGATTTCGCCATAGCGGTCAGCGACGAGGCCAGGTAAAAAGTCCCCTTCGCTATTGATGAGGCGGTAGTAAGGCTTGGCGTATAAGGATGTCCTCAATTTTAAGGCCGATGAGATGCGTTCAGTTAATAAAGCACGATCAAGCGGTCTGCGCGTATAAGCGTAAATCCGAGCGCAAATCAGAGAGTGGGGATTGATATAAGCCATACCCAGAAACCGGTTGCGGTGCGTATGCAGAGCGACACATTCACCGGGTGCAAATTCTTTTAGGGGAGACCGTCCGGTGTCGATCTCATTGCTGAAGACCCATAAGTGGCCCGCCAGGATGCGTTTTTCTTCACCTTTTTTGAGGTAGACAGAGTTAGCCAACGGTAAACATCCTAGGTTGCAGCAAAAGAAGCGCATTGTAGCGTTCGAGAGAACCGGAGCTCAACTAGCGGGTGTGTACTGTTTGTTCTATTGGGTCGGATCACGGGCAAGCAGCAAGGCTTGTAAGACTTGCTCGCGCTTGTCCTTCGGGAGTGCCGCGACTTTTTCCGTCTCATGATAAAAGGCCAGTAAGTCACCGCCATGTTGGTCCAGTAGCTGTTGAAAAGCCGGAATATAGCGGGTGTAAGTGGAGACAGAAGCCAAATGGGCATTATTCAGTGGCCGCGAAAACCACCGGTCATAGCCGGAATAGCCTTGCCATTGGCTCGTTTTCATATGCTGATACTTTTCCTGTAGCATGGCGAAAAGACGCGCCTTTTCCACTAACGCTTCTGCGGTTGTCCAATCTTGAGCATACAGCGCTTCAAGTGCTTGGCGAGTGTCGTTCAATAAACTGAGAAAGTCGCGGCGGCGCTGATAGCGTTGTCGTTCTTGGTTTAAGGCTCCGACATCCCCTTGTGCGGTGTACCACCGAGCGACCCCTTCGCGCTGGACAAAACTGGCAAAGCTTTCGTTAAACGCGGAACTGTCTTTGATGTAGAGCTTCTGATGCGCCAGTTCGTGAAAAATCAACCCAATGAGCGCCGGATCCCGCCAGGTTATCATTGTGTTCAGTACAGGGTCATCAAACCAGCCGAGCGTTGAATAGGCGGCGGCGCCATTGATGGTCACATCATAACCTTGTTGAGTGAGCGAATCTGCGTATGCCTGTGCTTCTTCTCGACTGTGGTATCCGCGATAGCTGACACAGCCGGCAATGGGGTAGCACCAGGTTTTTGGCGTAAGCGAGAGTGCTGGGACGGCAACCACATTCCAGGCAACATACTCCCGCCCGATATCTGCGTAGTAGAGATAACTGTCATTCTCTGGCAGGTGAAGCGCCTCACTGGCAAAGTACCGGGCTTTCTTCACTAACAATAGTTTGTGGCGAAGACCTTCGTCTATGTCGGTTCGTTCCAGCCAGGCATCAATGGGCTGTTGCCGGTTGATAATGTCAAAGTGGCCTTGGATGATACGTGTGTAATAACCGGCAGTGCCGCACCCGCTTAAGGCTGTAATGCCGACCGAGAGGATGACGCCTCGAAAAAGTTGTGTTAACTGCGTGTTCATCCGACAATTGTGGCATGAAAATTTATCTTGTGGGTGGCGCGGTGCGCGATGCCTTGCTTGACCTTCCGGTTAAAGAGCGAGACTGGGTTGTCGTTGGAACAACGCGTGAGGCGCTCCTGAAACGCGGATTTCTTCCTGTAGGAAAGGACTTTCCCGTGTTCCTTCATCCCAAAACGCGAGAAGAATACGCGCTTGCGAGAACGGAACGCAAAACAGCCGCTGGCTACCATGGTTTTGCAGTGAATGCGACCGACACGGTGACATTGGAGGAGGACCTTCGACGGCGGGATTTAACCATTAACGCCATGGCGCGCGATGAGCAGGGTAGACTGATTGACCCCTATGGCGGGCAAGCGGATCTGGAGCGGCGTTTGTTGCGGCATGTCTCATCGGCGTTCGCGGAGGATCCGGTACGCATCTTACGCGTTGCCCGGTTTGCTGCGCGCTATCACCCGCTTGGTTTTCAGGTTGCCAAAGAAACCATGGCGTTGATGAAGACCATGGTCGACCGTGGTGAAGTCGATGCCTTGACGCCTGAGCGGGTTTGGCAAGAGTTGGCTCGGGCTCTGAGCGAGGCGAGCCCGTCCCAGTTCTTTGAAATACTCAGGGCTTGTGGCGCATTGGCTGTTTTGTTTCCAGAAATTAACCAGCTTTTTGGGGTGCCACAGCGTGCTGATTATCACCCAGAGATTGATACCGGTGTTCATACTCTGATGGTGTTGGAACAAACTGCAAAGCTGACCGATAGCCCGGCGGCCCGTTTTGCCGCCCTTTGTCATGATTTAGGTAAAGGCACAACGCCTTCCGCCTTACTGCCCCGGCATCATGGCCATGAAGAACGTGGTGCGAAGCTGGTGCAGGCACTGTGTGATCGTTACCGTGCTCCTCGGGAATACCGAGATTTGGCGGCACTTGCGGCCAAGTTCCACACGCATTGTCACCGCGCGTTTGAATTAAAACCGTCGACCTTGCTTACAACGCTGGGGCACTTGGATGCTTTACGTAAGCCGATGCGTTTTGAGCAGTTCTTAAGGGTTTGTGAGGGTGATTCGCGTGGGCGGACGGGTTATGAAAATCAGCCATATCCACAAGCCGATTACTTTCGTGCAGCGCTGGATGTAATCAGGCAAGTTGATCCGGCACCGTTGGCAGCCGCTGGCTTCTCGGGTAAGCGCTTAGGTGATCGCTTAGCGGAGGCTCGTGTTGCGCGGCTTGAGGCTTTTAAGCAGAAAAACGCGTGACAATATAATCGTCAATAATTTTAATAAAGTCAGTCGCAATGGAATCACCTTTTAGGGTTAATTTGCGTTCACCATCAATGTAGACAGGGGCGTTGGGCTGCTCACCCGTACCTGGCAGGCTAATGCCAATGTCAGCGTGTTTGCTTTCTCCTGGGCCATTGACGATGCATCCCATGACAGCAACTTTCATTTCTTCTACACCAGGGTATTGG
This sequence comes from Halothiobacillaceae bacterium UBA5861, assembly GCA_002432635.1. Taxonomy (GTDB): domain Bacteria; phylum Pseudomonadota; class Gammaproteobacteria; order UBA5861; family UBA5861; genus UBA5861. Next base: position 228,308 of record DJFX01000047.1, on the reverse strand, counting down.
TTTTTCCAGATAGGCATTTGATCGCGAAGGTACGCCTGAATATCTTTGGAGAGAGATTGAAAATACGTGCTGTTGGTGCGGCCGCATCCTGGGCAGGCGGTGACCATGGGTGTAAAGGATCTCAGCCCCATTGTTTGCAAGATTTCTTGTGCGACGATGACTTCTTCTGTGCGGCTGCCGCCCGGCTCAGGAGTCAGGGAGATGCGGATCGTATCACCAATGCCTTGTTGAAGCAGTACAGCAAGCGCTGCTGTTGAGGCGACGATGCCTTTGGAACCCATGCCGGCCTCTGTCAGCCCGAGATGAAGTGCATAATCACAGGTTTGGGCCAGCTGCTGGTAGACAGCAATCAGGTCTTGAACGACGCTCATCTTGCATGAAATGATGATCCTGTCTTTTCCCAAGCCGATTTCTTCAGCTCTTTGGGCGCTTTCCAGTGCTGAGCGAATGACCACTTGCCGGTTAATGTCTTCCAGTGGCAAAGGCTGGTTCTGACGTGCGTTCTCATCCAACATCTGAGCAAGCAGTTCCTGATCCATACTGCCCCAGTTGGCGCCGATACGCACGGCTTTGTCGTATCGGCAAGCGATTTCAATCATGGTCGAAAAGTGCTCGTCGCGCTTTTTACCCTTGCCAACATTGCCCGGGTTGATGCGGTATTTGTCGAGTGCTTGGGCGCAATCAGGGTGCTGGCTGAGGAGCCGGTGGCCATTGAAATGGAAGTCACCTACCAGCGGTGTGTTGTAGCCCATTTTATTCAGCTGTTCACGAATGTAAGGGACCGCACGGGCTGCCTCCTCGGTGTTAACCGTTATGCGCACAATCTCAGAGCCGGCTTTGGCCAGTTCAGCGCATTGAACAGCGGTGCGAACGGCATCTGCTGTATCTGTGTTGGTCATTGATTGAACAACCACCGGGTGGCCTCCGCCAACAATGACCGATCCAATTTTAACTGCTGAGGTTTGCCTGATTTTTTTCATTGCTTATTCGTTTTCGTTACGTGCCTTTCTAAAATCTGCCAGCTTATTGTACCAGTCAATCAGGTTGGCTAGTGAGAAGGCGGCATTCGCCGGGCTGGGGTTAGGGGTTACAAAGATCTGTGCGCTACCAATGGACCAGGGTTGCTCTCCCCAATCCACGTCATCCTTGATATTTTCTGTTACGGCTAGGTAGTTTTTATAAGCCACTTTGCCATGAAACCATACAATACGGGGTGAATATTTCAGGATTTTTTCTTTTAGAATCGGGCAGTCTGTGCGAAAGTCTGCACTGCGCAACGCTGAGCCTTGTGAGGTTGGACGTTTGACGGTGTCTGTAAAGCCAATGTGGTAATCGGTCAAAAGTTTTTGCTGACTTTCGATCGACGGTGTGAGTGGTTCGTCGATCAGGGTAGACGCGTTCAGCGCTTTCCAAAAGCGATTTTGTGGTGTGGCAAAATAGAAGCCAGCCTTGACAGCATTCAACGAGGGGTTAAGGCCTACGGAGAGAATGTCCAGGTTTGGTGAGAGCAGGTCAGGTAACGTGGTCATTCCAGTCATTGCGGTTTAGTTTTCTGGAGGTGTAGTAATGGGTGATGTTATCCCGTTTAAAAAGCCAAAAGCAGCGGAAAAGCACAAAGGAAAATCTCTCTGCCGGAGCGGTTTTCACAAATGGGAGATTGTTCAATCACAACAATTTGATGTAAAAGCCGGAAAGTTGGTGACAGTTTACCGTTGCAAGCGATGTGGCAAGATAAAAACGGCCGCGCATTAACCGTCTATTTCGGTCTTGGAACCGTCAGAATCTCTCCAAATGTCGTGTAGTCATTGCCCCCCAACCGGGCAATTGGATCGACGGCAGCGGCATTGATTTTTAATCGTTTACCGTCTTGAGCGGCGACGTTGTCATCTAAAAAGATGTGTTTGACTGTCGCCAAGATCATGCCTTGTCGCTGTGGGCCAAGCTCATGCGTAAGCTCGTACTCACAGGCAAATGCTATTCGGCAGTCTGCAAGCCGGGGGACCTCAAATCCTTCAAACGGCGCGGTTTTGAGGCTCTCTTTTTCTAATTCAGATTCTCCTGCCGGTAAGCTGGCGGATGTTGCTGTGACTTGGGGAGCGAGTTCGCGATGCGGAATGTGTACGACAAATTTTTTGCGTGCTTCAATATTGACACGCGAGTCTTTAATGCTGCCATCAGGCTTTTTTCCGATTGAGAGCATGATCATTGGCGGGTTGCTGCAGACTGCATTGAAGTATGAGAAAGGCGCCAGGTTGTAGGAATTATTTTCATTTTGGCTCAACACCCAGGCAACGGGTCTGGGGATGAGTGATTGGATCATTGCAAAGTAGACTTGGTTAGGCGAAAGGTCGGCTAGATCAATATACATGTTGTGCTCGCTGTGTCGTTATTGTGTCTGCTGACGGGTGAAGGCCCATTCAGTAGGTGTCGATAGGGCATCATTATAGCGGTAGCCAGCCGTATCAAAATCTTTTAGCGCTTCCGGGCTGTCAATTTTCTTTTGGATGATATAGCGGCTCATGATGCCCCGCGCTTTTTTTGCGAAGAAGCTGATGATTTTATATTGTCCGTTTCTCTCGTCTTTAAATACCGGGGTGATCACCTGACCTTTGAGGCTTTTAGTGAGCACGGCTTTAAAATACTCGTTGGATGCCAGGTTGATAAGCGTGTCTGTTCCCTGTTCGGCCATATCGTCATTGAGGCACGTTGTGAGTTTTTCTCCCCAAAAGCTATAGAGATTTTTCCCGCGTTCATTTTCAAAAGCTATGCCCATTTCCAGGCGGTACGGTTGGATTAAGTCCAAGGGGCGCAGTAAGCCATAGAGGCCTGAAAGGATTCGCAAATCACGTTGGGCCCGATCAAAGTCTTCTGGTAAAAAACTGTTTGCATCCAGCCCATGGTAAACATCACCAGTAAAGGCAAGTACCGCCTGTTTGGCGTTTTCAGGTGTGAAGGGTAACGCCCAGTCCGCGTAGCGCTGGTAGTTGAGTGTGGCCAGCTTGTCACTGATCTTCATCAAGGATGCGATTTGTTGAGGTTCCAGTTCCCGGGCCTCTTGGATGAGCGCCATGGAATCATCCAAAAAACGGGGTTGAGTGTAATGATTTGTAATAGGAGGCGTCTCGAAGTCGAGACTCTTAGCCGGTGATATGACAATGAGCATGCGAAGTGTCGGTGTTGTGTTTTAGAGCCACTATCCTAGGGCGCACGATAGGGATTTGCAACTTGGTTGAGTCAGCCTATGGCGGGTTTTTCTCAGTTTGGAGAGATATGTTGTGTGCTGGTGGCTCCAATACACGTCAAGTAAGCCTGTTCGAGCGTGTTGGCTTGATACCTTTGTTTACATTCATCAGGCGTTGCGATGATCTCGAACTGGCCGGCATGCAAAATACCCATGTGATGGCAGAGTGATTCGACATCATTCAGTAAGTGGGTACTCATTAAGATGGTTGTGCCTTGCATATTGAGCGATTGCATATACTTTGAAACCAAAATTCTGGCTTTGGGGTCCAGACCGCTCAGTGGCTCATCAAGTAAGAGTAAGGGTTTTTTGCTCGTAAACAGGCTGATGAGCCCGAGTTTCTGGCGCATTCCCTTGGAGTACTTGCGAATGGGCTGATCGAGGACGGCTTCGTCAAAGTCGAGCTGCTGCGTGATCGTGGTTCTGTTTGTCGGTGTAAGCGGGGGTGCTCTATAAAATTGTGCCATCATTTGCAGGAACTGAGTCCCCGTTAGAAATGAAGGTGGTGTGAATTGTTCTGGAAGAAAAGCGAGGTCTTGCCGGGCTAACGTTAAAACGTGGGGAGTCCCAAAAAGAGTAATTTGCCCGCTTGTTAATGGAATGAAGTCAAGGATACTTTTTAAGAGCGTTGTTTTACCGGCTCCATTGACGCCGACTAAGCCAAAAATTTCACCGGGTTGGATGCAACAACTGGCACCCTGAAGGACATGTTTTTTACCATAATTGACATTGATGTTTTGAACGTCTAAGACTGGCATTCTTGCACTCGCGCGCCGGGTGGTATTGGTATCGGCGCGCTTTTATTCAGTGAGCTATGTGTTTTTAAAACCCGCGGAGTACGGCGGCACAGTTCTGGCTTTCCCCGGCGATGTTCCAGCTTTCCTCTGAGCGACAATTGACGTCAGTCACAGAATGAGAACGCAGCTCACCATCGCTCGCGAGCCCATCGTCCAACTTCAAGTCTAACTGTAACAGGATGTTAACGGGAATCTGCCCGCCTGTGAAAAACTCGTTGGCGTCGCCGGAGTTATCAGCGCCTTCATTGCTATAAACGATTTTATAGACTCCGTTAAATGGGTTTGCCGGGCAGGAGGAAACGCCGTTTTCGCAGTCGAGTGTGTCGACAGCGGCTGTGCCGCCTGTGAAGTTCCCTGAAATAAAGCCGGCAACGGATAAGTGCTGCCAAATCAGTGTCGTTTCACTGCCTTCGGCCTCAATACGGCCATCTGCATCACCGTTAGACAAGGATGAATCAATTTGGGTACTTGCATTAACAAAGTCGCCCGGTAAAGCGTTGTAGCGATCTTGGAAGGCGTACCAAGCTGTTCGTATGCCACTCATCTCGTTGGAAAGAGAACGTACTCTTGCGCTGTCAATAAGTTCTTGACCTTTTAAAATACCGCCCAGTATCAAGCCAATAATGACTAGAACAATCGCGATTTCCACCAATGTGAAGCCTGATTGGCGCCGCATAGGGCTTACCTCCTTTTTAAACACTGAAAATTTCTTAGAGCAAAAATTGTGCCGCAGTATATTCATTGAATACCTTGAGGTTTTTCTCAATTTCTATGGAAAAGTGTCGGCCATACGACTTAATGTGACGATTTTTCATCAATTTGTGCCTGCATGCGTCTCAGTCTGTCTTGTAAAAAGCGGATCTCTTCTTCTTTTGAGAGGGAGCCACTGCTTAAGAGGGCCCCCAGCAAGAGTGCTGCCGCTTCCACTTCTCCTATTTCCTCAAGGAGGAAAATATGCATTTGTTGAGCCCAATTCGGTACGTTCAAATCATAGGTGGCTTCTGCCAAGGTAACCGCCAACTCGTACGCAAATTCTGTATCTTTTAATTGGTATTTGGCTTTGATCACTGCTTCAGCCATCCACCGCCAGTAAGCTTCTGGTTTTTCAGTAAAATTTTGTTCGACGAAGACAATCATTTTCCGGAGTTTTTGTGGGTTTCTCACATTACCGTAATAATGCAAGGCCGCCATAAAAGGATAGTGGTTGTTTTTGTCAAGTTTAAGTTGTACCTCCAGCCAGGCTCTGATGGTGTCATAGTCGAGTTCATTCAATGAGAGGGTTTTCCCAGGTTGAACATCTTGGCTTTGCAGCCAAAGTGCTAATGCTCGTGAGAGCCAGGCTGGGCTCCCTAGGCTGAGAGCCTGCAGGAGTTCATATTTTGGGGGCATGGGTATGGTCCGCCCGGTTAGCGACACGGGTGTATCCATTTGGCTCACAATCATCTGGAATGAGAGTGCTAAAACAAAACTTACTTTAAGAGAGAGAGAAATACGCTTGATTGGGTTTGCGGACTTTATCATGTGCACTATAAGCGCTTTCTGGAGAGGTCGATCAAGCCCATTAAACAGGTGAGGAGCACATAGGCGAGGGCTGTGAGCGCATTGTGCAGTATTTTCCCAATATCCATTGGTGATGAAAGGACGCTGTCAATTTGTGCAAATTGGTTGAGTTTGGGGAGCAGCCAGGAGATACCTGTGAGGCAGAGCGTTATCATTTGATTCGCGAGGGTGTATTCAAATTCTAATGTACTGTTTGCGATTAAAAGTAATGCTTCGATACTCCGTGCGAGTAAATAAAAACCCAATACAACACTTGCCGCACCAATCACGCTGTTGACAACAACGGAAACCATCAAAGAGAAGCTGACCATAATCAGCAGCTCGAAATAAAGTGATATGATCCATAAGCCTGTTGATGCTGTTGGGCGATAGAGTAAAACTGTCAAACTCAGCGCTGAGCCGATCAATAGTCCGATTGATCCATAAGCTGCAAACTTGCTGAGGTAAAAAGTACTCCGGTTGATAGACAGGGAAAACAAAAGTTCATTGAGCTTATTATCCCGCTCGCGGGCAATGCTCGTTATCGTGAACAGGCAAGCAATGAATAGCGCGGCCCAGCGTGTCAGCCCTGCTGAAAAGCCAGCTTTGATGGCTGTTTTTTCAGTTAAGGCCATTGTGCCTAATAATTCTGCCAACCCCAGGGTTAAGGGTACAAGCAGTAGAAGCACCCAAAGTAACTGGCTGCTGAATGCCTCTCTGTAGGCGAGCAAAATGATGGGCCAGACTTTATTACGGATCATAAACATTTCTAAGAGCTATACTGTATCTGCAAATGGACTGTAAATTGAGTGAAACTGAATAACATCTTGACTCTATTGGCTGGGATAACCAGCCCCTTTCACCGGCACCGATTCCTGGCTCTATCGCTGATTGCACTTCACTTTAGTGTGTTTTACGGGTTGCATAGTACTTCGAGTGCTTCCTTTTTTCTCGTGCACTTTGGTTTGTTCTTAATATGGCAACCATTATGGCAACAGGCAACGGATATTCGTTTCCGGGGTCTGGTTACCTTGTTGATAGGGGGTGTGGCCTTACTGATATTACCCAGCCAGCTTGTTCTCACTGTCTGGTTATTAGTTTTGATTGGCCTCGTGGGCGGCCAAGAGTCAGGAACGAGAAAAAATCGCCGGATCAATTTGATTTCCATCGGTGTTCTGTTTCTCATCTTACTGTTGGAAGCAATGCCAGCATTGTTGGCTACCAAACTGGGCAACCCCATTCTTACCCAGTTTACTCACTATACAATTTTAGCGTTATGTCTTCTTGTTTTCACATTGCCGGTTAGTGAGCCTCAGGAAAAAGAAGAGCATATCGATTACTTGCGCAGTGTTTCTGCCACATTGATTGCCTCCTTACTGGCTGTAGGCAGCGCGTTGTGGATGTACCGCAGCGGAGTGAACTATCCGGTTGCGCTGTTTCAGAGCTTATTTTTTATTGCCGGTCTTATTATCTTGATGAACTGGTTGTGGTCCAGCCAGTCAGGCGCAAGCATTTTTCAGCAGCTTTGGAATCGTTACCTGTTAAATTTGGGTACACCGTTTGAAGCTTTTTTATTAAGCCTTTCTGATAAAGCGATGGAGCGAGGTCCTGCATCCGACTTTTTGGAGTTTGCGCTGAATAAACTCCTCGAACTTGAATGGCTGGCAGGTGTTTCTTGGGAAAGTGAAAAAGAGACCATCCAACTGGGGATAAAGCAAGCGTGTGCGACACACTTTGCGGAGGAGGATCTGCATGTCGTTGTCTACACCAGTCAAAAAATTGGGCCGGCTTTTGAGCTGCATATCAAACTGCTTGTTTATCTTGTTTATCATTTTTATGAGGCCCAGTTGTACAGTGAGCAGCTTGAGCAGCATGCCCGGATTGAAGCGATTCATCAAACCGGCGCACGCCTGACACACGACATGAAAAATCTGTTACAGGCCGTGCAATATTTATCAGAAATAGTCAGTACCAGTACTGCTGATCAGTCAGATGAATTACTGATGTTATTGAAACGCCAGTTGCCAGAGTTGAGCAACCGCATGCAGTTGACTATAGAAAAGTTAAAAGCACCGGGCCACCGGGATAAAACAGAAACTCAAGCCCGGGTATGGTGGCAAGTGTTGCAGGATCGCTACAGTCACCGGGGCATTTCATTTGAACCGGTAGGTACCGAGCTGGATGGCGTCAGTGTGCCTAAAGAACTGTTTGATAGTGTTGCAGAAAACCTGCTCGAAAACGCTGTTTACAAACGTAAGCTGGACCGGGACGTGGCGATTAAAGTCACTTTGTGTGTGGAGCAGGGACAGGCCATCCTGCGTGTCTGGGACAGCGGCATCCCCATTCCACCCGAAACAGAAAAAAATCTCTTTCACCACTCTGTGCGGTCAAGCTCTGGATTGGGTGTGGGGCTCTACCAATCTCAGCGACTGGCGGAACAGAATGCTTACACATTACACATCGTTTTCAACCGGCCTGGTAATGTGCTGATCGAATTACGGCCCCGGTCGTAAATTGATTAAGGGAGTGTACCTGCGGTAATTAACCGTGAATAAAGCACATAGGTCGACAGCCAGAGCACAATATCGTCAAACTCTCGGTCTCCTGCCACACTATGAATGCCTTTTGAAACAAAAATACGGTCGCCGGCAATGGGATAAGGCAAGCCTGCGTCATTCGTCATCGTGGAGTCATCTTCCCCTGCATTCTCCAACTCATCGTCTGAGCTGTAATTGGCCCAGTTGCGCCCCATGGAGTAGATAATGACGGGTACGCCATCGTCTGTCAGCCGGTCTGCATTAGGTGTGCACTGGGTGGTGCTACTGCTTGCAATGGGGCATGCTTCGAGTCTTGGCGCCAGGTTCTCTGCGCCAACCGCGGCAATATCGCCCTGCGTGGTAAAGTCAGCGGTGCCGGCGCCCCCGTTATCGCTTTGGTCGACACTGTAGCGGTATGGGTTTCCCCAGGGGTCTAAGAGCAGTCCATCCTGATTCCTGGGGCCCTGTAAAGCCAGTGTTAAGGCTGGAACAAAGCCGTGCTGTTTGTCACAATCGCCGCCGCCTTCGGGGCTCTCTGCGCCGCTATTGGCGCTGTCATTGGGGTCCACGCTGGCTGGGCAGGGCAGACGACCGTGCGCAATGCTAAAGCCGATCAAGGCTTCTCGGATGGTCTCCAGATCACTTTTGGCTCGCCGTACTTTTTCCTGCTGAAAGACAGAGCCCAAGGGTTGGACCAGTGTGCCTAAAAGTAACCCGAGGATGGCCAGTGCAATGGCCACTTCCAAGAGGGAAAAACCATTTTCAGGGCTGTCTGTTTTTTTGATAGCAGGCATATTGATCAAGTGCTGGGGCAAAGTGTCACATCCATGTCGGGCTCAATACAGTAAAGAATATCATTAATGGGGCCACTTGCTGTGCCTTGCTGGTAGGCGTGGTTCCCGTCGGGGTCACCATTGGGGGCATTGTTGGCGGCTTCCAGATAGTTGTCCAGAATGTGCTTGGATCCCGGGTTTTCCCCAGAGAGTGGGTCATTACGCGGGGCGGTGAGCGCTTGACCGGCAAAGAAGACGATAGCGGCATATTCCGTTGCTGAGTTGAGCAGCGTGACGCAATTTGTGCCGTCACACAGGCCGCTCCCACCGGGTTGAAAGGCATCGGATGTGACGAGAAAGAAGTGATCTTTCCAGTTCTGCCAGAGCTTGTTGTCTCCTGCGGGGTTATCGAGTTGGCAGTAGGCATCTTCATCTTCGTCCAGAGCAAAGAGCTGATTCTTTGCCCGTCCGGCCTCTGTGGCGGAGTCGTCAACTATCAATGGGAGCCTGCCCAGAGAAAAGCTGGGGTTATTGGCATCATCATACTGGTTGTCCAGTCGGTACTCAGGGTTGAGGTTGACCGGGGCTGGCCAGGGTAAGGTGTTTTCACTGGTACCCGCCAGTCCATAGCTTGCTACACACTCGGCCAGCGTTTGAGTGAGCAGCTGAAGCTTCTCTGTAACGCTGTTTCGCGCCAGAATGGTTGACCATAATTCACTCTGGGTGATGGTGAGCAAGCGGTCATTATAAGTGGTCTCACTATTTGGGTTATGAGGCTGGCCGCGAATAAACTGATCCAATACATCAGTACCGCCCTGAAGCGTGGCATTGTCAATATCTCCGTCACCTTCCAGATAGTTAGAAGCGGTATAGTTCCCTCCACACTCTTCGACCTTATCGTCCGTTTGTCCCCGATCTTGCTCGCCCAGGGGGTGGCCCGGCGCGAAAATCACAGCGATGATGCGGTCTTCTGCATTGCCACTGTGGGCGAGGGTGCCGTCTGTATTGAAGACCTCAAAAAAACCGTTGGTATCGGCATTTACGAGCTTAGAAGTGGCTCGGCCTTTATAGGAGCTTGAAACGGCATACCACAGGCATTCGCCATCGCCGCCTTTTATCGGAGGGATGGCCAATGAGCGCCAGGGTAGGCGCCCTATTTTGTTCTCACCTGTTGCACCACAGCCGGCATCCTCTCGGCCTTCCGGGTTACTGTCTGATGAGCTGTCCGGACAAGGTAGAAACCCCAGTCTGCCAGGGTGTGTAAAATCATAAGTTGTGGCGTGTGCCAGCAGAACATCTTTTGCCCTTGCCAATGCCATGCTTGTTTTTAAATGAGTGTTCAGGTGGTGGCGATTATGGTCACCTTGAGCGAGGAGAATGCCGGCCCCGGCAGTGATCAACAACAGCAGCATCAGAAGAATTGCTGCGCCATATTGCCGTGTGGGTGATGGGCTTTGCATGTGACGGAAGGTGTCAATAAACTTGTTTTATTCGGCCGGTTTTGGGGTCATACGTTTGGCCCGGTTTGAGTGTGACGGTTTTGCCATTGGGTAATTTGACCCTGACACGGCCGCTTGCATCAGGGGATTTGCCAACATTCAGCGTTTTGTCAACAGTGTGGCTTTCGAGGGTATTTTTGTCATTGAGCCATGTGGTTGTTTTGCCATCGCTACGTTGGATAAAGCCCTGAACTTTCACCGGGGGAACGGGTGCGGTTTTTTTTACAACTGTTTTTTTAGGGGGTGATTTTTGTTCCTTGGCGAAGTTTTTTGCTCGCACCTGGTCCAGCTTCTCCCGTTCTCCCGGCTTCATGAAGAGCCGATTCTGTTCCAGAAAGTCATTGCGGGCGGTATCAGCAAAGCTTGCGCCAAATGCCACGGTCAATGATAGGCAGACAGCTAAGGCGGTACGGTAAAGTTGCTGGGCTTTAACGGCGTTTCGCGGCATATTCAGACTCCAGTTTGATGGTGTACCAGGAGATAAAACAGTCTGCGTTCAGGTTAGGTGTATTCCCGCCATAGCGTATATCATCTTCGTGCGTATTGCGCTTGATTGAGCAGGCCCGGATCTCGAATATTCCAATATCCGCGTCCTTGAGCCGTCTGAAGATTTCAAACAAATCGCCTTCATGCAGCAGGCCAAGGGTCAGGCGCATGACTGATTCGTAGGGAATCAACCGGTTGTCCCGGCTTTCGACAAGATTATCCAGAGAGAATGTCTGCCGGGGTTTGATGTCATATTTCAAGACAGGTAGACGTAAGTCAGCATTGATTTTTTGCAGGGTCTCAATCCACTGCAGGCGGTTCTCATCGCCGAGCACTTGCCGGTCCTGGTATTGCTGGAAGTCTGTAACGTATTGTTTATAAAGTGCTTCATCGGTTAAGGCTGCTTTGTATTTTGTCATAACCTGCCGCAACTGTCGGCGTTCTTGCGCGTATTTTTTGCCGTACTGACTGGTGTAATCGTAAGTGATGTAAAGTAAAGCGGCCGAGGCAAGAATGGCCATGAGCGCGAGCAACAATTGCCGCTGCAATAAGTCCCACTCAATATTCCGAATGCGATGAATCACTGTCCAGACTCCTGCAGTAGCGTGATGGTGAATGTGGATTCTGCGTTCAAGGCATTATTTGACGTTGAGCTGTTGTCGCCTGAGATGCCGGCTTCCGGGTCAATATCAAAAGGTGTTTTACCGACATTAACTGTTTTAAAGTGACTTGTTTGCCTTAAATCTGCAATAAACTCCCCAAAGGCTTCAACGGATTGGCGATAACTGTTATCCGTTTGTTTGACTTTGCCGACGATGTAAGTCAATTCATGCACAGGTATGGGTTTTGTCTGTTTTTTTATTTCACTGCGTGCAAGCTGACTGTCAGATAAAGCGTTCAGCTCGGGGTTGGTAGCGGTTCGCCAACGAACATTCATTAAAACGATTTCCGGGTGTTTCTGCATAATGCTGGCGAGTTGAGTCAGCGTCGTGAAGGGGGTGCGCTCTCCTTCTGACTCTAGCTTGGACAGAACACCCACGGCAGACTTCACAACATCGGGTGGGACACTGAAGGTATCAAATTGTTGGATACGCGCTTGGTAATGATCCAGGTAAAGGTTTTTTTCAGTGCGTAATTTGGCCGTGTGTTCTTGTAGGAGGTTGGCTTTTAATAAATTGTGGGCGCCGATGGCTATGCCAAGCGCCAGTGTGACAAAGGCAATAGTCCGAAGACTAAAGCGGGCCAGATGGTAACGGTAATAATGCCGCATTGGCCGGGAGGCATAATGGTTAGATGGCCCGAAACCTTTGCAGGCGAGGTGAGCAAAGATGCCATCGGAGAACTGTGTTGGCAGGTCGCCACGAACGCCAATTGTACTTTTTAGTTGGCTCAGCGGAATAAAGAAACACTCAATGAGCTCTTCACCAGACAGGTTATGCTCAATGGTTTTTTTATCAGGTTCCGGTGTGATGATGCATACGTGGACGGTCTCATTCCGTTTGAGCAAGCGCTTGCTGCGCAAATATCGAATGGTGTTAATAATATCCCGGCTGATTAAGGCCGCATCATCTACCCCTGTTAATTTGTGATGAGCCAAACGGCTCATTTTTATGTGCCCATTATCATAAAAAGACTGCCTCAGAGTGCTGGGCGCTTGCTGTGAGATCATGAGCACACGGTTTTTATGCTGTTTGATGGCAGGCAGGAGTTTCTCACCCAGAATGGGGAGGGACAGTACACCTTTGACCGGTGTGCGGGCACTTTCGATAATGGCCAGCCACTTTTTTAAGATGGTCGTATTCGCAAGCCCTGAAGCGAGCACTTTGAAGTCTTTGCGGCCAAATTTTTCACGGCCTTGTGGGGCGATGCGACAAAGTTCACTGGTTCGAAAGTAACGTTTCAGTGTTCGGTCGAGAATGGCGCGTAAATCTTTACCCCGTGCATGCGGCACGGTTTCGAGGTTGAACTCTTCTTCGATTAAATCAATGAGTAAGTTTACAGGCTGCTGTGGTGAACGCTTTAAATAGCGCTCGAAGTGACGAAATCCTTCTTCGGTGGGCTCAAATGCAATCGCCTGGCTGAAACGCCCAGAGGACCAGTCATAGGCGATCATGCGGTATCCGGGGCAAAAGAGTATTCTTTGCATTAGCTTCCAACCACTCCAATCAGTGCGTCGTACATCGGCCCAATGACCGACAGGATGACCCAGGACATCACGGCAGCAATCAATATAATGAGTGTCGGTGCAAGAAACTGTTCCAGACGGGCAATGGACTCATTGGATTCACGATTATAAAAATAACTGATTTGTAACAGGGCCTTGTCCAGTGCGCCGCTGACTTCTCCCACGCGGAGCATTCTCACAACAAGGTTAGGGAAAAAGCCAACATTGGAAAAACTGTTGCTAATCGTTTCGCCATCAGAAATTTGTTGTCTGACGGTTTTCAGTGACGCTTCCAGTACGGCGTTGTCAACCAGTTGCCGGCCCAGATCGATCGATTCCAGTACACTGATACCAGAGCTGAACAGCATGGCCATGTAGTTTGCAAAACGGGCCAGCTTGATACGCAGCAGGATGGGGCCAATCAGCCAGGCATTTAACATTTTTTTGTCCAGCCAGTATCGGAAGCGAGTGCTGTGCTGAGGCAGGAATTTTGCCGTGAGTAATAGAGCGATGGGGATCAGAATAAGTAGTAACCAGAATTCACTGAAAAGACTGGAAACGAACAGGAGGGTTGCCGTGTGCCAGGGGAGTTCGTACTGCGTGGCCTCAAGAAAGCTGAGCAGTTGAGGCACAAGGTAGGTCATGACGAATAGCAACACGATAGACAGCACACCAAAGACAAATAAGGGGTATATCAGTACGCGTTTGAGGCGGGCTGCAAGTTCGTCTTGCCAGCGTGTCATTTCGGCCAGGTCCTGGAGTACATCTTCAAGCTTGCCACTGTGTTCACCAACTTTGACCATGCTGCAATAAATGTTGTCGAATACAGAAGGGAATTTCTCTAGCGACTGGGAAAAGGTTTTCCCGCTTTCAATGTCTTCAATCAGTTGTGAAACAATCGCCTGTAGCGAAGGGTGTGTATTGCTGTCGCGCAGATCCTTGAGTGCTTCGGTGAGGGGCACGCCGGAGCGAATCAACTGCTCCAAATGAAAGCTGAAGGTGATCAGATCAACCCGGGACGTTTGTGTGCGCCGGAACAATACCGTTGAGTTTGAGCGGGTTTTGAAATTAATTAAATCCAGCCCCATGCGTTTGAGGCGAAGTTCCAGGTCTGTTTCGTTTGCAGCCTCCATTCTGCCGGACCGGGGAGTACCGGCTTTCGTGATTGCCTTGTAGTGGTAAGTTGCCATTGTCAGATACGCCCCGTTAAATCAATAACACGGGTCACTTCTTCTAAGGTGGTCGTGCCTTCTTTAACTCGTCGAAGCCCGTCGTCTGACAGCGAAATAAACCCCTCAGAAGAGGCCTTTTTCAGTAGCTCACCGGTTGGCACTTCTTTGGCAATTAAATCACGCAGCGGGCGGGTGATGCGCAGCACTTCAACCAGTGCAATCCGTCCGTGGTAACCGTGTTGTTCGCACCGAGTGCAACCCACACCTTTGTACAGAGACAGAGGCTGATCCGAGTCTACCCCCAGAAGTTTGCGCTCCAAGTCACTGGCTTCGTAAGAAGTTTTGCAAAATTGACAAAGCTTCCGCACCAGCCGCTGGGCGGCAATACCAATGATGTTGTCTGCCATCGTGCCGGGGAGCACACCAAGGTCAATCAGCCTGGGTATGGCGCCGATGGCAGAGTTGGTGTGCAGCGTAGAATAAACCTGGTGCCCTGTCATTGCTGCTTCAAGCGCCATAGCGGCGGTTTCCCTGTCCCGAATTTCGCCGACCAGGATGATGTCTGGGTCCTGGCGCATCATGTTGCGTACACCATTGGCAAAACCGAGGTTGACGCTCTCATTGACCGAGGTTTGGCGAATCATGGGCAGCGGATACTCGACCGGATCTTCCATGGTCATGATGTTGACAGCCTCTGAATTCAGGTGGCTCAGTATTGAGTACAAAGTGGTCGTTTTACCGCTCCCGGTTGGGCCTGTAACCAGAATGACACCTTCAGGGCGGGCCATCATTAACTGTAGCGATTGGAGCGCCTGATCCGAGATACCCAGCTGGTTAATTTTTAGGATGGCTTTGTCCCGATCCAAAATACGCAGGACAATATTTTCCCCATGGGTAGTGATCAGGCAGGACACTCGAAAATCAACCTGGCGGCCCGAGATCGTGAGTGAAAAGCGGCCATCTTGCGGTGCTCTGTTTTCAGCGATGTTCATGCCTGACATGACTTTCAGGCGAACCGCAATTGCAGACCAGTAATTTTTGTGCAAGCTACGAATTTGCCTCATAACACCATCAATGCGGTAGCGAATGCGGATAAAGCCTTCTTCGGGCTCAAAATGAATATCCGATGAGCGGCGCTTCACGGCATCGGAAAGAATGGAATTGACCAGCCGGACCAAGGGCTGGCTGTATTCTGCCTCATCGCTTTGCAGGCTTTCGTAATCGATCTGGCCCGTTTCTATTTCGTGCAGAATGCCATCAACGGAGAGTTCATAGCCATAAAATTGATCGATGGCATCGTTGATTTCAGTTTCACCAGCCAGCACTTGTTTGATCTCGATCCCGCTGCCGAGTTGAGCGTGCAAGCGATCTAGCACAATCAAATTGTAGATGTCTGACATGGCGACCGTCAGTGTTTGGCTTTCTTCGTTAAAAGAGATCGGTACTACGTTAAATCGCCGGGCGAGATCCCTGGGAATTTTTTTCAGGGTATCCGGGTCTGGAACAAGGCTGGTTAAATCAATACTTTCTCTGCCAAACGCCTGACCCAGCGCGTCTCGCATGACAGCCTCGCTCAGGAAACCGAGTTCGACCAGAATCCGTCCCAGTTGTTTGCCGGATTTCCGTTGTTCCGTGAGTGCAATGCGGAGCTGATCTTTTGTGATCAGGCCTTGCCGGATCAGTTGTTCGCCGAAAAGAGGAGCTTTGGGAGTTGCCATGATGCTGTTTTCCGATTAGTCACCTGATTTCAGCGAGACGTTGATAAACAAGGTTCAGATCAAAATTGGATGGGTGGAGCGCGGCTTTTTCAAGGGCTTCCTGATAGTAGGTTTTAGCGGCCTCAGCCTTACCCATATTGTCCAGGCTGATGGCCAGATTGTATGCGTAATCGGGATTATTGCTCTCGGATGCATAGGCTTTGAAATAGGCTGCTTGCGCATCCGCCCAACGTTGCTGCTGGCTGTATAAGTTACCGAGCGCAAAGTTCAGGGGCGCTGAATCGAGGCTTTTATTCAGTAACAGTTTGAGCTCAGATTCGACCTCGTTGCCTTCAAGGCTGCTGGCATACTGGGTCAAATTGGCCAGTGCGGCGGGGTCATCAGGGTAATATTGCAAGATCGTCCGGTAGGTGGAAAAGGCGGTGTTGGTATCTCCCTGGAGTGTTGCAACAGCGGCTTTTCCCCGCAAGGCGTCATAATGGCTCTGTTCTGTGGACAGCGCTTGCTCATAAAGCTGCCTGGCGGTTGTGAAGTCTCTCTGTTGGTACGCCTCGTAAGCTTGAGAGACTAGTTGGTCAGCGGGCAGCACCGTCGCTTTTTTGACCATTGTGATGGCCGGCGAAGTGGCACTCGAGCCATTTTTTTCAGACGCAGGAGGTTTTTTTACGGGCACTCGTGGGGTGTTTTCCGGAGCTGCAGTTACAGGTGTTTGGGCGGGCGGGCTCGGGCTGATTTTGGGCTGGGGCGCAGGTTCTCTTTCTTGGGGGTTAACAGGCGGCGTTGTCACTGATTCGAACTTCTCGCCAGAGCTGTTATCCGTGCTTGTGGGGGTTGGCTGTATTTGGCTTTCAGGGGCTTGCTGGGGTTGAACCGCTGATTCATTACCCGCTTCAATCGGGAC
>DJFX01000047.1:145854-211247 GCA_002432635.1 Halothiobacillaceae bacterium UBA5861 | reverse complement strand
TTCAATCGGGACGATAGGGGTACTTTGCCGGGTTTGGCGTAAATGAGTCTTGAGTTCGTTGTCTTTTTGAATGTAGTAAAGGTAGACAATTCCGCCTAAGAGGCCGATGAAAAGGACAAGAAACAGGACCAGCCACAGGCTAGGCCGATGAGGTAGGGCCTCACCGGTCCCTTTACTGGTGAAAATGGCCTCCGCTTTCGCGGGAGACGCCTCTGCGTATACAGCGCTTGGGTTTGAGGTGGCCGGACTCAGTTCAGTATGGCCTATTTCATCCCTTGGGTCAGTGGTGGGCGCAGGATCATCAGTGATGATGACAGCGGTTGATTCGTCATCCTCGTTGGGTGTGTGTGGAGAGAATGCGTTTCCGGGATCTACGGGTTCGAGTAAATCATCCTCTGTCGCTGTGGATGAAGAGTCTACGCCTGATTTCGCGTCGGACGCTTTTTTTAAGGCATCGAGCAATAGACTCACGGTGAGCGTTCTCCAGGCGGTGTGTTTTGAGTGGCGAGAGAAGTCGGTGAGGTCATTTCCCCTGCAGGGAGATATTGTTTAAATTGGCGTAAATCACGTTCAATACTGGCATTTTCGACAATAGTGGGGCGTAAAAATATAAGGAGTTCTGTTTTTACGACCTCTTCTTTCTCATAGGAGAATAGTCGGCCAAACAGTGGCAACTGCCCCAAGAGAGGGACTTCGTACTTCAGCGAGTCTTTTTTGTCCTGCATCAGCCCACCAATAACGGCAACCTGACCACTGCTGACTCGCAGGAGCGATTCCATTTCCCGGACCTGAACCTCGGGTACCTGGCTGATCACGTTGACAGCCGCTAATTCGGGGTTGGGGTCATTCACAAAACCAAGGATGCGGGATATCGTGGGGCGAACGTTGATCAGTACTTCTTTGTTTTCACCAATGTAAGGCGTGACGTTCATGACAAGCCCGATTGGCACCGTATGTACGATAGACTCGGATTTTTCACGCGTTGTTTGCCCGTCCTCATTAAGCGTGACATCGACCCCTAAAGTAAAATAAACGCGATTGTCGACCACTTTTAAAATGGCGGTTTGGTTATTGAGGGCGATGATCTTGGGGCTGGATAAAATCTTCACATCCCCAAATTCTTCTAGGGCTTTAACGGTTGACAGTACGTTGCCTATATCAGAAAGGGGGTTTTTGTAGGTAAGTAGAAAGTTAGGTGCGACCACGTTATCGCTGCTGGCGGTTAGCCCACCAGAGAAGTTTTGAGTCAGGTCAAAACCATCGGCATTTTTGGCGAGAATTTTCCAGTCTACGCCAGCTTGGTAGGTGTCACTTAACACAACTTCGACAATCGTGCCTTCAATAAGCACCTGCCTTCGAGCGCTGGACATCACCTGATCAAGAAAGCGTTGAATCTCTTTGTGACTCGCTTGCGTGGCACGAACGGTAATTGTGCCGGCTTCACGGTTGATCATGACTCGGCCAACGGCATCTTTATCTTGGGTACCGGGTTTTATGTCCAGGTCTAAAATGCTGCCAATATTATTTTCCAACGTGTTCCAAAAGTTATTTTCACTCAGGTTTTCAACTTTTGTGGCGGAATTATTATTTCCTGCAGTCCCGCCTGTGCTGCTGCCTGCTGCTGTCGTGGCGCCGACTTGAGTGGCCAGATCAACAGAGCTGACACTTTTACGTGAGAGGTTTAGGTAATCAATAGCGTAGGTGTTGAGATAGGGCGTATCGGCGGTGATGGTCAGATAGTTCTTCTTGAACTCATAGCGAATCGGGGCCTGTAATGTAATCCGGTCGAGAATTTTATAGAGTGATTCATCAATGGCATTGAGCGTTACCGTGCCCTGTATATCGCCAATAATGTCAATATTGATCTTTGCGTCACGCGCCAGCGCAAACAACAGTTCATCGACCGGCACCTTGTTCACCACAATTGTGTAAGTTTCCAGCTTTTCTTTGGGGCTGGGTGGCGGTAAAAACGGAGTTTGAGTCACCGGCCGTGGGATGCTGGGCTTTTGGGTGGTGTCTCCGCCACTTTTCTCAGGTACCTCTTGATCACTTGTCGTGATGTGTCCTTTAGAAGGCTCCGGTGGCCGAGTTACGCCACACCCGGTCAGGAGTAACGCCAGGAGTAATGCCAAGATTATCCGTTTATCCATCATTTTTATGCTTTATGCCTTCTTGTTCTTCGTGTGTGAGAGCTTGTTTAATGCGTTTTATCGGGCGTACGAAAGGTGTCCATCGGCTTAATTCGTCGGGCAGTGCTTGGAGTGCCTCGAATGCTGCACGGGCACCTTGAAAGTCACGATAAAGTACGCTGAGTACCGTGTTTCCATCCTCTTTCGTTTCGTCCACAAAGTAGAGTTCTTCTTTTTTTAGTACAGCGGGCAGTTTATTCATAAAGGCCGAGAACTGAGCACCTGTGACGTTCTCTAGCGTTTGCAGTTGAATACTGTAGTCACCGATTGAAGCAGACAATAAGCGTATTTTTGAATCACTGAGCCACTCGTCTATTGTATCTGGCATGAGCGGCGTCAGTGGGTTCTTTTCCGAGGCAGGGTCGTGAGCGAGCTGGTTGTTACCTTCTGTTGTTTTTAGTACAAGGTCGTGTGTGACGTGACGATGCTTTTCTTCAAGGTTCTTGTGGCCATTATTTTCTAAAAGCGATGGATTGCTGGCTTCAGTATCAGAAGAGGGAATAAATAACCTGAAAAGTAGCAAGCCAAACAGTACGCCGCTGAGCAGTACCGGAGTAAAAATGAGTAGGGCTTTGCGTTCGCGGATGAATACAGATGGTTTTTTGAACTGGCTGTCCTCTGCCGCCGTATTAACATGTTTTGGGGTAATTGTGCGGGTGCCGTCCGCGTAAGAGGCTAAAAGGGTTTTGTCGGCCAAAATATTAATTCGCCGAATCAATCCTTTAGAGTATTGAGTGATTTTTTTTGCCACGCGCTTGCTAAAGAGTTCAGGGCCTCGAAAGCCTGAAACCCACATGCGAAAGTTGAGATATTCAAAGACTTCGTTGACTTCGAGAGGTTCAAGCACAAAGTTGTGGGTGATCCGTTCGCGAAGCTGTCGAATAGACCGGTCTGCGAGGTTTTGATCCAGTTCGGGCTGGCCAAAAAGCACCAGCTGCATGAGCTTACTCGATTCGGTCTCCAAGTTTGACAGCAGACGGATTTCCTCCAGCGTAGCGAGCGGCATGCCTTGTGCTTCTTCAATAAAAACAACGGTTTGATTGTTTTCACTGTGCTGTTTTAAGAGGTAGTTCTGCAATTTTTGCATCACTTCCAGCTTGTTACTGTCGGGGGCTACCGCGATATTCAACTCATAAGCAATGGCTTGTAGGATGTTGTCAGGCGATAAGCTTGGGTTGGATAAGTAAACAATTTTGACATGGCGTGGCAACCGGGTTTCGAGCATGCGGCAAAGCATGGTTTTTCCACTACCGACTTCACCGACCACTTTGATGATGCCTTCACCGTTCATAACGGCATAGACCAGGGCGTCCAAAATGGCCCCACGCTTGGCGCCGCTATAAAAAAGCTTCGTATCCGGTGTGATGCGGAAAGGTGGCCGGTCAAGAGCGAAAAACTGGGTATACACGTGGGTTAAACCGCCTTACTTTCCAGTCTTTGAATTTTACTATAGAGCGTTGTGCGGTTTACATTCAGCAGCTTGGAGGCATGACTGAGGTTGTTGTCGCACATTTGCAATGCACTTTGAATATATTGCCATTCGATCTTCTGGATGTGTTCGTCGAGATCAAAATTCCCTTCTTTTAAGCGAGTCGCACAGTCCTCAGCCGCGTCATCTGCTGGTAGAGTGGCCAAGGGTTCTGAACTTTCAAGTTCTTCTTGTAAACGGGCTCGTGATACCGTCTGCCCCGGATATTTTGTACCTAGTCGTACAATGATATTACGCAGCTCCCTGACGTTACCGGGAAATATGTATCCCAGCCAGAGTTCTTCTGCTTCATTGTCCAGCTCAAAAGCGGGTACTTTACCGCTGTAAATATTTTGAAAGTAAATCAGCAATGCGATTTTGTCTTGGTAGCGCTCACGGAGTGGGGGTGTCTTAATTGAAAGGACACAAAGGCGATAGTATAAATCTTCTCGGAAACGGCCTGCCCGGACCTCCTCCAGTAAGTTTTTATTACTCGCGGCGATGATTCTGGCCCGTGCAAGTCGGGGGCGCGACTCGCCGATACGATAATACTCACCGTTTTCGATAACGCGCAGCAAGTTGGATTGAAGATTGATGCTCATCTCGCCAATTTCATCCAGGAAGAGCGTGCCGTCTTTGGCTTCTGCAAAGAAGCCACTATGCTCCCGCGTGGCGCCGGTGAATGCGCCTTTAGCGTGGCCAAATAGCTGTGATGCCAGTAATTCGCTGGAGAAGGCCGCACAATTAACAGCAATATAGGGGTGCGCCGCGCGGGCACTGGCATTATGCAGTTGAGTAGCAATCAGCTCTTTGCCCGTCCCTGATTCGCCTGTTACCAGTACGGGAAAGTCTGTATTGGCAAACTGGGTGATTTGGGCGCGTAAGCCCACCATGGCCGGGCTGTCCCCAATCAGTGCGTAACTTTCTCTTTTGGATTGGTCAACATCAATACTCAAAAGCTGTAGCTGGTGCTCCAATCTTGCTTTGAGCAGCTGGGGTTCACAGGGTTTTGGGATGAAGTCAGCGGCACCTATCGTCATTGCATGCTTGAGGTTTTTGTCTTCGTTTTGTCCGGATAACACCAAAATGCGCATGTTGGGGCTGATTGCGAGTAACTCTGGAATTAGAGTAAAACCCTCTGTCGAGTCATGAGGATAAGGGGGGAGGCCTAAGTCAACCAGTGAAAGCTCGGGAGGTTGTGGTAAGTTACTGATAACCGTGATGGCTTCCTTTCGCGTTTCGGCCGTGTGCACGGTGAACGATGAGCGCAATAAAAAAACCAGGTTTTCTCTGATTAACGGGTCATCATCGACAAGCAGAAGTCCGGGTTTATCCATTGGCGTTATAATCCTTTCATAGCCAGAGCTGGTTGCGTTGGATTGAACCGATTTAGATCGGCTATCAAAAAAAACTTGATTGATCTGTGGATTTTTCGACATTTCTGTTCAATATGCAAGCCTGTTAAGGGAGATTCCCTAAATTACTTAAATTTCTCTAACACTTGATGAAAAATGTCCAGTGTGAATCTGGTTTTAAAGTATATATGTCGAAAAATTGACAATTCCTTCTTCCCCTAATGAAAGTTATTTTGTTATGAGTGCCGTGTTAAATATTGTTTTGTACCAGCCTGAAATCCCACCGAATACGGGTAACATTATCCGTTTGTGCGCTAACACCGGAGCCGGCTTGCACCTGATTGAGCCATTGGGATTCGAGTTGGATCACCGCAAACTGCGTCGAGCAGGTTTGGACTACCATGAGAGTGCCCGTGTCAGTACGCATTCCAGCCTCGATCGTTTCCTTCAAACCGTTCAACCCAAGCGATTATTGCCTTGCAGTACGCGCGGACAGAGCCGTTATTCTAATGTTGTGTATGCGCCAGGTGATGCACTGCTGTTTGGCCCGGAAACGCGTGGGTTGCCTACAAGTGTGCTGTCGAGTGTACCGCCTGAACAGCAATTAACCATTCCCATGAATAGGGGATCCCGGAGCCTGAATTTGTCAAATGCGGTGGCGATTATTTTTTATGAGGCTTGGCGACAAATGGATTTTTGTGTACTGGATTAGGGGCGGCTCCCGTCAGCTTTCAGGGCGCTTCCATGACGGGTGCGCGGGCCAGGAGACTGTGTACCGCCGCTAAAGGCGCTTTGCCTTGATATAAGACATCGTACACTTCATTCACAATTGGCATATCAACGGCTTTTTGGTCGGAGAGCCGGTAGGCTTCTGCCGTGGTATAAATGCCTTCAACCGCTTGTCCGATTTCTTGAATGGCTTGTTCGGTATTGAGCCCTCTGGCCAGCGCCAGACCAAACCGGCGATTACGGGATAAATTATCCGTGCAGGTTAGCACTAAGTCGCCCAGCCCTGAGAGCCCCATCAGGGTTTCTCGCTGTCCTCCGAGTTGTTCTCCCAAGCGCATTAATTCCGCCAGCCCGCGGGTAATGAGTGCAGCCCGGGTATTTGCGCCAAAGCCGAGGCCATCGGCAATGCCTGCGGCAATTGCAAGCACATTTTTGAGCGCGCCGCCGATTTCCACGCCAATAATATCGGTGTTGGCATAGGTTCTAAAACTTTCGCCCTGAAACCAGCTGGCCGCCAGACTTGCAAAGTCAGCTTCTTCTGCGGCAATAGTTGCCGCAGAAGGTAGGCCTTGCAGTACTTCTTTTGCAAACGTTGGGCCGGAGATCACCGCAACCCGGTGGAGCGAGGGGAGTTCTTCAAGTGCAATTTCATGCAGTAGCTTGGCCGTACCTTTCTCAAGCCCTTTACAGGCCCAAATGATGGCACGCTCCCCTGACAGCCAGGGATTCAGCTTCTGGATGTAGTCCCGAAAAGTATGGCTGGGTACGGCGAGAACAATAGCGTCTGCTTGTGCGATCGCGTGTGTTAGGTCATGTGTGTAGTGCAGTGTGGGAGGGAGTGGCAACCCTGGTAAATATTTTGAATTTTCCTGGGTGACCTGCATGGCTTGCATCTGTTGAATGTCCCGCCCCCAGAGGGTGGTGGCGTGGCCATTGCGGGCCAGGAGTGCCGCCAGAGCGGTCCCCCACGAACCTGCCCCAAGAACTGTGAATTGCGGATTTGCCATGTGTTCTTACTGTATGGTCTCTTTATTTTCGGATGCTTTTTGTTGTTCCAGATGCTGAGCATACAGTGCGTCGAAATTGATAGGGTCCAGTAAAATTTGGGGAAAGCCACCTTTGACAGCCAACTCTGAGATGGCTTCGCGGGCGAAGGGGAATAAGATATTGGGGCAGAAAGCACCCAGAACGTTACCGAGTGCCGCAGGTTCTACGCCGGTGATGGTAAAAATGCCAGCCTGTTTTAGTTCGATCAGGTAGGCGGTTTTTTCTTCTTGCTTGGCGGTCAGAGTGATTGTTAGAACAACCTCATACACATTGTCGTTGATTTTCCGGCCTTCGCTGTTCAGTTGTAAGTCCATTTGCGGTTTCCAGGCCTGGTTCCCAATAAACAGGCTAGGGGTGCCAGGCGACTCAAAAGAGGCGTCTTTGAGATAGACTTTTTCGATTTTGAATTGCTGTCCATTGTCTTGCTGTGCTGTTTCGGCCATGTATACCTCAGTGTATGTGGATAAGGGTTAATAAAATGAATAGCGTGGCTATCTGTTGTCAGGTGTTAAGCCAGTCTCTGGGCTTGAGGAATGTGTCATAAAGACGGGCTTCTTCGCTGCCGGGTTCGGGTTGCCAGTTATAGCGCCACTTCACGAGCGGAGGGAGTGACATCAGAATCGATTCGGTCCGGCCATTGGATTGTAGCCCAAAGAGTGTGCCACGATCGTGAACGAGGTTGAACTCGACGTAGCGGCCTCTGCGATAGAGCTGAAAGTCGCGATGTTTTTCTGTGTGTGGGTGATGTGTGCGGCGCTCTACGATGGGTTGATAGGCAAGCAGGTAGTGGTCACCCACACTGCGCATGAAGGCAAAGCTTTGTTCAAACCCCAATTCGTTGAAGTCGTCAAAAAACAGCCCGCCAATGCCACGAGGCTCTTGTCGGTGCTTTAGGTAGAAATAATCATCACACCATGCTTTAAATTGCTCGTAATAGTGATTCCCAAAAGGCTGGCAGGCGGCGTAGGCAGTTTGGTGCCAATGTCGGCAGTCTTCTTCAAAGCCGTAATAAGGTGTTAAATCGAAACCGCCACCAAACCACCAAATGGGAGGGTGGTTGGGCTTCTCAGCCATAAAAAAACGCACATTGGCATGTGAAGTCGGTACAAACGGGTTTTGGGGGTGAATCACCAAAGAAACCCCGAGCGCCTGAAAGTGGCAGCCCGCAAGTTGTGGGCGGCTAGCCGTTGCAGACGGAGGCAAGTGTTCACCATAAACATGTGAGAAGTTGACGCCGGCCTGCTCAAATACCGCGCCGTGTTCCAATACCCGGCTTTGTCCGCCTCCCCCGGCGGGCCTTTGCCAGTCATCTTTCTGGAAAGATTGGTGTCCATCCAGTTGGGCGAGTGTTTTGCATAGGGTTTCTTGCAATTCCAGAAGATAACCTTTAACGGCGTGAATATCAGGTTGGTCTGTCATGGGTATTCTGTCTGCTGTCTATAGTGGTTTTTGCAAAAGTTTGATCAAATGGAAAGCCATACGTGCCGTCGCTCCCCAGAGTACTTCACCATCGTAGGGTGCAAAGTATTCCGACTTAACCACTCGCCCATATTTGGGCACCTCAACTTCTGCAGGTGCATTGATGCCAGGCAGGATGTGATTATCAGGGTTGGCCAGCCAATGCAGCGGCATTGTAAATACCCGGGCGACTTCTGTCTCTGAAAGGACCGCGTCAAAGGGGGCTTTGACGATGCCAACGAACGGTGTGACGACAAAATTGGTGATGGTAACGAGGTTTTGCAGACGGCCCACCATATCAACATTGGAAGGGTGAAGGCCGATTTCCTCCCAGGTTTCACGTAAGGCAGCGGACTCAACACTGTGATCTTCCTGCTCAACTTTGCCGCCTGGAAACGCGACTTGGCCGCTGTGGTGGTCACCACTGCGGTGAGCACGACGGATAAAGAGTATGTGCCAGCCATCGTCTTTTCTTTGAAGCGGCACGAGTACCGCGGCGCGCTTAGGTGGCCCGGGAGGGAATCGCACCATCTCTGGCAAGTCCATAGACAATGTATGCCAGTGTTCCAGCTGGCGTGCGATCTGCGTGGCCGATATTACTTCAAGATTGGCGTTTTCCACCTGTGTCATTCGTGTGTCATGGCTTTAACTATTTAGAGCGAATAGCATAACATGTTTAGAACCAACACTTAGTGACGCGCCAGAGAGTAAAATAGACAGCAAATCTGGGCACAGGAGAGAGAAACCATGAATATTGCCATCCACATGAAGCGTGCTGGACGATCCTTTGGAGAAAATCGAGCGATTGCCTTGGGTAAAACGCTGGTCTATACCTATGCGGAGCTGGATGACCGTTGTGCGCGACTTGGGCGGGCCTTGTGCTCAGAGTATGGCCTGGAAACCGGTGACAAAGTTGCGATTGTGATGCAGAACCGACCGGAATATCTGGAGTTACTGTATGGGTGCTGGTATGCCGGGCTGGCAGTTGTCCCTGTCAACGCTAAATTACACGTGAATGAATTTGAATACATCTTGAGTCACTCTGAGGCCAAGCTCTGCTTTTCTGCGGGTTCAATATACGAGGACATTGCCGCAATCGAAGGGCGTATCGAAACCCTGGATGCACTGATTAATGTGGATGATGACGCGTACAGACGGCTTTTTGATGCAGATCGGATCGAACTGGCAGGCGTTGAAAAAGATCATCTTGCCTGGCTTTTTTATACCAGTGGCACAACAGGCAAACCCAAGGGTGCCATGATCAGCCACGGTAATTTATTTGCTATGGTTTCCGGTTATGCCACCGATGTTGACAGGATTTCCCCTCAAGATTGCATTCTGCATTCGGCTCCCTTGAGCCATGGGTCTGGGATTTATGCAGTTGCCCATGTCGTTGCTGCGGCTTGTCATGTACTGCCGCCGAGCCGGGGGTTTGATGTCGACGAAGTTTTCAGCCTTTCTCAACACTGGAAAAATACCACCTTTTTTGCCGCACCCACGATCATTAAACGGTTGGTCGATCAAGGGCAAGGTCTTGATGTCTCTGGAATTAAAACAATCGTTTATGGTGGAGCGCCGATGTATGTCGAAGATCTGCGTCAGGCCCAGGCACTTTTTGGCGAGCGCTTGATACAAATTTATGGTCAAGGAGAAAGCCCGATGACCATCACCTGCTTGCCGCGGACGGTCATTGCGGATCAGGCTACTCCGGACTGGGAAGCAAAGGTTGCATCTGTGGGTATTCCTCACTCGGTTGTTGAGGTGCGCATTGCGGATGCCAACGATACGGAGTTACCCCCTCATGAGGTTGGCGAAATCCTGGTGCGCGGGGATACCGTGATGTTGGGGTACTGGAAAAATCCAAGTGCGACAGAAGTGACTTTAAAAGGGGGGTGGTTGCACACGGGTGATTTAGGCTTTATGGATGAGCAGGGCTTTTTAACGCTTAAAGATCGTAGCAAGGATATGCTGATCAGTGGCGGCATTAATATTTATCCACGTGAAGTTGAAGAAGTGCTGCTTCAGCACCCAGATGTTGCTGAAGTATCCGTTATTGGTGAGCCTGATCCTGAATGGGGTGAGAATGTCGTCGCTTGTGTTGTACTAAGACCGAATAGTCCACTCACAGCCAGTGAGCTGGATCAATTCTGTGTTGAGCACATCGCACGTTTTAAACGGCCTAAAAAATACCATTTCCTAGAGGCGCTGCCTAAAAATAACTACGGCAAGGTGTTAAAAACAGCACTGCGTGACATGCATACATAAAAAGCCGTGAGCCCTAAAATGAACTCTTGAGGTGCGGTGTACTCAAGTAAAGAAAGCCTTTTTTCATTTAAAGGTGTCGCCGATTAGGCCGATTCATTAAATCAACTATAACTTTTGATAGGTCCGTCTCGCTGTAACCTCCTCCGGCTGTTTTTGCACAAGAGAGTGCGAGTAGGTGGTGGCATGAGGCGGCCGATGAATAGGGCTTATCTGGCTGCGGATGTCTGAGAATTTTATAAGCAATATGGGGGCTCGGGGAAAGCTGCTTGTTTTCCTTTGCGGGCCAGTGCTTTTACTCTTTATCATCGTAGCCGGTGAGCTCAGCCGGCAGACCACGGCTTTCAATTCAGCCCGGCAAACTATGGAAGTGAAGGTTTTCTTGCAGGACTTGTCCACATTTGTTCGGTTGTTGCGGCAGGAGAAAATACTCACGATTAAGTATATTGAGTCAGCAGGTAATGCTCAGGCTGGAGCGAAGTTGCAAGCGCAAATCGATCGCGTTCAGGCATTCAGAGAGCAGTTTCGGTCAGACTATACCGATCTCGTTAAACGAGACGCATTTGCCCGAATCCAGTCGTCGGTTTCCCGAGCCATTTCGGCGGCCCGTTCTCTACCCGATTTGCGACAGAGAGTCACTTATGACTACTCTACGGTCTATTTTTTTGAAGCCTACAATGAAGTTATAGATAAGATGCTGCTCGTGTTTGAGGAGTTTGCGGCTTCAATTTTATACAGCGACTTTCATTTAGGTGCGCTTGTCTGGTCCAATGCTCTTCAGTATGAAGAATTATCCAGTAGGGAGTCGGTTTTCATCCAGCATTTTGAAGCGCCCTGGTGGCATGGGCGAAGACATGTTATCGAGTGGGTGCTATTGGCTGATGAGATCGAGTACCTCAGGCAGACACTGGGGAGCGTTGTGATTTCAGCAGTACCTCAGTTGATGCTGGATGAAGCGCTGGAATACAAAAAACTGCCTCAATATACAGGGTGGAAGAACGCCACCTTGTATAACGTGAAGCACCAAGATGCTTATCGGCTGGAGATAACGGCTTCTCTATTGACCTCACTTGCGGAAAGGGAAGGCGCCATTGCCAGCTTTAACGATGCATATGGGCGTTTTCTTGTTGAAAAAAGTGACCGGGTTTTTAGTTTTTCATTATTAAAAATCATAACACTCGGGGTGGCTTTAATAATGGTATTAAGCCTCACCGCATGGCTTGGCTGGCTCATTGTAAAAAGCATCAGTGAGCGTTTGAAGGCGTTGACCAAAGCGCTACAGGCGTGGGAGGTATCATCCCGAGAAATTGCCAGTGTGGATATTGGGGGAACGGATGAAATTGGCCAAATTGCAGGAACGGTTAATCAGATGATGATACATCTGGCGGATTACCGAAACCGCCTGGAACGCAATAGTGATGCGTTGATTGATATGAACAATAAGCTCTTGCATGAACAGTCCGAGCGAATGAAGGAAGAGAATGTTGCTAAGGAAGTCTTTTCCCGAATTGTAAAAACAACCGATCATGTAGAAGGCGTGTGCTGCTGGGGGCAGTCATTTTCTGCGTTTAGTGGTGATTTAGTACTGACAGCACAAGACTCAAGGGGGGTCATACATTGCCTGCTTTGTGATTTCACTGGGCATGGACTGCCAGCTGCATTGGGTGCGGTCCCGGTTTCAGCCATTTTCCGCGCGATGGTCCGCCGCGACATGTACGGTGATGAAGTATTAGCCGAGTTAAATGAAAAATTAAAAGAGCTATTGCCCACAGATTATTTTGCCTGCGCGGCGTACATGAAGATTGATTTTCAAGGAAATAACATCAAAGTCTGGAATTGTGGGATGCCACCTGTGGTGGTGGTTAACCATAAAGGGGAAGTTGTCTATACTTGTGAATCGCAAAATTTACCCCTAGGTATTACTTTCCTAAAATCTTTTGAAAAAAATGAATATTCGGTACAGGCAGGGGATAGTCTTTACGCTTATTCAGATGGGATCACCGAGGCGCGTAATCATGCTGAAGAAATGTTTGGACAGGCGCGCTTCAAAGCCCTGGTGATGGAAGAAGATGTGGGAACAGGCCGTATTGAAAAAATCAGTCATGCATTGACAGATTTTATTGGCGATGCCGCGTTAGCTGATGACATGTCGATTGTTGAGATACGTTTTCCCGATCAATAAAACCTTGTGTAATGGCCTTGACTCCGCCTGACGCTTGAAGCTTGCGAGCCGTTGCCCAGGCGGAGAAAATACCGCCACTATGAAAAACGTCTGTTTACTGGTTGTCCTGAATTTTCTGCTGTTTTCAAATGTTGTGGCAACGCCAGAGATACGTGAGCCTGGCAATGAAACCTCTCTGGCGGAGCGGCTGTTAAAAGAAGCTGAAGTGTTTACTGCAGAGTTTGACCGGCGTCTGGAGCAAGAAGACTGGGATGATCAGGCACTCACGTGGGATGACGTGCTTAATCGCGTTGAGGCTTATATCGCCGGCAAACACTATGTGGACACACAAACGCGTGCCTTTTTTCAGCACATCAGCCGTATTGCTAGTGATGTTCTGGTCCAGAAAAAAGAGATACAAACCAAGCTGGACTCTCTCAATCAGGTTCTCGACGCATTAGAAAAGCCTGGAGAGCGCGAGCCGATCGAAGTTGAAGCCATCACGGAAAAGCGGGATTTTTATAATCAGGAACTCGGAAAACTACGCTCACGGCTGACCTACTTAGACATCACTGAAGCTCAGGCAAAATCACTTGCCAGCGAGCTCTCCAGCCTGTTGAGAACAGAGCTTCTTGACAGGCTGTCACAAAAATTTCCTTCACCCTTCTCCTCGGCAGTGCTCGACTCAGCGGTGGGGCAGCTGAAGCAGGCTGTTTCACGTTTAATACGCTCGCCAATGGAGTGGATTAATGCAAATAAAACCTACTTTCGTGACAGACAAGTGCTTTATCCGGCGCTATCAATCGTACTGGCTGCGGTACTTTCCGGACTTTTTTTGCGTTCGATCATTCTTAGAAAATGGGGGCGTGACCGGAGAATGGCTAACCCAGTCTATTCTCGCCGGGTGGTTGCTGCTGTCGCAAGTGGGGTTGCCCGGGGAGTGATTCCTGCTTTTGTTTTGGCAGGGGTTTGGGGCTGGCTCCATAGTGCCGATCTTGAATCAGGGGGAACATTTGGGGATCTTCTGGACAGTTTTTTTCTGGCTGCTTTGTTCTTTGTTGTTTTGGCAGCTTTTAGCCATGCTTTCCTGTCCCCAGGGCGACCAGTATGGCGACTGACCTCGCTGTCTCCCACCAGTTCTGAGTATCTGGCGTGGGGTATTTTATTGTTACTGTTTTTGGTGTCGGTTGATTTGTTTATTCAACTGACCATTGTTGAATTGAGTGCTTCAACCGCATTGTTTTCGGTCTATGGTCTGCTCATGGTCTGCCTCAAAGGAGGGGGTATTCTGTGGCTCATGGCTGACCGCAGTTGGCAGTCACGCAAAGCACGCTTGAGTGGTGGTTTGGGCGGGTTAATTTTCCGTCGCACAGTCTCTTGTTTGGCTATTGTTGGCATAGGCGCAAGTTTTCTGGGCTATGTTGAGTTTGGCATGTACCTGGTGAGCCGGGTGATTTTAAGTGGCATTGCGCTTTCCGTCGCGTTTGGGCTGCGGGGCATTATTGTGGAGATGATGCGTGGTTTGACACGGTTGAAGCCGCTAAGGCGCACTTTGGGTATTCGGATCATCTCATTACAGCGCACACGGGTGTGGTCAACGGTGCTGCTTGATATTGTCATGACCGTTGCATTGTTACTGGTTGTACTACAAATTTGGGATGTCCCGAAAGAAGATATTATCCG
Source organism: Halothiobacillaceae bacterium UBA5861 (assembly GCA_002432635.1). Taxonomy (GTDB): domain Bacteria; phylum Pseudomonadota; class Gammaproteobacteria; order UBA5861; family UBA5861; genus UBA5861. The sequence continues at coordinate 196,895 of DJFX01000047.1, read as the reverse complement.
CTGGTTGAGCAGCACCGCCGACGGCTTTACTGTCGGTAATATCACGATATCGCCGGCTGACGTGGTTTCTGCTGTATTGGTCTTTAGCGTCGTAATGCTATTAACGCAGGTGTTGCAGCGTAGCCTGATGGCGAAAGTTTTGCCTCAAGTGACGCGAAATCGAAGTCTGCACCATTCGATCAGTTCGGCATTTCGTTACCTGGGCTTGATCATTGCTGTCACACTTGGGTTTGCAGCGCTGGGGACCGACTTTTCAAATATTGCTTTGGTCGCCGGGGCTTTATCTGTCGGGATTGGTTTTGGATTGCAAAATGTGGTGAGCAACTTTGTCTCTGGCGTGATCTTACTGTTCGAGCGTCCGATTAAGGTGGGCGACTGGATTTTAGTCGAGGACAAGGAAGGTATTGTACAAAGTATTAACTTTCGCGCGACAGAGTTGGAAACTTTTGACAAAGCTTCGGTCATCATACCTAACGCATCGCTACTTTCCAATTCAGTGACAAATCTGACACTGAAAGACAGCTATGGTCGTGTCGATGTCAAAGTGGGCGTTGCCTATGGAACACAACCCCGCAAAGTGCATGAGCTTTTAATGCAGTGTGCGGCGAATCATCCTCATGTCTTGGAACACCCCGCGCCGCTTGTCTTATTTAACGATTTTGGTGCCGATAGCCTGGCGTTTGAGTTACGGTGTTACATCGGCGAAGTCAAACATAAATTGTCCATTGCTAGCGATCTGCGTTACCAGATTGAGCAAATTTTCCGCGATGAAAATATTGAAATCCCCTTTCCTCAGCGGGTTGTACGACTGGTGTCCGACAACACAGTGGCCAGCACAGGCTGAACTAAAGGCCTCAGATGACGGTGTAAGGTGTAATCTGAAGCCTTGTGGGTCCGTTTAACTAGGCAATCGTGACACTGTTGTCGAGATAGACATCTTGAATAGCGTGCAAAATCTCAATGCCTTCTGCCATGGGTTTCTGGAAAGCTTTTCGGCCTGAGATGAGGCCCATGCCACCCGCGCGCTTATTGATCACCGCTGTGCGAACAGCTTGTGCCAGGTCGTTACTGCCCGAGGCGCCACCTGAATTAATTAATCCGGCTCTCCCCATATAGCAATTGGCAACTTGATAGCGGACGAGGTCAATGGGGTGATCAGTGGTCAGCTCTGAATAGACTTTGTCATGGGTCTTGCCGAAGTTGATCGCAGTATACCCGCCGTTGTTTTCAGCCATTTTTTGTTTGACGATATCGGCCTGAATGGTTGAGGCGATGTGGTTAGCCTGCCCGGTTAAGTCGGCTGATGTGTGGTAGTCAACGCCATCTTTCTTGAACCCATTGTTACGTAAATACGCCCACAGAACGGTCGCCATACCGAGTTCATGAGCGTGCTGAAAGGCTTCACTGATTTCCTGAATTTGGCGTCTGGATTCATGCGAGCCGAAGTAAATTGTGGCCCCAACAGCGACAGCGCCCATATTGTAGGCCTGATCTACTTGAGCAAAGAGTGTTTGGTCGTAAATATTAGGGTAACTTAAGATTTCGTTATGATTAAGTTTCACCATGAAGGGAATTTTGTGCGCATATTTGCGCGCCACTGAGCCGAGTACACCCAGTGTTGAGGCAACACAGTTACAGCCACCTTCGATAGCCAATTCAACGATGTTCTTGGGATCAAAATAGATGGGGTTGGGCGCAAAGGAAGCGCCTGCTGAGTGTTCGATGCCTTGATCAACTGGAAGAATGGAAACATAACCTGTGCCGCCCAGACGACCCTCGTTAAACAGCGTTTGCATTGCGCGCATAACCGGAACTGAGCGGTCACCCTCCGCGACAACACGATCAACGAAGTCAGCGCCGGGTAGATAAAGGCTGTCTTTGGTAATGCCTGTGCAACGGTATTCAAGCAGACTCTCTGCTTCGCCTTCGAGTAGTCCAACAACATCAGTCATGTTTTTTCTCCCTTAAAAATTTATTCTGAAGCAGGCGTTTATTTTACCTTGCTCATGGGGGGTAGTCGTGATTATCGTCAAAATTATGATTTTGTTTCTGTTACCTTTTCAAGCATCCAATCGCCAACTCTGATAATGATCATGGTTGAGGTGCCACCGCCAACACCCATGAGATTACCGCGCGTAATGATAATTCGGTCTTCCGGCCCAGTGATGACGCCTTCATTGACCAGGAGAGAAATAATATCCCGGATAGCATCGTTCATATCTTCTTGAATGGGTTTAAACGGGATAGGGCACACGCCGCGATAGAGGGTGACCAGATGTCGGGTTTTTTTATGTTGCGTCAAAGCATAAATCGGGATACCTGAGCTGATACGTGACATCCACAGTGGGGTGGAGCCCGACTCTGTCATGGCTGCAATCGCCTTGACGCGCAGATGGTTCGCGGTATACATGGTTGCCATGCCAATCGCTTCATCAATGTGCTTAAACTCGGTGTCAATTCTGTGCCGGGAGCGTTGAACGTCCTTTGACTTTTCGGCACTGAGACAAATACGGCTCATGGCTTCAATGGCCCGGGCTGGGTAGGCTCCGGAAGCTGTTTCCGCGGACAGCATGACGGCATCTGTGCCATCTATGACGGCGTTAGCAACATCGAATACCTCGGCGCGAGTTGGAGTCGGGTTTGTAATCATCGATTCCATCATTTGTGTGGCAGTCAGCACCACTTTATTGGCCAGCCGGGTTTTCTCAATCAACATTTTTTGTACGGCAGGCAGCTCCGGGTCACCAATTTCAACACCCAGATCACCGCGAGCGACCATGATGGCATCAGAGGCTTCTAAGATTTCATCAATAAATTCCAATGCTTCTGCTCGTTCAATTTTAGCCATGATGGCGGCAGAGCAGCCGGCTGCCCGCAGTAACTGACGGGCATGGTTGATATCTTCGGCGTTACGGGGAAAGGAAACGGCAAGATAATCCACGTCAATGTCGGCAGCGAGACGAATGTCATTTTCATCCTTTTCAGTAATCGCCGGCGCCGATAGCCCACCACCCCGGAGGTTTATCCCCTTGTTATTGGACAGTTCACCGCCTACCAGCGTTTGCGTTTGGATTTTGTCACCATTGATGGCAGTGACTTCCAAAACTATGCGACCATCATCCAAAACAAACACGTTGCCAGGGGAGACTTCATTGGGCAGGTTTTTGTACGTCAGGCCTACGTGCTTTTCTGTGCCTTCTTCGTCACCGAGTGACGCATCCAGCGTAAATTCATCGCCTTTTTGAAGAGTAATTTTCCCAGACTTAAAGCGGGTAATACGGATTTTAGGACCTTGCAGGTCACCGAGGATGCCCACTGTTCGTTTGAGCAGGCCAGCATGGTGACGGACTTGTTCAGCTCGGCGGCGGTGTTCATCGGGTTTGCCGTGAGAAAAATTTAAGCGCACGACATCGACGCCATTTTTGATGATTTCTGCAATGGTGTCGGGGTTATCTGTCGCCGGTCCGAGTGTTGCTACTATCTTGGTTCGTCGCATCATGGTTTTCTCTTGATGGGGGTGGCATTGAATATTTTTGCCTAGAGTATAGGACGGACTGCCAAGTATTTTACCAGACCACTGCCTATTTCATGCAGATTAGGCTTGGATCAATGTCATCATTCAAGGCGGATAAAGCCGTTGTTTGGTGTATTTAGCCAGAAAACGGGCCACAGTACGTTTTTCCAGTCAGGTTATGCGTGATCAGCCTTCGGAATGGCAATGAGAAAGCTACAGGGTGCTTGATTAAGCAGTGAGTTTCCAACGGAGCCCTGCCACCAACGGGCCAACGGGCCTTTTTCACTATGGCCGATTACAATGAGGTCGGTGTTTTCCTGTTTTGCAATGTGGACAATACGGTCAGTTGGGTTGCCGGATTCAAGATGCCCTTGGGTGTCTAACCCACGCGCTTTAAGCAGCCCGACCCCTTCTTCTAAGACCGCTTCGACGCGCTTTTTTTCTTCTTCGAAAAAGGCATCAGGAATGTAGCCTTCAGACCACTGGCTACTGGCGGGTAGCTGCATCACTGCAAGTAAGTGGGTTACAGATCCCATCGTTTCCGCAATATCAGCGCCTTGCCTGAGCGCTGCACGGCCTTGTGAGGTTCCATCAAATGCGAGCAGTATCTTTTTATACATCCAAGCGTCTCCACTTCATGTGTTTTTATGGTACCAGAAGTTTGTGACTTGTCTATGTTATATCACAGCGGTTGGTCGGACGGGGCAGCCTGTTGCACCCTTAAATTTAACTGGGAGCAGTAAAAAACAAAAGGTATGAACTTGGGCGGCGCACAGTTCGTCCAGGTCCAGATTTTCGATCAGGTAAACACCGGCTTCCACAAGCGCTTGTTGGTGTACGGGCATATCTTTTTTAGAGTTTTCTGCTGGTAACACTTCAACAGCCATATTATCTGATCCGATTGCACTGACCTGCTGAGCAATGATCCACTCGGCCGCATCTTCACCAATTCCTGGTTCACCGGCCAGGTATTTGTCGTTGTCTTTGGCAAAAAATTTTCCCCAGCCTGTCCGGATGAGGAGGATATCACCTGTGGTTAATGTTGTATTTTGTTGGGCTAATAAGGCTTTGATCTCTTCGCGTGTGATGACGCGCCCTGCTGCCAGGTGATCACCACCATCGAGATGGCTTGCATCAATGCAGACACCGCGCGTAATGAGTGCCGGAATTTTTTCGGCCCCCAATTCTCTGAGCCCCCCGTTACCCAAGGTATTGTGAGTACGACGGTTGTTGTACATTCGGTCACCAATAGTAATGTGGCCCAAAGCATCAATGTGAGTACCGGTATGCAGTGTCATATTAATGTGCTCGATATTGGAGCCACATTCATTGGTGAATGGGGTATTTTTTTGGGCACGTAGCCCGTATTCGGCGTTGATCCACATCGACATGGCGTATTGCGGTTGAATGCGCTTAATATTGGGCACACCAATTTTAATTTCACGGCTGAGGTCAAATGTTTTTCCCTGACGAACTGAGTGCATGGCGGCCACCCGCTTTTCCGGGGTAATGTAGTTGGCTGCGCCAAGTTGGTCATCGCTGCCCCATTGGCATAGGTGAATATGATGGTGTGTCTTGTCGTTCATGTGGTTTCCTAACTGTATGCTTGGTTACACTGGCCCGTGTGATGGCATTACATATAGTTTGAATTTTATGTTGAAGAGGCTCGTATATGCTGTCCCTGGTGATGGTTTTTATTGTGTTATAGCAAGCCCAGATGTTTGGAAATAACTAGTAACTGAATTTCATTTGTCCCTTCGCCAATCCAAGCTTCAGGCGCGTCCCTGAACAGTCGGGCAATTTTCATGCTTTCCATGTAGCCTGCGCCCCCGTGTAAAAGCAAGGATTGAGTGGCGGCTGACACGGCGAGTTCACTGGCCAGTAATTTGGCCATTGAGGCTTCTTTGGATCCATCTTCTCCGGCCATACGTATACGGGCTGCACGGTAGATCATGAGTCGGGCGGCATCGGCTTTGGCTGCCATCTCGGCGACTTTGAAGGCGACGCCTTCAAATTTCCCTATGGTTTGGCCAAACGCTTTGCGTTGCTTGGCATAGTCAAGAATGAGTTCCATGGCCTCTTGGCCAATGCCCAGTCCGCGGCTTGCAACAAGGATACGGCCATCTGTTAGTGTTTCTTTTAATTGAGAGAGCCCCTTGCCTTCAGGGCCAAGCAGACGGTCTTTAGAGACAGTAATATTGTCGAGCGTGATGAGTGCGGTTGAAGATGAGTTGTTACCGACTTTATCCAGCAGTTGGGATTGAAACCCGGGAGCGGACGTCTCAACGATAAACATAGAGATGCCTTGCCTGTCTCGTGCTTCCCCTGTGCGTGCCGCGACGAGTATGAAGTCCGCAATAGTACCATTGGTGATATAGAGTTTGCTGCCATTGATGATGTAGTGGTCGCCGTCTTGACGCGCGGTTGTTTTCATCCCACGGATATCGCTGCCTGCATCGGGCTCGGTGAGGCCGAAGCAGCCAATTTTTTCTCCACGGATAGCTGGGTCAAAAAAAGTGCTTTTTTGTTCGTCTGTTCCAAAGCGCGCCAAAGGTCCGCAAGCGAGGTGTTGGTGGGCAAAGACGCCGGCAGAGACACCGGCTGAGGCACGGGTGAGTTCTTCGTAAAAAATACTGGCAGTGACTAAATCACCACCACTGCCACCGACGGCCTCAGGAAAGCCAATACCCAAGTAACCCTGCTCTTTGAGCAGTGGGTAAATTTCTGTGGGAAATCGGCCTTCTTGGTCGGCTTGCTCAGCGATTCCTGCGAGTTCGTTTTGAACAAATCGGCGAAAATGATTTTTGAACTCAAGGTGTTCTGGGTCTAATCCAAATGGATGATACGGCGTTTGTTGCATGATGGCTCCTCTTTTCCCAAATGATTGTTTTTTTATTTTTAATTATGCGCCTTTGTGCCTCGAATGAAAAAGGGATATTGGCGAAACAGAGCAATGGCTTGTACTGTATTTAAAATTCAGTCTTTCCAAGGCATTAGAAAACAGATTTAGGTATGTGTTTTGAGTCGAGTAGTTCGGCTTTTACGGACAGAATTTGGCGGTTAAGGCAAGCGGGATTGCGAAGGGGTGAAAAAACAAGCCCATTAGGCCCCAAAATACATAGTTGGCCGAAGCCGTTTTGCAATGTAATCACATGCCAGTATGCTGAGCAGGTTCACTCTAACCCGTCCATAAATGATTATTTGAGCTTACCGCGATTGTGCCGCATTTTTAAGCCATTCTTGCAGGGAAGGGCAAGGCAAGTGAAGAAGCGTGCTGATAATCAGAGTAGATAGTGATCAGCTAATAGTGCTGCGAATAGTCCGAATAGGTAGACAATAGAATAGCCAAATGTCTGCATAGCATGTGAGTCATCCTCTGAGCGGTAAAGCTTGATGGCATGATATATAAATCCCAAGCCAAGAAAGACCGCACTGGCCAGGTAAATCAACCCGCTCATTGCAATGGAATAAGGGAGTAAAGTGACGGCGAATAATAGAAAGGTGTAGAGCAGGATCTGTTGCTTTGTAAAGGCGATGCCATGGGTGACGGGTAGCATGGGAAGCCCTGCACGTTTGTAGTCGTCTCGGCGTTTGATCGCCAATGGCCAGAAATGTGGCGGCGTCCATATGAAAATAATGACAAATAACAAAATGGCTTCGATGGTGACTGTGCCCGTCATGGCGCACCATCCTAGGAGAGGTGGAGTCGCACCGGCCGCTCCGCCTAAAACAATATTGTGTGGTGTTGTGCGCTTTAAATACACGGTATAGATAAACGCGTAGCCGATCATGGATAAAAAGGTTAGGAAAGCGGTTAAGAGGTTGACCAGTGTTGATAGAATCACCATTGATGAAATAGCCAGTATTGCGGCAAAGATCAGAGCATTCTTTGTAGAGATAGCGCCGGTTGGGATTGGCCGGGCCATGGTTCTGTCCATGACCGTGTCTATTTTTTGATCAATGACGTGGTTGATAGCCGCACCTGCTGCAGAGCCCAGCGCAATACCAATGCTGCCGAAGATAAGTAAGTTGATGGCAATGGAGCCCTCCGTGGAAAGCAGCATACCTACGATGGCTGTAAAAACAATCAGGGATACAACATTAGGTTTACACAGCTCAAAGTATTGAGCCAACGAAGAGGAGTCACTTTTACTTAGGGCAAGATTATTCATACTGAGGCCTTCATAATAGGCTTACCCCGGCACTGAGTTTTAATATGGGTTTTTATTGTTGTAGTGTTTTTATTGGCCGGTTTTGTCTGTTGCAGCCTGTTGTCATTATTTTGTCTACCAATTCTGCGTGATTATACACAGGGTGTAAAGGGCTGCAAAATATCAGCGCTCAGTCTTTCTTAGGATCCAGCAAGTAAAATTTCCAGATCTTCAAGTATTAGTTTGCCTTCGAAATTGGCGGGATATTTCATCATTACATGACCTCTGGGGTCTATGATGTATAAATGGTTGAAAGGTGACTCTGTGTTTTCTTCTAATGCTTCATTCAGTTCCGTTAAGGCTTGTGCAGGGCCTGTCAAAACCGTGAGATCTTTATGTTCGTCAAATTGTTTTTTCAGGGTTTCAATATTTTGAGGTGTGGTGATAATGAGCACGCGTTGTACCTCGCGCATGTCTGAGCCAGTGGCCAGGCGGACTTGTCGAGTGAGGTACGTCTGTTGCTGGCAACGCTCATCACATGCCTGTTCATAGATGCTGAGTAAAGTCCATTTCCCAGTAAAACTTTTGGGGCCGAAATCTCTTCCTGATAGTGTTGTGTAGTGGGCCTCTTTCAATGCACGCGGCGGCTGGATAAGCTGGCCATTACTTTGGCCTTTTTTGAAAAAAATGGGGTCATCGCTGGAAATAAGGTACCAGGTGAATAGGTAAGGCACTCCAAACACGACGATCATAATCAGCACTGGCCACGGTATTTTTCTAATGAGTTGATCTTTTTCTGATGTATCCACACGTTTACCTATCAATTGGTTTGTGTACCTCTTTCTTATGGCGTTGTTTAAAAAATGCGCCAAAAGAGAGGATGATGACAAAAACAGCAAATGCAAACCATTGTATGGCATAACCTATGTGCATGCCTTGTTTGGACTCAAGCGAAGGGGGGGAGACTTGGAAAGCCCCGGGTTGATCAGGGCTAGCAAGCAGTATGAATGGTGCTAGCGGAAGTGCTAGGCGTTGGGAAAACTCGGTTGAATCGAAGTAGAGCCAAACTGGAGGGGCTTCTGCATGGTGGTGGCTTGCTAGATTTCTGTCTGAAAAGAAAAGTGGTTTTTCAGGAAACAGGGTGATGTGTCCTGTTAAAGTTATTGTGTGTTGAGGTGTGTTAACGGTGGGGGGGCGGTTTCTGTCGCCTGTGCTGGGTAGCCAGCCTCTTTTGACGGGGATGTATAAGGGCAGCACATCAGGCTTAAAAGCTGTTACCACTTGATAGCCCGCACGTCCATTCAAAATGGCATTATCCAGTAAGATTGTGCTGGATGGAATTAACCTCCCCTCTACGGATACCTGTTGATAGGGTTTTAAGGTGTCTAAGTCGTCACCTTGTTTTAGGACTAATGTTTTTTGTTCGAGTTGCGCTTTTTTGGCTTCGAAATCACTTTGCCTTTCTCGTGCTCGATCAAGTTGCCAAAAACCCAGATAAGTGAATATAGCAATCATGATAACTGCTAAAGTAGGCAGCGCCCATTTGGGCATGGAAAACTGTTTGGTCGTTGATGAAGGCATGAAAGGTTGGTGTTACCCGTGTGGTCAAAAGGAGTGACCTTGCCTTATCAAGCATGGACAGATCACATATACTGTTGAGTTCGTGCGTATCGCACTCATAAAACGTAGGTGCTATTTGTGTTGTTTAAATCTCTTATTGTTATCAATTTAGTACTGATTTTGATCAGCCTTTTTTCGGGTGCTTTTTTCCTTTCCAGGGATAAGCAAGGGGGCAACCGCGTTTTAACCTCATTAAAGCTAAGAGTTGCCTTATCCATTTGCTTGATAGTTATGGTGATCAGTGGTTATTTCATGGGTTTAATCAGTCCTAACCCTTTTTAACCCTGAACGGGTTTTATAAACAAATTCTGCAGGATGTATGGGCTTATAACCAGTACACAAAAATGTAAAGTCCAATCCAGACAACATCGACAAAGTGCCAATACCACGCTACCCCTTCGAAAGCGAAGTGTTTTTCTGGTGTGAAGTGTCCCTGTGCGCTTCGTATGGCAATGAATATCAGCATGATTGTGCCAATGGTGACGTGAAGCCCATGAAAGCCTGTCAGAATATAAAACGTTGATCCGTATACCCCTGAATTAAGCGTTAAATTCAGAGCATGATACGCATGGTAATACTCGTAAGCCTGAAACCCCATGAACGTTGCACCAAGTGCAATGGTGAGAATTAAACCAACAACGAGTACTTTCTGATTATTATGTTTGAGCCCATGATGAGCCCATGTGATAGTTGCGCCGCTCGTTAACAGTAGGATGGTATTTAATAGAGGGATGCCCATGGGCCCCATTGCTTCTGTTGGTGGGTAAGCTTCGGGGTTGGGCGGTGTCAAAATGGGCCACGTTGCATCAAACTCCGGCCATAGCAGGTGGGAATTTGCTAAAAACCCTTCGCCGCCGAGATAGGGAAGGGTAATTATCCGGAAGTAAGCAAGCGCACCAAAAAGCACTGCAAAAAATGCAACTTCGGAGGTAATAAACCACATCATCCCTTGTCGGAAGGAGGAGTCAACCTGTGTATTATATTTTCCGGATAAGCTTTCATGGATCACGCTTTTAAACCATCCGTAAAACAGGTAAACGGTGATCAATGTACCTACCACTGAGAATATCTTTCCTGCTCCAACACCGTTCATCCAGAAGGCAAACCCAATAAACAGTACAAAGACACCGCCTGCTGCAATGATTGGCCAGTGGCTGCCTTCTGGAACGTAATATTGGTCACTCGCAGTACTCATAATCATTTATCCTTCATCATGCTTTACTTTAGATTATTAAAAATTTTGTTTTGTGTTTTCAGCAATTTTGTTGTCAACAGCCATTAAGGTATAAGATAAAGTGACTGTTTTTATATCTTTGGGTAAGTCTGGGTCAATTACAAAGGTGAGTGGCATGACTTTATTTTCGCCTGCCGCCAATGTTTGTTGATTGAAACAAAAGCACTCTATTTTTTTGATGTGTTCAGCCGCTTGCCAAGGAGTAACACTGGGAACCGCCTGAGTGACGACTGGATAGTCGAATGTATTAGTGAAAATAAAGCTCGTTTGACTTACTTCACCCACTTGCACTTTTAATTGTTTCTCGACAGGCTTGAATTGCCAGTCGAGGCCTTTCTCCAAGGTTGTGTCGAGCTGTAGCGTAATTTTGCGTTCTGACAGCGTCTGATCAATGTTTTTGTAATCTGAAATTGTTTTTCTGGCGTCAATTGTTCCGCCAATGCTGTTAAGACCGGTAACAGAGCAGATCAGTTGATACAGAGGGGCTAGAGCGAATCCAAAGCCGAACATAACGATGGCGGCCAAAGATAAGCTTAATACTATTTTTTTATTGCTTAATTTGTGGTTTTCCATGACGGGCCTGACCTCGATGAGCCTCAAGGTTATCGATTGAATAGCGCATTACAAAACCGCGTTTCATTGTTGTAAAACTTTCTTTGTTCACGTACCCAGCCCTGAGCCTCGCAGTCCGAGTGCAATAATAGGGAGAAGCATGGCCGCCAGAGCAAATGCACCGATAAATATCGCAATAGTAAGATTTATCTTTCTCTTTTTTTCATGCTGTGGTGTGTTGCTACTCATCGTGGCGGCCCTTCATTATAAAGTGCTGGTTATTTCACGACAGGCGGTGTGGTAAAGGTATGGAAAGGTGGTGGTGATGCTACCGTCCATTCCAATCCAGGAGTACCGACTTGCGCACCTTCCCATGACTTAGCTTCAGCAGGCTTTCCACCTCTAACCGTTTTGATGATGATGTAGAGGAATAATAAGTGGGAAAGGCCAAACATAATGCCGCCAATTGAGGAAATGATATTGATATCCGTAAATTGCGCACTGTAGTCAGCAATTCTTCTTGGCATGCCTGCCAAGCCAACAAAGTGTTGAGGGAAGAATGTTACATTGAACGCAATCGTTGTCCACCAGAAGAAAATTTTCCCCAGTGTTTCGTCATACATGTGTCCAGTCCACTTAGGCAGCCAGTAGAAAACGCCGGCATAAAGCCCAAATAATGCGCCCGGGATCAGTGCGTAGTGGAAGTGTGCGACGACAAAGTAGGTATCATGGTACTGCATATCGGCCGGTACGACAGCGAGCATCACGCCGGTTGTGCCTGCAAATGCAAACATCAAGATAATGGCAATCGCAAATAACATGGGTGTTTCAAATGTCATTGCGCCTCGCCACATTGTAAAGATAAAGTTAAATAGCATGAGACCAATAGGGATTGACACTAAGATGGTGCCAATCATGAAGTAGGTAGTGGCGGCGACTGACATACCAATGGTGTATTGATGATGTGCCCATACAACCAATCCCAAAGCCGTTAAAAAGCCCATCCAATAAACAAGTGGCTTATAGCCAAACAGAGGCTTTCTTGAAAAAGCCGGTATCACAATGCCTAAAACACCAATAGAAGGTAAGAGCAGAACATAAACCTCAGGGTGGCCAAAGAACCAGAATAGGTGCTGGAACAGTACGGGGTCGCCACCACCTGCTGCGTCGAAGAAACTGGTGCCAAAGTGCCGATCAAACAAGAGCATTGTCACGCCACCGGCAAGCGCAGGCATCACTAAAATCAATAAGAGAGCGGTAAAAAACCAGGCCCAGACAAACAAGGGCATTTTCATCCATGTCATGCCTGGTGCGCGCATGTTAATGATCGTTGTGATGATGTTGATTGAGGCCAAGATGGACGAAATACCGAGTGTATGGATGGCAAAAATCGTCAGATCCATACCCATGCCCGCTTGTACGGAGAGTGGTGGATAAAGCGTCCAGCCTGTCGCGACCGGCGCGCCGCCACCGAAAAAAGGCACAACCATTGCCATAATTAACATAATTGCCGCCATTGGCAATAACCAAAAACTGAGGTTATTCAAGCGAGGCAGCGCCATATCTGGGGCACCGATCATCATCGGTATCATCCAGTTTGCCATCCCTGCCGCAGCGGGCATAATTGCACCAAAAATCATAACTAAGGCATGGTTAGTGACCATGTTGTTATAAAAGTTGGGCTCAACCAGCTGCAAGCCGGGTATAAATAGCTCGGCACGGATGAGCATGGCCATGCCGCCGCCTAGAAATAGCATTACCGTTGCAAAGATGAGGTACATTGTCCCGATATCTTTGTGGTTGGTACTGAAGAGCCAACGTTTATAACCCTTAGGTGGCCCGTGGTCATGATGGTTATCTAAGGCTTCTGCAGTCATTTCTCTCACTCCTGACGCGGTTTTCGCTAATTATTTCATCTTAATGATGTGTTTTTATCTTGCTGATTTGATCGCTGCGGGTTGCACAAGGTCACCGGTGTCGTTACCCCAGGCATTTCGCTCGTATGTAATGACAGCAGCGAGTTCAAAGTCATTCAGACTGGCCCAAGGTGCCATGGCTGTGCCTTTAACGCCCTTAAGTACAATCTCAATATGTTTATCAACAGGGCCTGCCGCAACAGGGCTGCCTTTCAGAGCTGGGAATGCGCCTGGAACACCTGCACCGTTGGCTTGGTGACACGCGAGACAGTTTGTTTTGTATACGGCCTCACCTTTACTCATGAGCTCTTCTTTACTCCAGGTTTTGTCCGATGAGGCTTCTTGCAGCGCTGCCAACTGTTCTTGTTTTTTGTTGTTGAGCCATTCGTCATATTCTGCTTGGCTTACAGCAGCGACTTGGATGGGCATGTATGAATGGCCACGGCCGCAGTTCTCTGCGCACTGGCCGTGATATAGGCCTTCTTTATCGATGATAGTCCAGGTTTCTGTGATGTAACCTGGAATGGAATCTTTTTTAACCGTAATGGAAGGGACCCACCATGCGTGGAGTACATCGGTAGCTGTATGCAGGAAGCGGATGCGCTTCCCGACAGGTAGCACCAAGGGGTTGTCGACTGTTCGTAGATAGCCTTCGCCTTCTGCTTTTTCTGCTTCCTCCTCAGAAAGCATACTGCTGACGATACGAACGTCATCCTCCATGTACTCGTAGATCCACTTCCATTGAGTACCGATGACTTTGACGGTCATATCCGCTTCTGTTTTGTCTTCAATCAGGTGCAGGGTTTTGATTGCCGGTGCTGAGATTGAAAGGTCAATGCCCAAAACAATGATAGGAACAAGAACCCATGACCATGTCCCAAATTTCCCGGTATGGAAGTTCTGGTCAGGCTCGTAATTCTTAGATTTTCTAAACTTAAAGATTGCGTAAAAAACGACGGCCGTTACGATCAGCGTGATGTAAAGAGCGATCTTTGCCGTCAACATATGCAAATCGTAAACTTCTCTAGTGAGTTCAGAAGCGGGCTCTGGCAGATTGAGAGCGTACTCGGCCGATACAGGGCTTGCTGCAGCAAGCAGGCCTGAACAACAAAAAAGTTTTTTTAAGATGGGTACAGCACTAAGCCTGCCTGACATGCTTCCTTCTCCTCACTTACCATTAATGTTACCTCCCGCTTTTTCTATTAAGCGTTAAGACACCATCTACAGTTCTAAATTATTTTTCAATAATTCTATTATTTAGTCTTATTTATTGGATTGGCGAGTCAATATCTTTCAAATGACTGCCCAAGCATTATAGCAACGGATTGTTACGATTGTGAAATGTCTGTTTCGTTGTTAATTTAGAGTGAGGGGCAGGCAGAGTGAGGGAAGCGTTAAGGCTAAGGGTAGCGGGCCAATAATCACATAGTCTGTATAGATACTGTATACAGACTATGTTTCTAGGGGGCAAACTACTCAACGGTGACTGATTTGGCTAGGTTGCGTGGCTGATCGACATCTGTTCCACGTGTGACGGCTACGTGATATGACAAAAGCTGTAAGGGAATGCTGAAAATAATGGGAGCGATCGGCGCCGGGCAGTGCGGAACTCTTATGCACTTGATGCCATTATTTTCATCAATGTGCACCCCTTCCTCCGCAATAATGTACAGCTGCCCTCCTCGTGTTCTCACTTCTTCGAGATTAGATTTCAGCTTCTCGATCAGGTCATTTTTAGGTGCGACGGCAACCACAGGGATATCTGTATCAATTAAGGCAAGTGGCCCATGCTTAAGCTCTCCGGCTGGATAGCCTTCCGAATGAATGTAGGATATTTCTTTTAACTTTAGAGCTCCTTCTAACGCCACAGGATAGAAGGGGCCACGGCCGAGGAAGATGGCATGTGATTTTTCAACAAAATCTTCTGCAAGTTTTTGGATGTCTCTGTCCAGTTCTAATACGGCCTCAACCAGGCTCGGTGCCTCGCTGAGTGCCGTGAGCAGCTGTGACAGTGTTTCCTGCGGCATGCCTTTCGCTTTACCCAGCATTGTGACCAAGATAAGGAGTGCGGCAAGTTGGGTTGTGAATGCTTTTGTTGATGCGACCCCAATTTCAGGGCCGGCATGCGTTAGCATGCTGGCATCAGCCTCTCTTACCATAGAGCTTTCAGGCACATTGCAGATGACCAGTGCGCCAAGATAACCGCGTTTTTTAACCATGGAGAGCGCAGCAAGAGAGTCAGCCGTTTCTCCTGACTGGGAAATGGTGACGTAAAGAGTATTCGGAGGGACACTCACCTTGCGGTAACGATATTCGCTGGCAACCTCCACAGAACAAGTCAGTGGTGTGAATTTTTCAAACCAATAGCGGGCAACAAAGCCGGCGTGATAGCTCGTGCCACAGGCAACGATATGAATGTGTTCAACGCGTGCCAATGTTTCGCTGTCGAGTTGCCCAAAGCTTTCTTGCAGTAGGCTGGTCGGTGTGATCCTATTCTCGAGCGTTTTGCGAAGAGCAACCGGCTGTTCGTAAATTTCTTTTAACATGTAATGCTTGTATTTCCCTTTATCGGCGGAGAATTGCTGGATATCTGACTCGACGATTTCCCGTTCCACAGATTGGCCGTGGATATCCGTGATCTTGTACTGGTCGCTGGTGATTTCAACAAAGTCGCCATCGTGCAAAAAGATAAAACGGTGGGTGACTGGTGTGAGCGCTGCCGTGTCTGAAGCAAGGAAGTATTCATCAATACCAATACCCATGAGGAGAGGGCTGCCTTTACGCAATGCAATCATGCGTGTAGGTTCATCTTTATTCAGAATAGCCAGTGCATAGGCACCTTCAAGTCTTTGCGCGGCAGCGCGGACACCCCCCATAAAGTCTCCAAGCCGAGCGACTTCCCGGTGGATGAGGTGCACGATAACCTCTGTGTCTGTTTCTGACTCAAATAAGTAGCCATCCGCTTGTAACTCTTCCCTGAGTTCCGAGTGGTTTTCAATAATGCCATTGTGCACAAGTGAAATTTGTTGGTTGGAGTTGTGTGGGTGGGCATTTTTTTCACTGGGTTCTCCATGTGTTGCCCAACGGGTGTGTGCAATACCAATATGACTTTTTTGGGTTTCAGGAGTTAAAGCCTCCTCCAAAACGGCTACTTTTCCTTTTTTGCGAACACGCAGAATGTCATGAGAGCTGTCTAGAACAGCAATACCCGCAGAGTCATAGCCTCGATATTCAAGCCTTTTAAGCCCTTCGATTAAAATTGGAACGACTGGGCGCTGAGCGAGGGCAGCGATAATTCCACACATTAGGTTGTTTCTCCCTTAGGTTTTTTGGTTGGGCGGGTCCAGTTGTCGATTGCTTTTTGCGGCGCTCTTGTCAAGGCAAGCGTATTGTTGTCAACATCGCGTCCAATAGTGGATCCAGCGCCAACGGTCGCATGTTTGCCAATGGTGACAGGGGCGACAAGTGATGTGTTTGAGCCAATAAATGCATGGTCTTTTATGACGGTGCGGTGTTTGTTTGCACCATCGTAATTACAGGTAATGGTGCCGGCTCCTACGTTGACACCGGTACCGATCTCGGCATCGCCGATGTAGGTAAGGTGATTCACCTTGCTGCCGTTGCCAATGACCGACTTTTTCACTTCAACAAAGTTGCCAATATGGGCATCGTCGAGTAACTCTGTGCCCGGGCGCAAGCGGGCAAATGGGCCGACAGTGCAGTTCTTGCCAATGATTGCATCTTCAATAACGCTATGATCTTTGATCATGCTGCCTGAACAAATCGTGGCGTTTTTTATACTGCAGTTTGCCCCGATTTTGACATTGTCTTGCAGTATTACGTCACCACTTAGGATAACGTTGACATCAATTTCAACATCGTGCCCCGTTTGTACATTGCCACGAATATCGATGCGTGAGGGGTCACGTAGTGTGACGCCATCTGTCATGAGTTCTTTTGCTTTTTCAAGCTGGTAAATGCGCTCCAGTTCCGCGAGCTGAAGCCGGTTATTGACGCCAGAGACTTCCCATGAGTTTTCAGGCTGACAGGTTTGTATTTGTATGCCCTGCTGGTGCGCAAGTGAAAAAATATCGGTTAAGTAGTATTCGCCTTGGGCATTTTGGTTGTCGATGTCAGACAGCAAGTTGATCAAATGAGAGCCGGAAATGGCCAAAATGCCCGTATTGACTTCTGTAATTTGTTTTTGGCCTGGTGTGGCATCTTTTTCTTCCACAATACCTGTGACCTGGTTTTCATGATCACGGATGATGCGCCCGTAACCGGTTGGATTTTCGAGTGTGACGGTGAGTAACCCTATTGACTGTTCACTGACGCATGAGATCAATGACGTGAGCGTACTTGAGGCGCACAGGGGGACATCTCCATAAAGAATCAGGACCGTCTCAGTTGGCTTGATATGAGGTAATGCTTGTTGGACCGCGTGCCCTGTTCCTTTTTGCTCCTTTTGCTCTACCCAGGTAACGGTGCGGGCTGCGAACGTCTCTTTAACAGTATTAGCTCCGTGCCCGATGACAACGCAGGTCTGTTTGGCGTTTAGCCCGACTGTCGTGTCTAATACGTGGCCCAGTAATGGTTTGTGTGCGATCGGGTGGAGGACTTTTGGCAAGTCAGATTTCATTCGCGTTCCTTTGCCAGCAGCGAGAATGATGACACTGAGTTCCATATGAATTCCTTTACAAACTGAACTGGTTTTAAAGAGTATAGGAAGCGTTTATGACTTTATGTGAACAACAGCATTAATCGTTATAAACAGGAAGCCGTGAAACGCTTTTTTTGAAAATTTTAGTAACTGGTTTGCAAACTTGCTGAACTACTTGGTTTAGAGCGGAATCTTTAATTTTATGCTGTTGAACGTATTGTGCAGAAGAGAAGGGACAATATCGCCTCAAAGAATATTTCAGCAGGGGTCTCTAGCTATTGTTTTTGAGTGGTTAGGTGTGTTGCCAGAGTTACCGGGCCGCTTTCGGGCTTGGTAACTCATTTAAAAGTCATCACTGGATTTGCAGCGATTGTTTTGAGGCTAAACAATGTGCTTATATCAGGCAGACATTTGACATGATGGGGGTTAGGTCTTCTTGATTGGGTCTCAGTTTTGTGGGCGACCACATTAATAGTTAACCTGGAATCACATTTTCAGCTTGGGGGCCTTTTGCCCCTTCGATAACGTCCATCGTAACGGGTTGGCCTTGCTTAAGAGACTTAAAGCCCTCTGCCTGGATAGCCGAGTAATGAACAAATACATCTGCCCCGTTTTCGCGCTGAATAAAGCCGAAGCCTTTTGTATCATTAAACCATTTAACTGTGCCTGAAACGCCTTGTTCTGCCATAAGGGGTCCTCATGTAGATGAAAGGTTATTTTCAATAAATGTGCGTTATTATTTAACAATACGGTTGATTTTTATGGGGTTTTTTATCCCGAGCTCGGTTTGTGCCCAGTGTGGGGTTGGGTGAGCGAGAGCGCTAGAGATAACGTATATTTTGGTGACATTTGATCAAAACCTGATGGATTTATCCATCGTGACATTGACATGGCCTACGAAAGCTATTATTCACGTTATTTTCGAGAATGCAAAGAAAATTTTTAGTACAACCTGTTAGTCGTCGATGAAAAACAGGTCGGTATGAATGCTTTTGAGTGGACGTGCAGCACATGCTGCTGCACGCTGTAGCTTTTTTGAATGAATGGTTAGGCTGCTTGCGCTGACACTTTGAGGATGGTATCAACCATGCGTTCCAAGTGGTTAATAGTGTTACATTCTTTGACAATATTACAGTAGGGCTTGTAACGCAGCATTTCAGAGTCACCAATGCCCCAAAAACTCTCGGTTTCGGGGTTTAGCCAGATGACTCGCTTGGCGCGCTGATACAGCAGTTCCATGATATCAGTTTGTGGTTCCAGCTTATTATTACGTGCATCACCTAAGATAATAACGGTCGTTTTATTATCGATCTTATCCATGTATTGATCTTTTAGATCCAGCAACGTGTTGCCGTAATCTGAGCCCCCCATTCCGATTTCGTAGACAATTTTTTCCACGGCCTGCTCTACCGGGAGTTCATCGAAGATGTGGCTGACATCAATCAAGGTGTTGGTGAATACGCAGGTATCAATGCGGTTGAGAACATCGTTGAGGCTATAGAGGAATAGCAATAAAAAGCGGGAGTAAGAGGAAACAGAACCACTCACGTCACAAAGTGCGAGAATACGTGGTTTATCGACGACCTTCATCTTCCAAAAGGTTTGAAACAGCACGCCATCATACGCAACATTGTTACGCAGGGTTTTTCGGAAGTCGAGTTGGCCTCGGTCCTCGCGCTTACGTTTTTTCGAGTGGATGGAGCTTAAGCGTTTTGCCATTTCCTTAACAATTTTATGCATTGTTTGAAAGTCACGCTTTTCAATATTGGAGAGCCGGGTATTTTTCAAAAACTCTTCATGGATTGTTTGAGAGGCGGTTTTGCCATACATAGAAAGCTGTTGTTCCACAAAATTACGGACTTCTTCAAATAGATACTTTTGTGCTGCTCTCAACTTGCCAGCCAGTGCTTGGGAAGAAGGACAGTCGCCGCGGCCTAATTCTGCGATTTCTTTATTCAGTTCGCGGGCACCCATCTTGTCCATGATTTTCTGGGTGTAGATCCCTTTTTGGGTAAAAAACCAGATGTCAGTCATGCCTGCTTCGCGCGCAGCTTTGCTCATTTCTTGGGCAAGACTGGCTTTGTCCTTTTTGAGCAGCATTTTGGCCAGTTCTAAGTCGCCTGTGTATTCAGGGTCGTTTGCACCGGCATTGGCCTCATCATTTTTTTCGGCCTGGTCGGCGCCGGTTTGTTTGGCGTCTTCTGGGCTTTTTGTGTTTTTTTGAAAGGCGTTGAATGTGAAAAACTGCTCGAAGCACTCTTCCAAGGCTTCTTTTTCATCTACGGTCTTCGCCAGAGATAGGGTGAGCGCATCTTTTAAAATACTGCGGTTGCCATAACCGACAAGTTCCACTGTCTTACTGGTTTCGATGCTGTCGGCGACAGAGACTTTGATGCCGGCTGAGCGAACAACTTTGTAAAAGTCTTCGAGCGTCTGTTGCATGAGGATTTACTCCGTGTAAGGGCGGGCCTTTTTAATAAAATTGGAAGCCTGTTCATTTACGGCTTCGATGTCTTCTTCAAACTTGAGAATCACATTGAGTGTGTTTCTCACCGTATCGCTGTCCAGGTGCTCGGTGTGCAGCAAAAGCAGGGTGCGAGCCCAGTCGATTGTTTCCGAAATGGATGGCACTTTCTTGATGTCGAGTTCACGAATCTGTTGAACAAACGAAACCACTTCTTTGCGAAGACTGTCAGCGAGTGAGGGAACACGGGTTTCCAGGATACGTCGTTCCAGCTTTTCATCCGGGAAGCCGATGTGCAAGTGCAGGCAGCGGCGCTTGAGTGCATCGCTCATTTCTCGGGTATTGTTACTGGTGAGGAATACCAGTGGTTTGATTTTTGCCTTTAGCGTACCGATTTCTGGAATAGAGACTTGAAATTCGGACAGAATTTCGAGCAAAAACGCTTCAAATTCATGGTCGGATTTATCGATTTCGTCAATCAGCAACACGCAACCGTGCTCTTCCTGTAAGGCCTTGTACAACGGCCGGGGTTCCAGAAACTCTTCAGAAAAGAACAGGTCTTCTTGCCCTCGAAGCTTGGTCATGGATTGCTTCAGGCCTTCGGCACCGGCAAGAATTTCACTCAGCTTGTCCTTCAGTAGTTGGGTATAAAGCAGTTGTTTGCCATATTTCCATTCGTAGAGTGCTTTCGACTCATCAAGCCCCTCATAGCATTGCATCCGTACCAAGGGAACGCCCAGAATATCCGCAGTTGTTTTGGCCAGCTCGGTTTTACCGACGCCTGCCGGTCCTTCAACCATCACCGGTTTTTGCAGGTTATAAGCAATATAAGTGCAGGTGGCTATTTGGGTGTTGCAGATGTAGTTGTGTGTTTCAAAGGCCTTTTGAATTTCTTCAACAGATTGAAATGTATCTTGATATAAGTCTTTCATTCATCGGATTCCAGTTTTTGTATTTCGTTCCATGCGGCATGTTTTCTATTGTTATTTTTGCAGGTAGCGGGCCGCACGTGCTTTTTGTTTTGCTGTGTTGGCATATTTGGCAATATTAACCAATACGTCGATATCGTTTGCCAGGGCCGTAACAACCTCCCCAAATGGTGTGTTTTTCAGGTAGTTTTTTATCTTAATGTTGAATTGTTCAACCATTAGCTTGCTGGTGATTATAAACGACACTTTAAGCTCAGAGTTACTGGTTTTGTCAAGCTCTTCTGCTGCCAGCATACCTATGCTTGAGAGTGTATCGGCCATGGCAAGCATTTGCCCGAGGTCTTCTAGACTTAAGGTCGTCTGATTTTCTCGCGTGATGCTTTCAATCAAAGCGCGTACTGAGCCTGCGATTGGACATAACATCAGAATATCCTCAAGCTCCCGAAAGGGTTTGGAGATGGATTCAAATGCGTCGTTGAGTGCTCCCACGCGATAGTCCTGGGGGATGCGGCAGTTGTTCAGCTTGACTTGGCAATGGGCTGTGGGCTGTAAGGCATGGAAGCCTTTTAGTGGCGTTGTCGATAAACCCGGCGTTTCTCGGGGGATGATAAACGCGCTAAAAAATTTTCGCCCGGCATCCACGTGAGTAATCGCAAGTACGATGAATACACTCGCGTGCGGGCCGTTTGTGATGTAGGTTTTTTCGCCATTCAGTAGGTAGGTGTCTCCGTCACGCACCGCTTCTGTTGAAAGGTGCTTAGGGTGTGCACCGACATCAGGCTCCGAAATACAAAGAGAGCACAAGCTCTCACCTGACAAGAGCGGCGGCAAGTAGCGGGTTTGAATACTCTCGCTGGTGCTGCTGGCAATTATACGGATCAGTAATTGCTGCATGATCCAGGCCATGGTGAGTCCCGGCAGCCCTGTCTTTTGGGCAAAAGTTTCCGCAGCGCGTGCAACCTCTGCATAAGTGGCGTTTTGGCCATTGAGTGACTGGGATAAAAGCGGCGTTAAGAGGTGGGCTTCTGCCAAGGTTTGCCAAAGTTGAAAGGGAAACTCCCCTTGTGGTGTTTTGATCAGGTTTGTGTGCTTGTCTAAAAGTGTACTCAGCTTATGCTGTAGTGTGACATGTTGCGTTTTGTTTTCAGGTTTGGATGCTGACATGTTTCCCCCGGCCCCATGTTTTAATTTGAATGATCCGCGGGGTCACTGAGTTGGGTGTGTTGCTTATATGCCGTGCTGAATAATGTGAGGGTGGATGGCCACCCTCACCTAAAGGCTGCCTACTTGTTGGCGGAAGGGAAATTGGCCTCGCGTTTTTCGCGAAATGCCGCAACACCTTCTTCTGCGTCTGAACCGAGGAAGCACATCATTTCGACGTTCAATGAGTGGTCGAAAATAGGACCGGCCATGCGCATCCAACCGTTGAGGGTTTTTTTGGTGCCTTGAATTGCAGGCTGACTGCCTTTTGCCAGTTTATCAGCAATACGCAGTGCTTCTGGCAGAACTTCTTCTCGTGGCAGGCACTTGGCTACCATACCCATTTGTTCCGCTTCTTTACCTGAAATAAATTCAGCGGTCATCAGGTAATATTTTGCTTTTGCCATACCGCAAAGCAGTGGCCAAATAATGGCTGCGTGGTCGCCAGCGGATACACCAAGTTTGACATGTCCATCAGTAAAGCGGGCTTCTTCAGCAATGATTGGGATATCAGCCATCATGGCAACCGCCAGACCTGCGCCCACGGCAACGCCGTTGATTGCGGAAATAATCGGCTTGTCGGTATCAAGCATCTTGTAAACGATGTCGGCAGCTTCTTTTCGAGCTGTTTGAATGTAATCAGCATTGCCCACCATTTCAGCAATCCAGCTGCTATCGCCACCGGCTGAAAAGGCACGGTCGCCAGCGCCAGTCACGACGATAACTTTGACGCTATCGTCTTCATTGACGGTGTCCCATACTTTGGTTAGTTCCCAATGCAGACGGGCATTGGTTGCGTTCATGATTTCTGGACGGTTTAAGGTCACAAGCATGACGCCATTGTCTTTACGGTCAAACAATAGGTGCTGGTATTCTGAATACTCCATAGCATCCTCCTAAAAATATAATGGTGAATTTGAACCGCTAGTTTACTGAGAGATTGTTCTTTGCGCTACCCGGACAGCACTTTTCAGGTGATTAGGGCTGCCACCAGTGACCGGCCGCTTGGCGTGGGCGGTGAGTATCCGGGTCGGTGACCCAGGCCACCAGGGCATACCGGTGGGCCTCAGTATTTGGATAAGCTGGCAAGGGTGTATGCCATGTGGTTGTCTTAGCCAGGTCAGCTTGGCTGTGCCCGAGCACAACAAAATCGTGCGTCATCTGTTTACCGCGATTTTCACCCGCGCGGACATCCGTCTGTACTCCAAAACCAAGAATCGCGAGATTAAATTCAAGCGAGGATGCCAGTGGCTGCTCGGCTTGGTAGCTGACAGTGGCTTGGTCGTGTTCGACGTTGACGGTCAGCAAGCCACGTGTGTGACTGGCCGGGTGTATATCGCGTTGCTGAAACCATCCGACCCATTCTTTCCCGTCGACAACGAAGCCCGGCGTATAAACGGCGGTAATGTTGCCATGTCTGCGATAGCGCCGTTGCCGCTCAGAAAAAGCGTGTGATGAGAAGCGGTCTTGCCATCCGAGGCTGTTCCAGTAATCGACATGAAACGCGATCGGGATAACCGTTTTCCATAGCCCTGGGTGATCCGTGAATTGTCTTAACCATCTATCTGCGGGTGGACAGCTGCTGCAGCCCTCAGAGGTGAAGAGTTCGATGAGTGTGGTAGTTTGTTGGTCATTTGAAAACGTGAATGGCTTTGCGTCTGCCGACGGAAAGGTCACGAAAGCGAGTGCGAACGCCGTGGCTGTAAGCAGAAACCGCTTGGGCTGGAGTAATAAAGCGAGTAAGTCATACATGCCCAGTTAGAGGGAACTACTGTGAAAGAGTTCAATGAGCCGGTCTCAGCTTAACAGTTGGCGTAATTGTTCCACGCCGGCAATCAGCTCATTTTTGTCGAAACCAGCGTAACCCAACACAAATCCTGATTGTTGATTCGGGCCAATGAAGTAAGAGGATAGGGGGCGAAGCTGTAAGCCTGTTTGCGCAGCCTGTGCGGCAATGGCCTGGTCATCAAGGGCTGTTTTGGCATACGCCGTTAAGTGCATCCCCGTCTCCCGAGGTGTGTGTGTCAATATTTCGTGTAAGTGTTGATTGAGCGTGTGAGAGAGTATCTCTTGTCGAGTGGCGTAGAGGTTCCGCATACGACGGATGTGGGAAGCAAAATAGCCCTCACGTATAAAATCGTCCAAGGCCGCTTGTGTGACGGTGGGCGGGTGGGTATCGACAAAGGAGCGCGCCTTTTCAAAGGCCGCTATGAGATTTTTAGGCGCCACCATGTAACCCAGTCTTATGGCGGGCACTAATACCTTGGACAGGGTACCGATGTAAATGACGTTTGCATTGGAGGCGAGTCCCTGAATAGAAGCGAGCGGCCGACCGTGGTAACGGAATTCACTGTCGTAGTCGTCTTCGATAATCCATGCCTGTTCCTGATGTGCAAAGTCCAGCAACTGTAAGCGTCGCTGGAGCGATAGTGTGGTGCCGGAGGGGTATTGGTGAGACGGTGAGATATAAATCAACCGAGGCTTGGGTACGCGATCTCGAATAGCATCAATGCAGAGGCCATCATGGTCGACCGGCACCGGTATCAGCTCGGCACCGGCAGCAAGCAACGCACCACGGGCTCCGGGGTAACCCGGCTCCTCAATCCACACCGGGTCGCCTTCGTCGATTAAAAGGCGGCTACAGAGGTCAAGGGCTTGCTGTGCGCCACAGGTGATGAGTACTTGTTCTGTTGTGCACTGAACTGCCCGACAAGCTCGTAAATAGTCGGCAAGCGTTTCCCTGAGCGGTGCGTAACCTGCGGGTGCAGAGTAGGACAGCAAGCGGGTGTCTCGAGCATGGCGAGACAACAGCCGCGCCCACACTTGGCGGGGAAATTGTTTGAGTTCGGGAATACCGGGGGCGAACGCGTTGAAGGCCTCCCCTGCTTGTCGGGGAGGACTGCCTGCAAGGCGTTGACCTCGCCGAGACAAACGGCTGGTCATCGTGAGTGTGGGTAACGGCTTTGTGCGACGTGCGTGTAATTGGGACTCAGGGGTCGTGCTGGCGACAAAGCTGCCTGCGCCCACGCGGCGTTCAATATAGCCTTCTGCCTGTAGTTGATCGAATGCGGATACCACGGTGTTTCTCGAAACAGCGAGTGTTTGGGCAAAAATGCGGCTCGAAGGGAGCTGTGCGCCGGCAGGGAATTTGCCGTTCAATATTGCTTCGCGCACGGCTTCGTAAAGCTGTTTGTGGAGAGGGTCGCGTTTGTCCGCCTTCAGGGTGATCGTGTGGATGTTGCTCAGTGGCAGCTTCAAATTGGCACCTATTAAAAAAAAGAAATGGCTCTTTTTAAGAGTCCATTTTAGACATTATGCTACACCGAAGTCACCTGAAATTCTTGAAATGTCTTCGTTCACTGAGAGGTTGCCCGATGTTGCAAAAAACATTTCCCATTACAGAAAAAACACGGATCAAGCGGGGTGCCAACCGCGCCAGCTACGATAGAGCGTTGGCTTATCAGATTATTGATGAGGCGATGGTGTGTCATGTTGGATTCACAGTGAAAGGTCAGCCATATGTGATTCCTACTTTCCCCTGGCGAGTGAGGGACTCTGTCTATATCCACGGAGCCAAAGGCGGGCATATGCCTGGTCAGGTTGCAGACGGTGGTAAAGTCTGTATCAGCATCACATTACTGGATGGTTTGGTATTGGCTCGTTCAGCGTTTCATCATTCCGTGAACTATCGCTCGGTGGTTGTGTTTGGTGAGGGGCAGAGGATTGATCAGGTGGAAGAAAAGGTAGATCTGCTTGACCGGATGATCACTAAAGTTGATCCCGGTCGGGTACGAGCTGTTCGGGTGCCGAATAAAAAAGAGCTGGCGCGGACGAGTGTGATTGGCTTTGACCTGAAGGAAGTATCTGTCAAAGTACGCAGTGGTCCGCCGGTTGACGATGAAGAGGATTATGCCTTGCCTGTTTGGGCAGGCGTCTTGCCTTTATCGTTGACTGCCGGGGCGTTACAGGCCGATCCGCAATTAGCCGCCGGTGTGCCTGCGCCGGACGCAGCCGCCTGGTCGGTTTTTGGTGCGCCACAGCAGCGTTGACGCCTGTACGTTTTTTATTTGAGTCTGTGATGGCTTAGGCAAGATACTCACCTTTTCCGAGAATTTAGCTAAAGTCCTACCTGGGCAACAAAAAAACACCAAGAGATTTTTTAGTATGTGTGCGGCTTATCTTCGATAACCCTAGGAAAAGGTAGAAATAAGGATGACAGCAAAGACAATTTTAGTCACAGGCGGTGCTGGTTACATTGGCAGCCATGTTGTGAAGCAACTCGGCGAAGCTGGCGAAAAAGTCGTTGTTTTGGATGACTTGTCGACCGGGTTTGAAGAATCCGTTCTGTATGGCGAGCTGGTGGTCGGTAAAACTGGGGATCAAGCGTTGGTAGACCGCTTGATCAGTGAGCACAATATTGACACAGTCATGCATTTTGCCGCGCATACCATTGTGCCTGAGTCGGTTTCTGATCCGCTGAAATACTATGGTAATAACACTTGCAGCACCCGCAGCCTGCTGGAGTGCTGTCAGCGTGGTGGGGTCAAACACTTTATTTTTTCGTCAACGGCAGCCGTTTACGGCATTCCTGATGGTGGCTTGGCTACGGAGTCGGCGACATTACAGCCTATTAACCCTTATGGGATGTCAAAATTGATGTCGGAGTTTATGCTCAAGGACTTGTCTGCAGCTAGCGACTTGCGCAGTGTTGTATTGAGATATTTCAATGTGGCGGGCTGTGATCCGGAAGGCAAGATTGGGCAGTCCACGTTAAAAGCGACGCTGCTGGTTAAAGTGGCGTGTGAAGCAGCCGTGGGTAAGCGTTCGCACTTGTCGATCTTTGGTACAGACTACCCTACACATGATGGTACGGGTGTGCGTGATTATATCCACGTTTCTGACCTCGCGGATGCGCATGTCAAAAGCCTTGACTACTTGCGCAAGGGTGGAGAGTCTCAAGTGATGAATTGCGGTTATGGGCATGGATACAGTGTGCGTGAAGTGATCGAAACAACCAAGCGCGTCACAAGCGTTAACTTCCCCGTGAGAGAAGAGCCCCGCCGGGCAGGAGACCCTCCGTCGCTGGTAGCTTCGGTCGACCGTATTCACCGTATTCTGGACTGGACACCACAGTATGATGATCTTGAAGTGATTGTGAAGACGGCCTACGAGTGGGAGAAAAAACTCGCAGAGAAGCGCCGCTCCATGGCTTCGTAAAGGCGGTGCTTATAAAGTCATAGTACTCAAGGACGGCGTCAGTGCTCCAGCCCCCAGGCGGGAGCTAGTGATTGTTTGATGCCCAGCTGATCCAGAATGCGGGCAACGACAAAATCGATGATATCGTCAAGCGTTTCGGGTTTGTTGTAAAAGCCAGGGTTGGGGGGCATGATAACGGCCCCCATACGCGCTAGTTTGAGCATGTTTTCCAGGTGAATGGCGGACAGAGGCATTTCCCTTGGCATCACGATCAGCTGTTTTCTCTCTTTCAATACCACATCCGCGGCACGTTCGATCAGGCTGTTGCAATTCCCGCTGGCAATGGCCGATAGCGTTCCTGTCGTGCACGGGCAAACAACGAGCGAGTCCGGTGCTGCGGAGCCACTGGCTACCGGTGCGGTCCACTCATCTTGCCCAAAAACGCGCAACTGTTTGGGGTTAGCATTCAATCGCTTGCAAAAATAAGTCTGGGCGGCATCGGCTCGAGCGGGCAGAGAAATATCCATGTCCATTTTCAGGACAATGCGCGCGGGCTTTGAAATAAGAAGGTAAACCGTGCACTGGGTATCAAGCAAACATTCAAGTAAGCGCAAGGCGTATTGCATGCCGGATGCACCGGTCAATGCCAGAGCAATGGTTTTTGTAGTCGTCGATTCACTCATAACCGTTGAGTGTACATCATGCTTGTGGGGGTTGCTCGGTCGCTCAGGCAGATTCTGCTAAAATGGCCCGCCTATTAATACCGCTTTGAAGGTCGTATTTTGAACGTTCATTTAACAGCAATTGGTTGTCGGCTGAATGAAGCCGAACTTGAAAACTGGAGCAGGCAATTTCGCGAGCAGGGCCACCAGTTGGTAGCGGGCCCGGAGCAAGCAGATCTTGTTGTCTTTAACAGTTGCGCGGTCACCCAGCAGGCTGTGCGTTCCTCGCGTCAATATGTGCGCCGTATGAAACGTTCAAATCCGCAGGCAAAAATGGTGATTAGCGGCTGCTATGCAACGCTGGATGAGAAGGAAGCGGCCGCTCAGCTTGAGGTTGATCTGGTGGTCTCCAATCAGCATAAAGACCGTTTAGCTGAAATCACTGCGCATGCTCTGGATATTGCGGCGCCAGAGGGGTATGACGGCATTGAGGCTGATGTTCCGGTGATGCCGTTGTTCGAACGTGGCCGTCAGCGTGCTTTTGTGAAAATTCAAGATGGCTGCCGGCACCATTGCACTTACTGTATTGTGACGGTCGCGCGGGGAGAGGAGCGCAGCCGTACGGTTCAGGATATTGTTGATGAAGTGAATCAGCTGGTTGACAGCGGTGTGCAGGAAGCTGTTTTAACAGGTGTTCATGTGGGGGGGTACGGGAGTGATCTTGGCGCCAATCTGTATCAGCTGGTTCAACACATTCTGGAAGAAACGGATTTGCCGCGCTTGCGCTTTGCATCAGTGGAGCCCTGGGACTTGCCACTCAATTTTTTTGAGCTGTTTTCCAACCCTCGTTTGATGCCGCATATGCATTTGCCTCTACAAAGTGGTTCGGATCGTATTTTGCGGCAGATGGCCCGTCGCTGTTTAACCCAGGATTTTGCGGAGCTGGTCCGCCAGGCAAGGTTGGTCGTGCCGGACTTTAATGTCACCACGGATATCATCGCAGGGTTTCCGGGAGAGACCGCATTTGATTGGCAAGAGACGTTGACATTTGTTGAGCAGATGAACTTTGGGCATATTCACATTTTTTCTTTCTCGCCGCGTGAAGGCACCAAGGCGGCCTCGTTTCCGAATCAGGTTTCAGGTGATGTCAAACGTTTGCGGAGTCAGCAGCTGCATGATGTGGCGCGCGAGAGTAAGCGTGAGGTATTGGAACGTTTTGTCGGGCAATCGTGTGAGGTGTTGTGGGAGGGGCAGGGTAAGCCACTCGCTGATGGCATGCAGCGGTTTTCAGGCTACACGCGCAATTACTTGCGAGTACATGCGGATGTTGCTGAGGGTTTGGCGCTGTCCAATCGGATCACACCGGTTATTTTAGGTCCGGTTGACGAGGTTGGTGATTCAATGGCGGCGCATTTGTCTCCAAGCGTGCTTGACACGTTGCCGAAGACATCATCATTTCCAACATTCTGGATGCGAAACGTCGGCAAGTAAAAAAATTTGGTTCGGCTCGTTTCGTGATCTATTGTCATATAAACGTCACTGAATCTTAGTCATCCTGACATCTTAGGCACCTAATCTTTCCCAGATTAGAGTTTGTGTAGGATTATTATGGCCGAACGTACCTCTTCACCTTTCAGTCTGGATGACTTTATCCCTCATCATGCGGGCTTGGTTGAAAAAACCTTTTTCCGAAGCTTAGAGGCTGTATCCGGTTTACGGAGACTCGGGCACTACTATCAAAACTTACAGTCCAGTGAATCGGCCTGGGAGTTTTCTGACGTTACCTTGAAACGGCTTGATATTTGCTATCAGGTTGGTGCAGGAAATTTGAATCTGGTGCCGGCATCGGGGGCGACGGTGATCGTCGCAAACCACCCTTTTGGGGCCGTGGAAGGTGTCATCATGGCGCATATGTTGCTGCAGCGACGTAAGGACGTAAAGATCATGGCAAATGGTTTTTTACAGCGTCTGCCTGAGTTGTCTGAGCTGTTTCTGGGGGTAGACCCTTATGCGCGTAAGACATCCATTCAGGGCAACCTTCAGCCGGTACGAGAAGCCCTGCGTTGGTTGAAGTCGGACGGTTTACTGGTCATTTTTCCTGCCGGCGATGTGGCGCAGCTGAAAGGTAAGCCGCTGGGCATCCATGAAGGGAACTGGAACCGTATTGTGGCCAGCTTGGTGCGCCATACCCAGGCGCCTGTTGTGCCTGTTCATTTTTCCGGGCGCAATAGTTTAGCTTTTCATCTGCTTGGGAAGCTCCATCCCCGCATTCGTACCTTAATGTTGCCCAGGGAGCTTTTGAATAAAAGCCATCGTCAGATTGATGTCCAGATTGGCCAGGCTGTTCGCTACGAAAAACTTAAGAGCTGTAAATCCGACGAGGATATGTTGCGAACATTGCGACTCAAGTGTGAGATGTTAGGCCAGAATCGCGGGCAATCTACAAAAGAATCGATCAATCGCAAAATCAAAGCGCCGATGAAGCCGGTTGATGCAGAAGTCGCCTGGAAGGATATTGCAGAAGCCGTACCTGCTTCGTTGTTAGAAGCCGAGGTGGATGCCTTGCCTAAGGATGCGTGTTATTCGGAGTCGGGTGACCTGGCGGTTTACTGTGCATCGGCCCAAAACATTCCTTGGGTACTCAAAGAAATTGGGCGGCTGCGCGAAGTAACTTTTCGCCTTGTGGGTGAAGGCACTGGAAAAGCGCTTGACCTGGATGAGTTTGACCTCTCATACCTACATCTTTTTATCTGGAACCGAAAACAGTCCGAAATCGTCGGTGCTTACCGGCTTGGGTTGGTGGATGAAATACTGCCCCAATCGGGAAAGCGAGGTTTTTACACGTATTCTTTGTTTAAGTATTCACGACGTTTTCTTGAAACTTTGTCGCCAGCCATTGAGCTTGGACGATCATTTATTCGCCCAGAATATCAGCGCAGCTTTTCCCCTTTGCTCCTGCTTTGGAAAGGCATTGGGCAGTTCGTTGTGGCGAATCCAAAGTATGTCACCTTATTTGGGCCGGTGAGCATCAGTGGGGATTACACCAGTTTTTCCCAGCAGTTACTGGTGGATTTTTTACGCGCCAACCTTTTTGATGCCAGTTGGGCCACCCAGGTACGAGCCCGCCGCCCATACCGAAAAGCCCGTTGGAAACCGGTATTTCGGCACACTGGGG
Organism: Halothiobacillaceae bacterium UBA5861; assembly: GCA_002432635.1. Lineage (GTDB taxonomy): Bacteria > Pseudomonadota > Gammaproteobacteria > UBA5861 > UBA5861 > UBA5861. Next base: position 165,622 of record DJFX01000047.1, on the reverse strand, counting down.
TGGACGCACTGTCTTCTTTAGAGGAAGTGTCGGAACTGATTTCTTTTGTTGAAGATGACGACAAAGGCGTACCCATTTTGCTTAAGCAGTACATAAAGCTTGGTGGCCGTATGCTGGGATTCAATCGTGACGATAAATTTAACGATTGTCTGGATGGTTTGATTCTGGTTGAGCTGACACGAACGGATCCACGCATTCTCAAAAAATATATGGGCAAAGAGGGCGCTGAACAGTTTCTTCAATCTCAACAACACAGACTTCCTAAATCGGCATAGGCTTTTAAAACGGAATATCTGTGTGTGAGTGCCCCGTCTTCAACTCCAGTATTGAAAGACGGGGCGAGTCAGAGTTATTGGCCTTTTAGTTTTACGACCAGAAAGCGAGCCTGGCCCTCGCGATTGATAAGTACTTGGATAGGCTTATCCACAGGGGCTCCCTGAATTTGTTCTTGCAACTGCTTTACACTCTTCACGTTCTCTTTATTAAACGTCAAGATGACATCGCCGATCTCAATACCGGCCTGATCGGCAGCACTGCCCGGCTCCACTTGTGTGACAACCACTCCGCGCCCGCCACTGATATCAAGCTCTTTGCGCTGCTCATCAGTAAGGTCGGTTGCTGTGACACCCAGTCTCGAGTTTTCATCTTTAGCCTTAGCTTTCGGCTTTGGAGCCCTGTCATCGGGTAATTCACCTATTTTGACTTTAACCTCCAGATTTTTGCCATCGCGAAGAATACTGAGTGTGGCGGTTTCCCCAGCGGGTACCGCGCCTACAGCGGGTGGTAAGTCACCTGAGCGAATGATCTCTTTGTCATTGAATTGCAGAATGACATCCCCGGCCTGAAGGTCAGCCTTTTCAGCAGGACTATTGGGTGAAACTTGAGAAACAAGCGCGCCCCGTGGGCGTTTCAAGCCGAAGGACTCAGCCAACGCCTGGTCCATGTCTTGAATGTATACCCCTAACCAGCCACGCGTGACTCGGCCGTTTTCTTTGAGTTGGTCAGTAACATTTTTGACCACATCAATGGGGATGGCGAAGGAAAGGCCCATAAACCCACCTGAGCGTGTGTAGATCTGAGAGTTAACGCCAATAACCTCGCCGTCTGTATTGAACAACGGGCCACCCGAATTACCTGGGTTGACGGCGACATCGGTTTGAATAAAAGGCACATAGTTGCCATCAGGTAAGCTTCGGGAGAGCGCACTGATGATGCCTTGGGTGGCCGAATGGTCAAAGCCAAATGGGGAGCCAATAGCAAGTACCCACTGGCCGACTTTAAGGTTTTGTGTGCTGCCTAGTTTGACAGCTGGCAGATTTTTAGCGGCAACTTTAAGAAGCGCAATGTCTGTTCGGACATCCTGTCCGACAACACTGGCCATCATTTCGCGCCGGTCATTTAACCGCACTCTAACTTCGTCGGCCTCGCCCACGACATGTGCGTTCGTTACGATATATCCATCGCCCGAAATGATGAACCCAGAGCCAAAGGATTGTGTCGGCTGGCGCTGCTGGTACGGATAATTTCTGAAAAAGTATTTAAAAAAATCGGGTAATTGCTCGTGGTCCGGTATATCAGGTACTGCTGTTTGCTCTTGTTTCCGGATGGAGGTGATATTAACGACGGCCGGTGCATTTTCTGCAACGAGATCCACGTAATTGGGTAAGCTACGGGCTTCAGCCTGTATCGCAAGCAGCGCGCCGATCATGATCAGTGTGGTCAGCAGGTAGGCGCGGCCCCACCCGTCAATCAGCCTCGGGACGGCTTTTGCGCATAGTTGCTTGTCGCATTGGTTGTTTGGCATGAACGAACTCCTTCGTTAGACTTTAATTGAGTAAAAGGTGACCCTATTCACGATATAAGGATACGGATTACGACTTCAAACGGCGTTTTATATTGCATTACAAGATGCTCATATTATTTTTTGTATAAATCAATACTATTCAGCTTATGAACATACTGATTATTGAAGACGACTTAGACGCAGCCGAATATCTGAGCAAAGGATTGAGTGAAAGTGGATATCAAGTCACTCACGCGGCAGACGGTGAAGCCGGTTTATCAGAGGCGGAAAGCAAGAAATACGATGTGCTCATTGTTGACCGCATGCTGCCGAAACTGGATGGTTTAACGGTGATATCCAACCTGCGCGCTCAGCGTATTAACACGCCAGCACTTATCCTCAGTGCACTTGACCAGGTTGACGAGCGGGTGAAGGGCTTGTCTGCTGGTGGGGATGATTACCTCACGAAACCCTATTCATTCAGTGAATTGACGGCACGCATTCAAGCCTTGGTTCGTCGCGCAAAGACCGAGCAAGATGGCAATATTCTAAAGGTTGATGGCCTGCTGTTGGACCAGCTCAAGCGTAAAGTTACGCGCGATGGCGTTAACATTCATTTACAGCCCAGAGAGTTTCGCCTGCTGGAGTATTTAATGCGCAATGCAGGGCAAATTGTGACGCGGAAAATGCTGCTGGAAAACGTGTGGGACTATCAATTTGATCCACAAACCAATTTGATTGATGTGCAGATCAGTCGCCTGCGTGGCAAGATTGATAAAGAATTCGACCATTCGCTTTTGCATACTGTACGTGGTGCAGGCTATACGCTTGGCGCAAGGGATGAGTAACCTGTTATCGTGTGAGTAGGTATGAAACTCTCACGCTTACGCAATACCACGGCTTTTCGCCTCTCTCTGTTGCTAACCTTGGCATTCAGTCTCTTTTCGGCCGGGTCGCTTTATTATGTTTACTGGACAACAGATGACCACGTCACGACTCAAATAGACAACCGCTTGCGGCTAGAGTCTGATGTCTTAATCAAACTCTACCGCACCCGGGCGTTGCCAGCGTTATTAACGACCCTCCAGCAACGTAACGTTGAAGACAGGGGTGGGTCCAATCTCTATCTATTATCCGGACCTGATAACAGCCAGCTGTTTGGGCCAGCTTCTCGTTGGGAGTGGCCGGCCTCGACAGAGCCACGGTTTTTCTCACTCAGGCTCGATGATTTGGTCGAACTGCCGGGGGATGCCGGTGCCAAACGGCCCATGCGGGTCATCGTTTCTAATTTAACCAATGGTTATACTTTATTGATTGCGCATGACATCTCGACCGAAAAAGAGTTGTTACGTCATATTTCTTCGGCAGCGGTTGTCGCAACGGGCCTGATTCTGCTTTTTGCACTTTGTATCGGAGTGTTTTTTGGTTATAACGTATTGCGCCGAATCGATGTGATCAGTTCAACAGCGGGTAATATCATTGATGGAGACTTATCCCAGCGGCTTGTTGTCCATAGTCGGCAGGATGAGTTTGATGAGTTATCCAGTAAGCTGAACTTAATGCTTGGTCGCATCGAGCAGTTGATGGATGGCATGCGGCAAGTAACAGACAACATTGCACACGATTTGCGCAGCCCCTTGAATCGTTTACGGAACCGGCTGGAAGTCACGTTGCTGGATGGGCGCGATACCGAAGAGTACCGTTCGGTTATGCAGAGTGCGATCGGAGATGCTGAGGAGTTGATCGCGACGTTTAATGCGCTATTAAATATTGCGCGTGTTGAGTCGGGTATTGATGAAATTGATTGGTCTGAAGTGGCGTTGGATGAGGTGGCGAATGACCTGGCCGAACTCTACGAGGCTGCTGCAGAGGAACAGTTACTTCAATTCACCTGGCAGTGTGATGAGGGTTGCCGAGTATGGGGGAATAAGCGGCTCATTGCTCAAGCAATCAGCAATTTACTCGATAATGCGATTAAATATACGCCATTGAATGGCTGTGTGAGTTTGAGTGTACTAAAAAAGGGGAGCACTATTCAGCTGTGCGTTACTGATACTGGTCCGGGTATTCCTGCGGCCGACCGTGACCGGGTGCTGGAGAGAATGGTACGGCTTGAAGGTGCGCGCAGTAGTGCCGGTAACGGATTGGGTTTGAGTCTTGTCAAAGCCATTGCCGGTGCGCATAAAGCGAAATTAATCTTAGGTGATAATGAGCCGGGTTTGAAAGTATGTCTTGATTTCACAGCCTTGGGAGCTTCCAAAGTGTCGAAGCTGCTTAGTGAACGAAGCTAGTGGCTTTAAAAGGCAGGATATAAAGCGAAGTTCAATCGAGTGAATCCAGGTCGAGTGTCTCTCCAAATTGATACGCTGAAACGGTTGCGCCCATCACGCGGTCTGTAAAAATACAATAACCGGGTTCTTCGCTGGCCGCACCCGCGGCAACCATCAGTGGCAGTAAGTGTTCTTCCCGTGGGTGCGCCTGTCGTGCAAAAGGTGCTGACTCCCAAGCCATTAATTGTTTTTGCCGGGCGTCGGGTGATGCCGCACACGTTTCAGTAAGCCACTCATCAAAACGATCTGAGATATCATTCTTTTTAGGTGATTGCATCAGCATTTGCATATTGTGGTAGCTCATGCCACTGCCAATGATTAAGACACCTTTTCCTCGTAATGATTCAAGGGCTCGCCCCAGTTGAAAGTGCGTTTCTGGATCCAGTCCTTCCTTAAGGGAGACCTGAACAATAGGAATATCTGCTTGGGGGTAGCTCAATTTTAAGGGGATGAAAACGCCGTGATCAAGGCCGTGCGTATCATCGATTGAAGCCGTAATACCAGCTTGTATCAATAAACTTTGGATCTCTTGAGCGAGGCCGGGCTCTCCGGGTGCAGGATAAGTAATCAAGTAAGTCTGCTCGGGAAAGCCGTAGTAATCGTAAATAAGCGAAGGAGTTGCATGTCCGTTAATCCGGATAGCTTTGCATTCCCAGTGCGCAGAGAATACAACTAAAGCCTTTGGTTTTATCCCGACGGCTTTTGGCAAACCCACACTTAACCACTGTGCCATGTGGTCCCAAGTGTCTGGTGCGCCTAAGCTCCAGTCCATAAAAAAGCAGGGTCCCGCTCCGTGAGGGATATAGAAAGTGGGTAACTTAGGAGGAGAGATCATTGGCTCGCTTACAGGTTAAAGGTTTTGGCTTATTTTAAAAATGCTAAACAGAATAACGCAAAAAGGCCAGCGAGGGGCTGGCCTTTTTATGGCGCTTTTGAAAGCAACAAGTTTAATTATAGCGCTTTAATTTGCGCATTCATGCGCTTTTTTTGCCTACCTGCTTTGTTCTTATGGATCAGGCCTTTGCGAGCCATGCTATCTAACGCGGGTACCGCTTCTTGATAGGCCTCAGCTGCTTTTTCTTTGTTGCCAGCCTCGATTGCATACATCACTTTCTTCACAGCTGTACGCATGCTTGAACGCATGCTGGCATTGTGTTGACGGCGGTTTTCTCCCTGCCGGGCGCGTTTTTTCGCTTGAGGTGAGTTGGCCAAGGTGCCTGTCTCCTAAAATCCTATGGGTATCATATCGTATAAAGTCAACGCGTAAATATAATCGCAACAAGCCTATAAATCAAACACTATTTGATTTCGCCCGGTCGGGGCGCTGGCTGGGTTTGCCCGCTCTATCACCGACAAGCTAATGGTAGGACCTTATTTGATTTGGCCCAATTGACTATTTAGCCCGCTTAGAATACTGTTGTGCAAGTTAAAAAGAAATCAAACTGGCTCAGCTAGAAGCCGGCATTAATAATAAGTTTTAAGGGATTTCCCGGCGATTTTTAGATATTAACCTTGTTGCCCATGCCTTCATGAAGAATGGCTCAGGTAATTTCGTGGCGAATTTTAATTTACGAGGAGTTCAACGTGTTAGACCTACAATCCCGTATTGATCGACTAACTGAAGAACAACAAATGATCCGCGACAGTGCGGCATCATTTTTTAGTGATGATGGTGATTTAAAAGGTATACGAGCGCAGCGAGGCCAGCAGCCGGGCTATCGTGATGAGCGTTGGCAATCCATGGCTGAGCTTGGATGGCTGGGACTCATGTTGCCTGAAGAATACGACGGTATGAATCTGAAGTTCAGCGAGATTATCCATCTGCTGGAGCAGTCCGGACGTTTTTTATCGCCAGAGCCCCTGGTTTCGACAGCGGTTATGGGGGCCGGAGCGCTGCTTCACGGTGAAAACGATGTCTGCAAGTCGGAATACTTGCCAAAGCTGGCAGCGGGTGAATGGAAAGTGGCCGTTGCCTGGCAAGAAAACATCGCCTCAATGAGTTTAGAAGCAGAAGCAGTCACCGCGAAGGAGACAGATGACGGGTATGTTGTTTCCGGTAAAAAGTTGTTTATTCCCTCCGCGGGAGGTGCGGATGCATTTGTCATTTCAGCGAAAGCGGGAGGGAGAACGATCTTGCTTCTGGTCAATAAAGAGGCTGAAGGTGTTTCTGTTGAGTTTAACGAACGGGTTGATGGTGGTTTTTTTGGCACATTATCGTTAAACAATGTGGTGGTTGCTAAGGACCGCGTGATTGCCACAGCGGGGGTGGCCACCCTGGAAAGAGTCATCGAAGAATCCCGCCTCGCTGTGAGCGCAGAGCTTTTCGGGGTTATGGCGCGTGCTCTTGAAATTACTGTGGATTACATTAAGCAGCGTGAACAATTTGGTCGGCCGATTGGTAGTTTTCAGGCCCTTCAGCACCGAGCAGTAGATACTTTTATCCTGGTGGAGTTGTCCCGATCTGTTTTAATTCAGGCGGCTAAAACGTTTGATGAAACAGAAGATACTGCTGCGCGTGCCAAGGCCGCTAGCCAAGTAAAAGCGCGATGTTCTGATGCCGCCCTGCAAGTCACCAAAAGCTGTATCCAGATGCACGGCGGAATCGGTTACACGGATGAGTGCAATATTGGTTTGTATCTCAAAAAGGCAATGGTATTGGCGGCTTGGCTGGGTCAAGCCACATTTCACCGTACGCGTTATGGTGAATTGACGAACGCAGCTTAACGCTATCTTTGAAGAGAGGTGATTACGTGAACGAACAAGCATTTCGTAATGAAGTACGCGAGTTTCTTAAGGCCAACTTCCCTGAAAAGTGGCGTTTCCCAGCACACCGGTTGAGCCTGAAGGAAACGCACGACTGGCAGCTTAAACTGTACGAAAAAGGGTGGGCTGCACCCAGCTGGCCAAAGGAATACGGGGGCATGGGCTTGCCGCCCTATGAGCAACTCGTTTTTCAGGAAGAATTCGATAATTATGGTGTTAACAGTGCGCCCAATATGGGTATCACCATGTTGGGGCACTTATTAATCCGCTACGGGACCGAGGAACAGAAGGCCTTTTATTTGCCGAAAATTCTGTCTTGTGAGATTCGTTGGTGTCAGGGTTACTCAGAGCCAGGCGCAGGGTCTGATCTGGCGGGTTTGCGCACGGCGGCCGTACTGGAAGGAGATCACTTTGTTGTGAATGGGCAGAAAATCTGGACATCTTATGCACACGATGCCGATATGATTTTCTTACTCGTTCGCACCAATAAAGATGTTAAGAAGCAGGAAGGTATCAGCTTCTTGCTGGCTGATATGAAATCGCCGGGCATCACCATTAAAAAAATTAAAAATCTCACCGGCAATTCGGAATTTTGCGAAGTCTTTTTTGATAATGTCAAAGTACCCAAAGAAAACATCGTGGGTAAAATCAATCAAGGTTGGACCATGGCCAAGTCCCTCTTGGGGGCTGAGCGCATCACGATTGGTGCTCCTAAAATTGCACGCTTCCCACTTAAGCTGGTGAAGCAGCTGGCCATGGATAACGGCCTGTTTGATGACCCTGTCTTCAAAGCCCGTTATACCGAGTTAACACTCGATGTTGATGATCTGGATGCGGCGTTCATCCGCTTCGCAGAGGTTTTACGCCGTGGTGATGAACTAGGCCCGGAAGTTTCAATGCTCAAAATCTGGATCACCGAAGCGGCACAACGAGTGACAGATATGCTGGTTGAAGTGGGCGGTGAAGCGAGTGTTCTCGATGCGCCGGTCAGTTTAAGCGATGGCGGTAGTGTACACCCAGCGAATCAAAGTTTTTCTTCCCGTCCAGCGTCTATTTATGGCGGGACGAATGAAATTCAGAGAAATATTTTGGCGAAGGCTGTATTGCAGCTGCCGGGTTAACCACGATTCTTGTTGGGAGAAATAGAGATGTCAGAAGCAAATGAACCGGTTTTCACTCAACCCGGTCCAGATAAGGTTTATCAGGAGTATTTGCAAAAAGGTCAATTTTGTATTCAGCGCTGTAATGCCTGCCAGGGCCATGTTTATTATCCACGGGCACTTTGTTCACATTGTGGCAGCTACGACATGGCCTGGGTGGAGCCTTCGGGGCGGGGCGTCGTTTATGCGGTGAGCGTCATTAATCGGCGGGCAGAAAAAGGCGGCCCGTATAACGTGGTGCTTGTAGATCTTGAGGAAGGGCCGCGGATGATGAGCCGAGTGGAAGGTGTTGATCACAATGCAGTCAAGATTGGCATGAGCGTTAAAGCTCGGGTAGATACCACTGGCGAGAAGCCAATGGTTGTTTTTGATCAGGTGTAGGGAGTGTAAAAATGGCGAATACAATTCGTGGCGCAGCCGCATTTGTGGGGGCTGCACTGGCGGGCTTAGGCGAAGCACCTGGCATGTCATCTGAAGATATTGCACTGCAAGCAAGCTACAAAGCGCTGGCGGAAGCGGGATTAACAACACAAGATGTGGATGCTGTGTTTGGCGCTCTACCGGGCGATTGTAGCCCTCTGTCGGGTTTACTACTGGCGGAAATGATGGGGATTAAACCCAAGTTTACCGATAATAACCGGACAGGTGGTTCTACCTTTTTGTCGCACACCTTAATGGCTGCAATGGCAATTAAAGAAGGTCTATGTGATACCGCGTTGATTTTCTATGGCAGTAATCAACGTTCTGCATCGGGTAAACTCGTTTCTTCCGTTAAACCATTCACTTATGAGGCTGATTACAAACCGCTGTTTCCAGCTACGTCCTATGCGTTAGCCGCTTCGCGCCATATGCATGAATATGGCACAACTCGTGAGCAGCTCGCTCATGTTGCAGTCGCTGCGCGTAAGTGGGCTGAAATGAATCCGGATGCCTTTATGCGAGATCCATTAACCATCGAAGACGTTCTGGCCTCGCGGATGGTATCCAGCCCGTTAAGTGTCCGCGATTGTTGTCTGGTGACAGACGGTGGCGCTGCCTTGGTGATGGTTTCTGCAGAGCGAGCTAAGGACCTGCCGAAAAAGCCGGTGTATTTGCTCGGCGGTGCGGCGGCAACCTGGCACATGAATATTCTTGCGATGCCTGATCTTGCGGAGTCGGCTGCGGCTGACTCGGGCCCTCGCGCAATGGAAATGGCAGGTGTGGCTCATAAAGATATTGATGTGGTTCAACTTTATGATGCATTCACAATCAATACCATTATGTTTCTGGAGGATCTGGGCTTTGTCAAAAAAGGAGAGGGCGGTGCTTTTGTGGAGAGCGGCGCGATTGCGCCCGGAGGCAGCCTTCCTGTCAACACCAATGGCGGAGGACTCTCCTGTGTTCACCCAGGAATGTACGGTATGTTCACATTGGTTGAGGCTATCCGACAGCTGCGGGGTGAGTGTGGTGAGCGCCAGGTGGAAGGTGCTGAAATTGCGTTATGTCATGGTAATGGGGGTGTTTTATCTTCCCAGATTACCAATATTTTAGGGACTGAAGCTGCATTGTAGTGGCCAATAACGCACAGCTCCGAGCGGGGTTGTGCGTCAATAATAAAGGAGTGTCTTGTGGCAGCCTCGCCTGATATTGCCGAATTGTACCGTCCACGGTTTGAACAAAAATTCAGCCAGCATATGGGGCTTGAGCTGGAGTCCTGGTTGCCCGAACGTGTCATTATCAGTCTGGATATTGAGGACCATCATCTTAATCCGGCAGGCATGGTGCACGGGGGTGTTTTGATGTCTGTGCTTGATACGGCAGCCACATTGTCGGGCTGTTATGCGCCGACACTGGAGGCAAGAAAAGCGGCCATGACATTGGCAATGAACACTAATTTCATTGCTGCTGTTACGCATGGGCGCGTTTCCGCAATTGGCCGTAAGCGGGGCGGTGGGAAGAGTATTTTTATGTCTGTAGCCGAACTGTTTGATGATCGCAATAATTTGGTGGCGGTTGCTGAGGCAACCATGCGCTATCGGCACTCTTCCATTCAAAAACGCTAAGTGTGCCTCTCGCTGTTTTGCGCCGAGGCACATGCGCTTGAACTTAGTCTGTTCGTCGCTTGATCATAACAGGCGTTTTGCCAATTTGTACGGTTTCGCCGCGTTGATTAATGACGCTGCGTTCCAGTGTGATGATGCCACGGTCAGGTTTGCTGGTCTCGCGCTTATCAATGACTTTTACAGAAACGTGGATCGTGTCATTAAACTTGATGGGCCCTGTAAATTTCCATTCGAGCCCGAGTAACGCCATTACGGTGTTGACAAAGCCTGTGGCTAACTCCGTGCGTGTAAATAAACCTGAGGCAATGGACAGGCCGAGCAGACCATGTGCAATGGGTTCGCCGTACATGGTGCTTTTCCCATACTCAATATCAGTATGAAGTGGCATATAGTCACCCGATAAGCCAGCGAAGGCGACAACGTCAGCCTGTGTAACGGTCCTGCCAGGTGATTTGAAAATATCGCCCACATTGAGATCTTCAAAATAAATATCTGTCATAACTATCCCCTGAAATGATTAAAATTTTTAATGAATTATTTTTGCGGTACTTGTGAGTCGTGTCGTCGTAGAATGATCTGCCCACGTTCAATCTTAGCCACTATATCATCATTTTTGATGTGTTTTGAGATGTGCGCTTGTCTTGGCGACAAACCATGTAGAATTGGCGAGAACAATCGCGCTTGAAGGTAATTAAATCATAATGAACACGGCGAAAATACCCACGGAAATTCCCCACTTAGTACCCTTTTTAGTCGGATTACTGTGTTTGGCATTGCAGCTGGTCGGGTTAGAAGAAGCCGTTAGGTTTGACCGGGCAAGTGTCGCCGAAGGACACGTATGGTTGTTGCTTACAGGAAATTTTGTTCACTTGGGCTGGTCCCACTTTGTGATGAATATGCTCGGATTAGGGCTGATTTACTGGGTAGTTTGGGATAGCTACCGTGATCTGGAGTGGATATTGATCCTGATTTTGTCTGCGCTTGGCGTGGGTCTTGGTCTTTATTTTTTTTCTCCGGATATTCATTGGTACGTAGGATTTTCGGGCATATTGCATGGTTTAATTCTAGCGGGCGCGTTGGGTGGGCTGAAGCGCTACCCGAAAACACACGTCTTATTGCTGACAGTTACCATTGCCAAGCTGGTGTGGGAACAGTGGTACGGTCCTGTGCCGGGTTCTGAATCGAATGTGGGTGGTAAAGTTGCCGTCGACTCCCATCTTTATGGAGGGATTGCCGGGCTCGTCGCTGCTGGAGGGATTTATTTTTTTAAAAGGTACAGAGCGCGTTAGACGTGCACATAAACCTCTGTTTGTTTCAGCCAGCGGCGGATAAGAGGCTGTATAGCGTCCGGGCTGTTTTCCTGAAGGTGTGTTGCGGTTGCCTGGACCGCATCGAGTAAATGAGCATCAATGCGTAAGTCCGCAATACGAAATTGCATCACACCTGTTTGCTTAACGCCCATGAGTTCACCGGAGCCTCTTATTTCGAGGTCTTTTTCCGCGATTTTAAAACCATCATTGGTTTCACGCATGATGGCGAGCCGCTCTTTGGCTGTTTGAGTGAGTGGCCCCTGGTAAAGCAGCACACAGCTGCTGCTTTTATTGCCCCGGCCTACCCGTCCGCGCAACTGGTGTAGCTGTGAAAGCCCTAAACGTTCCGCGTTTTCGATCACCATCAGCGAGGCATTTGGAACATTTACCCCCACTTCAATAACTGTGGTGGCGACCAGTAACTGGATATCACCCGACTTATAGCGAGTCATAATGGTTTCTTTTTCGTCAGGCTTCATACGCCCATGAAGCAAGCCAACTGCGGACCCTGGGAGAGCAGACTGGAGTACCTCGGCAGTTTTTTCTGCTGTTTGGCATTGCAAAGCCTCGGATTCGTCAATCAGTGTGCAGACCCAATAAACCTGTGTGCCGGCTGTTAAAGCTTCCCGGATACGTGTAATAAGAGCGTCCCGACGGCTTTCTGGCATTACAACGGTTTTGATGGCTTGGCGACCGGGAGGCAGCTCATCAATCACTGAACAGTCCAAGTCCGCGTAAAGTGTCATAGCCAGTGTCCGAGGGATCGGTGTCGCTGTCATGATCAACTGGTGCGGCGTTTGTCCCAATGGGCCGCCTTTTTGGCGTAGGGCTAAACGCTGATCTACGCCAAACCGGTGTTGTTCATCAATCACGATTAAGGCCAGTTTCTTAAAGTGAACATCGGCTTGAAACAGGGCATGGGTTCCGATCACCAAGTCAATCTGACCTTCCTGAAGATCCTGAGTGCGTTGATTGCGTTCACGCATACGCAGTTGCCCGCTGATGGTGGCAACTTTTATTCCCATCGGTTCAAACCATTGAGTAAAAGACTGGGTATGTTGCTCTGCGAGGATCTCTGTTGGGACCATTAAGGCAGCCTGGTAGCCGGCTTTGATACATTGCAGGATAGCGGTGGCAGCTACGAGGGTTTTTCCTGAGCCGACATCGCCTTGGAGCAATCGTTGCATCGGTTGCGTGCCCGCCAGGTCGTTGTTGATTTCGTGAATCACGCGCTGCTGTGCCGATGTCAGTGAGAATGACAGAGATTGGGTAAGCTGCTTCAGTGCCGTGTTATTTTTGGGGCAAGCGAATGCCGCTTCTCTCCGGTAGGTCTTCTGGCGTTCAAGCATTGCCAGCCGGTGTGCAATGAGTTCCTCAAAGGCGAGGCGTCTTCTATTGGGATTCTTGCCCGGGTCCAACTGCTCAAAAAGCATATCTGCGGGGGGGAAGTGTATCCATTTAAGAGAGGTTACAAGGTCTCTGCTGATTAAGGGGGGCAGTAGTTTCATCGGTAACCAATTGCTCAGTGGGTGGTGCTCCAGCAGCTTGAGCGCTTGCTGTACAAGATTGCGCAAGAGTGATTGGCTGATGCCCTGAGTGCTAGGAAAAATGGGGGTATAGCTTTGCTCGGCCTCATAGTGTGGGTTTTCTCGGCTCACAAAGGTGTATTCTGGGTGGATCATTTCCAGGCTTGTTGCACCTCGCCTGACTTCACCAAAGCAACGGAGCTTTGCGCCGGGTTTTAAGGTGTCTTTCTGGGTTCGGCTAAAGTGAAAGAAGCGGAGGGTTAAGAGCCCTGAGTGATCATTGATCTGACATATTAAGCTGCGCCGCCGCCCAAAGACGATGCGCGACGATTGAATGACACCCTCTGTAGTGATCTCGCTTCCGGGTGTTAGGTTCGCAATGCTCGCAATGCGTGTCCGGTCCTGATAGCGATGAGGTAGGTGGAAGAGGATGTCTTGCAGAGTGAACAGGTTGAGTCGGGTCAGTTTTTCGGCCAGTTTGGGCCCGACACCTTTTAGCTGGGTGAGTGGGGCATCCCAAACCGATAAGCCTTGAGCCTCGGACATTTTCTAAGGAAGGAGGCGTGTGTCATCAATGACCATAATTGCATCGATTTCAACGGGGACACCTTTCGGTAGCTCTGCGACACCGACGGCTGCACGGGCAGGAAAAGGTGCCTGAAAGTTTTGCTCCATCACTTCATTTACCAAGGCAAAGTGCTGTAAATCGGTTAAGTAAACGTTAAGTTTTACAATGTCCGCCAGTGAGCCTCCCGCTGCTTTTGCCACTGCGCTCAGGTTGTCAAAGACTTGTTGGATCATGTCTTTGATATCACCGGTAATGATTGCCATTGTTTCGGGCACCAGTGGGATTTGCCCAGAGAGATAGACGGTGTTTCCTGTTTTGATGGCTTGCGAATAGGTGCCAATTGCGGCGGGTGCCTGTGTGGTCGCCACAGGGGTTTTATTTGTCATGGTGATTCCTGCCTAGTTTTTAAAGTTCTCGTCTGACACGTATGACCACCGGGATATGGCGGAGTCTTCGGATCAATGTCGCGAGTTGTTTACGGCTTCGTACGCTGAGTGTAAAAACATTGGTATTGGAGTGAGTGCCCGGATTGCCTTGAAACGTGATGTTTTCAATATTACAGCCCATATCGGATATACAGCTTGCCACGCGGGCTAGAACCCCTGCTTTATTATAAAGCTCGACAGCAATGTTCGTCTGGAATTCTCCGCTATAATCGGTTGACCACTCGACCGGCACCCACTGCTGAGGTCGCCGTCGTAAACGACCGACATTTTTGCAGCCCGAGCGGTGGATGACGATCCCTTTACCTGCAGTGAGGAATCCTTGAATATTATCTCCGGGGATCGGCATACAGCAGCGCGGAAAGCTTACAACTTCTCCTTCCGACCCCTCAATGACGAGCGGATTAGTAGTTACTTGGTTTTCCTGGTGTGCGACTATGTCTTGCTCAGGTTTTTGTAGCAGTCGCTGTGCAATGAGTTTGGGTAGCCGATTACCTAACCCGATGTCAATCAGCATGTTGTCAATATCCGAATATTGAAACTCCTCTAAAACACTTTCGTAACGTTCCGGGTTGAGGCTTTGTGTGCTCTGGTTGTATTGGGAAAGTTCCCGGTTTAATAACCGTTTACCAAACTCAGCGGCTTCTTCAGTGCCTTTATTTTTCAGGTAGTGGCGAATTTCGGCGCGGGCTTTGGCGGTGACAATGAAGTTGAGCCACAGTGGGCTTGGGCGCCCTGTCTCAGAGGTGATGATCTCAACTGTCTGGCCCGAGACCAGAGTTGTATTTAAGGGCGCGAGTTGGCGGTTTATTTTGGCCGCTACACAGGTATTCCCTATTTGGGAATGAATGGCATATGCGAAGTCAACCGATGTCGCATTGGCCGGTAATTGCAAAATGTCCCCTTTTGGGGTGAACACGTAAATTTCGTCAGGGAAGAGGTCGACTTTGACATTTTCGAAAAAATCAACAGAGCTGTCGGATGTTTCTTGCATGTCCAGCAAGCTTTTCAGCCACTTGCGCGTGCGGGCATGGGTGAAGTCTCCCTCTTCGTTGACTTTGTGAACCCAGCGCGCAGCAATGCCCGATTCCGCGAAGTGATTCATCTCTTCGGTACGGATTTGAATTTCAGCAGGGATGCCAGGAGGGATAGAAACCACAGTATGGAGTGATTGATAGCCATTGGCTTTGGGGATTGCAATATGATCTTCGAAATGCCCGGGAATGGGTTTGTAGAGGCTGTGCAGGACGCCGAGTGTTCGGTAACAGTTATCACCTGTGTCTGTGATGATGCGAACAGCAAACATATCGTACACCTCTTGAAATGAGAGCTGCTTGCTGCGCATTTTCAGATAAAGGCTGTATAAGTGCTTTTCCCGTCCGTTAACTCTGGCGTGTATGTTTTCGGTTTTTAACTGACTGGCTATGAGTGACTCAACTTTTTCAACCAAAGCCCTGCGCTTGTTGCGAGCGCCTTTTACAGCGGCCCCAAGAACTCGCCAGCGAGCAGGGTAAAGAGCTTTAAATCCAAGGTCTTCCAGCTCGTTCTTGATTCGAGTGATTCCAAGTCTGCTGGCGATGGGGGCATAAATGTCCAGCGTTTCCTTGCCGATTCGTCTTCGCTTATCTGGCGACATGGCGTCCAGCGTACGCATGTTATGTAAGCGGTCGGAAAGTTTAATGAGGACGACTCGAATATCGTCTGCCATTGCCAGGACCATTTTTTGGAAGTTGGCTGCCTGGGCTTCTGCTTTGGATTGAAAGTGCAAGTGTGTGAGTTTGCTTAATCCATCGACGAGGTGGGCGACTTCTTCGCCGAACTGGCTACTGATGTCTTCACGGGTAACAGCCGTATCTTCAATCACATCATGAAGCAAGGCGGCCATGACGCTAAGATGATCAAGGTTAAGCTCAACAGTCAGTGTTGCAACGGCGACAGGGTGTGTTATGTAGGGGTCGCCTGATTTTCTGTATTGCCCTTGGTGAGATTCATTGGCTAATTGATAGGCTTCTTTGATGGCACGGACCTGTTCGGCAGAGAAGCGCTTTTCAATCAGTACATAAAAGTCTTCCAGTTGCTCTTGTTCAGCAACTTTCATCGTTTCCTTATAAAGCTCTGATGGTAGAGGCGAGGGCATCTCTTGCAATGCTCACTAGTTGATGCGAAAGCGGGATAATATATGCCTCAAAGCTCAGTGGAGGCTTCCTCTTCTGTTATTGTGGAGATGCCCGCATGAGACTGTGCAGATACCTGATTTAAAATACTTTTATCAATCTTTCCTTCCGCGATTTCTCTGAGAGCAAGGACGGTTGGTTTGTCGTTTTCAATTTCAATTAGTGGGTGGGCGCCCATTGAGATATCCCTGGCTCTTTTTGTGGCTACTAAAATGAGCTCAAAACGGTTATCTACTTTATCCAGACAGTCTTCTACGGTGACACGAGCCATACATAATCCTCAGTTAAAATTTACTTGCTTTACAGCACATTTATTATCGCATAACGCACCTTATTACAAGGGCATTACGCAAATTCCAGTCATCTGTTCATGTAAGATAGCTGTTTTTTCTGTCTAGGTGAAATAAGAAGCCGGTAACCTTCCAACTGTTAAGTTAGAAAGTTACCTGTAGTATATGGCATGTGTTGATGTTGAGTGGGGTTGTTACGCTGCGCGCTCATGCAATCTCTACAGATTAACGGGCGATTTTGACTACGGTACCCCGCAAGGCTACACCTGCCATAATATTTCCGGCATGGCATTCAAATTCGGTGTTGCTGCTGAACTCGTTTTTCTTATAGTAGCTTTTTATGTTGATAACGGCATTACCCCCTTCTGCTTTGGCGCGTTCCTGAAGTGCAATGGCCGCTGAAAGAAAAACCCACTGACAGGCATATTCATCTGATTTACCAACGGCGTTTGTTTTCTTATTAGAGACAAATGTGCCAAACTTTTTTTGTACGGCAGGGTGCGCTGTAGTGCCGAAGTACAAGGGTATATTAGGGTCTAATTTTTCTTTTTCCATGCCCAGCGCTTTGGCTTCTTTAATGGGAAGCATGAGTTTGTCATCCCTTGCGTGTGCCGCATTTAAGAGTACTGACAATGCAGTGACGATGAGAAAAGCTATTTTTTTCATTTATTGTCGATCTCCAGAGTTAAATTCTTTTTTCACGACCGCTACAGATAAGGTGGTGAACCGGCTAAATCAGATCTTATTTTGCAATCTAGATTCAGCCAATGCAAACTTAGGAATCTTACATTCGACAGTAGACAGATTGCAGAGACTGCAAGTTGTGGAAATAATTGTTAACAGTAAAAACAAGTCTGTTCCAGATGATCTGACGCTAACAGGCCTGATTGCAATGCTAGAGCTTGTTGGTCAGCGTTTTGCGATTGAAGTCAACCAGCAAGTCATTCCTCGTGCGGAGCATGCAAATTATACTTTACAAGCAAATGATAAAATTGAAATTGTGCGTGCAATTGGCGGTGGCTAATTTGAGAAAAGAGGTAGCAGATGTCAAATGTTGATTCGCAGGATCCGCTAAAGTTAGCGGGACGTGCTTATCACTCCCGGCTTCTTGTAGGGACCGGTAAGTACAAAAGCCTTGAAGAGACAGGTATGGCCATTCGAGCGAGTGGCGCGAATATTGTGACGATGGCGATCCGACGGGTCAATATCGGGCAGAACCCGGGGGAGCCCAATCTTTTGGATGTGGTGCCACCCGAAGAATTTACAATCCTGCCGAATACCGCTTTTTGCTATACGGCGGATGAGGCTATTCGTACGTGTCGATTGGCTCGAGAGCTCCTGGATGGGCACTCCTTAGTCAAGCTGGAAGTTCTTGGTGATGACAAAACACTCTATCCCAATGTAACAGAGACTCTCGCGGCGGCTGAACAGTTAATCAAAGAAGGTTTTGACGTCATGGTGTATACCTCGGATGACCTGATTATCGCCAAACGACTTGAAGAAATGGGGTGTGTGGCCGTCATGCCGTTGGCCGCGCCGATTGGATCAGGCTTAGGCGTACAAAACAAATATAATTTATTAACCATTATCGAAAATGCCTCGGTTCCTATCATCGTGGACGCCGGTGTCGGCACAGCCAGTGATGCCAGTATCGCCATGGAGTTGGGGTGTGATGGTGTTTTGATGAATACCGCAATTGCTCAGGCAAAAAAACCAGTACTCATGGCTTCGGCCATGAAAAAAGCAGTTGAGGCCGGGCGAGAAGCTTTCCTCGCAGGGAGAATGCCTCGTCGGCGCTATGCGTCTGCATCTTCGCCGGTTGATGGGACTATTTTATAGCCAAAAGGTGACAGTGTTGGCGCAGGCTGAAAAAAACAAGCTTTTCGCGGAGCATCCTAAATCAATACGGAGTTTTGTCAGGCGATCAGGGCGCATGACGAAAGCACAGAAAGAAGCCTTTGAGTGTCATTGGGAGACTTATGGGCTTGATGCTGGGGCGTGTTCGCTCAATTTTTGTCACATTTTTGGTAATCAATTTCCGGTGTGGCTGGAAGTTGGGTTTGGTAATGGTGATGTGCTGATTGAAATGGCCGCCGCCAATCCAGATACCAACTTTATCGGTATTGATGTCTATAAGCCGGGGGCTGGTCGTTTACTCAAAAATATTGCAGCGCGCGGGTTAAGCAATGTCAGAGTAATGTGTGATGATGCCGTGACTGTTTTGCAATGTGCTATCGAGCCTGAATCGCTTGATCGCGTGCTGGTCTTTTTTCCCGACCCCTGGCCAAAGAAAAAACACCACAAACGACGCCTTGTGAGCGCAGATTTTGTTCATGTGCTATCAGAGCGTATCGCTCCCGACGGTGTGCTCCACTTGGCCACTGACTGGGAGGAATACGCCTACCAAATGATCGAGGTCATCGACAGCTCGGGTAGGTTCGTGAATGATGGTGGGACATCAGGCTTTGTTGACCGGCCCGTCTACCGTCCTGAAACGCACTTTGAGCGGCGGGGCGCGCGTTTGGGGCATGGTATTTGGGATGTATTATACAAACGCAAACCGGCCTAGGTTTCGTTTGCATACTGAGTGATTAAGGAAAAAGAGATATGTCAGAACAACACCCCATTATCGCCTTGACTGGGTCACTTGAGGTCGGCTCTCCTGCCATCAACCAGGTTTTTGAACGCATTTTCCGGCGTGAGCATATTAGGCCGGTCATTGTTTCGGGCGAAAGTTTTTACCGTTACACGCGTAAAGAAATGAAAGTGGAGGTGGAAAAAGCCGTTGCTGAGGGGCGTTATCTCAGTTACCTCGGTCAGGAAGCGAATCGCTTTGATAAGCTTGAAGAGTTTTTTTATGCCTACTCAAATTACGGTACAGGTGAGCTGAGAACGTTATATAAAGAGGGTGAAGATCCACATTCATCACGGTTTGCCGCAGGCGAGTTTTCACACTGGGAACCGATTCCTTCAGACTCTGACCTCGTGTTCTATGAAGGGCTCCACGGCGGTTTGCAATCGGATCAGCATGATGTGGCGCAATATGTTGACTTACTCATTGGTCTGGTTCCTGCCATTAACATGGAGTGGATTGAACGATTACATCTGGCCGATGCGGTTGATTTGGATGAAGATGAGAAAATCCGGCTCATTGCTGGTCGCATGAGTGACTACATCCATTATATTTTGCCGCAATTTACCCGGACGGATATCAATATTCAGCGGGTGCCTTTGGTGGATACTACAAACCCGTTTATCGCTAGAAACGTACCCAGTGATGATGAGACATTCGTTATCATTCGATTTGATGATCCTAAAGCATTGAGTATTAATTTCCCTCAGCTGCTAACGCAAATTCAAGGCAGCTTCCTATCCCGCT
>DJFX01000047.1:129058-145704 GCA_002432635.1 Halothiobacillaceae bacterium UBA5861 | reverse complement strand
TATTATTTCCCCTCAGCTGCAAACGAAAATTCAAGGCAGCTTCCTACCGGGCCATAACACGATGGTGGTACCAGGGGCCAAACTGAGCTTGGCACTCGAGTTAATTATGACTCCCTTGATCTGTGATCTGGTTATCAAAAAAAATAAATGACCTAATTTGGTGCGTGAATATTTTTGATTGCACAATTTCAGTGCGATCGGCTATTCAGTTAGCTGCCGTTTACCATTCAACTAATTGAAATACATGGATATTTTGTAAGTGGCACGCATGCTGCTGTGCACACAGCATGAGAAGGGTGAGTTGTGCTTAATGTAAGCCACTTGATTCTCTGCAAAATATTAATTTTAACTCATGAGGAGAGGCTAGCGTGAAACTCGTAACGGCAATTATTAAGCCTTTTAAGCTGGACGAAGTTCGAGAAGCTTTGTCTGATATCGGCGTAAAAGGTATTACGGTCACTGAGGTAAAGGGTTTTGGTCGCCAAAAAGGCCATACTGAGCTTTATCGAGGGGCAGAATATGTGGTCGATTTTTTACCTAAAGTCAAAGTGGAAATCGGTATTGACGATGCATTGCTTGACCAGGTTATTGAGGCCATCACCAAAGTTGCAAATACAGGGAAAATCGGTGATGGCAAGATTTTTGTCACAAATCTTGAGAAAACAATACGGATACGGACAGGCGAAACCGGCGCAGATGCGCTCTAGTCCCAACTGACTGATAATAATTAATGAGGTATTGAATCGTGGAACAAGTTATAGAACTCAGTTATGCCCTCGATACGTTTTATTTTCTCGTAATGGGTGCATTTGTAATGTGGATGGCCGCTGGTTTTGCCATGCTGGAAGCCGGTTTAGTGCGGGCTAAAAACACAGCCGAAATTTTGACCAAAAATATTGGGCTGTTTTCGATCGCTTGTATTATGTACATGTTGGTAGGCTACAACATCATGTACCCTGGCGATGGCGTCAGCTCTTTCTGGCCCGGTATTTCTTTCTTGCTGGGTGAGGACAATACGGTCGAGTCTGTCGTTGCAGGTGGTGATGATGCGCCTTACTACTCCAACCTTTCAGACTTCTTCTTCCAAGTCGTATTTGTTGCCACAGCAATGTCTATTGTTTCCGGTGCTGTTGCGGAACGTATGAAATTGTGGTCTTTCTTTTTGTTTGCCGTCGTTTTCACAGGCTTTATCTATCCAATAGAAGGTTATTGGAAGTGGGGTGGTGGTTTCCTGGATCAAGCGGGTTTTCTTGACTTTGCAGGTTCAGGTGTTGTCCATATGGCAGGTGCAGCCGCCGCTCTGGCCGGTGTTCTTTTGTTAGGTTCACGAAAAGGAAAGTACACCGCAGATGGTAACGTTAACGCAATTCCGGGTGCGAATTTGCCGTTAGCTACGCTCGGTACCTTCATCCTTTGGATGGGCTGGTTTGGCTTTAATGGCGGGTCTGAGCTGAAAGTATCTGATGTGGGTGAAGCAAACGCTGTTGCCATGATCTTTGTTAATACCAATACGGCAGCGGCAGGCGGTGTTGTTGCTGCACTGATCACAGCGCGTTTGATGTTCGGTAAAGCGGATTTAACCATGGGATTAAACGGTGCGCTTGCGGGTCTGGTAGCGATTACCGCAGAGCCTCTGACGCCTACACCGTTACTGGCAACCATTATCGGTGCAATTGGGGGCATTCTTGTGGTCTTCTCAATTGTCTTCATGGATAAAATCAAGATTGATGATCCTGTGGGTGCGATCTCTGTCCACGGTGTTGTGGGTATCTGGGGATTGTTGGCGGTAACGCTATCGAATCCTGATGCATCATTTGGTGCACAGATCTACGGTATTGTTGTCATCTTCGCGTGGACATTCATCGCGAGCTTGATTATCTGGGGCGTCATCAAAGCAATTATCGGTATCCGGGTCAGTGAAGAAGAAGAGTACTCAGGCACTGATTTGGCTGAGTGCGGTCTTGAGGCTTACCCAGAATTTAGCAAAGAGAGCTAATGGAAAAGTAATAGCAAGGTAAGTAATGTATAGACGGGCGCATTCAGCGCCCGTTTTTTTATGACAAAAATATACAGATTTTAAGTTATCGCGTTACGTCAGCAACGAGTGCTTGTGTCTCGGTGCTTGACAGACAGTCTGGTACGCCATTGTAAAGCGAGATGCGGTCAACGTGTTGTGAGTAGCGCTCTTTAAGTGCTTGGGCCAAGTCTCCGGGTTTCGCTATGACAGCAATTTCCTCCACAAGCGCATCCGGAACCAATGCCGACATATCGTCAATATTCCCATCGCGCATGAGAGCGCTCAATTTTTTACCGGCTTCGCCAAAGCCATGGTATTCCAGTAATGCCCTATAGCTGGGAGTGGAGGCATAGAAGGCAATTTGTGCTCGTACCGATTGCTCGCTTTCATCCATTTCCTTTTGATCACGGCCCGTGATGACAAAGACAGGGGCATAAAGCTCAAGATCGTCAACCGCGCGACTACTGATTGCGGTTCCTTCCGCGAGAGCGGGTTTGATAACGTCTTGAATGTAGCCTATCGAGTGCATGGGGTGAATATGAAAACCGTCTGCACACTCTCCTGCGGCCCGGACCATGCGGGGGTTAACGCCGGCCAAATAAATTTTGGGCATTGGGTAATCAATTGGGCCAGGGGTGAACATGTAATTCATCAATGTAAATTGGTAGAAAGGCCCTTGATAATCCGGCTTTTTCTCGTACTGAAAGTTATCCCAAATAGCTCGCACGCAGCGGACGTAGTCGGTAATGCGCGCAGCGGGGTGGTCGAATGGCATGGAAAGCCGTCGCTCAACATGTGCCCGTACCTGGGTACCCATGCCCAGCCGGAACTTTCCTTGACTGATGCGCTGTAGATCCCAGGCTGTTTGTGCCATTGAAAAAGGCGTACGTGCAAAGGCCACCGCAATGTTGGTGCCAATTTCCAGGCGTTTTGAGTGGGCTGCCGCGAGTGTGAGCGGAATAAAGGGGTTGTGGCCGGATTCGACTGTCCACATGCAATCCACCCCCATGTGATCCAGCTGCTCAATTTCAGCCAAAATGTTGCCGTAATTGGTGGGTGTAAAAAGTGCATCAAAATGCATTGTCTTTCCTCCCGATGGTTGTTGAATGCTGCCGTTAGGGTTGTCTCAGCTGCTTAAGAGTGTACGGGGGAGCAGAACCGGAAATGCAAGTAATTGCTGGGCATAAGTTTTGGCTTGAACATCCAGATTCAATGAACCAACACCGCCCCCACCAAGGGCATCGTGTAACAAGAAATTAAAAGCGTTTGTGCCCGGCAGTTCAAAACGCTCCACTGGTCCTTCACACACATGAGAAAACCATTTTGCGACGGACTCTGTGGTCAGTGCATTTTTTATGTAGGGAATGAACTCCTGTTTGCGGGCGATAACGCCAACATTGGCATCATTACCCTTGTCGCCACTACGGGCAACGGCCAGCTCAATCAGTTGGACAGCGCTGGCGTCACGTAAGTCAACTTCCATCTCCGGAAAGTGCTGTCTTTCAACAGACTGCGGATCATAGCCCCCTTGAGTGGGGACATTGAAGGTAACAGATTCTCCATCGACATCTACGCGGATGGGTACATTGGCTTTATCCAGCAAAAAAGAAAACAGTCGGGCGACCGGTGATATTTTAGGTCGGCCGGGCGCGCCTGCGGCACAACGTCCTGTTGACATAGAGAGCCCGGTGCCCACAATCTCTTTGGAAAACAAGTCAACCGCTTCGCGCTGGTCATGGTAAACATCAATTTTCAACACCAGTTCGCGAGCATTTTCACGTTCATCGCCGGCGTGATGGCCCCACAGTGTGCCGGTGCCGATCAAATGAATCGCCGTATTACGGTAGTCCTTAAATCCCCTTTCCTTAAACATGCGTTGGGTTTTTCTAATACCGGCTTGGGCCATAGCGCGGGCTTTTTGAGGGGCGTCAAACCCTGTGAAGGTCTGGCTGTGAGTGGCCTTATACCCATCTGCGAAGGTGGCGCAGACTTTGTAAGTATCTGTGGGCGGGTATCCATACACATTTTCGACCAGGACCTGGTTCTCAGCCACTTGTTTTAGCGTTGTTCGCGAGAAGTCACATACCACGTCTGGCACAATATAAGCTTGTGGGTCACCAATTTCATACAGCATTTGCTCGCCAACCGTGTGTGGCGAAACAAGTCCACCGGTCCCTTCCGGCTTTGTCATAATGAAGGAGCCATCTGGTCGGCACTCCGCAATAGGGAAGCCCATGTTGTCCCAATCATCTGCGACGAGTTTCCAGTCAGTAAAGTTACCGCCCGTGGCCTGGCAGCCACATTCCAGTAAGTGGCCAACCAGTGTGCCTGCCGCGAGTTTGTCATACTCGTCAGCTTGCCAGCCAAACTCATGCATGAGTGCGCCGAGCGATACAGCACTGTCCACAACGCGGCCAGTGATGACAATATCTGCGCCGGCATCGAGGGCTGCGGCAATCGGAAGGGCGCCCAGGTAAGCATTAATGCTCATGACGTTCTCAGGCAACGCCTTACCCGTGCCCATTTCAGTGACACCGGCGGCCCGGAATTCATCGGCGCGATCAAGCAGGTTGTCTCCTTCAATAATCCCGACACGCAGTGTAACACCGGCTTCGTCAGCGACTTTTTGCAGGGCGGCCTGGCAGGCTTTAAGGTTTACGCCCCCCGCGTTGGCAATGACTTTAATCTTTTTCTTTGCGATATCTTTGATCAGGGGTTTCATCGCAGAAGTCACAAAGTCTGTGGCGTAACCCAGCTGATCAGATTTTGCGTAGGCTTTTGCCAGAATTGACATGGTGATCTCGGCTAAATAATCGAAAACCAGGTAATCGATATCGCCTTTGTGGACAAGCTGTGCGGGTCCTTCCTGTGAGTCTCCCCAAGCGCCGGAGGCACCACCGATTCGAATTGTTTTGTTGAACATCCGTTAACTTCCTCCTAATTACGTGATCAAAGGCTTTGCCTGAGCCGCCATGCTATGCCTGTAAAGTGACGGGAATGTCATTGCATAGCGCTGTCTGAGATTGAAGTGGTACGGAAGAGGCCCTTTGATGTAAGTTTTTGATTTATTGTTAGTTAGCGTAAAAGGAAACTTTCCCGAAACACACTAAAGCTGTGGGTAAAAGTATATTTTTTACAGTCCCAGTATGCCACCATTCTTATATGGCTGAATACCTTTCGTTGATGTCGATGAAAAAAAACGTTGAAATTACATATTTAGAAATCAAGAAGGCGGATGAGTGGTCACCTGTCACGCCTGTAGCGGGGTTAGTGCTCCGACAACTTCATGTTGCATTCCCGGAATTTAACCGTTTTTTGTATACCGCTGTGGGGGGCGACTGGTTTTGGGTTGATCGTTTAAGTTGGACCTACGATGACTGGCTGGAATGCTTAAACCGGCCAGAACACCAAACCTGGGTGGCGTACTGGGAAGGGGTGCCGGCCGGGTATTTCGAACTGGATGACCAGTCCGGTGACGTTGAAATTACCTACTTTGGCTTACTGCCACAATTGATCGGCAGGGGGTTGGGTAGAGACCTGTTATCCCGGGCAATCGAACAATCCTGGCAACAGGGTGCCGAGCGGGTATGGCTGCATACGTGTTCACTGGACAGTCCTGCTGCGATTCAAAATTACCTGGCCAGAGGGTTTGTTGTATACAAAACCGAGCGTGAGGAGGTTGAACTCCCGGATATTTCTCCCGGTCCGTGGCCCGGTGCGCGTTAGTTTGATAGATGCGTCTCGCGTTGGCAGGCTTCTTCATACTGGGTCTTTAAGGTGGCGACGATGTGATGTACGCTTTCTGTTGCGTGAACCTCGTTAGCTCCGTGGCCACAACACCAAATGTCTTTCCAGGGCTTGGCTTCCTGCTCACCAGCAATGTGTTTTAAATCAAACTCGCGCTTATGCGTGTCGAGTAGGTTGTTGAATTTGTCGACTTGGTGCCCGGCCTTCTCCAGGCTGGGGCGCATAAAGTTAGCACGCATGCCGGTGATTTTGTCCGTTGTGACAATATCATCGCCATGGCAATCAACCACCATTGCTTTATATTCCAGAGCTGCATTGCTTTCGTCGCTGGCGAGTAAACGGCTGCCCATATAAACGAAGTCCGCTCCCAGAACTTCTGCCGCCCGGACACTGGCCCCGTGACCAATGCTGCCGGCTAATACCAGAGGTCCATCCCAAAACTCTCTGACCTCCCGGACGAAAGCAAAAGGGTTCAGCCAACCTGTGTGTCCACCGCAGCCGGCGCAGAGAAGAATCAATCCATCCACGCCTGCTTCAACCGCATAACGGGCATGTTTAACTGTGGACACATCCGCAAAGACAATGCCGCCGTAGGCATGGATCGGTTCAACAACCGGGGCGGGGTTGCCCACACTGGCAATGACGACCGGAACTTGGTGCTCAATCACTCGTTGAAGGTCTTCCTCGGCTCGTGGGTTGCTGGAGTGGAGGATTAAATTCGTCCCGAATGGAGCCACGGGTTTGCTCGGGTGCGCCGCTTTATAAGTGGCTAACTCGGTGCGAATGTGAGTCAGCATTTCATCCAGAGCTTGACTGGTGCGGGCACTCAACGCCGGAAACGTTCCGAGAATGCCTTCCTTGCAGCTGGCAATGACCAATGCCTCTCCAGACACAATGAACATGGGGGCGGCAATAACAGGCAATGACATCTGTGCTAACAGCTGCTCTTTTATCGACATGGTAGTGTAACTCCTTATTTTTGCAGAAAACTTCGCCCCAGTAGTTGGCGGTGAACTTGATTGGTCCCTTCCCAGATTTGCGTGATTTTAGCATCACGCATGAGTCGCTCCACGCGCAGGCCCCGGCAAAAACCATAACCGCCGTGGAGCTGAACAGCGTCAGTTGTCATGCGCATGGCTAAATCGGAAGCACGCATCTTCAGCAAGGATGCCTCAAGGCTGATATCTTCGACCCCTTGATCGACCAGTCGGGCGACATGCCATAACCAGGATTCACAAAGGGTCAGTTCCGCGGCTAAATCCGCCAGTAAAAACTGAATACCCTGGAATTCGATGATCTTCTTGCCAGACTGCTGTCGTTCGTTAATGTAGTGAACACTGTCTTCAAAAGCGGCACGGGCAATACCCAGAGCGTGTGCGGCAATACTGGGCCGGGACCCATTGAGCGAAGCAAATAAAATTTCCAGGCCATCCCCGGGCTTGCCAAGAAGATGTGACCGGGGAACGCGGCAGTTTTCGAACCGAAGACTCGCGGTACTGGAGGCGCGGATCCCCATTTTTTCTTCAGTGCCTACAATGCTGAGCCCGGGTGTGTCCTTTTCCAGTATCAGTACTGAAATGGCCCCACGAGGGTCTTTAATGTCGGACCATTTGCCAAAAATCAGGTACAGGTCTGCGACATCTCCGCTGGTGATGAATGTTTTACCGCCATTGACGATGACATGATGACCATCTGCTTGAAAGTGGGTTTTCATGCCCGTCGCATCAGAACCGGCATCCGGTTCGGTAATACATAACGAAGCCAAGCCACCTTCGGCAATGCGCGGCAGAAACTGTTCTTTTTGCACCTCAGTGCCAAAGGCAATCAGGGGTTTCATCGCGTGAAAATTCGTTGCCCAGATGATGCCAGTCGCTGCGCAGGCTTTTGAAATTTCGTGGACACATTTCAGGTAAGCAGTGTAAGAAAGCGGTGCTCCCCCGTACGCTTCCGGTATAAACATGGCGTTTAAGCCAAGTTCATTGATTGCACGTATATTGTCCCAGGGAAAAGCACCAGTTCTGTCGATTTTGTCGGCATTTGGGTAGAGTTTATTTTCTGCAAGTTTGCTGACACTCTCAAGAAACAAGCGTTCTTCTTCGCTCAACGTCAGGGTGGAATCAAGGTTGTGGAGTAAACGCATGAAAGCCTCTTCGATTGTTATTAGGCGAGCTTGGTCCCCTGGGCCCCGTCGATGTAGAGCGTTTCACCGGTCAAAAAACCAATGTTGTCATCAAAAAGTGTTCCAACCAGTTGGGCGACTTCATCCGGATCTCCCGCACGTCCAACGGGAATGTTGGTTTTTAAATACGTCATGAAGGCTTCGGTTTCGCGCTCCTTCTTGTTCAAGTCGGTTGCGATATAGCCCGGTGCAACATTCAGCACACGGATATGGTCGGATGCCCACTCAGCCGCCAGGGAGCGGGTCAGGCTGCCAACCGCTGCTTTGGATGCTGCATAGGCTGTGTTATAGGCAACGGCCAGACGGTCGTAAAATGACCCAATATTTACAATCGTCCCACCTCCCTCGGTTTTTAAGTAAGGATATATTTCCCGGCATGCGCTAAATACGGCTTCTACATTGGTGTGAAAAACCTGGCGAAATTTTTCGGTTGTGTAGTGTGCGCTGCGTCCGGGAATATAAATGCCAGCATTGTTGACTAGGCCAACGAGTTTTTCACTGTCGGCCCGTACAGCGCGCAGTGCGTTGATGATGGATTGTTCTTCGGTTACGTCACATGCGTAGTTTTTTAACTGCTCCGTAATCTGAGGTGATGGTGTCATGTCCTCAATACCTTGGCCCTTGCGGCTCATGCAAGCAACCTGGTAACCGCGTGAAGCAAGGTTTCGTACAATCGCTGAGCCGATCCCCCGGCTTGCGCCGGTGACAGCAATGGTTCCTTTGATTTCAGACATATTGTCCTCCCGGGCCAGTGGTGGCCTGTGCGGTGCTTCGAGTATGATTGTTTTTAAGGCAGGTTATTGTTTTTATAGGTTCAAGCTGTTGCTGAGAACACAAAGTTAACGCGTTGATCAATGCTCTGGCAAGCTTGAGTAGAGGTGCTCGGGCAATGTTTTGCGCAAAAAAATAGCCAGACACATTGTGTCCGGCTCCAAGCCGCTTAATGTGGTTTCACAGCAGACGTCCCCCAACATCGTATTACAGCTATGCTGCTGTTTAGCTATGAAACCTAAGCAGTGTTTTCCACCATCCCCTTGGTCTTATTGTTGTGCCATATATAAGAGCAACACCCGTGCCAAGAATAAGAAATTTTATTAATTTATTGTTTTTATTGTGATTTATTTCTTTTTTGTAAAAATTTCGGAATCCTCAGAATGATAAAAGAGTCTCTCATGAAAACACAGTGTATTTGTTGAATACACTTTTTAAGGATATCATTGAGCCTCTCCCCCAGAACAGATGTCGTGGTTGTGGATAATAAAGATATTCTTGGAATTATTGTTATTAATGAAGCGGGTACAGTGACGTACTGTACAGGCATTGGTTGTGAGCTAAGGCTACAGGAACAAGTCGCTGACAAAGAGTGGCGTTCAGAAGCTTGCCTCAGGCGCTTAATGCCAATGAACATTGATGACGATGAGTACCTTTGTTTAGTTTGGGAGCTTCCTGAGATCACTGTTTTTTTGATCAGTGAGATTGAAAAAACCAGCTCCTTTATGGAGTTTGTAACCTGTGTAGACTTTTCTCTGGAGATCCTCGATAAGATGTTCGACAGCCCGTTTGACGGCATGATTGTGGTTAACCGGGAAGGCAAATTGCTTTACATGAGTAAAGTGCATGAGGACTCCTTGGGGTTAACCCGAGGGGAAGCGCTGGGGCGGCAGATCACAGACATTTTGCCAAATTCAAAAATACACCGAGTGCTGGAAACGGGAAAATCCGAAGTAGGCCAATTGCAGGACCTTATGGGCACCATCCGCATTGTGAGCCGTTTTCCGGTTAAAAATGAAAACGACACCATCGGGGCATATGGCCGGATCATGTTTCGTGGGCCTGAAGCTGTTCAGAAGATGAGCCACGAACTCAGTAAGCTGAAAGACCAGATCGAGCTGTACAAGAAAGAGATTACCAGTTTGCGGGGAGATGAGGTTCATCTTGACAGCATAGTGGGCAGTAGTGACTGCATGCAGCAACTGAAAGAAGATATTAAAAAGGTTGCGAAACTGGATGTGCCTGTCTTGTTATTGGGCGAAAGTGGTACAGGCAAAGAAATGGTTGCTCAGGCCATCCATCAGCTCAGCCGCCGTCACCACCACAAAATGGTGACCGTGAACGCTGCTGCATTACCGTCTACCCTCGTCGAAAGTGAACTGTTTGGCTATGAGGCTGGTGCTTTTACCGGTGCTCAGAAAAAAGGCCGGAAAGGTAAATTCGAGCTGGCGGATAAAAGCACCCTGTTTCTGGATGAAATTGGGGATATGCCCATGGATGTGCAGGTCAAATTATTAAGAGTCTTGCAGGACGGTGTGTTTGAACACGTTGGAGGGGATCGCGAACTCTATTCCGATTTTCGTCTGGTTTCGGCAACCAACCGGGATCTTGGGCAACTGATTGAAGAGAATGATTTCCGTTTGGACCTTTATTACCGTGTCAGTAGTGTGATTATCCATCTTCCTCCTCTTAAAGAGAGGCTTGAGGATATACCCGAACTGGTGGAGCACTACATTTCCAAATCCAGTACACGGCTGGGGCGGACTATTTATCAGATTAATCCCAGTGTATACAGCTACTTGCAAGAGCAACCTTGGCCAGGTAATGTCCGTCAACTCCTGAATGAGTTGGAGCGGGCGTGTATTTTTTGTGAAGGCAATGAGCTCACGGTTGATGCTTTTCGCCCGGAACTGGGTTTGCAGCAGAATGGCCTTCCAAAAGCGACGCGTGTGGGGGCAGAAGGCCGGTCGAATGGGGTTCTTTCGGCAAAGGGCATAGATGTTGACAGCGCAAAAACCTTAAAAGAGCGCTTGGAGCTTGTGGAATCGGAACTGATTCAGGATGCCATGAAGCGCTATGATGGGAATAAAAAACGGGTCTCCGAAGAACTGGGGATTTCCAGATCTTACCTTTATAAAAAGCTGGACCAATCCCCCGGCGAGTAAGCGCCAACTACGGCCGTTGTCTGGTTATCTCTCCAATTGAATGGATCCACTCACACTCAAACTGACGGTCTGAACACCTTTTTGAAACGAGGGTGTTGCTACCGCTTTATCGGCAAACGCTTCAGACGCCTGCATGCGGCTGGGATAGACAGGAGGTGCCCCGGCATGATTGATGCTGATCTGCAGCAGCCTGAACTGCTTTGCACCAAGCGCTTCTGCAACGATCTTCGCACGCGCCTGAAATGTGGCCAGTGCTTTTTGGATCAGCAGCTCTTCTGCTTTCTGATACTCGGCATGAGAAATCTGATAATTAATCGACTGTAGTACTAGCGATTCTTGCAACGTGCCAATCAGCTCACTCAGCATGGCTGTATCTTCAGATTCTAGACGAATTGACTGCTGCACGCGCCACCCCGTGACTTTTTGGTTCTTGTAGATGGGGCTGGTGCGGTAGTTCAGCGTTTGTGTTTTAACTGGTTTTATTTTGGCCGCCTCTGCCAGTGCCCAGGCCGTCTTTTCATTCACTGTGGACGCGGCCGCTTTGGCATCTTTGTCTTCTGCAAAGACAGACAGCAGTGCAACCAGAATATTATTGTCTACTTCTTCTTGCGCACTCACAGTCAGATGGACCTGATCAAAGACTGGGTCAACATCTGCCTGAGCGGATGCAAAGCCAAAGAGCCCTGTCAAAAAAAGGGGTAAAAAACAGTAGCGAATGATGTGCATACAACCTCCAAGGTATGTGATGATTTTTGGCTGCTATCAGCCAATGATGATAGCGTGGTTGATGATGGCTCCACACCCCCCATAACAAAAGTCAGGCGAGGAATGAGCGGCGCTTTTAGCGGTTTGAGTGAATCATGGTGACGTGTTATCGCTATTTTTAACTGTGTGTGCGATTGCAGAAGGCGTTTGGCACCCAACAATTGCAGGCGCTTCATGGATCAGTGCGTCGTTTTCGAGAGCGGCGACCATAAATAAAGCAAAGTCAATTCTTCGCGTCAGATTACTTTCTAATACTGGGTTTCCCACATGCCGGCTCCAGACGGGCAAACCCTGGCTACCACCCTCTTCAAGATCACTGCCACGGACCACAGTCCATTTTGTGTCACTTGCAAAGATTCTTCTACAGGCCTCCACTTGATCGTCCAGCTCAACGAGCCGGAATAGCCGGGCTATGCTGCCGAAAATCTTAACCAGTGCCTTGAATTTCCAGGAGTAAACATCCTGTTCATCTCGTCGGATATGCCAACCGCAGGAAAATATCAGTCGCGCATCAGGTTCCGCAAAATCCATCACCGCTTGTGCTGTTCCGGATGAGTACTGCTGAACGCCCCAGGGGACAAGTACAGTAAGCACGCCATCGCACCCTTTAACCGCTTCCTTGATGATGTTTCGATCATTCGTCATCCCGGGAATAATCGTTATCCTGCCTTTAAAGGCATCAAGCTTCCGAACACTTTTCTCACGGCAAACACCAACCACGTCATACCCACGGTCCAGTGCGTGCTGGACCATGTAGAGCCCGAGCTTTCCTGAAGCTCCGATGATACAAACCTTTTTCATGGTCTATGAACTCATGTGTACATAACGCCACTATAATTGACCACCACCGCTTTGCGTAGGCTGCCCAGCGGTGATAGGCGCGAAGATAATGGCTTTGTTACCTGCGAATATCGGCGCGGCCAAACTGCTTTGCGAAAAGATTAATTTTTTTAACCGATGTCATTCTATATATATTTTTACCTTTAGCGCGAGACTGAATTTTCTCGAACAGTTCTGGAGTCCAAAACTTTGGAGATAAACGGAGATATTTCCAGCTCGTCAATGTGCCTTTTAAAATTGAACTATCTTCGGGCCACCCCTCTGGTTTTGAAAAAAAGCTCTTTAGCAGTCTTTTTGTAACCCACCAATAGTGAATAGAATAAGGTAAGTCAATGTAAATGAGGGTATCAGCGGCATCAACCCGTAACCAAAAAGATTCTAATGTTCCCAGTCCTTCGATTATCCAGTTGTCAGCGTTTATCAAGTCAGTATGCTTTTTCAAAGACTCTTCTGGTGAAACACGCTCGCCATTTTTCTTATACTCGATTAAATCTAGCGCATACAGATTGATACCCGTTTCATCAGAAAGCTTTCTACTCAGCGTTGATTTTCCTCCTCCAGGCTTTCCAAACACTACGACCTTATTCATTTAAAGAGGCTTCCTTTTACTGGGTCTTTGATGGCATATGAAGCCAGACTTGATTGGTGCCAGCATAACGGGGTTTAATAAAATGCATTAAAAGTACCTTTCGTGTTCGCAAAATAATAATGGCACAGCGCAAAGCTGGCTCGCCAAAAAAATTCTGGAAATGTGTGTAACGCATGAAAAAACTGACTGAAACTAACCAGTACGCCGAAATTCTGGATTCTTTCGCATGGCCCCGATTATGGGAGCTCTTTGATGGGGGCAAGACGGATCTGAATCTGGCGCATGAGTGTATTGACCGGCATATCGACCGTGGAGAGGCCATCAGCATCATGTTCGCTGATGGCCACAGCGAGCACTATACCTTTGCTGAAATCGCAGTGACGTCTTCGCAGGTTGCCCATTGGCTTGTGCGCCAGGGCGTCCGTAAAGGGGATCGTATTGCCATTATGCTCGAACCGGGTATTGCCTTTTACGCGGCCATGTTTGGCGCCATCAAGTGTGGCGCCATTGCGGTCCCCATGTTTACGTTGTTTGGGCCCGATGCACTGGCACTGCGCATTAACGATTGCCGCCCGGTGGTGCTCATCACTCAAAAAGACATCGAACCGCTTGCGGCGGATTTCCCTGAGCTGAAAATTGTGAACCCTGACCACCGCTTCTGGCAGGTTGTGCGAGATTATCCAGGACACTACGCCGTCGATACACAGGCCGATGATCTGGCCGTTTTTCAGTATACATCGGGAACTACCCGGGCATTGCCAGAGGCCGTCAAGCATACGCACCGTGCGATTGTGACGCTGATGATTGCGGCTCTCTATGGTGTGGGTTTACGCCCCGGCGACCGCTATTTTTGCCCCTCTTCGCCCGCCTGGGGGCATGGGCTCTGGCACGGAACGTTTGCTCCTTTGGCGCTAGGGATTCACATTGCCAGCTATGCCGGCCCATTTAAGGCCGAACGCATGTTCCAGGCGTTGGATGAGTTCAAGATCGACAACATGGCCGCTGCGCCGACGGTTTATCGCATGATGAAAAATATCAGTGCCGCCAAGCAGTATTCAATTTCCTTGAAAAAAGCTTCGTTTACCGGTGAGCCGATGGACAGCGGCACGGCCGAATTCATCCGAACCGATTTGGGGGCCGAGCCCTGTAGCATGTACGGGAGCACCGAAGTGGGCGTGATCATCGTCAACTATCCGGGTGTGGACGGTTATGAGGTGCGCCCTGGCGCACTTGGTAAAGCGGCCCCAGGCTGGGTAGTTGCAATCGTTGATGATAAGGGCCATCGGCTGCCCGCCGGTGAAACAGGGGAAATTGCGGTTAAGAAGAAAGGTGGCTGGTTTTGTGTGAAGGATCGTGGCTATCAAGATGAGGACGGATACTTCTTCCACTCAGGGCGGTCGGACGATGTGATCATTTCCGCGGGCTGGACGATGAGTTCAGTCGAGATCGAAGACACCCTGATGAAGCACAATAACGTGGTAGAAGCTGCTGTGATCGGCGTTCCGGACGAAACCCGCGGGCAGGTCGTAAAAGCGTTTATTGTCTGCCGTGACCCTCACACCACGGCGGAGACAGACATTCAACAGTATATGAAAAGCCAGCTGAGTGCACATGAGTACCCGCGCATTATTGAATTTGTGCCTTCGCTGCCTAAAACACCCGCGGGCAAAATCAATCGCAAAGCTCTCAAAGAAAGAGTGCCGCAACCAAAAACGGAGGAATCTTCTTAAATGTCTAACCCATTACAACGCGAGTTTGTCGGTATTACCGATGAAGCGCTGGCCAGTCTGCAAGCACGCATAGGCGTTAAAATTGAAAATACCTTGGAGCCTTGGTGCTATGAGTCCACTCGGGATAATATTCGCCACTACGCGCACGGCATTGGTGACGATAACCCGCTTTGGTGTGATCCCGACTACGGCAAAACCACACAGTATGGCGATATCATCGGTTTGCCTTCCTTCCTGTTTGCGTGCAATCGCGTCGCCAGTGGGTATGTGGGGGGCTTACCCGGTGTGCACGCCATGTTTGCCGGGGTCGACTTTACTTGGCATATGCCGATTCGGCGCAATATGGAAATCACCAGCGAAGTTTATTTAAAAGATCTGATCGAACACGAGACCCGCTTTGCCGGGCGCTCGATTCAGCAAATCTATCATGTTGACTATTACACCCCAGAAGGTGACTGCCTTGCCTCGGCCGATACCTGGTGCTTTCGCACGGATCGGGACCAGGCTCGTGAACAGGGCACGAAATATCAGGAAGAAAAGCAAGCCCCCCACCGCGTTTATACCGAGGAAGAAATCGAAGCGGTCTACGACCTCTATGCTGAGGAAAAAGTCCGCGGTGCAGAAACATTGCACTGGGACGATGTAACCGTTGGCACTCAACTTCCTACAATGGTCAAAGGCCCTATGACCGTGACCGGCTTTATCGGTTATGCCCAAGGGTGGGGAGGGCTTTATATACGTGCCAACAAGCTGGCCTATAAAATGATCAGCCAACACCGTGGGCTTGGGATCAAAAACAAATACGGTATCCCCGACTGCCCGGAACGTGTCCACTGGGAAACCGAATTTGCTCACAAAGTCGGCGTACCCGGCGCTTATGATTACGGCCCTGAGCGTTGTTCGTGGATGACGCACTTCATCACCAACTGGATAGGGGATAATGGCATGTTGCATAAACTCTATTCGGAAATCCGCCGTCACAATCCGGAAGGCGACATCATCTACATCAACGGCGAAGTCACAGATAAGTACCAGGAACAGGGCAAGCACTACATTGCTTTCGACATCAAGCTTACGAATCAAGAGGGGGCGCTGTCGTCACTGGGGCGGGCTGTCGCAGAGTTGCCCAGCCGCTAAACTGCATGATTCGGGTTTAGAAAGCCGGGTCTGACAACGCATGGATATCGATACGATTGTCATTGGTGCCGGGGTGGTTGGGTTGGCGGTTGCCCGTGCCTGCGCACGCTCGGGCCGACAGGTACTGATCGTTGAACGCCACGCACAGATTGGGGAAGAAACCAGCGCACGCAATAGCGAGGTCATTCATGCTGGCATCTACTACCCCAAAAACAGCCTTAAAGCGCAGCTCTGTGTGCGCGGAGCCGCTGCGCTTTACAGCTACGCCTCAAGCCACGGAGTGCCGTACCAGCGCATTGGCAAACTTATTGTGGCCTGCCAGATCGGCCAACGCGAAGCGCTACAGGCACTCAAAAGCAAAGCGGAGGCCAATGGTGTACAGGGCTTGCGCCTGATTGAGCAGGACGAGCTTCATACCATGGAACCTGCGCTTGCGGGGGTTGCCGCATTGCATTCGCCCAACACAGGTATTATCGACAGCCAGCAACTGATGCTTGCACTGTTGGGTGAGGCCGAAACTGCGGGCGCCGATTTGGTGCTTTCGGCCAGCGTCCAGGCAGCCAGGGTTATCCGCGGCGGTTTTGATGTCACCATAGACGGCTATACCGTCAGCAGCGCGGAGCTGATTAATTGTGCTGGCTTGTCTGCTCAGCACGTGGCGCATGGGATCGAAGGCTTGCCTGTGCACACCATACCGCCGCAATAC
>DJFX01000047.1:99329-128882 GCA_002432635.1 Halothiobacillaceae bacterium UBA5861 | reverse complement strand
GAAGGCTTGCCTGTGCATACCATACCGCCGCAATACCTCTCTCGAGGGTGCTACTTCTCCCTCAGAGGTAAAAACCCTTTCTCCCACTTGATCTACCCCCTGCCCAATGAGGAAGGACTGGGTGTGCATTTGACCCTTGATTTGGCTGGGCAGGCGCGCTTCGGGCCAGACACGGAATGGATCTACCAGCTTGATTACCGTGTAGACCCCAAGCGGGTCGAACAATTCTATGCCGCAATCAAAGCGTATTACCCCGCGTTGGAGAAGGACTGCTTACAACCGGCCTATAGCGGTATACGACCTAAAGTGGTTGGTCCTGGCGATGCTGCTGGGGACTTTATCATTCAGGGTTGTCAGGCTCATGGCGTGCCGGGCCTGGTTACTCTTTATGGCATCGAGTCCCCCGGCTTAACTGCCTCTCTGGCTATTGGTGACTATGTGCTGGACTTGCTGGCGAGAGAAAAGTCGTAATCACGAGTGGTGCATGGAGTACGCGCTAAAAGACAGGTAGATCGTCCTAAAAAGAGAGGGGTTCGTGTGATCAAATAAGGGCTGGTTTGGGCAAAATAGCATCTACTTGTTGTCGTATTCAAGGCGGTACTACGACTTTTAATGCTGTTCAGAATTCAATCCGAGAGCACCCAGCCGGCTTCTGTGTCTGGTGATGTCTTAGAAAGTGAATACTGCTATTGAGTTGGAATTTCCTGTGGTACGGTTGGCGGTGAGTTTGAAGTCAGTGAGGCTGGGCCAAAATGGCTTATCTGCCTTGAGGAAAACGAAATGAATTACAAAATGTTGACCGTTCTGGTTTTAGCGATCCTTGTTGTCCTATTCATTATCCAAAATGTCGCCGTGGTGGAAATAGAGTTTCTTTTCTGGTCCGTTCAAATGTCGAGATCACTGTTGATATTTATTCTTCTTGCGGTTGGTTTTGTCATAGGGTGGTTTGTGCATAGCTACTTTAAGCATAAAAAGACGAGGGTGAATCAGTAAGCATGGCATCTGCCTCTCGGGGCTAGAGAGAGTCTGAAAAGATTTGAAGCGGTGCTGTGAATACGGTGGCGTTTTTGTGTTGGCCGCTACGGTGATGGTTTTTGCGCAAGCGTCTGAGTATCTGCGATGAAAGAGAAGGGATATGAAAAGATATGATTGATTATGGTGGGGTATTCATTTCTTTTTTCGCGGTGATCGACCCGATCGGAACAGTTCCCGTCTTCATTGCGATCACACGGGGGTATGGGGCAACAGAAAAGCGCAAAATTGCCTTAAAAGGTACCTTTTTTGCCGCGGCCGTTTTGCTTTTCTTTGTATTGGCGGGCGGCCCCATTCTGACCGCAATGAGTATTCCGTTATCGGCTTTTCAGATATCCGGCGGCATTGTTCTTTTTGTGTTTGCCTTGTTCATGGTGTTTGGGGAAAGTAAGCCAGAGGAAGAAAAACGTTTGATTCAAGGCCAAAATGAAATGGCCATCTTTCCGCTTGCGGTGCCCTCTATGGCGAGCCCAGGGGCGATGCTGGCTTCGGTTTTACTTACGGATCATACGCGGTTTGGGGTGTGGGAGCAGATTCAAACGGTGATTATTATGTTGCTTGTTTTAGTCTTCGCTTGTGTGCTCATGTTGGGGGCTAGTTTTATTGACCGGTTTTTGGGAAATGCCGGCGCCAGTGTCATCAGCCGGGTGATGGGAATTATTTTGGCTTCTGTGGCGACCAACCATATTTTAAGAGGACTCAGTAGTTATTTTAGTATTCCGATTACGTGATTGTGATCCCACCGAATGCGTGTTACCAAATGTCTTGCTACTTGGAAACCTGCTGGTCGCATATGGCACCCAAAGAGGTTGTTAACGGAGTGACAATATGGTTATTTCTATTTCTGATCAGAGCGGCGAGCGCCCCAGGGGTATTGGCTTAACTATTGACTGACTTGATTCCGGGTTGTGAGTAAGACAAACCTATAGATATTGCTTTCCCGGCCCCCTCCGTGTTTTAGTCAGGTTGTTATGATTATGGCGTTGATAGCCCCAACACATTGGAATTATTTTCTGAGTCTGGAAGATGATATTGACCACCTCTCCCGGTTCATTGAACTGACCGAAACAAATTTTGGGTGTTTTTCGTTGGAGCTTGCTCGTATTTTACTGACCGCTTCATCAGAAGTGGATGTGGTGGCAAAACAGTATTGCAAAGCCCTGGACGAGCAATCAAAAGCCCAGAGTATTGGTAAATATAAAGAAGGGATTCTTAAAGGCAATCCAGGTTTTCCGGATACGGTAGTGGAAATGCCGCGATTTGGTCTGGTGTTTACTCCGTGGCGAGAGTGGAAAACAAACAATCCGTCGCCGTATTGGTGGCAGTCTTACAACAAAGTTAAACATCAAAGACATACACACTTTGAACGGGCAAATCTGAAAAATGCCTTGAATAGTGTTGCCGGTCTTTTTGCTTTGCTGATGCATTACTATCAAAATCAGTTAAACACCGGCCAATATCAATTTGACCCGAAAACGTTTAGGCGACCTGAGCTATTTCATGATGGTCTCGTTTTGTTTAAAGAATAAACATTATCCGGAATGAACTTTAGAGGTGCCTTAAAAATTGCAATTGAATTTTGCGTAGTGCGCAGTTTCTGACAGAAGTGATACATCATGCTGAACTTCAATGAGCCGTCTTATCAAGGGCATGTAAACCACGAGGGTGCTTATATGACGTATGTGCCCGGAACCACATTGAGGGACTGGGTCCAATGTTTTTGGCAACTGAATGTCCCTGCTGGGCTGTATTCTTACCGCTCAATACCGGATAACAGCGTGGATTGCATTTTTAATCTCAGTCACCCGCCCGAGGCTTTTGTCATTGCGCCTTTTGTCTCGCCGAATATTTTTGAATTGACTGGCCCTGTATCCTATTGGGGTATTCGGTTCCGAGTACTGGGGCACAGACGCTTGATGAAGGCGCCGGTAGGTGAGTGGTCAACCGATAGTGATATCAATGCTGCCGCCTTACTCCCAGCCGAAGTGCTTCACAATCTAAGTACACTGTGTAGCCAGCCACTATCATTCGAGGTGCGTTGCAGGCGATTAGAGGCGGCACTTTCTAGGTATGTGCGTGAACCTGACATAGATGTCAGGCTGTTGCGGTATCTCCATTATTGCCAAAAGACCTGCGCTTCGAATGTCGACCTTTCGGATCGACAGTGTGCCGAATTTGGGCTTTCGTCCCGTCAGCTTCGTCGGTTAACGCAATTACACCTTGGGGTGTCACCGCGCGCATTTGTGCGGGTGATGCGCTTTCAGTACATGATCCACGCCATGCATCAGCAAAGTACACGTACGCAGTGGGCAAATTTCTACTACGACCAGCCTCATCTCTGCCGGGAATTTAAAGCACTGGCAGGCGTCACGCCGAGCACCTTGATGAACTCGTCCGTTTTGTACAATACAGAGCCGGCTTAGTTTCTTAGCATATTTCCTACACAAAAATGAGTGCAGGAGAGAGGCATGATAGACATTCAAGCGATGTTTCCGGTGATGGTCACGTCCGACTTAACAAGTGTAAAAGCATTTTACGAGACAGCTTTTGGTTTTACTGCTGTATTTTTTGACCCAGAGTTTTATCTTCACCTGGTTTTACCTTCCGCTGATGTTCAGCTGGGTTTTTTGGTGTCCAATCACAGTACACAGCCGGCCTTTTTGCATGCGTTGATGTCGCCTGAAGGCTATGTGATTTCCTTTGAAGTCAAAGATGCTGCGAAAGCCTATGCGGAGGCACAAAGCCTTGGTCTGAATATTGTGTTTGAATTGAAAAAAGAAAGCTGGGGACAGGTGCATTTTATGTTAGAAGACCCAGCGGGCTTTCACATCGATATTGTCGAGCACCTTGAACCTGCGAGTGATTAACTTACCCAGCTCCCTTCCCCGCCACCTTGGTGAACGGGTGTTTGGAGGAGCCTGAACAGCCAGGCTTATTAATTCTCGAGGGTTTTTGCTTGTTGGCGGCGCTCTGTGACGATAGGCCCATCTTCACGCCAGGTGTAGCAGGTGTTCATTAAAGGCTGCCAGCTCTGCAATTGGTCATGCTCTCGATTTTGTGGATCGGTGAAGGCGGCTTGAGTAATGGCAGCCCCCATTTGCTGCAGCAGGGCAAATACATGTGCACAGCCTTTTGTACCGCCGATACGTTCTTTTAAGCCGGACGTGTAACCTCGGGTCACTGATAAACCGACCAAACTCTCAGGGGAAGCACAGGCCCTCATGCATTCATCACCTGGGACATCAATCATCTCAATTTCAGCGCTTTCAATGATGAGTGAGCGATTGACCACGAGAACGACGCGCATCGTGTGCAAGTCTCCTCCTGGTTGGATTTCTTTGCCACTGTACGTCAGCATACGAACACCTTTGTCATCATCAATGATGCCTTCGGCTCGATAGCGGCCATCGTCAGTAAGCCAGCAATCAATCTGTGTTTTTCGGGTATGGAGGAGTTGCATGAGTATGAATTCCGTAGACGAAGTCAAGCGAAGTGAAAAGAGTATCACCCCATTCAAACAGAATGGGGTTCCTCGAGATACTTAGGCTTGTGCAGGACTTGTGCGCTTTTTACTGAAGATCAGTAATGCAGCAGGGAGCCCAAAAATCAGGCCTGCAAGGTTCAAGGTCATATTATCAACACCGATCAGCTCACCACCGGGCATTGCGAACAGTAAACCACTGATGATAAGTAATACCCGAGTAGGCCATTCGAGGGCATCAGAGGTTACTGTGCCAACAAACAGCAAATGTCCTTGTAGCCCGGCAGACAGCAGAACAACACCGAGTATTGCCGCCCCTGTCAGGGTGATCACATCAAACCAGGGGCCACTCATAATAAGCGCTGGATTGAAGACAAAAAAGAATGGGATGAAATAAATAATGGTCCCCAGTCGCATGGCTTCCAAGCCTGTTCGCATTGCATTGGCACCGGCAATACTGGCCGCTGCGAAGGCGCCAATTGCAACAGGTGGCGTGATGAATGAGAGCATGCCCCAATAAAGAATGAACAGGTGCACGGCTAAGGGATCCATACCCACTTTGACAAGCGCGGGAGCCATAATAACTGCCAGAAAGATATAGGCGGCAGTCACGGTCATACCAATGCCAAGAATAAAGCTGGTGAGAGCACCCATCAGTAACAGAATCAAGGGTGCGCCCCCGGCGATAAAGACGAGGTCATTGGCAAATGTGCCGGCCATGCCGGTTGCAACCAGTGCTCCTACGATGAGTCCAATAGGGCCCAGAATACCCATCAACTCAACGAGCAGCCGCCCTGAGGCCATAATGAATTCGACAAAATCTGCCCAATTCATACGGTGCTTGGGCGAAATTTGGTTGATGGCCAGCAACAATACAGTGGCATAAAAAGGTGCAAAAGCTTCTTGGCGCAAGTAAGCCAGCATGAAGATCAAAAGCGCAAAAACGGCAATGTAGTACCAGCCTTCTTTCAATACCTGCCGGACCTTGGGCAGCTCCTCGCGAGGCATGCCTACAATCTTGTGGCGAGCGGCATAGGCGTCAATTTGAATAAATAAACCAAAAAAGTACAAAAATGATGGGATCGCGGCCGCGATGGCGATATCAATGTACGGTATGCCAAGGAATGAGGCCATAACAAACGCAGTGGCCCCCATCACCGGAGGCATGAGCACCCCACCGGTAGATGCGCAGGCTTCTACACCACCCGCATATTGGCTGGGAAGGCCGGTTCGTTTCATGGCGGGGATAGACATGACCCCGGTCGTCAGCACGTTTGTGATAACACTTCCGCTAACGGAGCCCATGAGTCCACTCGAAAAGATAGCCACTTTGGCAGGGCCGCCTCTGACATGTCCGAGCAGGGAAAAGGCAAAGTCGAGGAAAAACTTCCCGGCGCCTGTTTTTTGAAGTGCGACACCAAAAATGAGGAATCCAAAAACCAACGAGGCAAAAGCGCGCATGGGAATTCCCATGAGGCTTTCTGCGCTGAAGATATGGTAGGCCGCAGCATCGGTAAAACTCATACTGCTGCCGGCAACCACAGCGGGGACTTTGTCTGCTACAAGCGGATAAAAAGAAATCACCAGCACAATGCAGAAAATGGCAAGCCCCCCCGCTCGCCGAACGGCTTCAAGCATGACCAGCCAAAGCAAAACTGCCATGTAGATGGCTTCATTCGGTGCTGCAAACTCCCATGCCATCTCAACAATATCGACAGCATTCCAGGCAAAATAGACCGATAAGCCCAAGGTGAGGGCAAACAGAACATAGTCATACCAGGGAATCGCCTGGCCGGCCGGTCTGGGTGTGGCTGGGAAAATGATGAAGACCAGTGATAGCAAGAGTCCCAGCAGAAGATAGTGATAGCGAGAATCAAGCAGGACGACGCCAACAAACAATTCAAGGCCAAAAATCTGATTAACTGCCAGGAACGTTGAGATGAGTGTGAAAGCGATAAAGAGGTAACGCCAGAAGGGAGATAAAAAGCGATGCCTGACAACGTCAGGCATCGCTTTTTCTTCATTTAAGTTGGATGAGGTGACCATTGCATCTTACCTCACCTGTTTTACAGGGGTAAGCCGGCTTTGGCTAATGCGGCCTCGCGTGCTTCTTTCCAGCCTTTTGAAAAGGCTTCTTTATCAGATGGGGCACTTTTCAGATAGTTGGCCCAGGTTTCCTGAAGCACTTTTTCCCTTTTTAAGAGATTGGCTTGATGAGCATCGTATTCCGTTTTCCAAACGCCGGCTTCTTTCAGGTACTTGATGGTCCCAGGGTGAAAAGGAACGCCCCAATCATAAAGTTGGCGGTCCAGCGCGAAGCCTTCGTTACCCGGTGCCCCGTCCTTGTAGTCGTCAAAATACACGTACATTGCCTTGGTCATATTGTAGGCTATGTCGTTAGGCTTGTCCGAGTAAGAAGCTAGAATAGGATAGGGGTATGTGCCCGTTTTTAGTGGCTTTTCAGGGCTTAAAGAGGCGCCTTTTGTCGCTGTGTGAGGCACGATGTGCGGTGCATGTTGTTGCAAGCGTTTCCAAGCTTCTTTGTCATCGTGAGACAGGCCGATATATTTTAATCCACCCGGCGCCGCTTCCTGCTGATACAGAAGAGAGGTTGTGCTGAGGGCGAAAACGACATCAGCGCGTCCTTCCATCATGCCTTTTATCGATGCGATATAGCCTGGGAACTCAACCCGTTCGACGTCCTTCCAGGTATAGCCACAAAAGGCAATACCACCGGTAATCGCCGATTCAATGGCTGCTGAGCTTAATACGGTACCGATCTTTTTCCCTTTCATATCTGCGCATGAGTTGATGCCTGAGTCACCACGGGTTGCGAAAACAACACCACTGTCAGGGTTGTTGTAAACGAGTACTCGTAGTGCTTGAGGGCCCCAACCTTCGCGATCAAAAGGAGGTTTTCCATCAAAGGCAAAATAGGCTCCGCCCCCGGCTAAGCCAAAGTCAACTTTACCTGAACGCATAGGTGCTAAGCGGGCAATATCGTTTTTACCGGGAATAGGGCGAAGATTAATACCAAGCTTATCTTTAAACACTTTCCCGATTGAGACAGTGTTGTTATAGCCGGATGAGCCCACGGTGTAAGATGACCATGTGATTGTTTGAGGCAGTTTGATGTCCTCATCGGCTTTGGCAGATGGGGAAAGGGCCATTGTGGCAGTGAGTACAAAAATCGGGAGCGAAAGGGACGCCTTTCTCATGATGACCTCCAAAGTACAGTATTTAGCTTGCTAATGTTTTATGTTTAAGCCTGTATGAAAGCAGGCAATGATTTGCGCTTTTTCTTTTGATTTAGGTTGGCGCAGGGTGAGCGCTATACTACGTAGGCTGTGTTAGGTATGTCAATGATTACTTCAAGGTAAGTCTTAGGTACCATTAAGTAACTGTACCTTGCCATTCCAGAACAGCAATACGCAAGCCTGGCACCAGTGAAGAAAAAAATACTTCAGCGGTCGGGCTTGAGTGTGAGCTGTTGCAAGAGCGTATAAACCCTTTTTTCTTTTTCTTGGGCCACTCTGAGTTGAATGGGTGGTTTCGTCAATAAATTAAACGCCTCAGCTTGACTGGCTTTAGCCGCTGCCAAGGCAAAATCTCGCCAGGCGTCGC
Organism: Halothiobacillaceae bacterium UBA5861; assembly: GCA_002432635.1. Lineage (GTDB taxonomy): Bacteria > Pseudomonadota > Gammaproteobacteria > UBA5861 > UBA5861 > UBA5861. The sequence goes on along the minus strand of DJFX01000047.1, from coordinate 120,745 downwards.
CGGCATCTGTCATGAGGGAAGCCGCCTCCTCCAGTAAATCTTTAGCGGGGTGGATTGTGGAAGACTCTTTTAAAAAAGCGGCATATATGAATCGGAATCCACCTCCTCCGGTACCAATTTCTTCTTGCATGCGAATAATATGCCCGAGAAAAAGGCGTGTGTATTCCTGCTGTGCCGGATTCCGGCTCAATGTTTCCAAGCGCTTTGCGAGTAGCCCCATACTTCTGATCCCGGCAATAGGAACAGGTGTTTTTAACATCATGTGAGCGGTTTTTTTAATGGACTTTTGGATGGCTTCGGGCAAATTCAGGTTCTTCGGTATGGCGTCAATGTAATAGCAAAAACCCTTAGGTGCGAAAGGTCCTTTGGCAAAACGAGCCTTTAATAATGCATGAGGCGTTATTGCGACCGGATTTTCAAAGACAGGATCACTGATTAGGTAATCCTCAGCTTTTTTTCCATAAGCAATCAGGTTATGCGCGTTGAAGTGAAAGCGCATTTCGTCAGGAAAATAAGGCAAATAGAAAACAGATGTTTGTAATCCAACTGTTTTGCCCTGCTGCAAAAGCTCATCCAGTTTTTGCTGTGCTTCGAGTGGAGACTTGAACTGTTCCTTTTTTATTGGGATATGAAGGCGCTTTTCGATATTTTTAATGATGCTTTTGGGAAGTGACCGGTAAGCGATTAGGGGCATACCGGCCACTTTGATACAAGGCAGGTAAGCAAAACTAAGCGCTCCGGACAGGCCAAATACCATAGGTTCGGAGAGGTCACAGCCCTGGTTGCGCAGTAGTGACGAAATGACCCCACTTTCACAGTGAGCAGAGTAGTAGTGAGTAAAGGTTTTTGGCTCAGTCATCGGTCGGTAGGGAGAGAAGTTGTTCAGATGTGGTGTTTAAAGCATCGGCGTATTTTTTTAACAGCTTGGGAGGGAGCTTTTTAAAAATACGGGGTTGGAAGTGACGTCGGATACGCCATTGGAAGATACCTGTGCACTGAGCCAGCGTGGGCAGGTCCATTCGTGCTTTATGCATATAAAACTCTAAAGGGGAGGTCAGGCCGGCTTTGTAACGTTCTAAAGACTGAAACGCTTGTTTTTCGATGGCATTGACTGCTTGCAGCGTTGCGGTCTCTTCAACTTTCCAGCCTGTAGATGGCACAATTTTATAATTGCCCTCAGCATCGGTTGCGTAGAGTGCTTTTTTTTGGCCCTTGAAGATCACACTGTCTTCTTGTGGAACCTCATAGTCTTTCATCATACCACCTCTAACATCATGAATGCTGTCGAGAAACGGCCGCTTTCCGGGATGAAACATAATATTTTTTGGTCGCGGTGAAGCGGTTGTGTGTTAAAGAGCTCTTCTAGAATAATGTAAATAGAAGCGGCTCCGGTGTTCCCTTTGGTAGTGAGATTTGTGAAAGACTTTTCCATGGGTATGGGAAGCCCGGCGCGTACAAGCCCCTCGGCCATTTTATCGCGGAAAAACATGGACGAATAATGCGGCAGGAAGAAGTCGATATCATCAACCTCGATCTTTCTTTTGGAAATTAATGTCTTAAGTGGTTTGGTAACGGTGTATTCTACAATGTGTTCGTTGAGCAACTTAACATCCTGTTCGACAGCAAACATGTTTTGGCTCGAGCAGGCGTGCTTGAGTGGAAATTCACGCCAGCCTTTGAGAGAACCATCCGTTTGTTTGATGCCTCCCCAGTACATGCAGCCTTCCATTTCTCCTGCGTATGACAAAATATCAATCCAGGCGATGCGCAGTGAGGGTTTTTCTGGATTAGGCTGGTCACTCAGCAGCATGGCGCCTGCGCCATCAGACAGCATCCAGCGAATAAAGTCTTTACCAAAAGCCAATTCAGGCCTTTTCATCAGGTCTTCTGATGGGGACTCCTGTGTATAGTTTTCGGCCTTGAGGGCCAATGAAGCGACTTCAGATCCGGTGGCGATACCTTGAGTATGTTCGCCACTTTTAATGGATAAAAAGGCCGTTTTAAGTGCGGTAACACCACTCAGGCAAATACCAGACGTGGCAATGGCCTCGCACGGATGCATGCCCAGTTCACCTTGGGTCATCAAGGCGTGATTAGGATTAAGCAGGTCGGGGGAGCTGGTGCCGCACGCCAATATTCCGATGGTATCGAGATTAATATCTCCTTGTGCGAGTCCGCGAATAGCCTGTGCTGTTAATTGAGCGTTGTTGGCGGTAATTGTTCGTGTTGTCTTGTCGATGACGTAATGACGGCTTTTGATGCCATTGCTGCGAAGCACAATACGCCGAGAGCGTGATGGGGCGTTACCAATTTGCCCAAGCACGGCTTCCATTTCGTCATTATGGATGGGGGGGCCAGGTAAACTGACAGATATGTCGTTGATATAAACATCAGGCATCCATGAAATCCTTCATACGTTCTTTCCCACTACCGGACGGAGCTTCATAATACGACTTTTGCCGTAGCAGCGAGTTTTTTTGCAGGGGATGAAGCAATTTGCGTAGCAGCATGCTCAAGGGGACAACGGTCAGGATAAGTGCGACCAGGAACAGAATGTAAATGAACAACAGGCAGCGCCGTGGGAAATCACCGGGCCTTCCTGCCAGTCGTAATAATTTGCTCCAAACCCGGAAGCTGCGAAGCCCAACTTTTTCACTTGCAATCAACCGTGTATCCACTTCTACCGCCTGTAAGCCTGAAAGCAGAGGCTGATCTATCTCGTTGGCGTGGAACTTGAAACCCTGGCTGATAGCACGTCCAAACCGTGAGGCGTGTGCGATGGTTTCGTCATCAATTCCCGCTCGCGGAAAGCCTAAAAAAGCATCTCTTTTGCCTGTTAGCATCCAGCGAGGTGTTGTGATAAAAGTCGCCAAAGCACTTCCCTTGTCAGTAAAAACAACGTTATCAATCAGTTTAGCTTGGGCATTGGCGAGCATTTCTTTTACGCGCTCTTGAGCCATCAACCACATGTTACGACAGGCGATGACAGTGATCACGGGCGTATCTTTGAGCACAAGGCGGCCTTGGGTAGACTGGAGGAAGGCCGTCATCGGCATGGCCGGCGAGAGGAACCAAACCTGGTAAGCGAGAATGACTAAGTCAAATTTCATGGATTCCAGAGTGAAGGGTTTTAAGGGGGCTGGTTGAAGAGCAACGGTTTCTGGAAAGGTGTCAAAAAAAGTCCAAAAAGGCCAAGGAAAAGAAAATGATTTCTCCGGCTCAAGTATTAAGTGAGTGAGCTCAATGCCTTCATCGTTTTCGAGCGGGACCGTGATTGATTGAGTAATGTTGTGTAACTGCCCTGTTTGAGAGTAAGAGATAACCAGAATGCGTTTCATATTATTGTGAGCGTATCGCTAAATCACCGGCTAATGGAGCTTTGAGTTTGAAATGTATTGTACTGAAAAGATATGTCATGCGGCACAAGCTTTTTATCCATAGACTGATTTCTGTGAGTCAGGCTGGGTTTTAAACAGCTTCATTGTCCACATGTACTGTGTGGGTGCATGCTGGATCATTTTCGCCAAGCAATCGTTAATGGTGAGTGCATCGGTCGCGTCGTCACCAGAGGGAAAGTTTTGCAGTGGCGGTAAGATTAAGCTGATATGTTTTTTGCGCTGGGCATCGTAATAGTTAAAACAGGGTATGACTTCTGCCCGGCAAAGGCGCGCCAGTTTCGTCAGCCCGGTTTGGGTTGCTTTTGTGACGCCCATGAAGGTCGCGAACGTAGCATTGTCCGAGCCTAGGTCTTCATCACCCAGGTAATTCAATAGCGCCCCTTTCCGTACCTGGCGGACTGTGTCACTTAAATTGTGCTTTCTTGAAATGACCCGCCCACCAAAGCGTGTTCGGCAACGAATCATCCACCATTCCAACAGCGGATTTTTAAACTCGTGGTAATAGGCCAGGGAAGGGTGATCCATACTGAGCATTAACCCACCCACTTCCAAGGTCGCAGTATGGCAGCCCATTAGGATAATACCCTTACCTGCTTGCTGGGCCTCTGTTATGTGCTCATAGCCGATCATGATTGTCTGTTTTTTGAGGCTTTCGGGGCGCGCCCACCAATACCGTGGCAATGTCAAAAGGGCGGAGTAAAAATGCTGGAAGTGCTGTTGGGTGAGTTCCTGTAACGTGTGTTCATTGTATTGAGGGTAGCAAAGAGCGAGGTTTTTATAGGCAATTGTCCGGCGCTTTTGGTTTTTGTTAAAAATGAGTGTGCCAATACCGCGGCCCAGGGCGTCACGAAACTTCGTCGGCAAATAGCTCATCAAAGACAGTGTGAAGATGCCAAGCCACAAGTGCCAGTATTTAGGCATGAGTAATGGCCAGGGGAGTGGTTGTCGCCCTTTTAAGTGTGTTTTGTTTATTGTCATGATGCTATTTTTTGTGCAATGAGCCAGGCTTGTCCTCGGAGACCTGTGTGTATGTTTCCCGCCAGACCGGGCTCATGGTAAGCACGTAATTCTAATGTCGAAAAAGCGCTTAAAAGCTCGTTGGGTCGAAGGAGATAGTCTGGGCTTTTTGGTCCCTGCGAACTCAAGTTTTGGTCTGTGAATGTCTGGTAAAAAATCAGACCATTGGGCCGTAAGGCATGATTGAGCTGGGGAAGTAAGCGTCTGTTTAGAAAGTAGCTGACAGTGATAATGTCAAACGTTTGAGGTTCTGGAGGGTTTAAGTCTATATCACGCACGTCGGCCAGGATGTTGAGCTTATTTGCTGCGGCATAGTCGGCCAGCTTTCCGATTGCAACCGGTGAGATATCCCAGGCGCAGACTGATAATCCATGGTGGGCCAGAAAGATTGCATTTCCACCCAGGCCACATGCCAAATCGAGCGCATCGCCATGACTGGGCAGCAGGTCACTGTTTTCCGTGAGTGCGTTACAAGCAGATGTGTCCGTGATTTTTGCATCGATATAACGCTGGTCCCATTTTAATTGCACCGACATCATTTGCTCCAGAAGGTCGGCGTGAATAAGACCAGTAAGGTAAAAATTTCCAGCCGTCCCAGTAACATCGAAAAGCAGAGCACGAGCTTACTAAAGTCATTAATACCTGCGTAATTTGCACCGACTTCTCCCAGCCCAGGCCCAAGGTTATTGATGGTAGCCGCAACGGCCGAGAAAGCGGTTACTTGGTCAAGGCCGGTCGCCAGCAACAACAGCATCATAATGCTGAACACAGCCACGTAAGTTGCAAAAAACCCCCAGACAGCATCAATTACCCGGTCGGGTACCGCGTGCCGTCCTGTTTTTACAATAAGCTGAGCACTGGGGTGAATGATCCGTTTAAGCTCACGCATGCCCTGTTTAAAGAGCAGGATGACGCGAATAACCTTCATCCCGCCGCCGGTAGAGCCGGCACACCCACCAACAAAGCTCGTAAACAGTAGCAAAACCGGGAGAAAACCCGGCCAGGCCAGATAGTTCGTGGTTGTAAAACCGGTTGTTGTACCAATGGACACTACTTGGAAAAGTCCTTGCAGCATCGCTTCTGCCGGGGCAAACGTATGACTGACAATCAGGTAAATCACCGTGATGGCTGCAACAGAAGATAAAATTCCAAGGTAGGTGGTCAGTTCGGCATCTACCCGATAGGGGCGTAAGGAGCGTGAGCGTATTGCGATATAGTGTAAGGCAAAATTAACGCCTGAAAGCAGCATAAAAACCACGGCAACCATATCGATCGCGGTGCTGTTGAAATACCCCATACTCGCATCGTGGGTTGAAAACCCACCGATTGCGACGGTTGAAAAGCTATGAGATATCGCATCGAAGAGTGTCATGCCCGCCAGCCAGTAAGCCGCCGCACAAGCGAGCGTTAAGATCAGATAGATGTACCAAAGGGCTTTGGCTGTTTCAGTGATACGGGGCGTGAGTTTATTGTTCTTATCGGGCCCGGGCGTTTCTGCTCGATAAAGCTGCATGCCACCAATGCCAAGAATTGGCAGAATAGCGACAGCGAGTACGATAATGCCCATACCTCCCAGCCATTGTAATTCCTGACGATAAAACAAAATCGATTTTGGCAGCGTGTCCAGACCCACAATGACAGTGGCACCGGTTGTTGTCAGACCAGAAAGAGATTCAAAGAGTGCGGAGGCCAGGTTTAACTCCAGGGATGCGGATAAATAAAGGGGTAGGGCCCCCGCGCAGCCCAGCACACTCCAAAACAAAACAACCACTAAAAAGCCGTCTCTGAGCCTGAGCTCCCGGCGAACATTTTTGACGGGCATCCAGCAAAGAATTCCCAATCCAAGAATCACGGTGGCTGCTTGGATAAAGGCTGTGAGGGAACCATCACGATAAATTAAGGACACAACCATGGGCGGAATCATGGTCGTGCTGAAGAGAATAAGTAGAATGCCCAGGATGCGTTGGATGACAGCGTATTGCATGGTTTATATAAAAGCGACGCCAACTTGGAATAGCTTTTCGACCTGCGGGACTTTATTTTTGTCAGTTAGAAAAATGATGACGTGATCACCTTCTTCTATTTTAATGTTGCCATGCGCAATGAGTACCTGCTCATCGCGGACTAAGGCGCCGATGCTGGCACCGCTGGGAAGCGATAGCTCGTTAATGCACCGCCCGACGACTTTTGATGTACGGTAGTCGCCATGTGCGATGGCTTCAATGGCTTCTGCGGCACCATGTCTGAGTGAATGCACGGCAACCACGTCGCCTCGCCGGATATGGGTCAGCAGTGCACTGGTTGTCACCTGCTGAGGTGAAACAGCAATATCGATAATATCTTTCTGAATGAGGTCAACATAGGCTGGGCGCGCAATCAATGATATGACCTTACCGGCGCCCAGGCGCTTGGCAAGCATTGCGCAGAGGATGTTGTCTTCATCATCATTGGTGAGAGCACAAAAAACATCAACATTGTCAATGCCTTCTTCGATAAGCAACTCTCTGTCTGTGGCATCCCCTTTGAGTACCAGGGTCCGATTCAGGCTTTCTGCCAGAGTAAAGGAGCGGTCAGGCGACTTTTCGATCAGTTTGACGCGGTAGCGTGATTCCAGCACTTTGGCGACCGAGCGGCCAATGTTCCCGCCCCCCGCAATCATGATGCGTTTGCTCGGCTTACTGATTCCGCGGATTTCTTCCATCACTGTTAAGGTATCTTGGCGAGAAGTAATGAAAAAGACTTCGTCGTTCGCCTGTATGGTGGTGTCCCCAGTAGGCACAATCGCTTGACCCTGGCGGTAGATGGCCGCAACACGGGTGTCTAAAGAGGGGCGTTGACTCAGGCATGAGATTGTACTGCCCACCAGGGAACCGTTGCGATCAGCCCGGACGCCCACTAAGCGCACCCGGCCTTTGGCAAAGTCGATTACTTGCAGTGATCCTGGGTATTCAATCAGGCGAAATACATGCTCGGTGATGAGTTGTTCAGGGCTGATAATATGGTCGATGGGAATGCTTTCATTGGCGTATAGCTTGCCTTCGCGCAGGTAAACTTGAGCGCGGATCCGGGCAATTTTGGTGGGAGTGTGGTACAGCGTATAGGCCACCTGGCAGGCAATCATGTTCACTTCATCGCTGGTTGTGGCAGCAATGATCATGTCTGCATCTTCGGCACCGGCCTGTTTTAAAATGTCCGGGTGTGCGGCATTGCCTTGGACGGTACGTAGATCGAGACGGCCAGATATTTCCTGCAGAAGGTAGGAGTCAGTGTCAACAATGGTGACATCATTTTTTTCCCGCACAAGTGTCCTTGCGACGGTCATGCCAACTTGTCCTGCACCAAGAACGATAATTTTCATGGGTGTCTATCGGATCCCGTCAATTTTTGGAACGGCCTTGGTCAATACCCAGGCTGCGCAATTTTCGGTAGAGATGGGTGCGCTCCATGCCGACGCGTTTCGCCAGCTCGACAATACTGCCATCGCTTTCTTCCAGTTGCTGCAAGAGGTATGTCCTTTCAAATTGTGCGCGGGCTTCTCTCAAGGGCAGGTCGAGTGGAATAGGCATGCTGGCTTTGTTATGGGTACCCGTATAGGTGTAGTCTTCGGCAACCAGCGCATCGCTCACTGCCTGGGCATTGATATCCAGCTCTTCCCCTGTAATTAACAGGCGTTGAACCAGGTTTTTTAGTTCACGTACGTTACCTGGCCACTCGTGATTCCGGAGTCGATTTTGGGCCGAAACATTAAAATGGCGGTATGTCATGTGTTGCTTTTCAACGAAAAAGTTTGCGAAATATTCGAGTAAAGCCGGAATGTCTTCTGTGTGTTCCCGAAGAGGGGATGTTTGTAATGGTATGGTATTGAGCTTGTAATACAGCTCTTTTTTAAAGGTGCCTTGAGCGATGGCACTCGTGAGTGACACATCACTACTGATAATGAAGCGCACGTTCAGTGGGTAGGTTGAGTGATTGTCTACTTTGGCCACTTGTTGGCTTTCGATTGAGGCCAGTAATTTGAGTTGGCAGCTCATGGGCAGTTGGGTGATGTTTTTTATAAAAAGCGTCCCTCCGCTTGCTTCTTCGAGTAGCCCTAGTAATGGGTGTGAGACTTCTCCTGCGAGACGCGTCAAACCGTTGGCTGCGTTGAGTGTGCCAGCCTGAACTTCGATAAAGGGTTGCTTTGCCCGCGCACTCTTCAGGTGGATATTTCTTGCCATTAATCCTTTTCCTGTGCCGGGTTCCCCTAAAATCAAAACAGAGACTTCGTGGCTAGCCAATTGCTCGATGTGTTTTCGGATGGATTTTATGTAGTCGCTGCTGCCAATAAGCTGAGCATCTTCAGGAGACAGAATACCGTGTGAAGAGGCCGGTTGACCTTCATTCGCGCTAACCGTCTGGGCGTCAGCCGACAGTACCTTCTCCACAGTGGCCAGTAGCCGGGCGAGGGACAGCGGTTTTTCTATGAAGTCAATTGCACCGAGCCGGGTGGCTTCAACGGCAGTTTCGACCGTGCCATGCCCGGACATCATAATCACAGGGAAATAAGTACCTGCTTTTTTCCATTCCTGTAGCAGGGTAATGCCGTCTTCATCGGGCATCCAAATGTCCAATAGTACCAGGTCAGGCTGTTGTTTTTGGCAAGCCAGCCGAGCGCTTGCCGCGTCTTTTGCGGTTTCAACCTGGTAGTCTTCATCTTCGAGGATTTCTTTGACGAGTGTCCGTATGTCAGGTTCGTCATCAACGACGAGGACTTTCTTCTGGCTCATACGGTGTCTCCTTGCAGGTCCATCGTTTGTTTTTTTACAAAGGGTAGCCGTATCTCGAGGCAGGCACCACCCTCTTTGTTGTAGGCATGAATGTTACCACCGTGTTCTTCGATAATTTTTTTCACAATGGCCAGGCCCAATCCGCTGCCTTTGGCTTTTGAGGTGACATAAGGCTCAAAAAGTTTGTCCAGTAAATCATCGGGAAAACCGGGGCCATCATCCTCAATGGTGAGCAGAATCTGGTGAGAGGTAGAGGGCTTGTTGCAGCGCCGGGTCGAGACAGTAACCGTTACTTCGCGGCGGGTGTCTTTTCGTGACTCGAGCGCATTTTTGATGACATTGTGCAATACCTGACGGATGCGGTTTGCATCGGCGGAAATATAGGGTAAATCGGGGGTTAATACCAGTCGGATCTTTAAGATGCCTTGCATCCCTGTATAAAGGTCGGCGACTTCGTCAATAAGCTGGTTCAGTGACAGCGGTGTAAAGGCTGCGGCCGGTGTTGATGCGTAATCGGCAAAAGCCCTCACCATGGATTTCATGCCCTCAACCTGTTGCACGATCGTATGGGTAGAGCGCTCGAGCACTTTGGCATCTTCGGGAGGCATTTTGTCCAGCAGTTTATGCCGCAGGCGCTCCGCGGAGAGCTGGATGGGCGTGAGAGGGTTTTTGATTTCGTGCGCCAACCGTTGTGCCACTTCCCCCCAGGCTGCCTCACGCTGGGCTCGGATCATGGCGGTAACATCTTCAAATACGAGCACCCAGCCGCTGTTAACCTCAATTTTTTCGATGAGTTGTGCACCCCGGCAGCGGATGAGTTTGTGCTTGCCTTGGCTGTCAATGATCTCAAACTGGTCATGCCATTCTGATGTGTTGGTTTTGGCGATATGCGGGGTGATGGCGCTGTGGAACTGATCAACCAGCGGGTTGTTTTCACAGCAGTCCCGCAGGCTTCGGTGGAGCAAACGAGCCGTGTCCACTTCAAGAATTTCTCCCGCCTTTGTGTTGACGGTACGGACTTCCCCGGCGGCGTTCAGTGCAATCACTCCCGAAGAGATGTGTTCCAGCACTGTGCTCAAGTAGGCACGCTGGTTTTCAATTAACAGCTGGTCCGATTGGGCTTTAGTGCGGGCTGTGGCCAGATGCTGGATCATTTGATTAAAGGAGCTGACCAGAAAACTGAGTTCATCCCGGCCTGATGACGGCAGCCGGGTCGACAGATCGCCACCGGCAACCGCGCGCGTGCCTTTAGCCAGGTTCTGGATGGGGAGAATCAATCGCCTTGAAAGGTAGAAAGCCAACCAGACAGACATCAGTGCCGTGAAAAGTAAGACTAAGGTCAAGGTAAGTGAGTAGGTCCACTTGAGTGAGTTGCGTAAAAATTCGAGTTTTCGGTATCCACTGAATGAGTTTTGGACGTCTTCCGCCAGTGTGCCGATCCGGTTGGAGTAAGGGAAAATAGCGAGGAGCATGCGATTTTGAGTTACGGCGCTGAAAGGAAACACGGGCACGACGATGATGATGTGAGCACCGGTTTGATCATCAATATTAAACTCGGCATAAGTCACACCCTGCCTGACTTGAAGAATGCCTTCATTATTGGCGTGGCTGGGTTTGAGGTTCATGTATTCGGCTGTGCTGGACGCAATGACCTCATTACCTGTCGTAAGTAATGTTAACTCCAACAGGTCCCATTCTTGGCGCAGCTCGTCGGTGAGCAAGACTGCGGCATCAGAGCTGATGTCATAAAACGATTGGGACAGGTTGGATGTGATGCGCTGAGCTGTCAATATCTGCAAATTCAGTGCATCGCGACTCAGATTCAGCGCATTATTCAGAGCGGCCTCAACGGGCGTATCAAACCAACTGTCGATGGCATTGCGGAGAAAATTTTGTGAGAAGGCATAAACAATCGCAACAGGCAATAGTGAGACAAGAATAAACATGACCAGTACTTTGAGTGTCAGCCGAGTCCCTTCAACCCCTCGTCTCAACCGGGAAATCAGTCCCCAAGTCAAAATGGATATTCTACCCAGGATGATGAGCAAACCCACGGCATTTAAGCCCAGCAGCCAGATGTAAAAATCACCAAAACGCTCAATATTGTTATGAGAGCCGGCGAGTGCAAACAGGGAGCCGAGCAGGATCAGAAATAATACGACCATGAATAACAGGTCGCCCCGATGTTTGATGCTTATTGCAGGCGCCATCGATATGTCTCGCCAGTCAGGTGCCAATCTTTAAATAAATAGGCCTTTAAACGTAAGGGGGTGGGTAGTTTATTGATGTGCAGTGAATAGCTTAATTCTCCGGCGTACCGGGCGTTTTTGTCTAATGCTCCCAAGGAAATCAGTGGGTAGTCTTGGATGTCACCTAAAGCCGTGAGGGCCGAAGTATGGGTACGGAATTGTTTTTTTTCACCCGTCTTCAAGTCTGTGAGGATGTAGCGCTCGCTGAGGTCATAGTATTTCAGTTCATATTGTTTGGAGATGTCTTTAACGATGTTGTCAAACCATAGCATTCTGGGGCGAATGATTTTGATGTTGGCGCTGACCGTTAAGCTGATCCCATTGTCGAGGGCATTCAGCATGGATTCCGACAAGGAAAGCGTTGTAATGGCATCCAATAAATAAACATCGTTAACCAATCGTGTTTGGGCCTTGGTGATGATGGCTTTGGCGATGTCTGAGTTGGCCCAAAGGCAAGCCGGGCTGGTTAATAAAGCCCAGAAGCAGCTGGCTAAAATAAAGGAATGCCTTCGGCTTCTAAGGCACATTCACTCAGACGCCTTTTGAATCAGGGCGTAAAAGAAACCATCCATGTCGCTTTCTCCCGGTAAGATTTGCCGCCCATGGCCCGATGCCCTACCCCAAGTGGCCGGTATGGTCACAGGATGTGCATCTTCCGTTTGGCGAATAAATGCCTCAATACAATATTCGTTTTCTATTTTCATCACTGAGCAGGTAGCGTATAGCATGTACCCACCTTTCGCCAAGAGTGGCCACATGGCCTTGAGTAGTTGGGCTTGTCTTGTGGCGAGTGCGGGGATATCGTCGGCTTGGCGCAAGCGCTTAATATCTGGATGGCGCCGAATAACACCCAGTGCTGAGCAAGGAGCGTCGAGCAAGATACGGTTGAAGGCTTTTTGATCCCACCACATGTCTGGTTTTGAGGCGTCGCCCGTCAGCAACCGGGTCTTATCGGTCTTTCCCAGACGTTGAAGGTTTTCGTTCACTTTTTTCAGCCGTGTTTCGTCGATGTCCAAGGCGACCAGCTCTGCAATATCTGGCTCGTATTCCAGTAAGTGCATTGTTTTGCCCCCAGGTGCTGCGCATGCATCAAGCACACGATCACCGGGTTGTGGGTCCAAAAGCCCAGCAGCTAATTGTGCAGCGGTATCTTGTACAGAGACGCCGCCGGTATGAAAAGCTGGTAACTGGCTGACCTGTGTGGGGCTGGTTAAACGGAGGCCCGAAGGTGAAATAGGGTCAGCTATGGCGGTAATGTTGGTTGCCATGAGTTCAGCGAGGTAAGCTTCTCGAGAGAATTGTTGGCCATTGACACGTAGGCTCATCGGCGGCCGTTGGTTATTGGCGGACAAGATGGCATCAGCATCTTGGGGCCAGTCCCGTTGTATCGCTTCGATCAGCCACTGGGGGTGAGAGAAACGGCTGACCGGCGACTGGTTCGCAAGTGCGCAGCGTGCTTCTTGCTCTCGGAGTAATCGCCTTAATGTGCCGTTCACCAACCCTGTCGCCCATGCTTTCTTTAACGTCCGGGTCGTTTGAACACAATCGTCGACCACGGCATAGCTGGGTTTGTTCCCAAATAATAGTTGATACAGGCCCGTGAGCAGTACGAAGTGAATATCTTTGTCTTTATTGCGCAAAGGCTTGCTCATCATGGTTGCGAGAATGGCTTCCAGGCGCCATTCCCACCTCAGCACGCCGTAACACAGTTCTTGTAGCAGGGGCTGTTCTTGGGGTTGAAGTTTCTGCATAGCCCAAGGTAGGGCTGTGCTGAGAGAGGTGCCCTCGGCATGGACTTTTTGCAAAACCCGAATCGCCGCAAGCCGAATATGGAAGGGTTTGGCGTGTTGATTAGCCAAGGTGTTCGTGGTCAACCGAGCGTGCATTTAAAAAGTCAGCGGCTGAGACTGGCTTTTTGCCGGGCAGTTGTAATGTCTGTAAACGCAACAGACCCTTGCCGGTCAGTACATCGATGCCTTCCGCGCCAGCAGTGATGATATCACCTGGTTTGCCGTCAGACACGGATGATGTGACGTCCACTGAAGTGGCTTGCCAAATACGCAGCTTTTGATTCTGGTAGCGGGTTTCTGCAATGGGCCAAGGGCAGAGTGCGCGTACTTTCCGGGCCAGATTGATTGCGGGCTCATGCCAGTCAATGACGGCTTCTTGCTTTTCCAGCTTGTGCGCGTACGTGGCCCGAGTATTATCTTGAGGTTCGGCGACTCCTGTTCCGGCCTGGATATTTTTCAGTGTATGAAGAAGGGCCGTTGCACCTAGCTCAGCGAGCTGATCGTGCAAATCGGAGGCATTGCTGTCTGGGTGGATAGGCAGGCTCATTTTAAGCCACATATCACCTGTATCCAGGCCCTCATCCATTTGCATGATGGTAATACCGGTGACAGCGTCCCCAGCCATGATGGCGCGCTGAATAGGTGCCGCTCCGCGCCAGCGGGGTAGCAGTGATGCGTGGATGTTCAGGCACCCCAGGGGAAAGTGCTCAATAATTTCGACCGGCAGGATTAATCCGTATGCAGCGACAATCATGATGTCGGCGCCATGTGCAAACAGCGCTTGTTGTGTATCCTGGTCCTTGAGTGAGGGCGGTTGATAAACAGGAAGGCCCTGTGCCAAGGCTGCTTTTTTGACGGCACTGAACTGGAGCTTTCTGCCGCGACCGGCCGGCCTGTCTGGTTGGGTATAAACCGCGCATACGGTATGGCCGGCCTGAATCAACGCATTGAGGGCGGGCACCGCAAATTCGGGTGTGCCAGCGAAGATGATCCGTAAATGTGCAGCCATGTTAAAGCACGTTTGCTTTCTGCTGTTTTTCCAGCTTTTTCTTGATGCGGCTCCGTTTCAGTTTCGAGAGGTGGTCTGTAAACAGCTTGCCGTTCAAGTGGTCAATTTCGTGTTGAATACAGACAGCCAGCAAGCCTTCGGCTTCGAGCGTAAAATGCTCTCCGTTCTGATCGAGGGCATTGACGGTAACGGCATCCGCTCGCACCACTTCCTCATAAAAGGAAGGAACGGAAAGACAGCCTTCCGACATAGTCTGTTCACCAGTGGACTGGATGACCTCCGGGTTAATAAAAACTCTAGGTTCGCTTTTATCTTCCGATACATCAATAACGATAATGCGTTTATGGACATTGACCTGAGTCGCAGCAAGGCCAATTCCTGGCGCCTTGTACATGGTTTCAAACATGTCGTCTACAAGCTGCTGGATGTTATCGTCAACATGGTCTACAGGTTTAGCTACTTGGCGTAAGCGCGGATCTGGGTAAATAAGTATGTCTAGTTGGGCCATAGCGTTTGAATGATTAAGCGGATAGTAGAGTATCTAGGTTTAAAGTTTCGATAATTCAATGTGTATGAATACAAATAAGGTGGTTAACTTGAGTCACTCAGCACACAATGTCAGGATTATCATCCTGCTTTTCACAGCGGCTATTATGGCTTTTTTAAGTGCATGTGCAAAGCCTGTGGCTGAGCAGGGTAGTCATACGGCATCCGTTCAGTCGTCACCTGACACAGCGGGTCAAACAATAGAAGCTCATTCGGCGACGGTGATAAAGGCTGAGCAGCAAGCCGTAAAACGCGTTCCGACACCGGTTGTCAGGCCCGTGCACCCTAAGCAGTATGTGGTCAAGAAGGGTGACACTTTGTGGGACATTGCCCGCACGTTTTTAAAAGACCCCTGGTTTTGGCCGGAAATCTGGCACATCAATCCACAGATCGCCAATCCGCATTTGATTTACCCGGGTGATGTCATTTCACTGGTTTATATCAATGGGCAACCCAAATTGGTGGTCTCCCGTCACTGGCAGGCTTCTGCAACAGGGGGTGTGCGTCAAGCGACAGAACGGCTGCAACCAAGAGTCCGTATAGAGCCCTTGGGCGAACCTATTCCCAGTATACCGCTTGATGCGGTTGAGCAGTTTATGTCGCACCCCAGAGTTATCACCAAGGACCAGCTGGAGCAAGCGCCCTATGTCATTGGTAACTTTGATGGGCGGCTGGTCAGTGCGCTGAATGACGAGGTGTATGTGCGGGGCATTCAAAGCCAGGATGATGCACTATTCACCATTTTTCGCCCTACCAAAGTCTTGCGTGATCCGAAATCTGATGAAGTGCTGGGTTATGAAGTTGCTGAAGTTGCGGATGCGAAAATGATCGACTTTGGCGACCCTTCCACACTGATCATTACAAAAAGTCTGCGTGAGGCACTCAACGGAGACCGTCTACTCCCTCAAGACCGAAGCCAGACAGAACATAATTATTTGCCGCGCAGACCGGAATTACCGTTTAAAGGTTCCGTCATTTCCTTGTTTGACGCAATCAGCCATGTGGCACAAAATCAGATTGTTGTGATCAATATTGGCCAACGCGATGGCATCGAAGTCAGTGATGTTTTGGCTATTGAACGCAGAGGTCGCAAAGTAAAAGACCGATATAGCGGCAAAAAAGATGACGTTGTACACTTACCCGATACACGAGCTGGCGTGATTATGATCTTTCAGGTCTATGACAGAGTGAGCTACGGCCTGATTATGGAGTCAACCCGAGCGATTCAATTAAATGATATTGTCACCAATCTTTAAGATTTCATGAGCGATTGCCTGGCTGGTTTGCGCCTGGTGCATGCGCGTGGGGTGGGGCCCAAAACAGTTGAAGGTTTGTATAACGCATTTGGCTCCTTGACTGCGATTGTGAAAGCCTCTGATCATGCGCTAAAGGCCGCAGGGCTTTCAGAGGCCAAGATTGAGGCGTTAAAAGCATCTGAAGCCGATCAGCGAATGGAAGCAGACCTGCGCTGGGCCGAAGCCGATCAACACCACATTATCAGCTACGACTGTCCGGCCTATCCTGACATTCTTAAACGTATTCCAAGCCCGCCCACTGTCCTTTATGCGGTCGGCGATATTGACGTGCTGCACACCCATCAACTTGCGATTGTGGGGAGCCGCAACCCTACCCAAAGCGGCAAAGAGACAGCCTACGAGTTTTCTAAATACCTGGCTCAGGTAGGGTTGACTGTGACCAGTGGGTTAGCGCTGGGGGTTGATACGGCCGCGCATCAAGGAGCTTTAGCGGCAGCGGGCTTAACCATTGCGGTCGCGGCGACAGGACTGGATCGTGTTTACCCCGCTCAAAATCGAACCCTTGCCCGTGAGCTTGTCCGCGAAGGTGTGATCGTATCTGAAATGCCGATTGGAACCCGGCCGCGCCCAGAATTTTTCCCGCGTAGAAACCGGATCATCAGTGGGCTGTCAATAGGAACACTGGTAGTGGAAGCTGCGCTGCACAGTGGCTCACTCTCGACCGCACGACACGCCATGCAGCAGAATCGGGAAGTATTTGGCATACCCGGCTCCATACACTCACCGTTGTCCCGCGGATGCCACGCTTTAATTCGGCAAGGCGCAAAGCTTGTTGAAACCGCAGAGCATATCCTGGAAGAAGTTGGCGCACTCATCGACTATGCCGAGCCTAAAGTGAAAGAGGCGCCTGTCGCAGTGGTCTCCGAGACGGACAGAGAAACATTGGATCCGGCCTATCAAAAACTACTGGATGTGATCGATTTTTCTCCTCAACCGGTTGATAAACTTATTGAAAGAAGTGGGCTTCGTCCCGAAGAAGTGGCATCCATGCTTTTAATTCTTGAGTTGGATGGTCACATTACCGCAGCGGGAGGTGGCAAATATGTACGAGCGTCATAAATTGCTGTGATCAGCGGTCAGATTATTACGGCAAACAACCTAAGTCTGATCTAAAAGCAGTTGCATTTGTGCGTGAACATCGTTATACGGTCTGTTCACATTACAGAACGCATTAAGATTCATTCCTTAAATTCAGCAGATAAAGACAAAAGCTATGAGCAAAACACTCGTTATTGTCGAGTCGCCAGCAAAGGGCAAAACAATCGAGAAATATTTAGGTAAGGACTATACCGTGATGGGAACTTACGGCCATGTCCGAGACCTCGTGCCAAAAGAAGGCGCCGTTGATACCGAACACGACTTCGCCATGAAGTATCAATCCATTGAGCGTAATGAAAAGCACGTCAAAGCGATCCTTAAAGCACTGAAAGATGCGGATCGTTTACTTCTCGCAACGGACCCTGACCGCGAAGGTGAAGCGATTTCCTGGCACCTGGTCAAACTGCTCGAGGAAAAAAATGCGCTGAAGGGTAAAGACGTACAACGTGTTGTCTTTCATGAAATTACGAAGAGTGCTATTCAAAAAGCTGTAGACAATCCACGTGACCTCGCGATGGATCTTGTGAACGCACAGCAAGCCCGTCGTGCGCTGGATTACCTGGTAGGGTTTAATCTGTCACCACTTTTGTGGAAAAAAATCCGCCGGGGGTTATCGGCAGGGCGGGTGCAAAGTCCGGCTCTACGGATGATTGTCGAGCGAGAAGAAGAAATTGAAAAGTTCAAACCGCGGGAATATTGGACGATCGAAGCGGCGCTCTCCCATCAGAAGCAGGCCTTTTCAGCCAAACTCGCTATGTTGGAAGGTGAGAAAGTCAAGCAGTTTACGATTACGGATAGTGAGTCCGCTCAGGCCGCCAAGCAGCAACTGGAAGCGGCTGCGGGCCAAAAACTTACAGTATCGGTGGTGGAAAAGAAGCAGCGCAAACGTAACCCTGCCCCTCCGTTTACAACCTCTACGTTACAGCAGGAAGCGGTGCGTAAATTGGGCTTTTCTGCCCAGCGAACGATGCGAACAGCACAACAACTTTACGAAGGTGTGGCTATCGACGGCGAGTCTGTTGGTCTCATCACATACATGCGAACCGACTCCGTGACTCTGTCGAATGACGCGCTCAACAACCTGAGAGCAGTGATTGGCAAACGCTATGGTGATTCAAACGTACCCGAAAAGCCCAATTTTTACCGTAACAAAACAAAAAACGCCCAAGAAGCGCATGAGGCTGTGCGCCCAACCGACGCCAACCGGTTGCCCGAGCAACTCAAGGCGAACCTGTCATCTGACCAGTTCAAACTTTATGATTTGATCTGGAAACGGACCGTCGCCTCGCAAATGATCCACGCAACACTGGACCAAGTATCGGTTGAGTTTGCTTGTGGGGAAGGGAATCGATTTCGAGCCACGGGTTCAACAGTGCGCGAGCCCGGCTTTCTTGCTGTGTACAAGGAAGGGGTGGATGACACGAAAGAAGATAATGAACGGACATTACCTCCGATGGAAAAAGGCGATCAGGTCGATGTGGAAGCCATCACCGCTGATCAGCACTTTACCGAGCCCCCGCCGAGGTATACAGAAGCCACGCTGGTCAAATCGCTCGAAGAGCGGGGCATCGGCCGGCCTTCCACCTATGCTTCGATCATTTCCACGTTGCAAAACCGGGAATATGTCGAAATGGATGCCCGCCGTTTTTTCCCAACGGAGGTTGGCCGCGTTGTTAACCGCTTTTTATCCAAGCATTTTGAGCAATACGTAGATTATGACTTTACGGCGCATCTTGAAGATGAGTTGGATGAAGTTTCACGAGGAGAAAAAAATTGGGTGCCCGTCATGCAGGCTTTTTGGGAACCCTTTAAGTCCCAGGTTGAAGATAAAGAGCATAATGTCAGCCGTGATGAGGCTATGCAGGCTCGCGTATTGGGGGACGATCCTAAAACAGGGAAACCTGTCAGTGTCAGGATGGGGCGCTATGGCCCCTTTGCTCAAATCGGGACCAAAGAAGACGAGGATAAACCGTTGTTTGCGGGCCTCAGAGCCGGGCAAAAAATGGACAGCATTACCTTGGAAGAAGCGCTGGAGCTGTTCAAGTTGCCGCGCCATCTGGGGGAATCGCCACAAGGAGAGAAAATCAGCGTTAATATCGGACGTTTTGGTCCCTATGTACGGTACGATGACAAATATGCCTCTATTAAGGACGATGACCCTTACACGATGACGCTTGAGCGCGCTGTGGAACTGGTTGAGGAGAAAAAAATCGCCGATGCAAAAAAACTGATCAAAGTTTTTGACGATGAAGGCATCAAAATTTTGGAAGGGCGCTGGGGACCCTACATCACGGATGGGAACAAAAATGCCAAAATTCCCAAGGAGTGGAAAGAAAAACCCAAGGATATTTCCCTGGAGCAAGCGCAACAATGGCTAGCTGAAGCACCAGAGAAAAAGGCGCGGGGACGGGGGAAAGCCGCGTCTAAAAGCACGACAAAGCGTAAAAAATCGACGAGTGCCAAGGGGGCCACGCGTAAAAAAGCGGCGGCTGAGACCAACTCGTCAAGCACAGGCCATTGATGGTGGGAGATACGCGAAACGCTGCGGCGACCCTGAACGCGGGTGGTGTCATTGCGTATCCAACAGAAGCTGTTTTTGGTTTGGGGTGTGATCCCCAAAATACACAAGCGCTGAAGCGATTGCTTGCCTTGAAAAAAAGGCCGGTCGATAAAGGGCTGATTTTAATTGCTGCCTCTATTGATCAGCTTCAAACCTACATTCAACCTTTCTCCCCGGAAGAGTTGTCTCAAGTCAGTTCCACTTGGCCGGGGCCAGTGACTTGGGTTGTTCCAGTAAAAGAAGGTGTTTCTGATCTTGTAACGGGTAAACGAGACACAATTGCCGTCAGAGTTACGAATCATCCTGTGGCGGCGCAGCTCTGCCGTGACTTCGGTGGTGCAATCACCTCTACCAGTGCGAATCAATCGGGTCAATCACCGGCGCGAACAGTGGCAGACGTCCAGGCACAATTTGGCGACCAGCTGGATTGCATTGTGGAAGGGCAAACCGGTGGTCGGGGGGAGCCGACCACCATTCGGGACATTAAAACAGGGGCATTGCTCAGGCCGTAGCACGGAAATGGCTGAGCGATCCGCTGTGCATCACTTTACCGTTTAAGTAACGACCAATAATCTTTTCAGCCATTTGGGAGGCTTCGATCAGCTTATCCAGATCGATTCCGGTTTCAATACCCAGTTCATGGCAAAGAAATACGCTGTCCTCTGTACAAACATTTCCGGCAGCTTTGTGGTCCTTATGGCCAGCGAAAGGGCAGCCGCCAAGGCCTGCAATTGATGAGTCAAAACGATCAACTCCCATTTCCAGCGCAGCATAGACATTGGCGACACCCAGGCCGCGTGTGTCATGAATATGCATGGAGAGACGGGCATCAGGATATTTTTCCCGAATGGCGCCAATGCGTTGTTTGACCTGCTCCGGGTTGGCCCAGCCCATCGTATCTGCGATCAACAATGTGGGCAGTGGAACACCCCGGCTCTTGCACAGCTGGTCTGTAAAGTCGATGAGCTGGAGCACACGCGACATGGGAATATCGCCATCAATATTACATCCAAAACAGCACATGAACCCTGCGGAGTCAATGTCGATATTGTTTTCGATGTACAAGTCCAGCCAGCGTTCTTGGGCAGTCATCATTTCATCAAAGCTTAAATTGTTGTTGCTGCGAGCCAGGCCTTCACTGGCATAGAAAAACAAATCACCTTTGAGGTCGATGCCGGGTGTGTCCAAGGCGCGCCGGAAGCCGGACTCGTTCAGCCATAAACCGGTGTATTGCACACCAGGCTTTTTGTTGATGCGGGAAAAAAGTGCGGGTGTGTCAGCCATTGTCGGCACTTTTTTGGGGTTAACAAAGGAGCCCACCTGTATATGTTTGAGGCCGGTTTCGCTCAATGCGTCAATCAACTCAACGCGTTCTTCGATAGGGTAAATTTGGGGTTCAATCTGAAAGCCCTCGCGCATACCTTCCTCGTGGAATTCCACAAATTTTGGAAAGTCACTCATTTTCATCCTCCAGGAGCATTATTTATCAATCTGTTCGACGTTTATGAGATCACTTTTTCATATTCGCTGACTTAAGGCAAGGATTTTGCTTGGGTTAACCCGTGAAACAAGGTGTTGATGCTTTTAAAGGATGTAATCAAAGTGGAAAAATTTGACTTCATTGTAATTGGCAGCGGTCCCGCCGGGCGCCGGGGGGCTATCCAAGC
>DJFX01000047.1:47985-99175 GCA_002432635.1 Halothiobacillaceae bacterium UBA5861 | reverse complement strand
CGGGCGCGGGGGGGCTATCCAAGCCGCAAAACTGGGTAAAAAAGTCGGCTTGATCGAGCAGCAGCAAGCCATTGGGGGTGGGGCTTTACATACCGGGACAATCCCGAGTAAAACCTTGCGTGAGGCTGTGCTTTACCTCTCTGGCTGGAAACAGCGGGGCATTTACGGGCGCGCCTATCGCGTGAAAAGTGATATCACCGCACAGGACTTGATGCACCGCCTGGGTGTCACGCTGAACAATGAGGTTGAAGTGATTGGGCATCAACTGCAGCGAAACGGTGTGCGTTCGATTGTGGGTAAGGCGTCCTTTGTGAATCCTCAGAAAATTGCGGTGGAGCGCGGGGTGGATGACGTTATCACGCTGGAGGCCGAAAAAGTTCTCATCGCCACAGGGACATCGCCTGCGCGTCCACAAGGCATTGACTTCGATGGCGAGGCTGTTGTCGACAGTGATGACCTGATGAACCTTAAGCAACTGCCGAGGACCTTGTTGGTTGTGGGGGCTGGTGTGATTGGGGTGGAATATGCCTCTATTTTCAGTGCGTTGGATATCAAGGTCACACTGGTTGATACGCGAAAGACGCTACTCGACTTTCTGGACAGGGAAATCGTAGATGAATTTTTACACTTATTGCGTGAGCGGGGAGTGACGATTCGGCTGGGCGATGCTGTTGAGAGCGTCAAGCGTACGGACTCGGGAGGCGCCAAAGTGGTTTTTTCCAGTGGGCGGCAGCTAAAAACGGATATGGTCTTGTTCGCCTCTGGGCGGCAAGGTAATACCGCTCAACTGAATTTATCAGCCGCGAAGTTGAAAGCCGACAAGCGAGGGCGCTTAACGGTCGATGAGCATTACCGCACGGAAGCAAAAAATATTTATGCCGCAGGTGATGTGATCGGCTTTCCCAGTTTGGCTTCAACCTCCATGGAGCAAGGCCGACACGCGGCCTGTCACGCGTTTGGCCAGCGAATTTCAGGCCGGTTCAATGAGTTCCCTTTTGGCATTTATGCCGTACCAGAAATGAGTGTGGTCGGTTTGACGGAAGAAGACGCGGTCGCCAAAGAAATTCCTTATGAAGTGGGTATTGCACGTTTTCGTGAGACATCGCGAGGACAAATCATGGGAGTGAACGAAGGTGTGTTGAAACTGTTGTTTAATTTAGTCAATAAACGTTTGATTGGCGTGCACATTATTGGGGAAGGTGCCACTGAGTTGGTGCATATCGGTCAGGCGGTTCTCCAGTTGGGTGGAACTTTGGATTATTTCGTGCATACCGTTTTTAATTACCCCACCTTGGCGGAAGCCTATAAAATCGCAGCGCTGGATGCTTGGAACCGTTTTCCTGATTAAGGCCATATGGTATTGATCCAGGTGATGACCTCTTCTGCGAGCTGGATACGGTCATTAAGTGTTCTCATGACTGTTTGAGTGGTCAGCGTGCGCACGCCATGGGCTTCCATTTCCTGGCTGTAGTGTGCATCGGCTTCATCAAGCACAAAGCCATCCAGCAGACTGCCGTAATATTCACACACTCCCAGGGCGGTACAGGGAAGTTTTAATTCCTGCATCATTTTGGCCGCAGGACCTTTTAGGGCTTTGCCCGCAATGATCGGTGAGACCGCAATGACTGGTCGTGCATTTAATCGTTCCTCAATACCCGGCAGCGAACGGATGGGAGCAATGCTGACGAAGGGGTTAGAGGGGCAGATGATGACTGCCTTTAAGTGCGGATGATGTAAGGCGTGTAAAAATGCGGCACTGGGCTGGGCGGAATGTCTGCCTTCAAACTCAATTCCGGTGATTGCGGGGCGGCATTGCTCACGCACAAAATAATGCTGAAAGGCCAGCGGTCCTTGTGTCGTTTTGACGATTGTTTTGAGTGGATCATCGGTCATGGGGGTGACGTTGGGGGAAATGCCAAGCTGTTGACACAAAAAGTGTGTCACCTGAGACAATGTCTCGCCGTGCGCGAGTTTCTGGGTCCTGATCGTGTGTAAAGCCAAATCCCGGTCGCCCAGTTGAAACCAGGTCTCAGCCCCCAGTGCCTTGAGCGTTTCCATAAAATGCCAAGACTCATCTTGTCTGCCCCAGCCGAGCGCCTTGTTGTTCAGGTCTGCGAGGGTGTAGAGCAAAGTATCAATGTCAGGACAAATCGTCAGGCCCAGGTGTTCGAAGTCGTCACCGGTATTGGCCACAATGGTGAGTTGCTCCGCCGGAAGGACGTGGCTGAGTCCAAGGGCAAGCTTTGCACCGCCAACGCCGCCTGAGAGCGCCAGATAATGAGGTGGGTTTGCTTGTTGGTCCATCCGGTTCTTTGTTTTTGGAGCTTGTGCTGACATGGAATGCGTCATTTTACATGGCTTTGCATTTTTGCAGCCATTTTTTGCGTGATAGAAAAAGCACATCCCCCCGCTTATCGGGGGGATGTGCTTACTTTGCTGGTTGATGTGTTATTGGACCGCGATGCCTTCGGAGAAGCGTATCTCGGTATCTGTGGGTTTGTCTCCCATGCCGGTGTCTGTGTAGTCGGGTACTGTGGTCAGATCAGCCGACTCGGATAGTGTAATATCCGGAAAGGACAGGCCATCGGCCGGTTGGGTGACAACGTTCAGGAAGATACTAACGTCAAGTGGTTTGAGGTAGTAGCGGATCGTGTTGTCGCTGGCGTCAACCAATTCTGTGCCAGCGGATAGGTTAATCACTTTGTCGGCGATCTCACTACTCATGACAAAGTCATTTTTGTGGAGCTCAAAGTACAGATCAGGCAAACCATGCATCCAACCATCGAAAGCCAGTGACAAGGTTTTCTCTGCATCACCATGGTTTGTGGCGGCAAAAGGCTGGAAACGTACAGGGTCAGACAGGATCAGGTAGTTATCGACCGCTGAACAATCGGGTGAGCACAGGAATTGCTGTGTACCCCAACCTTCTTCGGAGTATTCCCAGTTAAATTGAACCGGTGTTGCATCGCCAACAGGCAAGCCGTAACCATCAACAGAAACCGTTGAGCCGTTGGCATCCAGTGGCATATCACTGCTGTCATACGCTTGGAGTCCCCATTGCCCGTTTTCAACCCGTGTTCCGGTTTCGTCTTCATCGGGTGTATTGGGGTCGTCATTGACGTAAGTCAGCTTCATGAAGGTGCTGCTGTCTTCCGGGTTTTGGCCCAGGGTGAATTTGACTTCCGGCTGCCAAGGCGCTGCCAGATAGTGCGTCCCCAAGGGTAAAATAGATGTAATATTTTTGGGGTTGGCGGCTGTTTGTAATTCTGTCATGACCTGGTAGTCATCACTGTCGCTGCCGGTATCGTCGATACGTCGTACAATGTAATTGGCACCCTGATGGTTGATGTAGTATTCGCGTCCTATTTCCAGTGTGAATGTCGTGTCAGCACTGTCATTGAACGTTGGTGTCCAGGTTTCTTCATCAAAGCTTTCGAGCTGTTTCTGAACCCATTCTGTACCTGTGTAGGCTATGTACAAGGAGCCGTCGATGTTGATCCAAAGCGTGGCGCCATCTTCAGGTGCATAGCGTGCCGCATTTAGCATGGGGGTCAACCGACCGTGCTCACTGTGTTCGGCGGGGTAGAATCCTGCGCCGCTCCAGTTGACATTCTCATGGGTACTGCCAAGGTAAACATATTCTACTGGGCCTCCGTGACCATTATTTAAAGAAGGGTCCCAGCCACTGATATGGACAAATTTACGGTCTTCTTCTCCTACGTTGAGGATACTGAAGTCGGTCATTTCTGTGAGATTGACGGGCTCATTCGATTCAAAATCATGACACACGGCTGGGCTCTGGCTCCAGTCTATCCAGCCATCGCAATACTGCCATGCGCCAACGTTGTTATTTGCAGCGGCGTCCCAGCGCAGCTCATAATGTTTGTTGATCCAGGTTTCGACAGCAATGCCGGCGATGTCGGAAAGAGAACCTGCTGTCAGCGTGCGTTTCGTCAATGTGCCATTAAATTTTTGTGAAACAATAAACGAAGCGGCTTCTTCACTGTCGTTGTGGTGATCATTACGCGTGACGGTATCGCCCGGCTCCAGGTCGTGACCACCCCAGATCTCATGCCGACCCTGCCATGCGCCATAGTAAGCATGCTGCTCCAGGTTATGTTCATTTTGAAACTGGATTGGGAACCCAAAAGCTTTATGCTTTTCCAAACTGTCGCCAGCAGCAATGCCTGCATCACTGTCACTTTCTGCAAAGAAAACACCATAACGATGGGTTAATTCGATGGCATTGTCTGGGTTTCTGTCTTTATACGTCGGTTCCAGGTCGCCTGCGCTTTGAACCGCCAGGTAGTCGCTGTTATAGGCATAAGCGGTTGTCGCTGTTTCAGGCTGGCAGGGGTGTGTATCGCAGCTGTGCCAGTCCGGATAAGCGACTTTACCGTATCCCGTTTCTGCACTGCGGCTCAGAATGCCTTTGACGTGATGGGAAAAGTCATCAAATGTCATTGATTCATTCATTTTGATCGTGCTGACGCCATTGTCAGACTCGGCGGTCAAAACAAAAAAGCTGCTGGCTTCTTCATCAAAGGAGACATTGAGTTCCCAGTTACCATAGTCTGTGTAAGTGCCGTCTTCGGCAACGGTGGCCGCTGAGTAAACTTTGAACTCGGCCTTCAGTAAGCGGGTTTGGCTCGGGTTGTCATGGTCAGGCTCTTCAATCCAGGCCTGTACACGGTTTACCTCGACATCGTTTTCAATAATCATTTTTGAGTCGACGATCCAAGGTTGGAGAGTTTTGACGTCTCGGCCATCCTGCTCGTCTTCCCAGGTGATGATAGCGGTATAGGGACCCTGGTTGATCACAGAAGCGTCGGCATAGTGAGTTTGCCCAATGGCTTTCAGTAGTTGTTCGATGATGTCGAATTGCTCAAGCGCGCGCTCTTCGATGTATTTTCTTGTGG
Organism: Halothiobacillaceae bacterium UBA5861; assembly: GCA_002432635.1. GTDB lineage: Bacteria > Pseudomonadota > Gammaproteobacteria > UBA5861 > UBA5861 > UBA5861. The sequence goes on along the minus strand of DJFX01000047.1, from coordinate 94,256 downwards.
CTGTGGTGTGGTAATCCGAGTCCTGGCTAAGCTCAGATGTTGAGTTGCTCAGTGCCACAAGACGACCACTCAAGCTTGCTTTTGAAACAGAGAGATTGTTTTTTTGAACCGGTATTGCCGAAATCTCAGTGGGTAATGCAATACCCGTTGTCGCTGAAGAGACAATTTCCTCTTCATTGTTGTTCGAGTTTGATTCGTTTTCGTTATTCGTTGAAATTTCTGTCCCGCTTTCGCAGGCAGTCAGTGCAAATACAACAGAAGCAGACAGCGTAAAACGCTTAAGTAACGTGAATGGGGTTTTCATGTTGTCGCCCTTATGTTTATGTGGTTTTGTTAAAGGGTCCTCGGTTACAACACATTCCTTTGCCCTTGCACCTTGAGGCGTGGCTTGTATGTATTCTTTACCATGCCCAATAGAGAGTGCTTGGGACTTGACATCGACAACAGCGGGGAAAATTTAAATGAATTGTGGAGGAACGGGTATGGTAGGGCGGTATCAGCCGATGAAAGGTCGGTTAACACGACATCCATCAAAACAGCGGGAGCACAGTTGAGTCTCCCGCCCGGTGATGCGGTATTTAGTGTTGTGACAGATCGCGTACGACATACGGTAAGATGCCGTTGTTGAGGTAATACTGGAATTCGACAGGTGTATCGATTCGAATCTGTGTTGTAAAAGAGCGCGCCTGTCCGTCACTGTCAGTAAAGTTCACAACAACTTCTTCCTGATTTTCTGCAATCGCCGGAATTGAAAAGACCTCTGTGCCGGTTAAATTCAGTGTCTCGGCTGATTCACCGTCCATGAATTGCAATGGCAGGACTCCCATGCCCACCAGATTGGAGCGATGGATGCGTTCATAACTCTGGGCAATGACGGCTTTGACACCAAGCAAGGTGGTTCCTTTGGCGGCCCAATCCCGGGAGGAGCCGGTTCCGTATTCTTTACCGGCAAGTACGATCAGTGGCGTTTGGCTCTCGGCATATTTCATGGCGGCATCAAAAATACTGATTTGTTCGTCTGTAGGGAAGTAGGTGGTCCAGCTACCCTCTTTCCCAGGTGCGAGTTGGTTGCGCAGACGAATATTGGCAAAGGTACCCCGCATCATAACCTCGTGATTACCACGACGTGAGCCATAAGAATTGAAACTTTGTGGCAGTACACCCTCCGCCTGTAAATACAGACCTGCTGGACTGCTTGGCTTGATTGAGCCGGCGGGTGAAATATGGTCCGTCGTCACACTATCGCCCAGTTTTACCAGGCAACGGGCAGACTCGATCGCCGGGACCTGGTGCTGTGCTTGCGCGGACATGCCATCAAAGAAAGGCGGCTTTTTGATGTAGGTTGATTCGGGCCAGGGATATTGAGGCGTATCGGACACGGGGAGTGCATTCCAGGCCGGTGAGCCTTCGAAGACAGAGGCATATTTTTCTGTAAACAGCTCTTTGTCAATCAGTGAGCGTAGCTTGTCAATTTCTTCCTGAGAGGGCCAGATCTCTTTGAGATAGACTGGCTTACCTTCGGCATCTGTGCCGATCGCCTCACTGTCAAGGTCGATATTCATATTACCCGCGATTGCATAAGCAACAACCAAGGGAGGAGAAGCCAAGTAATTTGCCTTAATTTCCGAATGAATGCGCCCTTCGAAGTTACGGTTGCCTGATAATACGGAGCATACGGTTAACTCCTTTTCGTGAATCGCATTAACGATAGGAACGGGCAGTGGACCAGAATTGCCGATACAGGTGGTGCAGCCAAATCCTACAAGATAAAAGCCGAGCTTCTCCAGATAGGGGGTCAGCCCCGCCTGGTTGAGGTACTCGGGCACCACTTGTGACCCGGGTGCTAAGCTGGTCTTAACCCAGGGCTTTGTTTTGAGCCCTTTCTCGACGGCTTTTTTCGCTAGCAGTCCTGCGCCCAGCATAACGGATGGGTTTGAGGTATTTGTGCAGCTGGTAATGGCTGCAATAACGACTGCGCCGTCTTCCAGGGAGAACGATTCTTCTTTGAACTGGACATTATCGACTGTTCTGGAGGGGGTGCTGGCGGGCGCGTTGATTAATTCGAGGCGAGATTTTTCAAAACCGGACTTAACCTGTGAGAGCGGTATTCTGTCTTGCGGACGTTTGGGTCCGGCAAGGCTTTTTTCTACTGTGCCCAGATCAAGTGTCACCACCTTGGTGTATTGTGGGTCCGGCATATCAGGCTCATACCAGGCGAGCAGTTTTTTACTGTAGGCTTCGACAAGGTCGCACTGTGATTTTGTCCGGCCCGTTGTTTCCAGGTAACGGATCGTTTCCTTATCAATGGGGAAGTAGCCACAAGTGGCGCCGTATTCCGGGGCCATATTGGCGATGGTTGCCCGGTCAGCCAGAGGAAGCCGACTAACGCCTTCTCCGAAAAACTCAACAAATTTGCCTACAACCCCGAGTTCACGCAGTATCTGAGTGACTGTCAGGACAAGGTCCGTTGCTGTGAGCCCGGCTTGCATTTGCCCGGTGAGTTTAAAGCCAATCACATCGGGGATCAGCATCGAGAGTGGTTGGCCTAGCATGGCCGCTTCAGCTTCAATACCACCCACACCCCAGCCGAGCACACCGATTCCGTTGATCATCGTAGTGTGTGAATCGGTGCCAACAAGTGTGTCAAAGTAGGCGGTGCGCACGCCATCCTGTTTCACATCGAATACACCTCGGGCCAAGTACTCGAGGTTCACCTGGTGAACAATACCTGTGCCCGGGGGGACGACCTTAAAGTTGTCAAATGCCTTCTGGCCCCAGCGCAAAAACTCATAACGTTCGCGGTTGCGCTCAAATTCAATATCCGTGTTTTCCTCGAGCGCTGCGGGCGAGCCAAAGTGGTCAACCATAACGGAATGGTCAATGACGAGTTCAACCGGAATCCGGGGGTTAACGGCCAGCGGGTTTCCGCCCAGTTCAGCAACGGCATCACGCATGGCAGCCAGATCAACAATCGCGGGTACGCCAGTAAAGTCCTGGAGTACTACGCGGGCGGGAGAGAACGCGATTTCATGTTCAGCGCGGTTATCAGGTGTCCAGCCCGCCAATGCTTTGACATCATCAGTTGTGACCGTTTTATCATCCAGATGGCGAAGTTGGTTTTCCAACAAAATCCGGATAGAAAAGGGCAGTGCTTCAATGTTGAATTCGTTTGCAACCGCGGAGATATCAATAATTTCGTACTCCGTACCATTGACATTAATTTGCGTTTTTTTGGCGAATTGGCTAGGCATAGTGTGATTTCCTTTCGGTTAACAAAAGAACGTATGGGTAGTGTGTTGGCAGTACGCTTTCATTTCAAGGTGTCAAAGTAGAGTTTCAATAAAATTAAAAACAATACAATATCGCGAACTCAGCCCGGTTAAAAGCGCTTGAAAAGTCGGGATTTAATCGCCACTATGCACGTGATCAGACACAGAGGAATATATTGTTTCTATGTTAAGAATATTATTATTTTTGGGGACCAACCTGGCGGTTATTGTTGTTGCCTCCATTGTGTTGCGGCTCTTGGGTGTTGATTCCTACCTGAATCAGAGTGGAACCGGCATCAACTTTACGGGGTTGCTGATTTTTTCCGCTGTCTTTGGTTTCAGCGGTTCACTGATTTCCTTGTTCCTCTCCAAGAAAATGGCGCTGTGGTCAACCGGGACTCGGTTAATTGAACAGCCGGCCAACGCACGCGAGCGATGGCTTTTGGAGACGGTCCAAGATCTGGCCCGGGACGCGGGTATCAAAATGCCCGATGTGGGCATTTTCCCCAGTCAGCAGGCAAATGCTTTTGCCACAGGCTGGAACAAAAATGATGCGCTTGTCGCCGTCAGTGAGGGGTTGTTGCAACGGTTTGATGAAGATGAGGCCCGCGCAGTGATGGCACATGAAATCGCCCATGTCGCCAACGGCGATATGGTGACCCTGGCTCTGGTACAAGGCGTGGTGAATACCTTTGTAATCTTTATTTCGAGGATTATTGGCTACCTGGTTGATCGGGTCTTGCTTAAAAATGAGCGAGGTCACGGTATCGGCTTTTTCATGACTACATTGGTGGCCGAAATAGTATTAGGGATTCTCGCTTCGACGATTGTAATGTGGTTCTCTCGCTATCGGGAGTACCGGGCGGATGCCGGATCAGCCGCACTTAATGGCAAAGCACCCATGATACGTGCCTTAAAGCGTTTGCAGGCTGATTACGAGCGGCCGAATGAGTTACCCGAGACCTTGACCGCTTTTGGGATTAACCGGGGCCATGTTGAAGGTTTCAAGAAACTGTTTGCCAGCCACCCGCCCATTGAGCAGAGGATCAAAGCGCTAGAGTCCATGCACTAGGCTGATGCCGCATTGCCCCAGGGCTAGACACTAAGACGAGGAGAAAGCGAATGAAGATTTTTTCTGTGTGGGTTGCGGGAATGCTGTTATTTCTACAGGCAACGGCACAAGCAGCCGACTTGTCTGCTGCAGCGACAGATGTTTGCCAATGTCTGGAGGCGCCCTACAAAAAAGTCAGTGAAGCCTTACAGCGATTAAGTGAAGCACAAGCCTCTGGCAATATGGCTGACCAAGCAACGGCGCAAGGTGAGATGATGGCCGTTATGGGCGCAGCAGAGCGTTGCTTTAACGCCCTGCCAGCCAAGTACCCTGAGATTGATAAAAGCAAAGCACTACAGGATAAGGTCATGAAAATGGTTGATCAGCAATGCCCTAATCCGGCATTTGCTCGATAAGGCTGTTGCGTTCGGCGAGTACACAGTTACATTCGGAAAATACCGAATGTTGTCTCTTCTGCCGGTTTGCGCCCCGATAATTCAAGGGCCATTGCAATGGTGTCACGTGTTTCTAAGGGGTCAATAATCGCATCACACCATTGGTTGGCGGCCCAGTTGTAGGCATTGGCAAAGTCGTCGAACGTCTTGCGAATGGGCGCTTGAAAGGCAGACTTCTCCTCGTCTGTCCAACTGCTTCCTTCGCGATCATGAATACCTTCCTGTACTTGTGTCAGTGTCGTGATGGCCTGTTCTGTGCCCATTAACGCACAGCGCGCTGTTGGCCACATCAGTAAAAGCTCTGGATCAAAAGGCCGGCCACACATAGCCAGGTAACCTGCGCCATAAGAGCCACCGATAATCAGCGTGATACGGGGAACTTTGGCGTTAGCCATGGCATTAATCATATTGGCGCCGGCTTTGGCAATACCTTGGCGCTCGACTTCCGTGCCCACCATGAAACCGTTAATGTCGGCAATGAAGAGTAAGGGAATATCCCATTTGGAACACATATCAATGAAATGCGTGGCTTTGTTGGAACTCTCGGTGTAGAGCACCCCGTTGTTAATGAGAATGCCAACTTTATAGCCTTTGATGCGGGCTATGCCGGTAATCAGTGTGTCGCCGTAGAGTTTTTTGAACTCGTGGATTTCACTCCCATCGACGAGGCGTGCGAGGATTTCCCGGTTGTCGGTTGGAAATTTGGGGTCACGGTTGATCAAACCGTAGATTTCTTTCGGGTCATACAGTGGTTCCTGCGGATCTTCAACGTCCCAACGCAGCGGTTTGGGGGAGGGAAGGTTAGAGACAGCACTGCGAATCAGGGCCATCGCATGCAGATCATTTTCTGCCAGGTGATCCGCAACACCGCTCACGGAACAGTGCATTTCGGCGCCGCCCAGTGTTTCGACGTCGACCTGTTCGCCGGTTGCGGCAAACGTGAGTTGTGGCCCGCCAAGAAACATGGCACCTTGGTTTTTGACAATGATGTTTTCATCGCAAAGTGCTGGAATATACGCACCACCGGCAGTCGAAGGGCCATGAACCGAGGCAATTTGAGGAATGCCTTTGGCCGACTGACGAATAATATTTGTCATGATCCGCTTGTCCGGGAAGATCCCTGCGATGTCAGGTAAAAAGGCACCGCCTGATTGAACCATTGTGATGGTCGGCAGGTGGTATTGTTCCGCGATTTCCTGAGCACGCATTTGCTTGTTGCAGGTCATGCCGTAGAGTGTGCCGCCTTTGACGGTGGGATCATTGCAAATGAACATGCACGGGCGATTATGTACCAGGCCGATGCCGGTCACCATCAAGGCGCCTGGTGGTACCCCTTTGTGCAGCTTTAAGCCGGCCAGTTGGCCGATTTCCAGCCAGGGTGAGCCGGGATCGAGTACGGCAGCAATCCGTTCCCGCGGCATGAGCTGGTTACGCTTTCGATGCAGCGCCCGGGCTTTTTCCGAGCCGCCGATTGAGGCTTGCTTACGGTAAGTGTGCAGCTCGTCAATCAGCGCTTCATAATGAGCAAAGTTTTGTTTGTACTCCTCGGTTTGGGTCGAAACCCGGCTTTGAATAATGTCCATGACTTTTGTCGTTTTCCTGTAATTTAAAATACGTCACGAGGGCTCCGGGGTGATGTTTTTTTCACGTAATTTGTCAATATAAGCGGTGAAGACATCATTGCTTTGAGCGCCTGAAATCAGAAATTTTTTGTTTAAAAGGTATGTGGGGACGCTGTAAATGCCCTGGTTTTGCCAATCAGATTCGCATTCACGTACAGAGGCAGCATAACGCTCGTTGTTGAGCACATCACGGGCTGCTTGTTGGTTAAGGCCAACAGCCTCAGCGGCCTCAACAAGTGTATCTATGCTGTCGATCGCTTTTTGATGAGTAAAGTAATCAGTAAACAGCTTCAGTTTGAGTGGTGTTTGTTTGTCGAAGGCTTTGGCCCAGTGCAGCAGCTGGTGAGCGCGGAAAGTGTTATAAATTCGCAGGTCTTTTGAGTAGTTAAATGTGAATCCAAGTGTGTCGCCCAAGTTTTTAATGCGCGTTCGGACGGCTTCGCTTTGCGCCGGCGTGCTGCCGTATTTTTCTGCCAGGTGTGCTTGCATTTCCTGGCCGCCGTCAGGCATGGCCGGGTTGAGCTCAAAGGGGTGCCACTCGATGGACACCTTCAGTGGGTTGGGGTATTGCGCCAGTGCTTGTTGCAGTTGTTTATAACCAATAATGCACCAGGGACAAACAACATCGGAGACAATGTCGATATGGAGTGGAAAGGTCGTCATGATCAGGTCTCGGTGTTTTGTCGGGATGAAAATGAGTGGTGAGACGCCCTAAGTCTTGTTACTCACGGGGAGCAACGAAGCCCCTCCAGGTGTCCATGTAGTTGATAAAGGTATCGCTCAGGCCTTCCCGGCGAAGGTGTTCGGCGGAAACGGGCAAAGAAACCGGTATAAAGCCCGAGTCTTTGCGGACCTGATCAGGGAAGTCGTGATGCAAAATGGCCGCTCGGCCAAGCAGCACGAAGTCCGCTCCGGCCTCTAGGCAGTTCAAGGCATCTTGCGGTGTTTTTATTTTCCCGGCAACACCTAAGCGAACAGCCCCCCGATCCAGCTCGGTGAAGTAGGACATCAAACTGCGTCCTTGGAAGGCCTCTTCCACCGGTTCTTTGAAGGCGTTCCATAAAGAAATGTCAAGGTAATCAACGGCGCCGACGTTCATTAATTGCTGGGCGAATGCCGTGGCTTCTGTCAATGGTATGCCATAGCGTTCAGGCGACAGGCGAATACCCAGGTTAAAGTTTTTGCGGCAGCGCGAGCGGATACCGGCGATAATTTCGGTGATGGGGCGTGCCCGGTTTTCCAGGGAGCCGCCATATTGATCGGTTCTACGATTGGTCTCAGCACTAAGGAACTGGCAAAGCAGGTAACCGTGAGCACCGTGAATTTCTACGCCGTCAAATCCGGCTTTTTCGGCACGTTGGGCGGCGAGAATGAAGTCTTCGATCACCTGTTCGACTTCGGCGGTTGACATTGCGCGGGCACCGGTTTCTTCGTCATCACTGGGTGCAACAGGTTGGCAGCCTGTGAGTTCTTTGGGTGACCGCATGCCTGAGTGGTGAAGCTGCACAATAGCCAGGCTTTCATACTGCTTGATGCCCGCCGCCAGGCGAGTGAGCCCTTCAAGGTGAGCGTCAGAGTAAATACCTAATTGACCATCAAACCCCTGCCCTTGGGCTTGAACACAAGCGGCACACGTCATTGTTAGCCCAAACCCTCCCTGGGCGCGTAGGGTCAGCCATTTGAATTCATCATCCGATAAACGTCCATCACTGTGGCTTTGCAGGTTTGTGAGTGGCGCCAGTGCAAACCGGTTTTTGATGGCTGAGCCGTGAGGGAATGTCAGAGGGTTAAATAAGCTTTGCATAAGTAGAAGCCCTGAATGAAATTCTCACTGATGGTAAGTGGCGAATGGATCAGGGGTCAACCGCCAGTCTATCACTGAGCGGTTAAGGCGGGCGCGTTGCTTATTTTTATTAAGGCTAAAGGTGTCCTGTTTTCACCCAAATGAGTGTTTCCTGTTCCACATAAGGGTGATGGCGGCTCATGTGGGGGCTGCGAATCCACGTGCCGGCAGGGTAGCGCCCATAGTCGTCAATAAATTCTCCCTGGATCACATAAATTTCTTCGCCACCCATATGAATGTGTGGTTGAAACACCTCGCCAGCTGGCCAGTGGACGAGTGCTGTATGTTCGCCTTGAAAGTCATGGAGCGGGAGTACCGTTAGCCCGCCTTGGCCAGGGAGCCAAGGGCTTGTATGCGTGTTAATACAAACGCGGTCATGATCACCCGCCTGAAACTGCTCCAGCTTGACCAGGATTATGCAGCCCGTTTCGCTAAAAGGTGCATGCTGGAAGCCCGTGGGGTTTCGGAAGTAGGTGCCTGCTGGGTAATCACCGGTTTCATCCGAAAAAGTGCCTTCCAGGACAAAAATTTCCTCACCTCCGGGGTGGTTGTGAGCCGAAAAGGTTGCGCCGGGCTCGTATTTCACGATACTGGTGGCATGGCCCCGCTCGGCCTCTTCCCGGGCTAGAGGTTTGCGCCAGACGCCTGACATTGGGCTGGCAACCCATTCCTGTTCATTGGTGTTAACCACGATGCGTTGGCTAAAATCCATGTTGAACATTTTATTAAACCTCTTTTAATTGAAATGACTTTCTGAACGGGTATGGGGATCTGACCTAAAAGCCAGCCCTTAAATCATGGGATCGTTTACTTTTTTATCAATAGCCACTTTATCCAGGCTATAAATCAAGGACAACATAAGGTCCAATATATCTACTGCGGCGTTGCCGTGTAAAATAAGCCTGTTTTTTGGCATTAATGAATGTGGGAGGCAAGCATGCCCGAATACCGATCACGCAAAACAACACATGGCCGTAATATGGCTGGAGCACGTGCACTCTGGCGCGCTACAGGCATGGGTGATGATGACTTTGACAAGCCGATTATTGCGGTTGCAAATTCGTTTACACAATTTGTTCCGGGGCATGTTCACCTTAAAGACTTAGGGCAATTGGTGGCCAGAGAAATCGAAAAGGTAGGGGGCGTGGCCAAGGAGTTCAATACCATTGCTGTTGATGATGGCATCGCAATGGGACATGACGGCATGCTTTATTCCTTACCGTCACGCGAAATTATTGCCGATGGCGTTGAATACATGGTCAATGCGCATTGTGCGGATGCACTGGTTTGCATATCAAACTGCGACAAAATTACACCGGGGATGCTCAATGCCGCCATGCGTCTCAATATCCCAACCGTGTTTGTTTCTGGTGGGCCCATGGAATCGGGCAAAAGCACCATTGGCGGGCAAGTGGTTCACCTTGATCTCGTGGATGCCATGGTGAGTGCGGCTGACCCAAGCAAGAGTAATGAGGAAGTGGCTCAGCTGGAGCGGTCCGCATGCCCCACATGTGGTTCATGCTCAGGCATGTTCACGGCAAACTCCATGAACTGTTTGACAGAAGCCTTAGGATTGAGTCTGCCGGGGAATGGCTCCCTGCTGGCCACGCATGCCGACCGAAAAGCCCTGTTTCTGAAAGCGGGACAGTTGATCGTAGGACTGGCTAAGCGATACTACGAGGAAGGTGATGACAGCGTGTTACCGCGGAGAATTGCCTGCCAGTCCGCTTTTGAAAATGCCATGTCACTGGACATTGCAATGGGCGGGTCGACCAACACTGTGCTGCACCTTCTGGCCGCTGCACAAGAGGGCGAAGTACCGTTTGGCATGCATGATATTGATCGTCTGTCGCGCAAAGTACCTCACCTCAGCAAAGTTGCCCCGTCAACTCAGAAGTACCATATGGAGGATGTTCACCGAGCGGGTGGCGTAGTGGGTATTCTTGCTGAGCTGAATCGGGCAGGCTTGTTGGCGACCGACTTACCTACTGTACATGCCTCATCAGTGAGCGAAATGTTGGAAAAGTGGGACATCATGACCACCACCGATGAAGCGGTACATACTTTTTATCAAGCCGGGCCGGGCGGTGTGCGTACCACAGAAGCGTTTAGTCAGAGTAAGCGTTTTCCCTCGTTAGACCAGGACCGCCAAACCGGCTGTATTCGTGACTTGGCCCACGCCTACAGTCAAGATGGTGGTCTGGCTGTGCTGTATGGCAACATCGCAGAAGATGGCTGCGTGGTGAAAACAGCTGGTGTGGATGAAAGTATTTTGACATTTACCGGGCCTGCGCGCATTTTCGAAAGCCAGGACAGTGCTGTTGAGGCCATTCTTGGGGAAAAAATTAATTCAGGTGATGTTGTCTTGATTCGTTACGAAGGGCCAAAAGGCGGCCCCGGCATGCAAGAGATGCTCTATCCAACCAGCTACTTAAAATCCATGGGGTTAGGAGCGGCATGTGCATTGCTGACGGATGGGCGCTTCTCGGGCGGGACATCGGGACTGTCGATCGGGCACGTTTCACCCGAAGCAGCTGAGGGGGGGGCGATTGGACTGGTTGAGGAAGGGGATATGATTGAAATTGATATCCCGAACCGTCGTTTAAATGTTCAATTGTCCGATGAGGTGTTGCAGACCCGTCGTAAAGCGATGGAGATGCGCGACAAACCCTGGCAACCTGTGGTCAAGCGCGATCGGCAGGTGAGTACAGCCTTGCAAGCGTATGCTGCGCTCACAACATCGGCGTCTCGAGGGGCTGTGCGGGATTTGAGCCAGCTCAACAAATAGCTTGCCGCCCAGCAGCACACGCCACCCCGTCTCCAAGCCAGGACTGTGCCTTGGCTTGGGGGGCTATTTTATCTGGGGCTTGTTCCCCATCTATTGGAAATGGCTGGACCACGTTCCAGCCTTTGAGTCTTTATTGCATCGCACGGTATGGTCGCTTGTGTTTGTCATGTGCGTACTGCTTGTGACAGGGCGATTACTGGCGGCTTTTTCACTTTTCAGGCGGTTCCAGGAGACGCGCCTGCTGTTTTTGTCTGCGTTGGCGATTGGTTCAAACTGGTATATCTATATTTGGGCGGTGGCTCAGGGTCATATTGTCGACGCGAGCATGGGCTATTTTCTGTCGCCGCTGTTATCGGTTTTGTTGGGCTGGGTCGTCTTTACAGAAAAATTACGGGTTTGGCAGTGGGTGGCGGTTCTGCTGGCTGCAACCGGTGTTGCTTTTGAAGTCATTGTCTCAGAACGTCTGCCCTGGATTGGTTTGTTCCTAGCATTTTCATTTGCGGCGTATGGCGCGTTGCGCAAGCTGGCTCCAGTGGATAGCATAACGGGCCTGTTTGTCGAGACAGTGTTGCTCACCCCCTTGGCCTTGATCGCTATGATGTGGCTGCATCTCGAAGGGACAGCCACTTTTATGCAGGCCGATCGCGTGACAGACCTCCTGCTGGTTATGGCGGGTGTTGTCACAGCCGTACCTTTGCTTTTGTTTGCCGCAGCGGCCCGCCGATTGCCTCTGTCAACAGTAGGTTTGTTGAACTACATTACGCCGACACTGCAGTTTTTACTCGGGGTTTGGGTGTTTGGGGAGGCGTTGCCGTGGCATCTCGTGGTTGCCTTTGTTTTTATTTGGTGTGGCTTGTGTGTTTATACCTGGGATAGCTTTCAGCCAAGTAAAAGAGCGCGCACATCATGAATGCGGCGCTCTGGGTTTATGACCGCTGAGAGCATCTGTTATTTTTTGTAACTGGGGTCCAGGTTATCCAGCATGCGTAGGTAAGCGGCCCATTCCGGCAGGGGCTTCATTTTTTGTTCGTTTGTGTTCATTTTGTCCCATTGTCGAGCGGTGTGTTCGCAGACTTCCGGTGGTGGTTGTTTGATTTTCCCGCCTGATTGCATGGCTTTAAGTTGGACTTCACAGGCTTGTTCCAGGTAGTAAAAGCGGGAAAAAGCATGGCTGATGGTGCTGCCGCAGGTGAGCAGTCCATGGTTATAGAGAATCATCGCGTTGTTTTGCTGCAAATCGGTCACAAGCCGTTGGCGTTCTTCCAGGTTGACAGCAATACCCTCGTAGTTGTGGTAGCTCAGTCGTTGGTAAAATTGGAAGCCGGCCTGTGTCATAGGGATAAAGCCTTCTTCCAGGCAGGAAACTGCTGATCCATTCACGGTATGTGTGTGTAAAACACACATCACATCTTGACGAGCGGCATGAATCGCGCTGTGGATTACGTAGCCGGCCCGGTTAATTGTGTAGTCAGAGTGCCCAATGATATTACCTTCCAGATCCACTTTGACCAGGTTTGATGCGGTGACTTCATTATAGCCTAGTCCGAAGGGGTTTAAGAGGAAGTGGTCGTCTGTGTTGGGTATGCGGGCAGAAATGTGGTTGTAGATTTGGTCTGTCCAGCCGAAGTGGTGAATCAGCCGGTAGCAGGCGGCCAGATCAACCCGGATGCTCCATTCTTCTTCGGAGACTTTGTTGAGCTTTCTGGACGATGGTATGGACGTAGCAATAGAGCTCATGTGGATCCTCCCCCGTTTGGATGATTATCTAAGCGGTCACCTTATAAGACCTTTTGGGGTATGGCAAGGCGCTGATTTGCATGGGAATCAGGCAGTGAGACTAGGCGTCTTCCAGGGCTTCCCAGCGCGCATAAGCTGCTTCCAGTTCTTGTTCTAATACTTTGATCTGTTCTTGTGTTGCGGTAATAGCAGATTTTTCCTGTTTGTAGAAATCTGGTGACGTCATCTGTTGTTGCCGTTCACGGAGCTGTGTTTCGAGCATGTCAACGTGCTCGGGGAGTTGATCCAGTTCGCGCTGGTCTTTGTAGCTGAGTTTTTTTTGAGCCCTGGGTTTACGGTTGTCGGGTGCTTTTTTTTCGTTAGTGACCTTTTTTTCCTGGGGAGTTGACTGTGTCTCTCGTTGCCGTAGCCAGTCCTCATAGCCACCGATATACTCTCGGATCTGGCCGTCGTCTTCAAAAACCCATGTGCTGGTGACGACATTGTCCAGAAAAGCCCGGTCATGACTGATTAACAGCACGGTGCCGGTGTAGTCTGTCAACAGGCTTTCCAGCTGCTCGAGTGTTTCGATATCCAAGTCGTTCGTGGGCTCGTCCAAGATTAAAAAGTTACTAGGCTGGCTAAAGAGCTTGGCCAGCAGAAGCCGGTTTTTTTCGCCACCGGAGAGGGCGCGAACTGGTGTGTTGGCCCGGCTGGGTTCAAAGAGAAAATCACCCAGGTAGCTGATGATGTGCTGTTCCTTACCGTTGATTTGCACGGTTTCATTGCCATCGGCGATATTGTCACGCACGGTTTTATTTTCATCCAGCTGGTTGCGTAGCTGGTCGAAGTAAGCAAGGGTCAATTTTGTGCCTAGCTCCACTTGGCCATGGGTGGGTTGCAGACGTTGGGTTAACAGATTGATCAAGGTAGTTTTCCCCACGCCATTGGGGCCTATGATCCCGACTTTGTCTCCGCGCGTCAGTGTGGTGTTGAAGTTGCGGATCAGCTTTCTTTCATGAATTTGATAGTCGATGTGTGTGGCTTGAAGCACAATTTTCCCGGACTGGTTGTCATTTTGCGCCGTGACGCGTGCTTGTCCGAGTTGCTCACGCCGGGTCTTGTATTCCTGTCGAAGTTGCTGCAATCGCCGGACTCGGCCCTCATTCCGGGTGCGCCGAGCTTTAATACCTTGCCGAATCCAGGCTTCTTCCTGGGCCAGCTTTTTGTCAAAAAGCGCGCGTTGCTGAGCTTCTTCTTCGAGCGCTTTTTCCTTTCCGGCCAGATAACGGTCGTAATTTCCCGGCCAGCTGGTCAGTTTTCCTCGGTCAATTTCGATGATGCGAGTGGCCAGTTTTTTTAAAAAGGTGCGGTCGTGTGTGATAAAAAGTAAGGTTGCGGGGAAGTTGAGCAGAAAGGTTTCAAGCCATTCAATGGCTTCCACTTCCAGGTGGTTGGTGGGTTCATCAAGTAACAGCAGGTCTGGTTCGCTGATCAGTGCCTGGGCCAGTAATGCTCTTCGTTGTAACCCGCCAGACAGCGTGTTGAGTGGTTGATGGCCATCCAGAGACAGGCGCGTCAAGAAGTTGTTGATCTTGCTTTCCACATCCCAGCCGTTTTGGCGGTCAATCTCTTGCTGGAGTCTCTCGAGGGCAACTGTGTCCTGGTTCGCCAAAGCTGTGCGATAGTCAATGACCTGCTGTCCCAGTGTGCCTAATCCTTGGGCGACCGTTGAAAAGACATCAGCCGAATCACCTGCCGGCACTTCCTGCTGCAAGCGTGATATGCGTATTCCCTGCTGCTGCTTAATTTCCCCCGCATCAGGCTTGAGTTCACCCTTGATGACTTTCATTAAAGTGGATTTGCCCGCACCATTACGCCCTACGAGGCAGATGCGCTCCCTTGATTCGATGGTTAAATCGACATGATCCAGAAGCGAAGGCCCACCATAGCTGATGCTAACGCCCTGTAAACTGAGTATTGCCATGTATCTTGCTGTGTTCGCGTTGGGAATTAAAATGCGTAGCTTATCAAAATGCCTGTTTTATTGTTTGCCTTTGCGACATATTCATTGGATGGTTTGCGCGGGCTGACTAAAATAAACCCATGATCGAGCATTTTCTAAAGACTTGTTTGGCGTTTGCCATGGTTTGGTTTGCTGTTGCGGCAGGCGCTGATGAGCGGGCGGATGCAGAGCGGCAACTGGAGCAATTACGTGCAAAGGCGCTCAAAATACAGGAACAGATCAGCGCCCAGCAAACTGAAAAAAACGAGGTTGAACGCGCACTGAAAAAGCTGGATGAACAGGTCGCTGGTTTGGGACGTAAAATGGCCGCGTTGAATCAGGATATCAAACAATACAATACCGAGCTGGGGCGGCTCGGTGGCGAAAAAAAACGTGTGATGGCGCAGCTTGAAGGGTCTCAGGAGGTTTTATACGAGCAGATTCGTACGGCTTACCGAATGGGGCAGCAGCCTCAGTTGAAAATGCTCCTGAATCAAGAGAGCCCTACGTTAGTCAGCCGCATGGCCGTTTATTTCCGTTACGTCAGTCAAGCTCAGAGCCAAGTGATCACACAAGCTCAGTCACTGGTTGATCAGCTGGGCTCTGTTGAACATGAGCTTTCTACTGCGGCAGAGGGGTTGAAGGTGGCCAAAGTACAGTTACTTGCTGAGCAAAGCGAGCTTGGGCAACTCCGGCAACAACGAGAGCAGGTGATTGAGACGCTGGTACAGTCAATTCAGCAGGACCAGTCGGCTTTATCCAGGGCTCAGCAGGATCAACGAGTGCTGGAAAAACTGTTATCGGAATTGAGCAGCGTGCTGGAAGATGTGCCTGAGCTTTCTCAAGAAAGTCGGCCCTTCAAAACGCTTAAAGGGAAGCTTATTCGACCCGTGAAAGGGCGGGTTAGTGTAGCCTTTGGCAGCTCGAAAAACCGGAGTGGCTTGCGTTGGAACGGGATCTTGATCGACGCGCCAGCAGGAACCGAGGTGCAGGCCATCTCGCACGGACAGGTTGTTTTCGCCGAATGGCTGAGAGGTTATGGCTATTTGATTATTTTAGACCATGGTCAGGAATACTTGAGTTTATATGGTTATAATCAATCACTTGAAAGAGAGGTGGGTGACTGGGTGTTGCCGGGTGAGACCATCGCGTTGACGGGCAGTTCAGGTGGGCAAAAAAAGACAGGCTTGTACTTTGAGTTACGTCACAAAGGTAAGCCAATGAGTCCGCTTGCCTGGATTACTAAAAATAAAGGTTCGGGTTAAAAGGTAAAATGCCAGTGTCTAAGTACAATGGTGGTGATAGACTCACCTATTACTATTACAGGCGTATTTGCCGCGAAAGAGTTTGGAGCATTTAATGTCGTTTAGATCACGTAGCTTTATGTTGGTTGTTCTCGGTGTTGTTATTGGCATCTCGCTGACCTTGGGTCAGGGCGTTATGGCGACCAAAGACGAAGATGTCAAAGGCTTGCCTTTGCAGCAACTGAGAGTTTTTGCCAGCGTGTTTGAACAGGTAAAGCGCAATTATGTCGAAGAGGTCGACGATGCGGAGCTATTGGAGAACGCCATTCGGGGCATGCTGTCTGGTCTGGATCCACACTCCAGTTACCTTAACGAGGATGAAATCAAAGAGCTGCGGGTGGGAACGACCGGTGAATTTGGTGGCTTGGGTATCGAAGTGAGTATGGAAAATGGCTTTGTCAAAGTTGTAGCCCCCATAGATGATACTCCGGCACAGAGAGCAGGTATCCAAAGTGGTGACTTGATCGTACGCATAGACAATGAGCCTGTAAAAGGTTTGACCTTGAGCGAAGCGGTAAAAAAAATGCGCGGCAAGCCCAAGACCAAAATTTTGCTGACGATTGTGCGTGACGGGGTGGATAAACCATTTAATGTCTCCATTACACGAGCGATCATTCAAGTCAACAGTGTACGTAACCGAATGCTGGATGATGATTTCGGCTATGTCCGGATTACACAGTTTCAGGTTAAAACACCTGAGTCATTGCTCATGGCGATTGAAAAGTTACAGCGTGAAAATGGCCGTAAACTGAAAGGCGTTGTACTGGACTTACGTAACAACCCGGGTGGTGTATTGTCTGCGGCAGTTGGAGTCTCGGATGCGTTTCTGGATGAAGGTTTAATCGTCTATACCGATGGCCGCGAAGCAACTTCTCGACAAAATTTTGAAGCGACACCGGGAGACATTATTGAAGGCGCTCCGGTGATTGTGCTCATTAATGGTGGTTCGGCATCGGCTTCGGAAATTGTTGCCGGGGCTCTACAGGATCACAAACGTGCTGTCATTATGGGCGGGCGATCATTTGGTAAAGGCTCGGTACAGACGATTCAGGACTTACCCGCAGGTGGAGCTTTGAAATTAACGACGGCACGTTACTTCACCGCCTCTGGCCGTTCAATTCAAGCCGAGGGCGTCAATCCTGATATTTTGGTCGATAACCTGCGTGTTGAAGCGGTTGAAAAGTCTGTCATTTCACCAGTGAATGAAGCTACATTGAATGGGCATCTGGAAAACACCAACGGTAAAGGCGACTTGGAGGGTCAGCCGACCAAGCCAGAAGCCGCAGCCTCTGCTTCTGAGTCTTCAGCGTCGCTGGCTAACACAGATTATGTTCTGTTTGAAGCGCTTAATCTGCTTAGGGGTATGGCGATTTTCAATCAGGCAATGTAGTTGCACCGGGCGCGCGCAGCAGTGCGGGGTTGTTCAGTGACGGCAGACGGCCTTTGAACTATCTTGCGCACCTCTTGTTAGCTGAAAACACACCGGCTTCGTTGATTGGCCAACTGGCCGGTGATTTTGTCAAAGGGCCTTTAAAAGGCCAGTGGAATGCGGCTGTTGAAATCGGAATTTCTGAGCACAGAAAGCTGGATGCTTACACCGACCAACACCCGGCCGTCACAAGAAGCTGGCGGCGGATTTCTCCCATTCGCCGTCGTTATGCCAGCGTCATTGTTGATATTGCCTACGACTATTATTTGAGCCGTCATTGGCGGGAGTTTGCTGACCAAGACCAATTAGAGTTCATCACTCACGTACATTGGGTGCTGGAACAGTACAGTGAGTTACTACCTGAGGGCTTAAGGCAGGTTGCGCCACGGATCATTGAATCTCAATTGCTGGCTTCTTATGGAACACGTCGGGGTTTAGAGCAGGCGTTTCAACGAATCAGCCAACGTTTAAAACGACAAAACGCCTTAGGTGACGCGCTTAACGACATCATTGCTCATGATGAAGCGTTTGAGTCTGACTTTCTGGCGTTCTTTCCGGATGTGATCACATATATTCGTGCGCAGCGCACTGAGCGTCATGCCAGCGATGAGGCTAGTCCTGCTTGCAAGCGGGACAGGCGGGATCTTTAGGTAATTTCAATTTTCGCCAGTCCATAGTCAGCGCATCAAAGAGTAACAGTTGCCCACTCAGGTCCTCACCAAGACCCAGTAACACTTTGATGGCTTCAACGGCCTGTATGGAGCCTGTAACACCAACAATGGGTGCCAGTACACCGGTTTCACTACAGGTTTCGTTATCTTGGCCTTCGGGTGTGTAGAGGCATCGGTAGCAAGGCTTATCTGGCAGGTAACCTTTGAATACACTGATTTGTGCCTCCATACGAATGGCCGCCCCTGAGATGAGAGGCTTTTCCTGTTGGATACAAATATCGTTGATTGCAAAGCGGGTGGTGTAATTGTCGCTGGCATCCAGAACAATATCGGCCTTCGCGATCAGTTCTAGCAGTTGTTTGTTGGCCAGTTTTTCGGTGACGGTGTTAATTTGAATATGAGGATTGAGCGCCAGACAAGCGCGTTTTGCGGATAGGGCTTTGTTGGCCCCCAGGCTTTCTGTTGTATGAGCAATTTGACGCTGTAAATTCGATAGCTCGACAGCATCGAAGTCAGCCAGCGTCAACTCGCCTACCCCGGCTGCCGCCAGGTAGAGAGCGATGGGGCTGCCGAGCCCTCCTAAGCCAATGACAAGTGCGTGGCTTTCCAGCAAGCGGGCCTGCCCCTCATAGCCTACTTGGGGCAACATGATTTGCCGGCTGTAGCGCAGCAGTGCGTCGTCTTGCATGTCCATCATGGTTGCACGCCTGCTGTAACGCGCTCATGTCCACTGAGGTCGTGAAAAGAGCGAATATTCTGGAATTGATGCTGTTGAAACAGCTGCCTGACCGCCGCCGCTTGTTGGTAGCCGTGTTCAACCATGAGGCCGCCAGGGCGATGGAGGTGGTCAGGGGCCTCAGCGATAATTTTCCGCAAATCATCCAAGCCATCTTTGCCGCTGATGAGTGCTGTACGGGGCTCAGCCGCGACATCCCCCTGGGTGAGATGAGGGTCATTGACTGCAATGTAGGGCGGATTGGATACGATAAGGTCAAAACGCTCGTCGCCAACAGCATCAAACCAATCTCCCAAGGCTGGTGATACGGAGGCATTCGTATGACGCTTTATATTGTGGGTGGCTGTTTCCAGCGCCGCAACGGATTGGTCGGTGATGGTCATGTTTATATCAGAGCGATCAGACATCAACGCGCAGGCAATGGCGCCACTGCCTGTGCCTAAGTCCAAGACCTTTGTCGCCTGATGTGTGTGGATGTATTCCAGTGCCAATTCAACCAGCCGCTCAGTTTCCGGTCTGGGAATTAATGTGGATGCATTTACAGCAAGACTCAGTGACCAGAACTCTTGTTCGCCCGTCAAGTAAGCTACAGGTTGGCCTGCGGCTCTTTTGGCAACAAGCTGCTCATATGCCTTTACAGTGGTCTCGGGGAGGTTGGCGTCAGGCCAGGCAAAGAGCTGGGTTCGGCTTTTGCCCGTTACTTTAGCGAGTAAGACTTCGGCATCCAGCCGGGCGGTCTCGCTACAGGATTGCAGTGCGGCTTGCCCAGCGGTCAAAGCATCTGCCACGCAAGGCATGGTTTATGCCCCCAGTTCTGCCAATTGAGCGGCTTGGTATTCGGCCAGCAGGGGATCAATGATTTGCCCAACATCGCCTGCGATAATTTCTTCCAGTTTGTACAGGGTTAGGTTGATTCGATGGTCTGTGACCCGGCCTTGGGGAAAGTTGTACGTGCGGATACGTTCGGAACGGTCACCACTACCCACCTGTAGACGCCGTGTTTCTGTTTGTTCCGAGCGTTGTTTTTCCTGTTCTGCAGCCAGTAGCCGTGCTTGCAGGAGCGACATAGCACGTGCGCGGTTTTTATGTTGAGACCGTTCATCCTGGCACTCGACGACAATACCTGTCGGCAGGTGGGTAATGCGGATGGCGGAGTCTGTTTTATTAACATGCTGGCCACCGGCACCAGAGGCGCGAAAAGTATCGATCCTTAGGTCCGCACTGTTGATTTCAACGGCTTCAACCTCGTCGATTTCCGGTAAAATTGCAACAGTAGCCGCAGAGGTATGGATGCGCCCTTGGGATTCGGTTTCGGGTACGCGCTGAACCCGGTGCGCGCCGGACTCAAACTTCAATTTTGAATAGGCGCCTTTTCCAATGAGTCGGGCGATGACTTCTTTATAGCCGCCGTGTTCGCCTTCCCGTTCATTGATCAGTTCAACCGTCCAGCCTTGTGTCTCCGCGTACCGTGTATACATGCGTAATAAGTCGCCGGCGAAAATTGCAGCTTCATCCCCCCCTGTTCCTGCGCGAATTTCCAGGAATACGTTGCTCTCATCATGCGGGTCTTTGGGCAGCAGTAATTTTTGTAGCTCGACATTTAAGGCATCCAGACGCGCTTCCGCCTGTTGTTTTTCTTCTTCAGCCATGTCGCGAATATCCGGGTCACTGTCACGCGCCATTTCTTCTGCGGCCAGCAAGTCTTCCTGAGTGCCCCTGTAGCGGTTGTAGTGGCTGACGATGGGGTCCATTTGAGCGTATTCTTGAGACAGGGTACGAAATTGATTTTGGTCAGCAATCACTTCACTGTCAGAAAGTAGTGCAGCGACTTCTTCCTGGCGGGCAGCAATTTGTTCAAGGCGTGCTTGAATTGAGGGTTTCATTTATCTTTCAAATCCAGATCAAAAAGTTCTTGGGCCGCATGAATCAGCTCATGGCGGCTTTGCGCCCCTGCATGCCGAAGCTGTTGAGTGGGCGTATTGAGTAATTTATTCGTCAGGCTATGGGCGAGTTGTGTGACTACTTGCTGAGGCGGCTGACCATTTTCCAATGCGAGCAGCGCCTGGGTCAAGGCTTTCTGCTGAATCGCCCCAGCCTGATTGCGAAAAGCCTTGATCGTGTCAACGGCATTGAGGGAACGCAGCCAGAGCATAAATTCATCCGTTTTCGCATCGATGATCTCTTCTGCTTGGTTAGCGGCTTCCTCACGCGACCTCTGGCCATCTTTGATGACTTCTTGAAGGTCATCGACGGTGTAGAGATAAACATCATTGAGTTTACCAACCTGAGGTTCAATGTCGCGGGGGATAGCGATATCAACCATGAATATAGGGCGATGTTTGCGCTGCTTTAAAGCCTGCTCCACTGCACCTTTACCCAGAATAGGGAGTGGGCTTGCTGTGGATGAAATAACAATATCGGCTTGATGCAGTATGGATGTGAGCCCAGACAGCCCGATACCGACGGCACCCTCGTATTGATTGGCCAATTCGATTGCGCGTTCGGCGCGCCGGTTAGCGATAATGATGCTGCCGATATGGTTGGTATGCAGGTGACGTACAACCAGTTCACTGGTCTCCCCGGCACCAATCATTAAGGCGGTTTTATGGGTTAAGTCACCAAATATCTGTTTGGCCAGTGTGACGGCTGCAAATGCCACAGAGACGGGGCTTGACCCAATGCGGGTATCCGTACGAACTTCTTTGGCTACAGAAAAAGCATAACTGAATAACTTGTCCAGCTCTTTGCCCACTGTACCGTTCTGGTGGGCCACGCGGAACGCACTTTTGATTTGCCCCAGAATTTGAGGTTCACCCAGGATCAGGGAATCCAGACCACAGGAGACGCGGAGCAAGTGCTTGACCGCATCACGGTTCAAATGGGTAAACAGATAGGGTGTATATTCATTATTTTTCGCCCCATGCCAGGTGTGAAACCAATCAATAAGTTTTTTGGTTGGCAGGGACTCGATACCACAGTAAATTTCAGTGCGGTTACACGTAGAAACAATCGCCGCCTCTTTTACACCCGATAGCGTGCGCAAGTCTTGCAGAGACGTGTTAATCAAATCGTCCGGAAAAGCAACGCGTTCGCGCACCTCAATAGGTGCTGTTTTGTGGTTTAAGCCCAGTGCAAGTAGCGACATAACGTTACAATTTTATCAAAAACCATGGATTTCATTGGTATATATTATCTGAATTGCAACCCACAATACCCTATGGTTTGGTATAAATTCGTCTACAGTGTTTAGGAAAGTGTATTTATTGAAGGAACTCAAGGATTTAATGTGATGCAGGTCATAACGCGCCGTGGAGCTCATCTGATTGCTGTTTTTTCGCTTTTAGTGGTGGGGTGTAGCACGCCATCAGGTGGCATGCAAACGCCGCATACGAAGGATCAGATATCGGTTCTTAAACCAGCTGAGGGGGAGAACGGTCTGGTATACAACCTGCTCCTGGGAGAGTTGGCGGGGCGGCGGGGCGATATTGATGTGGCGCTCGAAAGCTATGAGACGGCATCTATGCTTAGTCAGGACCCTGAGGTGGCTGAGCGGGCTCTGCAAATTGCGTTATACAGCCAGCGTTGGGAGAGTGTGGAGTCGATTGCCAAACGCTGGATCAGTTTGTCACCGGAAGATACGGCTCCCCATCGTGTATTACTGACTGCCTACATTCGAAAAGGCGATATTGAACCGGCTGTTGAAGAGGCCGAAAAAGTCATTGCCCTTAGCCAAACGCTGGAAAAAAGAACATATGATGATTTACTCGCGCTATTCAAGCGAGTGAACAAGCCTGATGTAACGGCCGCTATTGTGGAAAAGCTGGTTCAGGCAGATGCTCAAGCAGCATCCCGACATTTTCTGCAAGCTAGGCTCGCGGCGTATCATGGCGATATGCCGCTGGCAGAACAAGCCGTGCGCCACACACTGGCGCTTGAGCCGGAGCACACATCGGCTCTTTTACTTGAAGCACAACTGCTCATTCAACAAAAGCGAACGGGCGAAGGTTTTAAGGTCCTTGAAGAGGCATTGGCTCGTTACCCTGATAACCTGGGTTTGCAGTTAGGGTATGCCCGCCTGCTGGTTGCTGATCAGCAATATGACAAAGCGATAGGGCAAATTGATCATATTTATGGTGAGAATTCCGCTAACGGTAATCTGGTTTTTAGTCTTGGTTTGTTAGCGATGGAATCACAAGATCTTGAAAAAGCAGAAAAATATCTGAGTCAGGCTGTGAATTTGGATGTGCGGGCGAGTGAGGCGAATCTTTATTTAGGGCGCATTGCCGACAATCAGAAAAAGTACGATAAGGCTATTGCGCATTATGCGCGCGTCCGCCATGAAGAAGGGCAATTTGAAGCGCAGCTCAGAATTGCAGAACTGATGGCCGCACAGGGAAAAATAGAGCCTGCACTCACGCATTTATCACTATTGCGCAGCCGCTATTCGGGGGTAACGAATCAAGTTGATTTTGACCTGTCTGAAGCCGAAATCCTCCGCCAGGCGGGCCGAATTGAAGAAGCCTTAGCGCTGCTCACTCGCTCACTGGAGGCCAGACCGGACGACACGCAATTACGTTATATGCGAGCACTGCTGTCTGACTCGGTAGGCATGAGTGAGCAGTTTGAGTCAGATATCCATATTGTTCTAGAAAAAGAACCTAAAAATGCGCATGCGCTTAATGCACTTGGATATTACTGGGCCGATAAAGGTATTCGGCTCAACGAAGCAAAAGCATACATTGAGCAGGCCATCGCCTTGTTGCCGAATGATCCTGCAATTATCGACAGCGTGGGGTGGATTCATTATCGGTTAGGCAATCTGGAAGAGGCGCTTGTGCACTTGCGTAAAGCCTATAAGCTATTACCTGAGGCAGAAGTGGCTGCACATTTGGGTGAGGTGCTGTGGGTAATGGGGGAAAAAGCGGAAGCCAGGGGTATTTGGACGGACGCATTGGAGCGATTTCCCAAAGATAAAATTTTACGCAAGGTCCTTGAGCGCTTTAAACCGTGAGTTACACCTATTGGTGGTCTTTGGTGGTTGTGTTATTGCTCAGTGCCTGTGCAGGGCCGCAGACTCGGGCGCCGGTGAAAGACCCCCAAGTCGCTTGGCAGAAACGGCAAGTTTCATTAGCGGCTTTAACACATTGGCGGATAGAGGGGAGTGTCTCTGTTACGAATGCTCAAGAGCGAGCGAGCTTGGGGCTGGACTGGCGCCAAGCCGCTGATAATTATGACGTCCGTTTTGTCGCACCCTTTGGTAAAGGAGCGGTCCGTTTGCTGAGTGAGGACTCCAAAGTGACATTTTATCAGTCCAGTCGTCCCACTCTTGTCTCATCTAATGTGGAGAGCCTGCTGTCAGAGGAGCTTGGGTGGGCTCCCCCTGTTAGTCAATTTAAACTATGGCTAAAAGGCAGTGTGGAGGAATATGCTTTTCCCACTTTGGACCCTTACGGGCGTGTGTTGCGATTTCAGCATGATGGTTGGGCTATTGAATATAAAGAATATCAGCACGCGTTAGGCCGCGAGTTGCCGAAACGGATTGACTTGAGTCATCAAGCGACTAATATTCGGGTCGTAATTAAACAATGGCACCGTTCGCCTATTGTCAAATCCAGTAAAAAAAGGTTTTCTATACCCGAGTGAATACAGTAGAACAGCGCGGCTCCAAAGGGAATGAAGGCTGGCCGGCACCCGCAAAATTGAATTTATTCTTGCATATCACCGGTCGGCGTGATGATGGCTATCACTCATTGCAAACAGTATTCCAGTTGCTTGATTTTGGCGATGAGATTTTTTTTGAAGAGCGCAACTCAGCTGCAATTGAGTTATTGAGCCCACTGCCAGGCGTTAACCCTGAAAACGATTTGGTCGTGCGTGCCGCCCGACTGCTTCAGCGTGAAGCTGGGAGTCGGTTCGGTGCTCAAATACGCGTAAAGAAGCGCATACCGATGGGTGCCGGATTGGGTGGCGGTAGTTCTGATGCAGCAACGACGCTGTGTGTATTAAACCAGCTCTGGGACACGCGATTTACTTTCGATGACTTGTCCGAGCTAGGAAGTCGTTTAGGTGCGGATGTACCTGTTTTTGTTCACGGGCAGACCGCTTGGGGTGAAGGTGTTGGCGAGGTTTTAACCCCCATAGAGCCTACTGATGCATGGTATGTGGTGATTACGCCGCCGGTTAGCGTGAGTACGGGGGAGATATTCTCAGCAAAAGAATTGACACGCGATTGCCAACCGATCACAATACCGGACTTCTTCTCGGTTCCTGTGGTCAATGTTTGTGAACCTGTGGTTAGGAAAAAGTACTCCCTGGTTGGGGATGTCTTGGACTGGCTAAATGCAGGGCACAGGGGTATGTTTGCGCCAGGCGCAAGGTTGACAGGGACAGGGAGCAGCGTTTTTGCCGCATTTAGTGAGTTGACTGCTGCGAAACGTGTTTGTAGCCAGATTCCGAAAGACTGGCCGTTTTTTTTGGCGAAAGGCATAAGTCAATCGCCTTTACGCGAAAGGCTCGAACCCAATTAAGGTGAGAATTGAGCCTTGAAGATTTTGAATTGGGCCGTCGCCAAGCGGTAAGGCACTGGGTTTTGATCCCAGCATTCGCAGGTTCGAATCCTGCCGGCCCAGCCATTTTTTGGTGCGATTATGTGCCTAAAGCATTCTTAAAAATAATGCCCGGCTTGTATAGAAAGCCTCAAAAAGAGCGATTCGCCTGTGTCTGATAGTAATATGATGGTGTTCGCAGGGAACGCCACCCCAGTACTCGCCAAAAAAATAGCTTCGT
Source organism: Halothiobacillaceae bacterium UBA5861 (assembly GCA_002432635.1). Classification (GTDB taxonomy): domain Bacteria; phylum Pseudomonadota; class Gammaproteobacteria; order UBA5861; family UBA5861; genus UBA5861. The sequence continues at coordinate 68,581 of DJFX01000047.1, read as the reverse complement.
TTCTAAGTTTACCTTTAGGTAAGGCGACTGTAAGCACGTTTAGTGATGGTGAAGTTTATGTTGAAATTCTTGAAAATGTCCGAGGCAAGGATGTTTTCATTATTCAGTCAACATGTCAGCCAACGAATGACAATTTAATGGAATTGATGGTGATGGTAGATGCATTGTACCGTGCGTCTGCTGATCGTATCACCGCAGTCATTCCCTATTTTGGCTACGCCAGGCAGGATCGGCGAGTCAGGTCTATGCGTGTCCCTATTACCGCCAAACTGGTTGCAAACATGCTGACAACCGCAGGTGTTGACCGTGTGTTAACAATTGATTTGCATGCGGATCAAATCCAGGGTTTTTTCGATATTCCGGTCGATAACGTTTATGCCTCACCATTGTTGTTAGGGGATATATGGCGACAAAAATATCCAGAACTGATTGTCGTATCGCCGGATGTGGGTGGTGTTGTCCGCGCGCGCGCTGTGGCTAAACAACTTGATGACGCTGACCTTGCCATCATTGATAAGCGTCGGCCCCAGGCAAACATGTCGCAGGTGATGCATATTATTGGTGATGTGAAAGGTAAGACCTGTGTTGTTGTGGATGATATGGTTGATACCGCAGGCACCCTTTGTAAGGCGGCTCAAGCGCTTAAGGAGCATGGCGCGAAAAAGGTGGTAGCTTACGCCACGCATGCCGTTTTATCAGGAGCAGCCATTCAAAATATCAATAACTCTGAAATTGATGAGTTGGTTGTGACAGACACAATACCTCTGTCCGAAGAGGGTGCCGCTTCAGATCGGATTCGACAGATTACAGTGGCCAATATGCTGGCAGAAACCCTGAGGCGGGTACATGTGGGAGAGTCTGTAAGCTCACTGTACATGGACTAATGTTTATCACTTGATCACACTTGGTCGCGGGTGTGGTTTTTAATGTTTGGGTGCTATGCGCCCATATTTCTAATGGGAGACTTCAACTGATGAGTGAAGAAATAGTAATACACGCTGAAGTTCGAACCGATGCAGGGAAGGGTGCGAGCCGCCGTCTGCGTCGTGAGAACAAACTGCCTGCTGTTGTTTATGGCGGAGGGGGAGAGGCCGTGTCTTTGACCCTCGATCATAATGAAATGGTCCGCTACAGTGAGTTTGAGCACTTTTATTCACAGGTGTTAACGTTGAATACCGGTGGCGCAAGCGAAAAAGTGATCTTGCGTGACCTGCAGCGCCACCCTTACAAACGCCTGCTCATGCACATGGACTTCTTGCGGGTTCGAGAGGACCAGGAAGTTCAGGTCAACCTTCCTATTCACTTTATTGGTGAAGACGAGTGTGTCGGCGTAAAAGTGGGTGGTGGGGCAATTAGCCACATTGAAACGGAAATTTTGGTGAGTTGTTTGCCGAAAAACCTGCCGGAGTTTTTAGAGGTAGACCTGAGTCAACTGGAATTAGGTGAGTCTATCCATATTTCCGATGTAACGTTTCCAGAAGGCGTGATCTCCGTTGATCTCACGCATGGTGAAGATCATGACCGTGCCATTGCCTCTGTACATACCACGCGCGTCAGCAAGTTAGACGGTGAAGAAGAGGAAGACGGCGCTGAGGATGAAGACGAGTCCTAAGTAAAAACGTTGTATTGTGTCTCCCGCAAGTGAACAATTTAAACTGATTGTTGGTCTTGGGAACCCAGGCGCTCAGTATGAAAATACCCGCCACAATGCGGGGTTTTGGGTTGTTGATAGAGTTGCGGGAGCATTGGGCCAAGTATTTCGTCACGAGACCAAATTTACTTCTGAGGTGGCAAAAATTACCCACCGGGATCAAGAGCTTTTTCTGGTAAAGCCGCTCACTTATATGAATAGGAGTGGTCAGGCGGTTGCAGGTATTGCTCGCTACTTTAAAATTCCCCCAGAAAAAATTTTGGTGATACATGATGAACTGGATTTGCGTCCCGGCGTCGTGAGAATCAAACGTCAGGGCGGCCATGGTGGACATAATGGTTTGCGTGATCTCATGTCTCATCTAGGTAATGGAAACTTCTGGCGGCTGAGGATTGGTGTCGGTCATCCGGGTGAAAAAAGTCAGGTAATCAATTATGTTCTGGATAAGCCGACAAAAGATGAAATGCAAGCGATTGACCTGGCGATGGACCGCGTCATGGCCAATTGGCCTGATATCATCGGCGGTCGTCTGGAGCGCGCTATGCACAAGTTGCATTCGGATTCAAAGGAAAATAGAAAAGGATAGCCGTTATGGGGTTTAAGTGTGGCATTGTCGGTTTACCCAATGTTGGTAAGTCAACGTTGTTTAATGCCTTGACGCGAGCTGAAATTGCAGCGGAAAACTATCCTTTTTGCACGATTGACCCCAACGTGGGGATTGTCCCGGTCCCAGATAAGCGGCTGGATGTTTTGGCGGATATTGTCAAGCCAGAGCGCATTCTTCCCACGACAATGGAATTTGTAGACATTGCCGGGTTGGTGGCAGGTGCGTCCAAAGGGGAGGGCTTGGGTAACCAGTTTCTTGGCCATATCCGTGAAACCGAGGCTATCGTACATGTTGTTCGCTGTTTTGAAGACGATGATGTTGTTCATGTTGCGGGGCGCGTGAGCCCGATTGACGATATTGATGTCATCAATACTGAGCTGCTTTTAGCGGATATGGAAAGTGTCGCAAAAGCGATCCAGCGCGTCTCGAAAATGGCTAAGTCTGGCAATAAGGAAAAGCTGGCGGAAAAAGCCTTTTTAGAGCGCCTGCAGACACATGTGGATGAGGGCCAGCCTGCCCGCACGTTTCCGGTGAATGAACAAGAACACATGTATTTTAAAGAGCTTCACCTCCTAACCCGTAAACCTGTTATGTATGTGGCTAACGTTGATGAGTCGGGTTTTGATAACAATCCTTTGCTCGACAAGCTACGTGCTTTGGGTGAGCAGGAAGGGGCTCAAGTTGTACCCGTTTGCGCGGCCATTGAAGCCGAAATTGCGCTCCTTGAAGACGAAGAAAAGTTAGATTTTCTAAGAGACCTTGGGCTCGAAGAGCCCGGCCTCAATCGTGTGACACGAGCGGGCTATTCGCTGTTAGGACTACAAACCTTTTTTACAGCGGGTGTCAAAGAAGTTCGGGCTTGGACAGTCAGGCAAGGCTCAACTGCGCCTCAAGGGGCAGGCCGGATTCACACAGACTTTGAAAAAGGCTTTATCCGCGCCGAAGTGATTGCCTACGACGATTTTGTTGAGCATGGTGGTGAACAAGGAGCCAAGGACGCTGGCAAGTGGCGGCTGGAAGGCAAAGACTACATCCTGGCAGAGGGTGATGTTGTCCACTTTCGATTTAATGTGTGAGGATGTGGTGGAAGTGTATTGATGGCGGATGGTTCAATCAGTGAAAAGACATTAGTGGCGCGCGTTTACCCCCGATCTGAGCACCCTGTATCCCGTTCTAACATTAGCAAAAATGCGACTAAAGTCCTCTATCGCTTGAAAGATGCTGGGTATCAGGCGCATCTGGTGGGTGGTGGTGTGCGCGACTTGTTGATGGGTATCAAACCCAAAGATTTTGATGTTGCTACGGATGCAAGTCCCGAGCAGGTTAAGTCGCTCTTCCGAAATTCCCGGCTAGTGGGACGGCGCTTTCGTTTGGCGCATGTTTTGTTTGGAAGGGACGTGATTGAGGTAGCCACCTTCCGCGCGGATCATAGTTCGGGTCAAGGTGGTGAAGCAGAAGACAGTGGCCGGATCCTTCGAGACAATGTCTATGGTGATCTCAAAGACGATGTCCTGCGGCGAGATTTTACGGTCAATGCCCTTTACTACAACATCGCTGATTTCTCGATCATTGACTACGTCGGTGCGATGGATGATCTGAAGTCTCATACCTTGCGTCTGATTGGTGATCCAGAGAAACGCTTTACTGAAGACCCAGTGCGTACTCTGCGTGCCGCCCGATTTGCCGCCAAACTGAATTTCTCCATTCATCCGGAAACAGAAAAATATTTAGTTGAACACGCCTATATGCTGGAGGAAATTCCCCCGGCTCGTTTGTTTGAAGAAGCGTTAAAGCTGTTGCATACCGGTCATGCTACGGCCAGCTTTGAACAACTCATCAAATATGACCTGCTTCAGTATTTATTCCCGCTTTCGGACAAGCGGTTAAAAGACGGGGAGCAGCAATATGAGCGGTTTATTAAGCAAGCCCTGGCCAATACGGATAAGCGGATTCATGCTAATCAATCTGTGAATCCTGCCTTTTTATTTGCGGTTTTTCTCTGGCCCATGGTGTGGGGACGGGCGGAAAGCTTGCAAAGTCATGGTGTGTCGGTTTATCCAGCGCTTCAGCAGGCGGCTGACGAAATTGTTGCACACCAGCTGTATCATACAGCGATCCCTAAACGCTTTGCGGTACCTATGCGGGAAATCTGGATGATGCAGCCCCGATTACTTAATAACAAAGGGCCACGAGCCCTTAAACTCCTGGACTCCCCACGGTTTCGCGCAGCCTATGACTTTTTTTGTTTGCGGGCAGAATCGGGTGAAAACAAACTGAAGCCCCTCAGCAAATGGTGGACTGAAATTCAGGAAAAGAATCCCCGGGAGCGCATTAACCGTGTCCGTAAAGACAGCTATGGTGAGCAGCCAAGACGCAAACGGCGTAGGCGCAATCGGCAGCCTAAGCAGGGTGGTGGAAATGAAATCAATGGCAACGTGTGAGGCGGCTCCTTCAGTTGTCCGTGCTTATATCGGCCTTGGCAGTAATCTAAATGATCCGGTATCCCAAATACGCTCAGCGATTGCTGCATTACGGTTGCTACCCGGCTCTCAGTTAGCCTCGGTTTCCCGCTTATATCAGAGTGCGCCTATGGGGCCACAAGATCAACCGGACTACATCAACGCCGCCGTCTGTTTGGATACTTACCTGGGTGCTGACCGTTTGCTCTCGGCACTGCAGGTCATCGAACATCAACAAGGTCGCGTGCGTGACAGTGTTCGGTGGCAGGCCAGAACACTGGATCTTGATTTGCTGCTTTACGGTGAGGAAGAAATATCGCATCCATCCTTGACGGTGCCTCATCCTGGCATTGCAAAACGGTTGTTTGTGCTACAACCCTTATGGGACTTAAGCCCTGATTTGGTGGTGCCGGGCCAAGGGACGCTTGCGACGCTGTTGGCGAGCCTGGCGTGTGATTCGATGGCGGTCCGTCCTATTTCTGATAACGTAGCGCCATGCGTGAGTCATTAGTATGACCTGTGTTTTTGCAAGTCAGACGTTGCCTGAGGTTTGGTAACTACCCTTTTCGAATATTAGACACTAGAATAAACTGTTCAGCCTACAATGCAGTTTGCCGAACGAGATCAATGATTCTTACCAATTTCAGAGCGTTTTATTTTTTCTTTTTTTTGTTGTTAACAGCCTTTTCATGTGCCGTTCAGGCGATTCCTGCGCCTCCGAAAATTGATGCCACCAGCTCTACATTGATTGACTATCACTCCGGCAAAGTATTGGTTGCGGTGAACGCTGATGAGCGGGTTGAGCCTGCCAGCCTGACAAAAATGATGACGGCTTATATTGTGTATGACGAGATCGCAAAAGGTCGTATTACGCTGGATACAGAAACCGTTGTGAGCGAAAAAGCATGGCGCATGGAAGGGTCGCGCATGTTTTTGGAAGTTGGCAAAAAAGTCAAAGTTGGCCCATTGATCAAAGGGTTGGTTATTCAGTCGGGTAATGATGCCAGTATCGTGCTCGCGGAATTAGTGGCGGGAGATGAAGCCAGTTTTGCAGACTACATGAACCAATATGCTCAAAAACTGGGCATGTCCAATACACATTTTATGAACGCGACCGGCCTGCCTCACCCAGAGCACTACACCACAGCACAAGACATGGGGGTTCTTGCGCGCGCCTTGATCAAACAATTCCCAGAGCGTTATAAAACGTATTCACAAAAAGAATTTACCTACAATAAAATCCGGCAGGAAAACCGTAATCGCCTGTTATGGCGCGATGACAGTGTCGATGGGATTAAAACCGGCCATACACAGTCGGCAGGCTATAGCCTTGTGGCTTCTGCAAAAAAGAATGATATGCGCTTGATCAGCGTCGTGATGGGGGCAAAAAGTGACAAAGTGCGTACGCGAGAAAACGCGAAATTACTGCGCTATGGTTTCAGCTTTTACGAAACCCACAAACTCTACCAGGCTGGTGCTGCTCTTGACACACCCAGAATTTGGAAAGGCGAGATCAAAACTGTGCCTGTTGGTCTGCAGGAAGATCTGTACATCACCGTTGAAAGGGGCCAGTACAGCCAACTCAAGCCCGCTATTCTGATGAAGTCCCCGCTGCTGGCGCCCGTCATGGCGGGCGACGCGGTGGGAAGCCTGGAGGTAATGATGGCGGATGAACGGCTGTTTACATCACCGGTAATTGCGCTGGAAAATATCTCAGAAGGTAATTTTTTCAGACAACTGCTGGACTCCGCCCTACTGTATTTTGAATGATGGACAATATTTATCTCAACGGCGCTTACCTTCCTCTATCGGAAGCGCGGATTTCACCGATGGATCGAGGCTTTTTGTTTGGCGATGGGGTTTACGAAGTGATCCCCGTTTATGCGGGAAAAGCCTTCCGGTTGGATGAGCATCTAAAGCGCTTGCAATTTAGCCTGGAGGGCATTCAGCTTGATAACCCACTCACCAATGAAGCCTGGCAAGAGGTGTGTCATCAGCTGATTCAACAACGTCCGGGCACAGATCAGGGTCTGTACCTTCAAGTGACCCGTGGCGAAGTCACGGCCCGTGACCATAGTTTTCGTCGCCAGGATGCGGGTACGCCAACCGTATTTGCCATGTGCTCACCACTAAAAGCGCCGGATAAAGAGCTGTTCGAAAAAGGGGTGCGCGCAGTAACCTTAGACGATATCCGCTGGCAGTATTGCCATTTAAAAGTAGTGTCTTTGATCTCCAATGTATTGCTGAGACAACAAGCAGAAGATGCTGGTGGTATGGAAGCTTTGCTCGTGAGAGATGGTTGGGTCACAGAAGGCGCAGCCAGCAACTTTTTTATGGTGCAACAAGGGGTCCTGGTGACACCGCCGAAAACCCATCAATTGTTGCCAGGTATTACTCGAGATCTTATCCTGGAGCTGGCTGATCAGGCCTGCATTCCGGTTAAAGAAGAAGCGGTCAAGCTTGAAACGTTGCTTCGTGCGGACGAAGTCTGGTTGACCAGTTCGGTGAGAGAAATCTTGCCTGTTACACAGGTTGACGATACGGTGATCGCCGATGGGAAGCCTGGGCCACTCTGGCATAAGCTGACACAGCTGTTTTCTGAGTTTAAAATAAATTTACATCGGTAATCCTATGTCTGACGAGACACTGCTAGAGTTCCCCTGTCAATTTTCAATCAAGGCTTTTGGTTTGGGCGACCAGGATTTTCCGTACATTGTTCACAGCATTGTTGGAACGTTTGTTGAAGGCCTCAGCCGGGAAGCTGTTCGCAGTCGGCCAAGCCGTAAGGGCAAGTACCTGGCCGTCACAGTCACTTTCACGGCGAGCAGCAAGCATCAGCTAGACAATATTTACCAGGCACTCACCGCGCATGAGCGCGTGGTAATGGCACTTTGATTGATCAACCGTCGCTGATCGTTCGACAGCTGGGTTTCTCGCTCTACACCCCTGTTTGGCACGCCATGAAATGGTTTAACGAACATCGTGATGTGGCGTCGGCAGATGAGTTTTGGCTGGTTACACACCCCCCTGTTTTTACCTTAGGGCAAGCCGGTAAAAGGGAGCACATACTGAGTCAGAGTTTCATTCCCATTGTTCAAACAGACCGGGGTGGGCAAGTTACCTACCACGGGCCTGGACAAATTGTGCTGTACACGCTCATTGATATACGCCGCCTCAAGTTGGGGGTTCGTCAGTTGGTCACACATTTGGAAACAGCTGTGATAGAGTTGCTCGGCCAGTATGGTATTGATTCTGCAGCCCGTGCAGATGCGCCTGGTGTGTATATTGATGGGCGAAAAGTTGCATCATTGGGGCTGCGCATCCGCAGAGGTTGTAGTTATCACGGTTTAGCATTAAATGTTGAGATGGACCTAAGTCCCTACACTTTGATAAACCCGTGTGGATATGCTGGTCTGCAGGTGACGCAATTAGTGGACGAAGGGGTAGTGGCTGAGCAACATACATTAGAAGAGCAACTGGTTGCAAAACTTGCCGATCAATTAGGCTATCACTGTACGAGAATTGAAACAGGTTTGCCATCACTGGAAGGACTAGTATGACTCAACGTTATGTAGCGCCCTCACGACAAGACCCGCAGGGCCACCGACGAGGCCACGATAAGCTGGCAAATATCCCTGTTAAGGTGCAGCGGACGAGCGATATGATTCGCAAACCGGCCTGGATTCGGGCAAAAGCACACACTTCGCCCCGGGTGACGGAAATCAAAAAACTCATGCGTGAGCGGGGTCTGCACTCGGTATGTGAAGAGGCGAGCTGTCCCAATTTAGGTGAGTGTTTTTCTCACGGCACAGCGACTTTCATGATCATGGGAGATATTTGCACGCGCCGCTGTCCTTTTTGTGATGTCGCTAATGGCCGGCCTAATCCGCTGAACCCGGAAGAACCTGTGGAACTTGCGGAGGCCATCGCTGAGATGGCCTTGTCGTATGTTGTCATTACCTCGGTCGATCGAGACGATCTGCGTGACGGTGGGGCAGGCCATTTCGTGGCTTGCATTCGCGCCATTCGAGAGCGTTGTCCCGAGACCACAGTTGAAATTCTTGTGCCGGACTTCCGAGGCCGGATGGAGCTCGCCCTGGCTGTCATGGCCCAAGCCCCGGCCGATGTGTTCAATCACAACCTCGAAACTGTTCCCCGACTCTATACGCAGTGCCGTCCCGGTGCCGATTATGCAGGCTCGTTAGCGCTACTCGCTGCCCATAAAAAACAGTTTCCCTCCGTGCCAACCAAGTCTGGCTTAATGCTGGGGCTCGGTGAAACGCTGGAAGAAATTGAACAAGTGATGCATGATCTTCGGGCATATGGGTGTGATATGTTGACGTTGGGGCAATATCTACAGCCGAGCTTGGATCACCTGCCGGTTGCCCGGTTCGTGACGCCAGAAGAGTTTGATCGGTTGGCTGAAGTGGGTGATGCCATGGGCTTCTCTCATGTTGCCAGTGGCCCCATGGTGAGATCCTCTTATCACGCCGACCAGCAGGCCGCCGGGGTTACACGTTAACCAAATAAACAAGTCAGTATTGGGAGAATCACGCAAGTGGCTGAATTTTTTTACGAGTATGGCTTATTTTTGCTCAAAGCAATGACTGTTGTGATCGCAATTGTCGCTGTCATTATTGCCATCGTCGCGGCAGGTAGCCGAGGGAAAAAAGAAACAGAGGGAAAAATAGAAGTTAAAAAGCTGAATGAGCAGCTGGATGCTTATAAAACGTCTGTACGACACGCTGTGCTCGAAGAAACCGTGATTAAGCAGATTGATAAACAGGACAAAGCAAACAAAAAGGCAAAGCAAAAAGCGTTAAAAAAGGCGCTCAAAGAGCACAAGGAAAACCCTGAAGAAGCGCTGGATGAAAAGAAAAAACGGGTTTTCATTATCGACTTCCTGGGGGACATCAAAGCTTCGGCGATTAAGAATTTACGACGGGAAATCACCGCGCTACTAACCGTGGCAGATTCCAACGATGAAGTGGTTATCCGCTTGGAAAGTCCTGGCGGTATGGTCCACAGCTATGGTTTGGCCGCCTCGCAACTCATGCGAATAAAAGACAAAGGCATCCCGTTGACGGTTTGTGTGGATAAGGTTGCTGCAAGTGGTGGGTATCTGATGGCCTGTATTGCCGATAAAATTGTGGCGGCGCCGTTTGCCGTTTTGGGGTCAATTGGCGTGGTTGCGCAAGTACCCAATATTCACCGCTTGTTGAAGAAAAATGATGTGGACGTAGAGGTTTTAACAGCGGGTGAATACAAGCGTACGTTGACCATTTTGGGCGAAAACACAGAAAAAGGCCGCAAAAAGTTTATAGAAGAGCTTGAGGATACGCATGAGTTGTTCAAAAATTTTGTTGGCGAACACCGTCCCCAGCTTGCTTTGAACGAAGTAGCGACAGGCGAGCACTGGTATGGGCGCCGAGCCATCGAAAAAAAACTGGTAGACGTGCTTCAATCAAGTGATGAGTACATCATCCATTGTTGTGAACAGGCGAACGTTTACACGTTGAAATATGTTCTCCCGGAGCCTCTGGCAAAAAAATTAGGGCTCTCGCTACCGCACGCACTCGAGCAGGTGGCGCAACGCTTTTGGGAAAAAACGGTCCAGTCACGTTATCACCTGTAACATCGAATCATTGGAGGAACTTATGGCGACATCACCATCATTGGAAAACTGGGAAGAAAAAGCCAAGGCGGTCCGTGTTGAAACCCGCCTCTTTATTGATGGTCAATACAGTGAGTCTGCATCGGGGGAGACCTTTCCTTGCATGAGCCCGATTGATGGGCGGGAAATAGCCGCCGTTTCGGCTGGAGGCAGCGAGGACATTGACCGGGCTGTTAAGGCGGCACGCTCGGCCTTTCAAAAAGGCGTATGGCGAAAGTTGCCACCGGCTAAAAGGAAGCGCATTTTGTTGGCATTTGCCGATTTAATGCAAACGCATGCGGAAGAACTGGCTTTGCTGGAAACATTAGATATGGGCAAGCCAATCCGTTATTCACAGGCTGTCGATATTGCCGGCTCGATCAATTGTTTGCGTTGGTTCGCCGAGAGCATTGATAAAGTTTATGATGAAGTCGCCCCAGCCGGTGACTCAGCACTTGCTACGATCACACGTGAACCGATCGGTGTTGTGGGGGCTGTTGTGCCGTGGAACTTTCCGCTTTTAATGGCGATGTGGAAGATAGCGCCCGTGTTGGCAACAGGGAATAGCTTGGTATTAAAGCCTGCGGAGCAATCTCCGTTAACAGCGATTCGCATTGCATCACTTGCGATTGAAGCCGGCATTCCACCGGGCGTTTTTAATGTGGTCCCCGGCCTGGGGGCGACCGCGGGGCAAGCCCTTGGCAGACATATGGACGTGGATGCTGTGACATTTACCGGTTCGACAGAGGTTGGCAAGTATTTCCTCAAGTACTCAGGCGAGTCGAATATGAAAACGGTTAGCCTGGAGTGTGGTGGTAAAACACCTAATATCGTCATGGCGGACGCGCCGGATTTAGACGCCGCGGCCAAATCGGCCGCATTTGGTATCTTCTTCAACACGGGTCAGGTTTGTAATGCCGGCTCAAGGTTGTTGGTTCAAACATCCATTAAAGATGAATTTTTGGAGAAAGTACTGGCTGCAGGCAAAAAAATGCGTTACGGGAATCCGCTGGACCCCTCGGTCACGATCGGTTCGATTGTTGACGAGACGCAAACACAACGTGTGATGGGCTACATCGAAAAAGGCACGCAAGAGGGCGCGAGCTTAGTGCTCGGTGGGCAGCAGGTTCTACAGGAAACTGGCGGATTCTATATCGAACCCACCGTATTCGATCAAGTCAGTAATAAGATGACGATCGCACAGGAAGAAATTTTTGGGCCGGTATTATCAGTGTTGAGCTTTACCGAAGCAGAGCAAGCCATTCAGATCGCTAACGACAGTATGTATGGGCTGGCGGCAGCCGTTTGGACCCGCGATATCAGCACCGCCATAAAAACCTCTCGGGAACTGCGGGCGGGTACGGTTTGGGTTAATTGCTTTGATACCAGTGATGTGACAGTCCCGTTTGGTGGCTATAAACAGTCTGGTTTTGGGCGTGACAAGTCCCTGCATGCCATGGAAAAATACACACAGTTAAAAACGACATGGATCGCGGTGAATTAAGCCGGTCTGGCAGATTTGACTTTAGGGGTAGCGGCGGTACTATGTTTGGCTACCTTGATGAAACAGTATCCAATGAAGAGAGAACGGGAATGGCCGAGAATGTAACACATCTGAATACAGGCAGTGGTTCGCAGCAAGTTGAACTCCGTCATGATTGGACAACAGAAGAAGTCGTCGAACTTTTCCAGCGCCCCCTCAATGACTTGATGTTCGAAGCGCAGGCTATCCACAGACAGTATTTTGATCCGAATCGGGTGCAAGTCAGCACACTGTTGTCAATCAAAACCGGGAGTTGCCCGGAAGACTGTAAATATTGCCCACAGAGTGCTCGCTACAATACCGACCTCGAAACTGAAAAGCTGCTCGAAGTGGAGCGCGTTTTAGAAGAAGCTGAGGCTGCAAAAAAGAATGGAGCCACCCGTTTTTGTATGGGGGCAGCCTGGCGCTCACCGAAAGAGCGCGACATGAAATATATCTTAAAAATGGTCCAAGGGGTGAAGGCGTTAGGGATGGAAACCTGTATGACTCTGGGCATGCTGGATGACGATCAAGCCGAGGAACTGAGCAAAGCAGGTCTCGATTATTACAATCATAATCTGGATACTTCAGAAGAGTACTACGGCGAAATCATTTCGACGCGCACTTATCAGGACAGGCTGGATACCCTAAGCCGGGTACGTGGTGCAGGTATAAAGGTGTGCTCGGGCGGTATCGTTGGTATGGGCGAAGAACAATCAGACAGGGCTAAGTTACTGATTGAACTGGCCAATATGGAAGAGCACCCTGAAAGTGTGCCGATTAATATGCTGGTCAAGGTCGAAGGTACACCGCTGGAGAATGTTGAAGATATTGATCCCTTTGAATTCGTGCGTACGATCGCTGTAGCCCGCATCATGATGCCTGCTTCCCATGTGCGGTTATCGGCTGGACGCGAGCAAATGAACGAGCAAATGCAAGCAATGTGTTTTCTTGCGGGTGCCAACTCCATCTTTTACGGCGAAAAGCTGCTGACGACGGGTAATCCGCAAGCACAAAAAGACCAGGCTTTATTTGCCCGGTTAGGTATTCAGCCAGAAGAGAACCAAGTCGAACAAACTCCGGATGATGAACAACAGGCTCTGTTGGATAGCATTCGACAACGGAATATTGTCCAGTTCTACACACCGGAGGCTAACTGATTTTCATCACTCAGCCAAAACACGAGGGAGGCGTCAGCGTGGCTCGTAGCACACTGGAGGCTGTGCTTGAAGTCGATAAACAGCATATTTGGCACCCTTATACTTCTACGACTTCGCCATTACCTGTTTACCCTGTGGCCTCGGCCTCGGGTGTGCGCATTCAATTGGAAACAGGCGCTGAACTGATCGATGGCATGTCGTCTTGGTGGGCGGCTATTCATGGTTATAATCATCCAGAGCTCAATGCAGCGGTGAGTCGCCAGTTAGATAACATGGCTCACGTCATGTTTGGTGGCTTCACGCACCGACCGGCCGTTGAGCTCGTTGAACGCTTGCTGGCGATTACGCCAGAACCTTTGGACAAAGTGTTTCTAAGTGACTCCGGATCGGTATCTGTTGAAGTTGCGCTAAAAATGGCAATTCAGTATTGGCAGGCTCTCGGGCAACCCGAGAAGCACAAAATGCTCACCATTCGCTCCGGCTATCATGGTGATACTTTTGGAGCTATGTCTGTATGTGACCCTGTCACTGGCATGCATGAGCTTTTTTCTCGCGTATTACCCACTCAGTTTTTTGCTGATAAGCCTGAATCTAAGCCGGATGGCGTCTGGGATGAGCACGACATCAAGAGTCTGGAAGAGGCCTTGCAGTGCCATCATCAACAAATCGCAGCGGTGATTTTAGAGCCGGTTGTGCAAGGTGCTGGCGGTATGCGATTTTATGCACCTGAATATGTGCGCCGTGCGCGACAGCTGTGTGACAAGTACGGTGTTTTACTGATTTTTGACGAAATTGCCACAGGCTTTGGGCGAACAGGTTATATGTTTGCCAGCGACTTTGCAGGTGTCTACCCGGATATTCTGTGCCTGGGGAAAGCATTGACGGGCGGCTATATGACATTGGCGGCCACGTTGACAACAAACCAGGTCGCAGAAGGTATTTGTTCTGGAAAAGCCGGTGTCTTCATGCATGGTCCAACGTTTATGGGGAATCCGCTGGCGTGCGCAGTGGCATCCGCCAGTATCGATTTATTACTCTCCTCAAACTGGCAGGCCAATATTAACCGCATTGAGCTTCGTCTTCGGGAAGGGTTGGCGCCTTGCCGAGGGCTAGAGCAGGTAGCAGATGTTCGGGTGCTGGGAGCCATTGGTGTCGTGGAAATGAAAGAAGACGTCGACATGGCCACCGTTCAGGCACAGTTTGTTGAGCAAGGTGTCTGGGTACGCCCGTTTGGCAAGCTGGTTTATACCATGCCGCCTTACATTATTGATGATGAAGATTTGGGCCACCTGACGCGCGCTATCTGTCATGTGGTGTCTCAAGCTGGGTAAGATCTTGCGAGAAAATGCCTTTGATCATTTAGCGGTCGATTTGCAAGAACGCCGGAGCCAACACTTATACCGTGTCAGAAAAATGCTCGACAGCGCGCAAGGGCCAGAAATCATTTGCGATGGTAAGCCCTATGTCTGCTTCTGCAGCAATGACTACCTGGGCTTAGCTCAGCATCCAGCCATCATCTCTGCCGCCAAAAAAGCGATGGATGACTATGGCTTTGGCAGTGGCGCCTCCCATCTGGTCATTGGCCACAGCCGCGTACACCATGAGTTGGAAGATGCGCTGGCTGACTTCACTGGCCGTTCCCGTGCGTTGCTATTTTCGACCGGCTATATGGCGAACATGGGGGCCATTCGGGGACTACTGGGGCCGGACGATGTTGTGATTGAAGATCAACTTAATCATGCATCGCTGTTAGACGGAGGCTGGCTGAGCCGGGCACACTTTAGCCGATATCAACATGCGAGCGCTGCTGACTTGGCAATACATCTTGACGGCGTTGATACACAAATGTCACGCACACTGGTTGTAACAGATGGTGTTTTCAGTATGGATGGTGATTTGGCGCCACTGCCGGCGCTGGCAGGCCTCACTCAGGCGCAAGGAGCCTGGTTAATGGTTGATGATGCACATGGATTTGGCGTACTGGGACGACAAGGGCGGGGGGCTGTCGATCATTTTGGGCTTACGCAGGATGATGTCCCGGTTTTAGTAGGAACCTTTGGAAAGGCTTTTGGCACAGCCGGTGCGTTTGTAGCAGGCAGTGAGGTACTAATTGAAAGCTTGATACAGCACGCGCGCTCCTATATATACACCACGGCCATGCCTCCGGCTGTTGCGGCGGCGACGCGCGCAGCGCTTTCTGTGCTTGAAGCCGATGAGTGGCGACGGGACAAGCTGGCTCAGTTAATTCGTCAGTTTCGGACAGGTGCCGATGCCTTGGGCTTATCCATATTACCTTCAGAAACACCGATTCAGCCGTTGATGGTTGGCGATGCTATGAAATCACTGGCAATCAGTCAGGCACTCGCTGATGAAGGGCTGTTGATTGGTGCTATTCGCCCACCGACTGTGCCGAAAGACACGGCCCGATTGCGTATCACCTTAACTGCAACGCATACCGAAACACACGTAAACCGGTTACTGGATGCCCTGGATAAAGCTCATAAAGTATTTGATTTAGGCTCTTAAAGGCACAACGTTTATGTCGCATTGTTACTTTGTTACAGGCACCTCGACAGAGGTTGGGAAAACCCTTATTGGAACCGGGTTGTTAGTGTGTGCGAATGAGGCCGGGCTCAAAACAGCGGCATTCAAACCGCTGGCATCAGGCTGTGTGTTGACAGAGCACGGTTGGCGCAATGACGATGCATTAGCGCTCCAGGCCGCAGTGAATACCGGCCAAAGCTACGAAGAAATTAACCCCGTTGCACTGGAGCCGGCGATTGCGCCCCATATTGCCGCTGCGCTTGCTGGCCGTGAGGTCACAGCAGAAGGCCTGGCTGATTTAAGTCGGGCGCCTCTCGCCCGGGGGGAATTTGTCTTGATCGAAGGTGCGGGCGGGTGGCGCGTACCCATTAATCGGCACGAAAACTTTTCTGAGCTTCCCAAACTGCTGAATATTCCGGTTATTATGGTTGTCGGGATGACGCTGGGGTGTATATCGCATGCGCTCTTGACGGCTGAGGCTATTGTCCATGATGGACTCAAATTAGCAGGCTGGGTGGCGAATGCCATTGAAGCCGATATGCCGTATTATCGGGAAAATGTCGATACGCTCATTGAACGCCTTGATGCCCCTTTGCTTGGGGAGGTACCTCATTTTCCTCATCCGCTGGACAAAACCCAAGTCGCTAAGCATCTGGACTTTAATCTTTTGATATAAAATGGTAGCTAATCGTCAGCCTTGGATAAGCGCCTAAGGTCATTAGTTTGGCGAGTTTCAGCGAGTCATGCGCTTGAATTACCGGGGAATAGATTGTTATGTCTGAAGTATCGAAACGCGAGATAGAAGAAGCCCTCGAAGGCTATTGTGATCCTTACCTGCAAGTCCACTTGATTGAAGCGGGTGCAATTAAACGGCTCGCAGAAGAGAAAGGCGAGGTCTCTCTCCTCGTTGAGCTGGGGTTCCCCGCCAACCGCTATGCTGAACAGCTAAGGCAGGTATTGGAGCGCCGCTTGCAAGCAGTGAGTGGGGTGAAAGCTGTCAATATAGAGATTGTCTCAGCGATCAAAGCGCACGCAGTACAAAGCACATTACAGCGAATGAATAATATCAAAAACATCATTGCGATTGGCTCGGGGAAAGGCGGTGTCGGTAAATCAACTGTTTCGGCGAATGTAGCACTGGCGCTGGCTCAGGAAGGCGCCCGGGTGGGGATGCTGGATGCCGATATATACGGACCCAGTCAACCGCGGATGTTAGGGCTCGATCAGCAAAAACTGAGTAGCCGTGATAATAAAATAGAGCCCCTTGAAAGTCATGGTGTCAAACTGGTATCCATTGGCTTAATGGTTGATGAGGAAACTCCCACGATTTGGCGAGGCCCGATGGTCACCGGTGCGCTGACGCAGATGTTGAATGACACGGATTGGGGGGAGCTGGACTACCTCATCATTGATTTGCCACCCGGTACCGGGGATACCCAGCTGACCTTGGTGCAAAAAATTCCCGTTAGTGCGGCGATTATTGTGACAACGCCGCAGGATATCGCGTTACTGGATGCACGCAAAGGGCTGCAAATGTTTAGAAAGGTGGATGTGCCTGTACTGGGCATCATTGAAAATATGAGTACGCATATCTGCAGCCAATGTGGTCATGAAGAGCATATCTTTGGTACAGGCGGAGGCGTGAAAATGGCGGCTGACTATGATGTTGAGTTGCTCGGTTCCCTACCATTGGATATCCGCATCCGCGAGCAGGCTGACGCGGGCTTACCCTCTGTAGTGGCGGACCCCGAAGGAGAGCTGGCGCAGAAGTACCGCGATATTTCCTTGCATGCGGCTGCACTTTTGTCTCAAAAGAAAAAAGATTACAGCGCTGCGTTTCCAAAAATTGTTATCGAAAATAACTGAGAAAGTTGATGAGTATAAAATCAGATAAGTGGATTCAGCGAATGGCCGAGAGCGAGGGCCTTATTTCACCGTTTGAGCCAGGACAGGTCCGTGAGCACAGTGGCAAGCGGATTGTCTCCTATGGGACGTCCAGTTATGGCTATGATGTTCGCTGTGCCGATGAGTTTAAAATATTCACCAATATCAATCACGCAGTGGTAGACCCGAAGGCGTTTGATACAGACAGCTTTGTTGATTTCAAGGGAGAGGTTTGCATTATCCCACCGAACTCTTTTGCATTGGCGCGAACGATTGAGTATTTCCGTATTCCCCGCAATGTGTTGACGATTTGTCTGGGCAAATCAACGTACGCCCGTTGTGGCATTATTGTGAATGTCACTCCGCTGGAGCCAGAGTGGGAAGGTCACGTCACGTTGGAGTTTTCAAACACAACTCCCCTGCCGGCCAGGATTTACGCGAATGAAGGTGTGGCGCAGATGTTGTTTTTTGAGTCCGATGAGGTGTGTGAAACATCCTATCGAGACCGAGGCGGAAAATACCAGGGACAAACAGGCGTGACCCTGCCTAAAACGTAAGGGCCATGTCGTTAATCGGTTTGAAAACCGATTTCCTCATCGTCATAGTCGGCTGTCTGGCCATTCACAGAGAGGCTGTCGGACTCACTTCCAAAGTTCAGCTTCCATTCCAGGTCCGTACGAGAATCGGCGTGGCTGAGTGCTGTTTCGAGGGTGATTTTGCCTCGGTTATACAATTCTGTAATGGATTGATCAAATGTCTGCATTCCTTCCTGGTTACCTTTTTCCATCACGTTTTTGATTTCGTGGAAGTCCCCGCTTCGAACTAATTCAGACACATAAGGGCTGTTAATCATTACCTCGGTGGCCGCACAGCGCTTTGTTTTCTCTGCCCCCGGTAACAGCCGTAGCGACACAATGGCATTGAGGTTGAGAGATAGGTCCATAAGGACTTGGTTATGGGCCGGAGAAGGAAACAGGTGGACAATTCTGTCCAGGGCCTGGTAGGCATTCACTGCATGCAGAGTGGTCAGGCAAAGGTGCCCGGTATCCGCAAATTTGAGTGCCGCCTCCATCGTTTTATTGTCACGCACTTCGCCAATGAAGATCACATCAGGCGCTTCCCGCAATGCCTCTCTCAGTGCGTTGTCGTAGGAGAGTGTATCGACGCCCACTTCGCGTTGACAGACAATCGACCGAGCGTGTTTGAAGGTATATTCGATTGGGTCTTCAATCGTTAGAATATGTCCGGCTTGGGTTTTGTTTCGGTGATTGAGCATGGAGGCTAGTGTGGTTGATTTACCCGATCCTGTTGAGCCAACCACCAGTACCAGGCCTTTTTTGTTTTCAGTGAGCTTCTCAAGTATGGGGGGCATATTCAGTTGCGAAAGGGACGGAATATCGTGTTTGATAAAACGTGCAACCAGTGACATTTCCCCGCGTTGCTGGAAGACGTTAATTCTAAAGCGGCCCTCCGGCAAGGTGATTCCAAAGTTTAGTTCGAGGTTTTGCTCAAACTCAGCGGCCTGGAGCTCGTCGATAACATCATAGATGATTTCTTTAGACTGGCCATGCGTCAGTGGTTGCCGCTGAATGGGGTGCAATGTGCCATCGATTTTCACGCTTGGGCGAGCGCCGGTGGTCAAAAACAGGTCGGAGGCTTGATTAGATGCCATATGTTTCAGGTAGCGGGCGAGGCTTTCCATGGGACTCTCAATTTATCGCAGCTTTTTAAACAGATGATTCGTTTTTTCATTTTCCTCAAGCGTGAGGTTGAGCGAGCCAGGTAGCAAGTCGCTGGCCGATTTATTACCGTGCAGCTTAATTTGTAAGCGTAAATCGTTTTCAGAGTCAGCGTGTTTTAAGCCCTCCTCCAAAGAGATGGCCCTTGCTTGAATCAGTTTGAATAGTGCCTGGTCAAATGTCTGCATACCAGCCTCTGTAGAGCGTGTCATTAGCTCCTTCATTTCGGTCACCGCCCCCTTGGCAATCAAGTCTTGCATCAAGGGGGTATTGATGAGTACTTCAACAGCAGGGCGCATACCTTTTCCGTCTTGTGTGGGAATCAGGCGCTGAGAGATTAATGCCCGCAGATTCAAGGAAAGATCGGACAAGACTTGTTCATGCCGTTCTTCGGGGAAAAAATTGATAATGCGGTCGATAGCCTGATTACTGTTGTTCGCATGGAGTGTTGCCAGGCAAAGGTGCCCTGTTTCGGCAAATTTGATGCCGTGTTCCATGGTTTCACTGTCGCGAATTTCGCCGATAAGAATGACATCCGGTGCTTGGCGGAGGCTATTTTTCAAGGCAATCTCAAAGCTTTCGGTATCGGTGCCAATCTCCCGTTGGCTAATAAGACAGCCTTTGTGCTGATGGATGAACTCGATGGGATCCTCTATCGTGATGATGTGTCCTTGTGTATTTTGATTGCGGAAGTCAATCATGGAAGCCAGCGAAGTTGATTTACCCGTGCCCGTGCCTCCGACAACAATGACCAGGCCGCGTTTGGCCATGATGATATCGCGTACTACAGAGGGGAGGTGCAGTGACTCAATCGATGGGATGTCATCGGATATTTGTCGGATGACCATCGAAGTACTGCCACGCTGAACAAAAGCACTGACCCGGAAGCGCGACAGGTTTTGCAAAGCAATACTGAAGTTACACTCATTTGTGGCTTCAAACTCAGCGGCTTGTTTATCGCTCATGATGGAGCGGGCTAAAACCTGCGTGTGTGAAGGGGTTAAGGCGGGTGACGTGATTTTGAGAATTTTGCCTTTGACACGCATAGCCGGGGGCGCGCCTGCACTGATATAAAGGTCCGAGCCTTTTTCTTTATGCAAAGATCTCAGCAGGTTGTGAATGTATTTAATGGCGTCGTTACGGTCCATAGGACAGGCCTTAAAAGCTATCAGGGTGAGCGGCTTTTTTTCTGGCTTCCGCGGGTGTGACGAGGCCTTTGGCCACAAGATCTTTCAGGTTTTGATCCAGTGTTTGCATGCCGTGGCCCTGGCCGGTCTGAATAGACGAGTACATTTGTGCAACTTTATCTTCCCGGATCAAGTTACGAATAGCGGGTGTACCGATCATAATTTCATGAGCGGCAACCCGGCCTCCACC
>DJFX01000047.1:22933-47844 GCA_002432635.1 Halothiobacillaceae bacterium UBA5861 | reverse complement strand
TGCACAAATGTACATTTGTGCAACTTTATCTTCCCGGATCAAGTTACGAATAGCGGGTGTACCGATCATAATTTCATGAGCGGCAACCCGGCCTCCACCATTTTTCTTCAACAGGGTTTGGGAAATGGCGGCACGTAAAGACTCGGACAGCATGGAGCGCACCATGGACTTTTCAGCCGCCGGGAAGACGTCAATAATCCGGTCGATGGTTTTGGCCGCGGAACTGGTATGCAGCGTGCCAAACACCAGGTGACCTGTTTCAGCCGCCGAGAGTGCGAGCTGGATCGTTTCCAAGTCACGCAGTTCGCCGACGAGAATGGTATCGGGATCTTCACGCAGGGCCGAGCGGAGCGCATTGTTGAAACTGTGTGTGTCTCGGTGAACCTCCCGTTGGTTGACAAGGCACTTTTTACTCGGGTGTACAAACTCGATGGGGTCCTCAATTGTGAGAATATGGCCGTACTCCGATTCGTTCTTATAATTGATCATCGCCGCCAGTGTCGTGGATTTACCGGAGCCGGTCGGGCCGGTCACTAAGACCAGGCCTCGGGGATAACTGGCGATGCTTTCAAAAATTTTGGGAGCAGCCAGTTGTTCCAACGTCAGAATTTCAGATGGAATGGTTCTAAAGACGGCCGCTGCACCACGATTGTGGTTGAACGCATTGACCCGGAATCGGGCAAGATTGGGGATTTCGAACGAGAAGTCTGTCTCTAAGTGTTCTTCAAATGCTTTTCGTTGGCGGTCTGTCATGATGTCGTAGACCATGGAATGGACCTGTTTATGTTCCAGAGCCGGTACGTTAATGCGCCGGACATCACCGTCCACTCGAATCATAGGGGGTAAATCTGCTGAAAGGTGCAAATCTGATGCACCATTTTTGACACTAAAAGCTAAAAGCTGGGATATATCCATCTGCGTTACCATTCTCAGTTAAAATAGCCCTGCGTTCATGCAGCATGGGAAAGGTTTGAGTACACCTTATTTCGGCAAGGTTTTGGAAAACTGCAATGAAAAGTGAAGCCATATGTGAGGTCGCTTTAAGTGAGCGATTGATGCAGCTACGTGAGACAATTGCTCACCTGGCAGTCAAATATTATCGCCGACCGGACGATATTTGTTTGCTGGCTGTCAGCAAAAAACACCCCGTGGATAAAATTCGTACGGCGTATCAACATGGGCAAACAGCATTTGGCGAGAACTATGTGGATGAGGCAGAGGCTAAGATCAAGGCAGTACAGGATTTAAAGATTGATTGGCATTACATCGGGCCTATTCAATCCAACAAAACCCGGCGCATTGCCGAGCAGTTTATGTGGGTACAGAGCATTGATCGGGTAAAAGTGGCTCAACGTCTTAATGACCAGCGCCCCAGCCATTTGCCACCCCTTAATGTTTGCATACAAGTTAATATTGATCTGGAATCTACAAAGTCCGGTACTTTGCCAGAGCAAACTGAGGCATTGGCTGAGGCCATTTTGCTGATGCCTCGGCTCAGTTTACGTGGTTTGATGGCGGTACCCCGGCCTCGAACAACTCTGAACGAACAGCGCGAACCTTTTGCCCGCTTGCGGCAACTGTTTGAGCGCTTAAAGTCTGTTGAGCCAAAGCTTGATACGCTTTCCATGGGCATGAGTGCTGATATTGAAGCCGCCATTGCGGAAGGGACGACTATGCTTAGAGTCGGGACAGCGCTCTTTGGGCCCCGTGTGTGATTTTGTATATTGCCTGATTGGGTATATTCAGGTGATGAGATAAACTTTTAATTCTATGCCCACAGTTTTAAAGGATGGTACCTATGCCTAAAACAGAAAACCCACTGGTTGGTGTCAAAGCGCTTGGCCAGAGCATTTGGATCGACTTTATACAGCGCAGCATGATGGCATCCGGGGCGCTTCAGCGTTTAATTTCAGACGATGACATTTGCGGGTTGACTTCCAATCCCAGCATTTTTGAAAAAGCCATTGCTGAAACGGATGAATATGATGCCGCTCTCGAAGAGTTGATTGCCGAAGATCGCCACACCAGCGACTACGACTTATACACGGCGCTTGCGGTTCAGGATATTGCCGCCGCAGCGGACATTTTTTCACCGGTTCACCAGGCCAGCCGGGGGGATGATGGCATGGTGAGTCTGGAAGTATCGCCTTCATTGGCTGATGATGTGGAAGGCACTATTAAAGAAGCCATTTCACTGCACGAGCGTTTGAATCGGCCCAATGTGATGATCAAAGTCCCCGGCACAAAAGCGGGTGTTGAAGCCTTCCGCAGGCTGACGGCCATGGGGATTAGCGTTAATGTGACGCTACTCTTTTCTGTCAGCCGTTATCAGGATATTGCACAGGCATATGTTAACGGCTTGGCCGAGCGCCATGCTGCAGGCCAACCCTTAGCGGGAATTTCATCTGTGGCCAGCTTCTTTATCAGCCGGGTGGATACCGCTGTTGACAAAGTGCTTGCAGACAAAGGTACAGATGCTGCCAATGCACTCATGGGCAAAATAGCGGTCGCAAACGCCAAGTTAGCCTACGCTTACTATGATGAACTGTTCAATGGCGAAGCCTTTGCGGCGTTAAAAGCGGCCGGGGCACTGCCGCAGCGCCTCCTATGGGCCAGCACCAGTACCAAAAACCCGGATTACAGCGATGTGTATTACATCGAAGAATTGCTCGGGCCGGATACGGTGAACACGGTGCCGCCAGCCACACTGGATGCTTATCGGGATCATGGACAGCCCGAGAGTCGTTTAGGGCAAGGTGTGCCCACAGCACAGAGACAAGTCGATGCGCTCAACTCGCTGGGCGTAGATTTGGACGCAGTGACTGACCAATTGGAAAAAGAAGGTGTAGAGCAGTTTGTCCAGGCATTTGATCGTCTGCTGGCAGCACTGGCTGTTAAACGCCGTGCCTTGACGTAGGGGGATTGATGATAGGGCAAAAAATTGGGTTCATTGGTGGCGGGAATATGGCCCGAAGTTTAGTGGGAGGCTTGGTTCATAATGGTTTCCCCGCCGGGTTTCTCCGCGTGGCGGATATTAATGCTGAGACACTGGCAACGTTACAGGCTGATTTTGGTGTTACAACGACACAAGACAACCAGGAAGTCATCCAGCACAGTGATGTTGTGGTCTTTGCCGTGAAACCGCAGGTGATGAAGCAGGTGCTGGAACCATTGAGTGCTTTGATCAACCGTACTCAGCCCTTGATCATGTCGATCGCAGCCGGTGTACGTGAGCAGGATATCAGTACGTGGGTTGGTGGCAAGGTTGCCGTTGTGCGTGGCATGCCGAATACCCCGGCACTGGTGGGCGCGGGTGTGACTGGGTTGTATGCCAATACACATGTATCTCCTGATCAGCGGCAGGTGGCCGGTGCGATCATGGATGCCGTTAGCATAACATTCTGGGTTGACGACGAAGCTAAAATGGATGCCGTGACGGCTGCGTCCGGTAGTGGTCCAGCCTACTTTTTTCTGGTGATGGAGGCTATGGAAGCTGCTGCCGTCGAGTTGGGCTTGAAACCGGAACAAGCTCGAAAAATGGCTATAGAAACGGCTTACGGAGCCGCAAAAATGGCTCGAGAGAGTGAAAGCAGTCCAGCGGTATTGCGAGCGAACGTCACGTCAGAGGGTGGAACAACCGCCGCCGCATTGGATGTCTTCGAGCGGCACCATTTGAAGGGTCTGTTTCGTGAGGCTATGCAAGCCGCGCATCATCGCTCTGAGGAGTTAGGTGAGTTGATAGGGCAGTCTTAGTCGACATGCCTCATAAAATATTTTAGGGAGAGTGTGAATGGGAGCCAGTCCCGGAATGAGTGCGTTGAGCTTTTTGCTCAATACAGTGATTGAACTTTATGTAATGGTTGTTGCCCTGCGGTTTTTGATGCAGGCGATGCGGGTAGATTACTATAATCCGATTGCTCAATTCATCGTCAAAGCCACCAATCCTATTCTTGTGCCCTTACGGCGTGTGATTCCAGGCTGGGGTAGGCAGGATATTGCCGCTTTATTGCTGTGCTGGTTATTGTTGGTAGGCAAGTTGTTTCTTTTTATGGCTCTTGGCTTGGGGGTGGTGAATATTGGGGGCCACGGCATTGTGGTCGGCAATCTGGGGGTGGTCACCGTTATCGCCTTGGCAGCCATTGATTTGCTGGCATTATTTTTTAATATCTTTTTCTTCGCCATCATTATCATGGCGGTGCTTAGTTGGATCTCACCCGGTGGTTATAATCCTGTGGGTGCGCTTGTTAGCGGCATCAGTGAGCCCCTCATTCGTCCAGTG
The DNA here is from genome assembly GCA_002432635.1 of Halothiobacillaceae bacterium UBA5861. Taxonomy (GTDB): domain Bacteria; phylum Pseudomonadota; class Gammaproteobacteria; order UBA5861; family UBA5861; genus UBA5861. The sequence continues at coordinate 43,565 of DJFX01000047.1, read as the reverse complement.
AGGCGTTATATTCCCCCACTGGGGGGACTTGATTTGTCTCCCCTGGTGGTTTTGATTGGCTTGCAGGTGCTTAAAATTTTGGTAATTGGCACCTTGATGCAGATGCTTTGACTGTCAAAAAAAGGCCGCCTACCGCTGCGGAGGCACTCGCTTTTGCGGCGGTTTTCTCCAATCATCGAGTAGTGTAGTGTTGTCCGAACGCAACGGCATTCTTATTGCCGCTCCACAAAACTCGATCATAGATCAACGGTATTTTTCTAAAAATAGTTTGATTTCCATTTTGGATCGGCCAAGAGGCGTGCGTTGTGACACTACTTGAGCTTTAGGATTTCCGACTAACCATAAACCCCATATCTCGGCCGCCGAGTAAGTGCATGTGCAGGTGATAGACTTCCTGGCGGCCATCTTGCTTGCAATTCACAATCAGGCGGTAACCGCTTTCGGCAATATTTTCCTGTTCAGCCAGTTTGCGTGCGACGGTGAACAAGCGTCCCAGAGTGATTTCGTCCTCGTTCTCGACATCTGCTGCTGTGGGGATCAACTTATTGGGGATAATCAGAATATGGGTAGGCGCTGCTGGGTTGATGTCCCTGAATGCAGTCACCAAGTCATCTTGGTAGAGAATCTCTGCAGGTATTTCTTTGCGGATAATTTTGCTGAAAATGGTTTCTTCGGCCATGATCTTTCCTGAGTGTAAAAAGGCTCAGTGTAAACACAGCGTGCTGTGAAGAAAAGTATCGGCGCGGTTGTTGTTTTGTCGGGAATTGAGTCAGTGGCTTGTGCCTTCGGAGCGAGAAATTTTGTTGTAGACGTTATATTTGCCAACTGGCTTGTTCATAGGCAGGTGTTTTATTTCTTTCAGGCTATGACTGTCGTAGGCGATCACTTCACCTTCAGCGTCCCAAATACTGAGTAAAGCGTAGCGGCCATCTCGAGAGAATTCGATATGGGTGGATGTCTTCCCCGGCCTTGGTTGTAGCGTTTTGACAATCTCCAGCGTTTTCTTATCAAGGATATGCATTAAATCCCGATTTGGGCCAAAAAAAACATCAATCCAGGCGTAGGGGCTATTTTCGTGGCTACGGATAAAAAAGCCGGGGCCCTTCGTGGGAATTTTTTTGATCACCCGCCAAGTCGCCATATCAATGACGTTGACCAAGTTTAACTTGAGATTCGGTGTGACCAGAACAGTGGTGTGTTGACCTTCTGGAGTGGTGTAAGGCCAGGTGATGCCCGAACCAAGGTGCGGCATACCGGCAAGGTCGAGATCGGCAATTTTCCTGCCGACGATCAGATTAACCACCTGCCCTTGCTGTGCTTTGCGCGAGGCGCCGATGATGTGCTCGTAGTTTTGATCAAAGAAAAAGTCATCCAGCACGTCATCCAGTTGGATTTTACGGATGGGGAAACGGCTGCGATCTGCCAGACCTTCTCCCATGCGGTAGTCATGTACATAGCCCTGATAGACAGGAGGTGGGTTGTCGCTGTAGTGGATTTCCCAAATCTGTTTAAAGTCTTTCAATGCGGCGATAAAACTTTGTCGGGGAGGCGCAGTATAGACAGCGCTGACCCGTGAGGTTTTTCCCGCATCGTTTGCCACAGGAATGACTTGAATTAAGCGCAGGTCATGCGCATCGAGCATGACAAGCGTATGAGGGAGATAGTTGGCAACCATGACGTAACGCCCATCACCTGAGACAGCCAAATTACGGGTGTTGATGCCGGCGCGCACCTCAGCAATGGTTTTGAGCTGATACATATCAAATTTGCTTATCCAGCCATCGCGGGAGGCAAAGTAGACGTATCGGCCGTTTGCGGTGTATTTGGGGCCACCGTGCAGTGCGTAACGGGACTTGAATCGGTGGATGGGTGTAATGTTGTCGCCATCAAGTACTGTGACGTGGTGGTCGCCTGTTTCCACAACCAGGAAGAGATTGAGGGGATCAGCTTCATAAACGGGTTTTAGTGCAGTCGCCTCAAGCTTGAGTAACTCGGGGTGGTGAACGATGCGGCTATTGCGAATGGCGTCTTCAGGCCAGTTTGGAGAGACAGCGGGTGGGGTGTAAATATAGTTTGTGATGGCTTCAATTTCAGTCGTGGTTAATTGTTCGCCAAACGCGGGCATCTGTGTGGCAGGTAACCCCGATCGGATGGTAGCCAGGCTTTGTTTGAGGGGCAAGCGCTTTAAGCTTTCGGGAAGGAGGGCTGGGCCTGTATGTCCCAGTCGATCTGCGCCATGGCATTGGCCACAATGCTGCTTATACAGTGTTTCTGCCGACGGTGGAGCCGCCCAAACGGTATGAAAGTTTAGAAGCCACAGGCTGCTGATTACGTAGAAAAAAGGGGTTATTTTGCCCATTGGATAGCCTGCCCCACAGTGTTGGTTTGCAACGGGATGGGGTGTGGCTGGGTGTGGATGTAGTCGGCTTCGACGAGGCCGAGTTCATCATCGTGGAGATAGCAGCCTGGGTCTTCCCACCATGGGTCATTTGTTGTCTGATAGGCGCGTACTCGTGTGTTCCCGCCACAAATACTTTGTGCTGGGCAGACGCCGCAGCGGCCGCCTAATTGGCGCGGTTTCTGTTTGAGCCCAGCCATCAGCGGGTCACGGATATCAGACCAGATATCCGAGAACGGACGTTCTTTGACATTGCCTAAGGTGTAATCCCACCAGAAGGTATCCGGATGGACATTCCCAAGGTTATCAATATTGGCAATGTGAAGGCCGGAAGCGTTTCCGCCCCACGCAATTAACTTTTCCCGAATGACGGTTTCTTTTTCAGGAAAATGTTTTTTCACCCACTGCAAAAAGTAGACGCCATCCGCATCGTTGTTGCCGGTGACATACTCCCGGCCAGTGCCATCTCTGGCATCTTCATAGGCCGCTTCTAGCAAACGGTCCATCATGTCGCGGGTCATTTGATGGTGTGTGTCCTGCTTGCGACTGCGATTGCCGCGGCCACCGTAGTTCAAGTGCGAGAGGTAAAATTTATTAATGTTTTCCTTGCGTACGAGCTCAAGTAACTGTGGTAGCTCATCGACGTTGTTTTGCACAGGTGTAAAGCGGAGCCCGACTTTGATGCCCGCTTGCTGACAGAGTTGGACGGCAGCCATGGAATCGTTAAATGCGCCTTTTTTTCCACGGAAACGATCATGCGTAGGTCCGATGCCGTCAATACTGATTCCCACGTATTGATAATCACATGCGGCAATGGTGTCAATATTCTCTTCGTTGATCAGTGTGCCATTGGTTGAGAGGGCGACATAAAAGCCTAATTGTTTGGCATAGGCTGTGAGTTCAAAAATGTCCGGGCGCATCAAGGGTTCGCCGCCGGAGAGTATCAGAACAGGCACGCCGTAAGCGCGCAGCTCTTCCATGACCTTGAGCACGTCCTCTGTTCCCAGTTCACCGGGGTAATTTTGATCTTTCGATGTGGTGTAGCAGTGCTGGCAACGCAGATTGCAACGGCGTATCAAGTTCCAAATGACAACCGGTCCTGTGGGGGTGCGTGTGCTCAGGGGTACCCCGGGGCGGATGAGATCTTGCATAAACTGGCTGATGCGGAACATTATTTGTCTCCCAAACGAAACCCGGTTTTTTTCAGAATCCGGGTGCTGAACAACACATCGTGCTGTCGGGACCAATCGCCCAGCACATCCTGGATGTGCTCAACGAGGGTGTAGACTTCGGCTTTTGTATGAGCATGCACCATGGCGAATAAGTTATAGGGCCAGATGCCGGGTGCCCGAGGGCGTTCGTAGCAGTGGCTGACGAAAGTTAATTGCCCGACTTTTTCACCTGCGGTCTGGATGAAAGCATCATCCACGTCCCACACGGACATGCCATTGGCTTTGTACCCGAGCCGGTAATGGTTGGGCACCGCGCCAATGCGGCGGACTCGGCCGTCCTGTTGCATGGCCCTCAAACGCGCCATTACGTACTCGGCATCCACGCCCAGTTGCTCTGCCAGATGGTGATAGGGTTGAGGCACCAAAGGTAGTCCGGACTGTGTCAGGGTAACAATACTTTGGTCTAACTTATCGTTTGATGAATCATCCTTGGGCATAGTCATACGTTCAGATAAAGGCCAATAAAAAATTCTTTCTTTTTAGGGAAGTTGTACACGGTATAGCCGGTTTTTATTTCAATAGCTTTCAGGGTCTTTTCGAGTTCACCGGGGTAGCTGGTTGCCAGCACAAACCACATATTGAGGGTGTGGTTACGGGCATAGTTATGCGCTACTTGTGGAAAGTCACCAACGAGATCGGCCACCGAGTCAAACGCCTGTTCAGGAATGGACATGGCGCACAGGCTAAGTTCACCACCGAGTTCAGCCGCATTGAATAAAGGCCCAAAGCGGGTCAAAGTGCCATCGTCAAGCAGTGCCTGGATACGGCTGATGAGTTTGTCTTCTGTTGTGCCGAGTTCCTGAGCAACCTGCTCAAACGGGCGTGTACAAATCGGCAGATTTTTTTGCAAGCGATTAATAATTTGGCGGTCCAGGTTATCCATAACGATACGTGGCCCCGCGTTGTTTAAAGCACTTTTTGCTGAATAAAATATCCTGTGGAATTTCGGACAGGTTATGCCTGTGGCGTAGGTCGGTTACATGCTCCAAAACTTCCTGTCGGCTTTTACCATGAATCATGCAAAATAAATTGTAGGGCCAATGCGGTTCCCGGCGCGGGCGCTGGTAGCAGAGACTGATCCGAGGTTCGGCGCTGAGTTCATAAGCGATGGCGTCGACCATCGTATCTGGGATATCAAAAACCACCATGCCATTGGCCAGAAACCCGAGCTTTCGGTGCTGCACGATTACGCCCATGCGTTTGATAATACCTTCCTGTAGAAGTGTTGCCAGTTGAGCGATCACGCTTTGTTCAGTTCGTTTGAGCTTTTTAGCAATCGCCAGATAAGGCCGCTCAGTTAAGGGCAGGCCTTTTTGAGTGGCTTTAATCAGTGGTTTGTAGTCCTCCGGCAGGGCGGTATGTGGTGTGTGAGCATGCTGACAGGGACCTGTTTGCTTCTTTTTTGTGCCTGTTTCCAGATCAAAGCCTAAATCGATGTGATAAGCCTTCACCAAGGGCAAAGAGAGTATGGGGTGACCGGTTTGGCGGCTCATGCAGGCCAGGGTGTGCTCAAGGGAAGCTGAGTCACTGTCATTGAGGACAAACCATAAGTTGTAAGCATGTTCGCGCTCATAATTATGATTTACCTGCGGATAGCGGCTAATCATGGCGGCGACCTTCTCTAAACCAGCTTCAGGGACAGACATCGCGGCCAGTGTGCTAACGCCAATGGTATTGGGCCGGAACACAGGGCCAACCCGGCTGATGATGTGTTGTTGTTGAAAGGTCCTGAGTTGCGCTAAGAGGGATTGAACGGTGACACCGATTTGTGTGGCCATGTCGGCAAAGGGTTCGGCAACCAACGGAAACCCATGCTGGAATTCGTTTAATAATCGCTGTTGAGAGGGGACGGTCCTCATTACAAGCCTATCCTGTGGGCACGGTTGGTAAAAAAGATGCCGCTTGGCGCTTCGGCCGGAATTTGTATGATCAGCTGCATGGTTTGGGTATCGTAGACATCAATCCGATTTTCATCGCGTACAGATATCCAGACGGCCTTGCCACGAGGCGTAAATTCCATATGCAGTACACCTTTCCCTGGCTCCAGCGTTTTCACTGGTTTTTGGCTTTCAACATCAATGACTTGTACCCATTGATTATTGGGAAGCGCAAAGTTCACCCACACTTGGCGCTGTGTCGGTTCTGCCATGACAAAAACCGGTTGACCGATCACAGGAATTGTTCCAATTTGTTGCCAGTTTTCCGTGTTTGCGACTAAGACTTGGTGTTTACCGATAGCCGGGAAAAAGGCCTGTGAGCCTGCAATCGCCCAGCCTTCCAGGTGAGGCATTTTGTAGACAGGCAGCTTTTGATCGTTTTGGCCTTTACCGTAACCCGGGAGAATTTTTTTTACCCCGCGATCCGGGTGCCATAAATCCAGGTGAGCCAGTCCATCTTCACCAAAAAGCCCGGCCAGGTAGTGACGACCATTGGCACTGATTAAGCCATCGTAAGGTTGGCGACCCACATCTTTATACTTGGTCAATTGCGGGTTCTGTGAGTCGGTGACGTCTGCAATCCATATTTCCCCAGCATCATATAGTGAGAATACAAACCGATTGTTGGGCGCATCCACCAAACCGATAACTTTAGAGTATGTCTTTTGACCATAGTCGGCCGGGATGTCAGCCACCTTCGAAAGAGTGTCGGCATTAAAAATGCGAACACCGCCAGGCGTGTAGTTTGAGACTGCGATGAAACGGCCATCTTGGGAAATGGCGCCTCCAATACTGTTACCAGATTGGATCACTCGCTTGACGATACGGTGTTCAAGCAGATCGACCTTGCTAAGCCCGCCATCTCGTCCAAAAATAAAAGCGTAACGCGCATCACGTGAAAATACGACAGAAGCATGGGACAGATCACCCAAGCCGGATACACGGCCCAGTACCGTATGCTGGCTGTGTTCAACGATCAAAATTGAACCGCTGGCTCTTTCGATGACAACGCCTAAATCGCCTGTCCCTCTCAATGAGGCCATCACCGTGGCGGGGACCCAAAGGCAGGTCAGTATCAGTAGTATGGATAGGTGTTTCATGGTGTGTGGGGGCCTTTTAGTTCCGTGATAAGCCACTGAATTTCCTCTTTACTCAGCTGGGATTCCCATGGCGGCATGGGTGTCCCCGGTATGCCTTTGGCGATAACCGTAAACAGATAATCGGTGGGTTTACTTTGCAGCGCTGTGCGTGTGATGGCTGGACCGAGACCACCCGTGAGATGTAAACCGTGGCAGGAGCCGCAGTCCTGATAAAGCAAATGACGCAGTGTCGCCACTTCCTGGGAAGACAATTCTGCCCACGCTGCTGTAAAAGAGGAGAGAAGCAGCGTAAGGAGCATTGCCTGACCGATGTGTTGCATCGGTCTACTCAGTAAGTTGCAGATTGAATCAATGGCCTTGCGCATAATGGTTGCTTTCTTGCTTTTGAGTGTCGGGTTTAAACCAATTTAATTGATGAGAAAACGTTACGACGTCACCTATGATAATTAAGGAGGGGGGTTGGATTTCTTGATCTTGGACAGTTTTAACGCATGTTGTGAGTGAACAAATCACTTGCCGGTGCTGTGCGGTTGTGCCTTTTTCAATGATTGCGACGGGCGTTTCAGGACAGCGCCCGGCATCAATAACTTTTGTGATGATGTGACTGAGGTTGGCCAGACCCATGTAGATGACCAGGGTTTGTTTAGGGTCAGCTAATGTTTTGGGATCCACTTGAATGTCTGTATTGTTTTCCCAATGTCCTGTCAGATATTGTACTGAGCGGGCAACCGAGCGGTGGGTTAAGGGAATGCCACTGTAGGCCGAGCATGCTTGAGCGGCGGTAATACCTGGGACGATTTCAAACGGAATTCTCTGTTTGTGGAGGAACAGCGCTTCTTCTCCGCCGCGCCCAAAAATAAAGGGGTCACCACCTTTAAGGCGAACAATTTTGCGGTTCTTGCGCGCAAGCTGTGCCAGTAGCTGGTTAATTTCGGATTGATCAAGTGCATGATTGCCCGTGGCTTTGCCAACATAAAGTTTGCACACGCCCTGAGGGATAAGGTCGATAATATCTTTTGAAACCAGACGGTCATAAATGACGGTATCGGCCGTTTGCAATAAGCGAAGGGCCTTAACAGTCAACAACTCAGGGTCTCCGGGGCCGGCGCCAACGAGGTAAACAAGGGCAGGGTGTTTCATCTCGGCAATCCTTTTGTTTTGGTTTTACGTGGGATGCGATTGAAAAGGGGTGGCATGAAGCCACCCCTGGGTTGCTTAGTAAATGTCGTTCTGTGTGTTGTAAACGTTAAACTTACCTGTGGGTGTGACCAGGCGTTTGTCTTTGATGACTTTTTTCAGTTTCAGCGTTTTGTCGTCAACGACAACCAGGGCCGACTCTTCTTCCTTACCGCTCCAAACAGAGAACCAGACTTCGGTACCCTCTTTATTGAACTCAGGTTGAACAACCCGTTTGGGACCTTTGCCTAAAGCAGCCCATTCGGCAATGGGTAGAACTTTGTATCCTTTTTCCAGGTTTTGGATATCGAACACGGCAACAGACTGGCTGATGGGCTCAGCAGGGTTTAACGGGGTATCGACATACAGGTTTTTGGACTTAGGATGCGTTTTGATGAAGAGTGATCCACCCCCTTGACCTTGCAGTACCTGAACCGCTTTCCAGGCATTTTGCTTGTGATTTTCAGGGTCGGTGCCAATCAGTGTGACATCGGCGTTGCCCAGCGCGCTGGTTGCCCAAACCGGACCGTATTTAGGATGGTCAAAGTTTGCTCCGCGGCCCGGGTGAGGGATTTCTTTAACATCAACCAAGGCCTCAAGCTCACGATCTTTAGAGTCGATGACAGCCACTTTGTTGGACTTGTTAGCCGCTGTTAGAAAATAGCGGTGAGTTTTATCCCAGCCTCCGTCGTGCAAGAAGCGCGATGCGGGGATCGTGGTGACGCTCAAGTTATCAATGTCCGCATAATTCACAAGCAGGATTTTGCCCGTTTCTTTAATGTTGACAATAAACTCAGGATGCTTGTGGGATGCCACGATGGCAGCCACACGCGGCTCTGGGTGGTACTCTTGAGTATCGTGAGTCATTCCCCGGGTGGATGCTATTTTCACAGGCTCCAGCGTGCTGGCATCCATGATGACGTACTGAGGAGGCCAGTAAGAGCCGGCAATCGCATACTTATCCTCATAGCCTTTGAACTTGGACGTTTCGACAGAGCGAGCTTCCAGGCCAACTTTGATTTCGGCGACGGAATCGGGCGTTTCCATCCACAAGTCAATCATGTTGATTTTGGCGTCACGCCCAATCACAAAAAGGTAGCGCCCCGATGCTGAAGGCCGAGTGATGTGAACGGCATAGCCGGTATTGACGATGTTGATGATTTTGTAAGTATCCCCATCAAGTAAGGCGATCTGCCCTGAGTCACGCAGAGTGACGGAGAAGATGTTGCTGATATTGTAGTTATTCATCTTCTTGGTGGGGCGTTTTTCAGGCGGAACTTGTACCTTCCAGGTATTCTTCATCTCGGCCAGTCCCCACTCAGGAGGAATTGGGGGTTCATGCTGGAGATAGCGGGCCATAATGTCGATTTCTTTTTCTGAAAGTTCGCCCGAGGAACCCCAGTTCGGCATGCCGGCCGGTGATCCGAAGTTGATGAAGACCTTTAAAAAGTCCGTGCCTTTCGGCCGGGTGATGTCGGTAGTTAAGGGTTTCCCCGTAGCACCTTTACGCAATACACCATGGCAGCCAGCACAGCGTTCAAAGTAGATTTTCTTACCCACTTCGAACTCTTCCATCGTCATTGGGGGACCTTCGGAGGTGATCATGTTTTTCGCTTGGCCCGGATCGATGGTTGTGGGGGCGCCTTCATAACTGCCGCTTACCTCGCCGCCAGGGTGCTTCTCTGTGGCGGCGTTCAGTGGTCCGTTGATTGCCAGGATGATGGCAGCACTCAAGAGTGAGGCATAAAGATTTTTACTTTTTTTCATGGCGGAGTCCTCTGCGGTTGTCCTTCTACGGTTAAGTGAGCCACATTGTGAAACAGAGGGATTTCTCCTTTCCTTGATATCGATCAAGTGAGAGTGAGATACCGTGGTGTTTGATTAAATAGTGATGTGTAAATTTTTACCTACATTTGTTCCGCTGAGGTGGTTTGAAATGAAATTTTTTATGCTTTTAGTTTTTTATGCTGCGATGGTCCCGTTTGTCCACGCTAATGAAAATCATTCGGTGAAAGATTACGTCATTATTTCTGATCCGTTTCATGTCAAAACAGCGTTGGATCAATGTTCAAGAATGACACCCACTTTTATTACCGGGCACCGGGAATTGAGTGAAAGCCTCGTGAATGAGGTTGACGAGTTAATGCCAGATATGCTGCAGAAGCCGTTAAAGAACAGTGAAAAAGCCGACTTTGAATTCAGTGATTATTACCGGCAGTACATCGCTTTTGAGGTCTTGCGCCGACCTTACATTTATATCAATGGTTTTCGCAAAGATGCCCGAAAAGCCAGCATCGAGCGACAGCGTGGAAGCAAGGTTTGGAAAGAGGTGGATGTTGAAGACTGGCGGACATCGGCCATCAATGTCTGCGGTGGTGGGGATGATTACTGGGGAGTTATTTATGATGTTGAAAATCAAGTGGTTACAGAAATTATTTTCAACTCAAAGCAGGTCAGGAGGTCATTGCTGAGATAGTTTTTTGACGCACGAAATAAGTGCGTAAGTTGACTTATGTCAAGGAGGAGGGTTAGCAACTCTTTCATGCTTAACCACAAGCCTTTGGGCAGTGAAACGCTGCGCTGAGGAAAATCAAAAAATAATATTTTATTGATGGGCTTTCGGAAAAATGAGGGCATTTAAAATGAATGAAAATGATCAAGAAGAAGAAAAAATTCCTATTATGCAACAGCTAATTGATAACCCGTTTCTCTTACTGTTTATTGGCATCGCCATTCCAACGGTGACGTACATTATTTGGGGAATTGTGGAGATTGTTTCCATTCCTATCGCCAATTAATCGTGCGCTTTTATTTGATAAATAACGAATCTAGTTGAGGGTATGGCAATGACCAGTTTATCGCCTCCTGATCAAAAAGTCTGGTGGAAAAAGCCGATTGACCGGGCAGAATTGATCTGGATCTTTATTGTTGTTATTTGGGGCATTATTCTGACCTTGATGATGCCGCTCTGGCATATTTTTGGTGAACAGAATTTATCGACAGAAACTTACCGAACCACGCCACAAAGGTATATGGAAAAAACTCAGGCCTTTGTGGATCAGTATACGGTAAGAACAGAAGGGGATCGCCAGTTCCCAGTGGTTGCACCTCCGGCGGGTGAAGATATTTATATGGTGGCGCGCTTGTGGGACTGGTGGCCGATTCTGGAGCTTAAGCAAGGCCAGAGTTACCGTCTTCACTTGAACTCAATCGATTGGAATCACGGCTTTTCTCTGCAACCTGCGAATCTGAATATCCAGGTGTTGCCAGGATATGAACACGTGCTGACAATCACACCCAATGCGACAGGCGAGTACTCTGTTATCTGTAACGAGTACTGCGGCATCAACCACCATAACATGGTGGGTAAAATTTACGTTGTTGAGTAAGGAGGGGTAGTCGTGACAAATAACGCTATTTTCAGGACCTGCCCCGATACGGGGCTACGGTTCCACGGGCCAGCTGAAACATTAATTAAACTGAACGCTGTGGCGGCAGTTGTCTTTCTCCTGGTAGGTGGAATCATGGGGATCGGTGTGGGCCTAACGCGCTGGCCGGAAGTTCACTTGCTGGGGCCTCAGGATTTTTATACAACGTTGACATCGCATGGCATTAACGTCTTAATTTTCTGGATTATTTTCTTTGAAATTGCAGCCTTGTATTTTGTGTCGTCGGTGGTTTTGGGGTGTCGCCTGGCAACACCAAAACTGGGGTATCTCGCCTTTTTGTTGATGGTGATTGGGGCCTTGGTTAATAACTATGCGGTGTGGTCGTTGAGCTCCGCGGTGATGATGACTTCTTATGCACCGATGCCCGCGCACTGGGCATTTTATCTGGGCTTGATACTATTCGCCGTTGGTGCGTTGATCGGCTGTTTTATTTTTCTCGGAACCCTGGTGATTGCCAAAAAGGAAAAAACCTATGAAGGTTCTATTCCTCTGGTGACATTCGGCGGGCTAACAGCTTGTATTATCGCGATTTTCACCATTGCCTCTGGGGCGATTATTTTAGTGCCCACATTGTTGTGGCAGCTGGGGTACGTAAGCAACATTGATGCGGGTGTATACCGCTTGATCTGGTGGGCCTTCGGGCATTCCTCACAGCAGATCAATGTCGCAACGCATGTGACAGTCTGGTACATGGTCGGTGCACTGGTATTTGGCGCCAAACCTTTGTCTGAAAAAGTCAGCCGATTTGCTTTTGTGCTCTACATTGCTGTCCTTCAAATTGCCAGTGCGCATCATTTGCTGGTGGATCCGGGGGTTGGAACAGAGTGGAAAATATTCAACACCAGCTATGCCATGTACCTAGCAGTTATGGCCAGTATGGTGCACGGTCTGACTGTTCCCGGCTCCATGGAGGCTGCCCAAAGAGCACGTGGCTACACGAACGGGCTGTTTGAGTGGTTGCGTAAAGCACCTTGGGGTAATCCTGTCTTTTCATCAACCATGATTTCGATTGTTGGGTTTGGGTTTCTCGGGGGGATTTCCGGGGTGATGATGGGCGCAGAGCAGCTGAATTTGATTGTGCATAATACGCTTTATGTTCCGGGACATTTTCATGCAACCGTCGTCTTAGGTACCACACTTGCCTTTATGGGTATTACTTACTGGTTAGTCCCTGTACTGTTTCGGCGCGAACTGATCTTAACGTCCTGGTGTAAATGGCAGCCTTATATTTTTGGTCTGGGTATGACTGGCGTATCTGTCTTTATGATGGGTGCAGGCACCTTAGGACTGCCACGACGTCATTGGGATGCTGCTTTCACAAGTAGCAGCTTTCCTTATGAGTTCCCGTCATCAGCCATGGCTTTAATGTCGTTAAATGGCTTAAGTGTGGTGCTCGCGGCGATTGGTGGAGGCATGTTCTGCTTGATTATTGTCGGCACCTTGCTCTTTGGCAAAAAGGTGGGGCAAGAAGAAAAGTTTCCCCGTGTTATGGTCGCCACGCCACCCACCGAAGCACAATATGTCACCTTGCATCGCTCAGGTAATGCGATTTCAGGGACCCTGCTGCTTGCCGGTGTCTTTTTGATTGCCTTTGTTGTGTACTACTTCATTAACTGGAAGTACTTGGCAGAGACATGGGGAATGAGTTAAGCGCCGACCAGGGAGAAAGCCCTACGCTGATTTAGGGCTTTCTTTTCTAGGGTTAAGGTGCTTAAAGAGTAAGCTATTATGATCGCGCAGCTCATTGATTTATTTAAAATACGTATTGGTGTCATGATGGCATTCACGGCAATGGCAGGATTTGCCGTAACACCGGGTGCAGCGTTGAGCATGCCGGAAATGATTTTGCTGGCTTGTTTGGTCTTGGCCTCTTCTGCGAGTGCCGGAGCGTTTAACCAATACGCCGAGAAGGATCTCGATGCACTCATGAAGCGGACGCAGAATCGGGTATTTGCCGCAGGGCACTTTCAACACAGTAAATATTGGTTATTTGTGATTGTCGGACTGCTTGCTTTTTCCATGTTGATCGCAGCATGGGTTTTTAACTTTGCTGTGTCTGTTCATTTGTTTTTAGGCGCCTTTTTTTATGGCGTCATCTATACCTTATGGCTAAAGCGGCGCAGTGTGTGGAATATTGTTATCGGCGGGGCTGCCGGCAGTTTTGCTGTGCTGGCAGGCGCCGCAGCTGCCGACCCGTACTTAGCCCCTGCATCACTGCTACTTGCACTGGTTTTATTTCTATGGACGCCGCCTCACTTCTGGAGCTTGGCGATTGCATTGCATCAAGATTATGAACAGGCCAAGGTGCCCATGCTCCCTGTTGTTGTTGGGGATGAGCGGGCTGCAAAAGTCATTTTGGTGAATACGGTTTTGTTGGTAGGCGTTTCACTCATGCCCTTGTTTTGGGAGCTGGGTTTGGGGAATATTTACCTGGTTTGTGCTGCATTAGGTGGGGGTTATTTTATCTACAAAAGTGTGCGGCTTCTGGCCGACCCCGGCATCAAAACGGCAAAAGGTTGCTTTTTGGGTTCCCTGGTGCAGTTAACGGCAGTGCTTTTGGGAGCCTTTCTGGATCAGCTTACTTAGGACAATGCTCACAAGCGGCATATTGATCAGCATGAAGGCAGCTTTCGAAATCAGTTGGCGATATCTCCTTTTGTTTTGTTTGTTCGGTCCCCAGTGGGTGCTGGCCAATGTGGAATCCGCAAAGGGCGAGCGTGATCAAATCCAAACGTTTAGTACGGAAGAAGCATTGGCGGTGAGTCAATCCGCTCTTGGGAATATCGTGGGTAATTATCCTCTGACCGATAGCCTGGGGCAGCCTGTTTCCTTGCACCAGTTTCGGGATAAACCACTCGTGATCAGTATGATCTACACCAGTTGCTATCACATTTGCCCCATGACAACCCAAAACTTGCACAAAGTTGTTATGAAAGCCCGTGATGTTTTAGGGGCCGACAGCTTTAATGTGCTGACCATTGGTTTTGATTCTGCTCGGGATACGCCAGAAGCCATGGGGCACTTTGCCAAGGCACAGTACGCGGGGGCAGATAATTGGTTTTTCCTGGCGGCGGGTCCAGGCGTTATTCAGGCCTTGAGCCATGAACTGGGCTTTATTTTTGTCAAAAGTGCTGTAGGGTTTGATCACCTCATTCAGGCGACGATTCTTGATCGTCATGGCAAAGTTGTCCGGCAGGTGTATGGCAATCTGCCGCAAACGCCCCATTTTGTTGAGCCACTGAAGGCCCTGATTTTTGGTGAAAAGCTGGAGGACAATTTTTTCTCCAAGCTGGCTAAGCAAGTCAAGTTATTTTGTACAGTTTATGACCCCAAACAGGATCGCTACTTTTATGACTTTTCAATTTTTGTTGGCGTATTCGTGGGCTTACTAATGGGGAGCGTCTTTTTAATCATTTTGCGACGTGAGTGGCGGTATTCACGCACGGCTCAAAATAGATCCGACAGGAAATGACAGGCTAGCTATTGATAGCGGTCTTCTTTCAATAGACGGTATTTTGGCTGGTATAAGCTTTGCTTCATTTTCTAATCATTCAGGTTTGACCTGCTTCAAAGCAGCTGTTGTTATCGTTTGGATAGGGAGCGGCTATGCTTTAAATATCCGTAAAAATGGAATGTGTGGTGAAAGGAACGCTTCTCAATTTAACGAAGTCTATGCTGGGTAGCTTTCGTGATTTACTGCCTATTGTATTAGTCATTCTTTTCTTCCAGCTCGCAGTATTGCAACAGCCGTTGCCAAATGTGACTCAATTATTAGTCGGAGTGCTCTTTGTTGTACTCGGGTTGACGTTTTTTATTCATGGGCTTGAGCAGGGCTTGTTTCCTATCGGTGAGTCTATGGCCAACGCTTTTGCTCGCAAAGGCAGTGCATTTTGGTTGATTGTATTTGCTTTTGCGTTGGGCTTTGGGACGACGGTTGCAGAGCCTGCCTTAATCGCTGTTGCGGCAGAGGCAGCAGACGTGGCGGCTAACGGCAATATGATTCAGGCCACAGCTGCTGCCAAAGAAGAGTATGCCACGGGGTTGCGCATCACGGTGGCATTTTCAGTGGGGATCGCGATTGTCGTCGGCGTGATACGTATTCTTAAAGGTTGGCCAATCCAATGGATCATTATCGGCGGTTACATCATCGTGGTCATTATGACCTTTTTTGCACCGAAAGAGATCATTGGCATCGCTTATGACTCAGGTGGGGTGACGACTTCAACGATTACAGTGCCTCTGGTGACGGCTTTGGGAGTGGGGCTGGCCTCTTCAATTCGGGGACGGAATCCCATGATTGATGGTTTTGGTCTGATTGCTTTCGCATCGTTGACACCCATGATCTTTGTGATGGCCTATGGAATGATTATCTGATGAATATCTTAATGGACCTGACAGAAACCCTGGTCGGCACAGTGCTGGATGTATTACCCATCGCAGCGATCATTTTTGGTTTTCAATTTTTCGTGATTCGGAAGAAGCCGGCGAATCTTGGGCAAATTTTGATGGGGTTTGCCTGGGTACTGGTGGGCCTCTCCTTTTTTCTTCTCGGCCTGGAGTGGTGCTTGTTCCCACTCGGCCGTCTCATGGCCGAGCAGCTGACTAATCCGGATTTCATCCAAGCGGCCAGCGCCGGTGTCGATGCCATTGCGGCAATTAACTGGCGTGATTATTACTGGGTGTACTTATTCGCATTTTTTATTGGTTTCAGTACAACAATCGCCGAGCCTTCACTGATTGCAGTGGCCATTAAGGCCAATACCGTATCGGGCGGGGCCATTGGCGTATGGGGCCTGCGCATCGCAGTGGCCATTGGTGTGGCCGTGGGAATTTCACTGGGCTGTTACCGGATTGTCGTGGGTGATCCGATTCATTGGTACATTATTGCCGGCTACATCATTGTTGTCATACAAACATCTATTGCGCCCAAGTTAATTATTCCGCTGGCGTACGATTCTGGTGGCGTGACGACATCGACCGTGACCGTACCGCTCGTTGCTGCGTTAGGGCTGGGGTTGTCAGAAACTGTGCCGGGGAGAAACCCCTTGATTGATGGATTTGGTTTGATTGCGTTTGCCAGCTTGTTTCCGATCATGTCGGTCATGGCGTATGCACAGTTGTCGGAACTTAAAACAACTTATATTAAGAGGGCGCGGGAAAAAAGAGACACCGCGCAGAGTCAATAGAGCCTGTATGAGGTCAAAACATGCACTTTAAAATGATTATGGTCTTCGTTGAAGATGACAAAACCGATGCCGTCATGGATGCTGCACGTAAAGCGGGCGCAACGGGCGCGACAGTGATTAACAACGCACGGGGTGAAGGGCTCAAAAAGACCAAGACATTTTTTGGGCTTTCCCTGGAAACGCAGCGTGACGTCATTCTGTTTTTGGTTGAAGAGCACTTAAGCCGCCATATTCTCGAGGAGATTGGCCAGGTTGGTGAGTTCGATTCCAAACCAGGCACGGGCATCGCGTTTCAGGTCGATGTAGAAGACGCCGTTGGCGTCGTGCATCAGGCAGAGAAAATCACTCAGGAAGTGGAGGACATGCTGTGATCAAGCAAAAAGTCATCAAAGTGCGGGATGTCATGCGTGAGCAGCCTTTAGAAATCGAAGGCCTGGTTACGGTCAAGGATGCGCTGCGTGAAATGCAGGCACACAAGAGCGAAATGGCCATCGTTAAAAAACGGGATGAGCACGATGCCTATGGGCTTATATTGTTGTCAGATATTGTGAAAAAAGTGCTGGCAAAAGACAAGGCGCCCGACCGGGTGAATGTATATGAGATCATGTCGAAACCCGTTGTTCCGGTCGATCCGGAGTTGGATGTTCGGTATTGTGCCCGGCTGTTCAATCGCTTTGGGTTATCCAATGCGCCGGTGATCAAAGAAGGCAAGGTAGTGGGTGTCGTCAGTTACAGCGAACTTGTATTCAACGGCTTGGTACAACTGATCGATTAGCCGGATATTTGGGCATACATCGGGGGATATCATCCACCCGGATGGGTTTTCGCCAGCTTGGCCGTCAACCCGCTAGAAAGCGTGATTGCACCATCATGCCCAACAATTAATGCTTCCACATCGGGTAAGGCTTCGATCAACGGCATGCCGGCATGTGGACCGAGGACAAAAATGCCGGTTGCCAAAGCATCGGCAAGGTAGGCGCGCTGTGCAACAATCGTCACACTCTGGCAAGCCTCTGCCGGGTAGCCCGTTGCCGGGTCGAGAATGTGGTGATAGCGCTTGCCGTCCTGGATAAAAAAACGTTCGTAATCACCCGACGTTGCGATGGCGACGTTAGCAACGGGCAGAATTGCCAGCAGAGCTTGCCGATCGCGGGGTGCCTGAAGGCCAATACGCCACGGCTTTTGTGAGGCGCCACTGCTAACGTACAAATCCCCGCCTGCATTGACTGCAAAATCCACAAACCCGTGCTGCGTCAGAATCTGAGCAGACCGGTCGATCGCGTAACCTTTGGCAATACCCCCTAAGCCGACTTTCATCCCCTCCTTTTGGAGCAGGACACTCCGGTTTTTGGGGTTCAGTGCGATTTGGCGGTAGTCGATATACTGCCGTGCGGCTGCAACTCTCTCGGGGGGCGGGATGATACGTTGGCGGAAATCCCAGAGTTTTCCGGCACCGGCAAAGGTGATGTCAAACTTTCCCTGAGTAATGGTGCTGACTTTTACTGCTTCGTCGATAAGGCGGTAAACTTCTTTGGAAACGACCACGGCCCGTTTGCCAGCCGCCCGATTGATCTTGGAAATTTCACTGTCGGGTACCCACTCAGAGACAAGATGGGTAAGGCGCTGGATTTCGGCGACGGCGGCTTCAATCGCGGCGTGAGCGGCAACTTTGTCTTCTGAGTACACGGTAAAATCCACGCGTGTGCCCATCAGCGCTTCACTGTGAGTGACTTTAGCTTGGTCACTCGGAAAGTCGAGGCCAGGGCTCGTGGCCAGAGCGGGCAGGCTGGTCAACAGCCCGCAAAAAAGTAGAATGGCGCTAAAACGTAAGGGCTTCAAGTGTGTCAGCCAGTTTTTTGTCAACACGATGGGTTTGGTAAATGATATGGCCATGCCGGTCGACTGCGATCAGCGTGGGCGTGCCCTGAACATTAAATTGATCTGCGATTTCAAGCGCTGGGTCAGACACAGAAGGGTAAGGGATTGCATAGACTTGGGCGGTTTTCGCGCCATCCTTGGGGTGTTTGTTGACATTCACTCCGATAAATTGAATGGCGTGCCCCCACTTGTCGTTGAGCCCTTTAAGCTTGGGAATTTCAGCCAGACAGCTACCACACCAGGAAGCCCAGAAGATCAATAAAGCGGGTGCTTGTGCCTCGAAGGCCAGCTCGGGGCCTGATAGCGTTGGTGCAGAAAAGTGTGGCGCTTTTTTAGCGGCCTTGGCCACGGGTAGATAGCACGCGCAGCAAAGCAGGGTGATTAGGATAAAACGCAGGGTTTTCATAATGGGAATGAGGCTCCGAATGTTATCCAGTAGAAGTTTAAGTCATCACTGCGCTGACTGTAATTGAGGCTGAAGTCATACGTCACATTATCGTAGCCGAACACACGCTGATGAAAAAAACGCATGAGAAGGCCCGTGGAGTGGGTATCAAATGCGCCTAAATCAGGGTCTGAGGTCATAAAGTCGTCAGAGCTTTCGAATGTTTGGGCAAAAAAGTCCGCCGCAGTTTGGGTATAAAAGCGGTAATGGGGTTCAAGGGTGATCATCTCGCTGACAGCATAGATATAGCGTAATTCAAGCGTTGAGCTGTCAATTCCCCAGTCGTCCTGATAAATACCGTAGCCCAGTTGAATGACATCTTCATTAAGTGCGTGCTTATAGCGGATAGACAATGCATCGCGCCGACGTGTGTCGGGTACAGACTCATACAGGCGGTCTTCTCCGACCAGCACGGAATTAAATGATGTGGCGAGGAAGCCGGATTGCTCCGTGTGTGACCAGCCAATATTCAAGGCGGACAGCGGGGTAAGTGTTTGGACGAGGCCGATATTCGTCGTGCGAGTTTTGCGCCGGTCGTTCGGCTCTTGCGTGCCGTCCCAGCGGATCACGCGGATCACGTCGTTAAAGGATTGAAAATCCAGGGTGAACTGAGTGCTGCCTTCCGCCAGGGTGCGGCTCAGGCCAAAACCCATATTGTGCGCCCGGTAGGCGAATTCCTGACCATAGCCTGCATTAAGAGAGAGGTCGAACAGCGCCATCTCGTGCGTCCAACCCACATCGACTCCCCAGCGTCCTGGGTTGTAGCCGGTTGCACCGGAGACAATCTCTGCTTTGTTTTTAGCGTCGTCATACGAAGCAGCGGTTACCTGATCCCAAAGCCCTTGAACTTTTAATAAATCTGTATCCGAAACACGGCGTTTTAACAGGGCAATCCCTTCGTAAATGGTTGCGTCTTCTGACAGATTCGGGTTGCCGCCTTTGCCGTTGCTGTCTTCTTGCTCATAGGCCAGCAACTTGATGGCGAAGACATCATCCAGTTCGGCGGCCGTTGGTACAGCCGCTGTGGCTTGGTTTGAACAGGCCAGTATGGTGGCCAATAAACCGGCAACATGCCAAATGCGCTTCTTGATTAATAGCACCCACAGCCTCCCCCCCCGCCACTGGAGAAGATCCCTGCCGCGCCCTGACGAGGATTGTGCACATGGCTTTCCACGGTTGCCTGTAAGGGGTCTGGGTCAAATTGCATGTCGAACTGTTGCAGTCGCTCACGCTCATTAAAACGAACGGTGGTACATGCCGAGGTCAGGCAAAAGATGAGGATGACGCAAAATCGCATATTCAGTGGGCATTCCATTCAGAAGGCAGAGTGGGCCATATTATAAGCTTCCGCCCTAATGGGTTAACAGGCAATAGTGCTCATTCCTTTGTGTGAGTAGAACAATCACATCGGGTGTGTGGGCTGCGGTTTTATCACAAAAGATAAAGGCATATCTTGCGGCGAGAGTTCACCCAGCGTTGAGCCGGGTGGGTATCATTAGGGAAGCCTATTTCTGACATTATTTTAGCTTCCTCACCAAGAGTATGTACCAGGCCTCCTCCGGCCGGAGCGTAGGTGCGATGCGTGCCGTGCCATCTGCATCAGTATTCTTCAGCGCGAGTGGCCCTATGAATTTCTGGATTCATCCTCATACCTAAGTTGCCCCATCCGGACGGAGCGTAGGTGTAATGCTTAATGGCGTCCACCGTGCCATCTGCGTTTGCATCGTATTCAACGCGAGTTAGGTTGCCCTGAGCATCGTATTGTAAGGTGTCGATAATACGACCAGTGGTGCTATTGGCATCATAAACCTCTTCGTAGCGGGTTAGATTA
>DJFX01000047.1:22321-22694 GCA_002432635.1 Halothiobacillaceae bacterium UBA5861 | reverse complement strand
ATCAGCGATGCCATTGGCATCAGCGTCTGATTCCTCGCGAGTTAGGTTGCCTTGGGCATTGTACTGATAGGTTAGGATGCGATCTGTGGTGCCATTGGCATCAGCGTCTGATTCCTCGCGAGTTAGGTTGCCTTGGGCATTGTACTGATAGGTTGTGATGAGATCTGTGGTGCCATTGGCATCAGCGTCCGATTCCACGCGAGTTAGGTTGCCTTGGGCATTGTACTGATAGGTTGTGATGCGGTTTGTGGTGCCATTGGCATCATAGCCGATTGTATGCTCGGTTCGCTTGCCCTGGTCATTGTATTGAGTGATGGTGATGTAATCAGCGGCGCCATTGGCATCAGAATCCTCTTCGTAGCGGGTTAGATTA